>NZ_PVXQ01000100.1 GCF_002995745.1 Clostridium vincentii | reverse complement strand
AACATCATCATTCCCGCGAAAGCGGGAAGTTGGATACGCAAACCAAGTGCAACGGTTTTAAATGCGCTAAGAATACCTCAGCAGGGGTCTTAAAGCCAAGGCATTTACGTGGTGTATGATTTAACTGGTTAGCTAACACCTGCATATCCGCATCAGAGAAACTATTAGGCTCAGTACCTAATGGAATATAACGTCGTATACGACCATTCATATTCTCAACGCTTCCCTTCTGCCACGGATGATGCGGTGCACAGAAATACGTCGCCATCCCCAAAGCATTC
This sequence comes from Clostridium vincentii, assembly GCF_002995745.1. Lineage (GTDB taxonomy): Bacteria > Bacillota > Clostridia > Clostridiales > Clostridiaceae > Clostridium > Clostridium vincentii. Next base: position 225 of record NZ_PVXQ01000100.1, on the reverse strand, counting down.
AACTGGTAATGCATTGCAAACTCAGTTCCAGTATCTTGCGTTAAAGTACGCCTCAACTTAAGAGGAAGCACTGAGAACCACTCGTTAAGTTTTGCGGCAACTGGCGCTGCATGCTTACCCGCTTGTTTGGCTAATAGCACAAAGCGTGACTTGCGCTCTACCGCGACCAACACCGCTGCACCTGACTTCTGAGGATGCAACATATCCACCTCCCAATGCCCTATC
>NZ_PVXQ01000099.1 GCF_002995745.1 Clostridium vincentii | reverse complement strand
ACCGTAAGCTCCTTTTTTATCGATTAATGCAGTTTTACCATCTAGTTCTGTTTGTTTAATAGAGATATTGTTCTCTACCGCATAATTGACTCATTCTTGCAAAGTCCATTTCTTTGCCTGGGCTTGCAATGACAAGCTACAGGAAAAAAGAAACGCTAAGGGCACCCAAGTGGTTTTTTTCATAAGTTTATAATGGAAGTGTGGTAAAGCACCACACAAATTTAACATTTATCTCGTAATTATAATTTTTTAAAAATTTCTATAAACGTATCAATGAAACAGAATACTTTACAACATCTATAGCGACAAAATATTTTGATCATACTAAAATACCTCGACAACAAATTATGGAACAAAGATTGCATCTACTTATAAAATCAATTGATATCAAAAAAGGTTTGCAAACTATTTTCACCTACTAATTGACTATGTACCTTAAAAAAATTTATTACTACTATTGTAACAAAAAGAGTTTCATTCCATATTAAAATAGATATACCTATCCATAAGACATCAG
>NZ_PVXQ01000098.1 GCF_002995745.1 Clostridium vincentii | reverse complement strand
ATATAATGCATTTTGACATAGAGAACGCACCATCGATTGGCAAACAAGAGGAACTCGAACAATTATTCAGTAAGGAGAAAATAGATTTAGTGTACGAGTACCTTGCGGTATCTAATGACGAACAAACCATTCAGAATATTCTAGATGGTTTAATTCAACTCAAATCTTTTGATTACGATGGCCATAAATTCAAATCAACTGAAGCAGATACCCTTTTGCCCCAGCTAAAAAAAGAAACAGAAGATTTGAAGGAGCGCATTATTCAAAACGATATATCTGTATTTAATTATTTCAGACAGTTGGCTATAGTAGATCAGCAAGAAGCTATTTTGATAGGAAAGTATAAAGACTTTTTTGCTTTTGATCGCTCTTTTGACGTACGTTTTGAACAGTATAGCATGCTTATGCAGGCAACAGAATTCTTATCGGTTGTTACTCCAATTGAGCAAATCAAACCAAAACTTTTGAAGGTCTATGAAATAGAAGTAGAGATCAAAAAAGAAATTAGGGAAATGCTAGAAAGTAACT
>NZ_PVXQ01000097.1 GCF_002995745.1 Clostridium vincentii | reverse complement strand
CTATTAAGATAAAAGCACCATTTGATTTATTGTCGTTGTAAGCATCAAAATAAATTGCTTTGCTTAACTTGATATTTACCTCTCCTATTTCGTTAATTGCTAATTGAGATGCTTCTGTAGTTCCAGAAAAATCAGTTGCAATTACGTTTTTCACGCTGTCAATTTTAGCTAAAACACGGTTAGTGTTGTGTTGCACAAAATACTTTGCACCTGGAACGAGTTTTTTACTGTCCATCCAACAAACTGTTGTATTGATATCTTTCTCCACTTTAGGCAATTCAGATGATTTTACAATCATATCCCCTCTAGTTACATTAATATCATTTTCTAATTCGATTGTGATTGATGAACCCACTGAAGCTTCGTCAAATTGTTGATCGAAAAAGTGGATGTTTGTCACTTTCGACTCTGTTAAAGAAGGTAAAACCGTTACAGCATCTCCTACTTTAATATTGTTCCCATATAATTTTCCAGCATAGCCTCTAAAATCGTGGTACTCTTCAGTTTTTGGACGAATAACGGTTTGCACTGGGA
>NZ_PVXQ01000096.1 GCF_002995745.1 Clostridium vincentii | reverse complement strand
AGCAGGCACCCCTTCTCCCGAAGTTACGGGGTTAATTTGCCTAGTTCCTTAACTGTGATTCTTCCGCCGGCCTTAGGATTCTCTCCTCACCCACCTGTGTCGGTTTGCGGTACGGGCACTACTTCTCTTTCTAGATGCTTTTCTTGGAAGCATGGAACCAGATACTTCGGTTCCGTAGAACCTTCCCCATCACGCCTCAGAATTGTTAGAACGGATTTGCCTATCCTAACTCCCTAAACGCTTAGACTAGCATCCAATAGCTAGCACATCCTATCCTTCTCCGTCACACCATCGATAATAACGATTGTAGTGGTATCGGAATATCAACCGATTGTCCATCGTCTACGCCTTTCGGCCTCGGCTTAGGTCCCGACTAACCCTCAGAGGACGAACCTTCCTGAGGAAACCTTGGGTATTCGGCCTGTAAGATTCTCACTTACATCTCGCTACTAATGCCAACATTCTCACTCGTAATCAGTCCATCGCTCCTTACGGTACGACTTCAACCCGATTACGACGCTCCTCTACCGCTCACAC
>NZ_PVXQ01000095.1 GCF_002995745.1 Clostridium vincentii | reverse complement strand
CTTTATGGGGCATAGCCGATGATCCTATTTCACCTGCTTTTATTTTTTGTTTAAAATATTCCATTGATACATACGTCCAAATATCTCTGTCAAGATCAATAACAATAGTATTGATTCTTTTTAAAGCATCAAAAAACGCTGCAAAATGGTCGTAATGTTCAATTTGTGTCGTCGGAAAAGAGTGGTGTAATCCTAAAGTGTCACCTACGAACTTGCCTCCAAATTCTTTCCAATCAATTTGCGGATACGCAACATGGTGAGCATTGTAATTTCCAGTTGCTCCTCCAAATTTGGCTGCAAAAGGGACATGAAACAATAATCGCATTTGCTCCTCTAAACGCTCTACAAAAACGCCAATTTCCTTACCCAATCGAGTAGGTGAGGCTGGTTGTCCGTGCGTACGCGCAAGCAACGGAATGTTTGCCCACTCGACACTTAATTCTTTTAATTTAGCAATTAATCCAATTAAGGATGGCATATATACGCTCTCAAAAGCTTCTTTTGTAGAAAGCGGAATAGCTGTATTGTTTATGTCTTGTGATG
>NZ_PVXQ01000094.1 GCF_002995745.1 Clostridium vincentii | reverse complement strand
GAATTGGAGGTTCTGATTTAGGACCAGCAATGGCGGTAGAGGCTTTACAGTATTACAGTAACCATTTGAATGTTCATTTTGTTTCAAACGTTGACGGTGACCATGTAAATGAAGTAATCAAAAAATTAAATCCAGAGACAACCCTTTTTGTAATTGTTTCTAAAACCTTCACTACGCAAGAAACGCTAAGTAATTCAGAGACGATTAAAAAATGGTTTCTAAAAACGGCATCTCATCAAGATATCGCTTCGCATTTTGTAGCTGTTTCAACAAACATAGAGAAAGTGACTGCTTTTGGTATTGATCCTTCAAACGTTTTCCCAATGTGGGATTGGGTAGGAGGTCGTTTTTCACTGTGGAGTGCAGTTGGTCTTACCATTAGTTTAGCTGTTGGTTACGATAATTTCGAGGAATTACTATCAGGAGCTAATGACATGGACGAGCATTTTAGAGATACGGATTTCGAAAATAATATCCCTGTTGTTTTAGCTCTGCTAAGTATTTGGTATAACAATTTTTTTGGGGCCGAAAGCGAAGCATTAATAC
>NZ_PVXQ01000093.1 GCF_002995745.1 Clostridium vincentii | reverse complement strand
GAAATTGTAACGCTGCAACATGGTTCCCATGGCTCCATCGAGGATGAGTATGTTTTTTTTAATGGCTTCGTGAATGTTGGACATATCTTTTTATTTCTTGTAAATCACAATCGGAATTGGGATTTTTACTTTTGATTAATAGTTCTAAAAGTTCACTATTATTTCTCTTTAGCCCTGATGGAAGCGGCATCCTATTGTGCCGGTGTTCGGCGCAATAGATATAGCGTACAGCAGGAAGGATCGTGGTTAAAATGCACCGTTGATCTGCTCTAAAAAAAATATCGATATGTTGTCAAGAAAATTGTTGAGAAATACTGTAGAAGTATTCTTGTGTTATCTATCTTAAATACTGAATTCAGTATAAAGTAGAATGTAGCACCTTCTTTAAAGATAAAGGGTTGCTAAGGTTTCATTGGGTCTTTCCCTCCGCCTTTCGTGATAACTTTCAATAAATATAGGAACACTGCAAAGAAAAGACAAAGCGCTAATACTCGCAAGTATTAGCGCTTAATTTTTTAACTACTATAGGTGAATTTGTTAAACTATTGCTTTAAC
>NZ_PVXQ01000092.1 GCF_002995745.1 Clostridium vincentii | reverse complement strand
ATGTCAGTAATTGTATCAAGAGCGCTTCCAGATGTTAGAGATGGTTTGAAACCAGTACATCGAAGAGTTCTTTACGGAATGTATGATTTAGGAGTTTTTTCAAATAAAGCCCATAAAAAATCGGCAAGAATTGTCGGTGAAGTTTTAGGAAAGTACCACCCTCACGGTGATACTTCTGTTTATGATGCAATGGTTCGTATGGCTCAAGAGTGGAGTATGCGTTATTTATTAGTGGATGGACAAGGTAACTTTGGATCTGTTGATGGGGATAGCCCAGCAGCAATGCGTTATACAGAGGCAAGAATGCGTAAGATTTCGGAAGAAATTATGGCAGATATCGAAAAAGAAACTGTTGATTTTCAGTTGAACTTTGATGATACTTTATATGAGCCTAAAGTAATGCCTACTAGAGTTCCTACTTTGTTAATAAATGGAGCTACGGGGATTGCAGTAGGTATGGCAACCAATATGCCTCCTCACAATCTTACTGAGGTTGTCAATGGTACATTAGCTTACATGGATAACAATGATATTGAAATCGATGAGTTGATTACACA
>NZ_PVXQ01000091.1 GCF_002995745.1 Clostridium vincentii | reverse complement strand
GCTGGTATAGAGTCTACCGCAAATAACAAATCGGTAAATTCGATGACGGCTACTACTACTAATAATGGAGTGGCCATCTTTACACCATTTTCCATGATAAAAAACTTATCACCATGATATTTATCTGTCACATTAAAAAATCTTCTGATTAATCTTGCTCCTCTTGTGTCATTGTAGTCTTCATCGTCATCTTCATCTCCTGCTGACCAAGATTTAATACCAGCATATACTAGGAACAAACCAAAAAGTGTCATAATGATATTAATATCATACTTAAATCCTTCTAAACCAATCAAATTTAATATCTTGTTTAAATATGTTAATTCGATCAAAAAAGCACCTGAAAATATAAATATAGCTCTCAAAACTAAGGCACCTATGATACCCCAAAACAAAACCTTATGTTTATTCTGATTAGGAACATCAAAAAATTTAAACACCAAAATAAAAACAAATAAGTTATCTACAGACAGGGCTTTTTCGATCCAATACGCTGACTGAAATTCAAAAAACTTAGTAGAACCTGCTAGATTATAGACTAAACCACTAAATATCATGGCC
>NZ_PVXQ01000090.1 GCF_002995745.1 Clostridium vincentii | reverse complement strand
AAGTTAGAAAATGCTATTACAACTTTTGCAAAGAATTGGGTAGATAACAAATTAGTAGAATCTGAATTTTTAACTTATGTAAGTGAGAATATATCTTATCCATGGACTATGATAGATAAAATTACACCAAGACCTGCTGAGTCTGTTAAAAATATGTTAAAAGAAGCAGGCTTTGAAGATACAGAAGCTATTACTACTTCAAAGGATACATTTATTGCATCTTTTGTTAATGCTGAAGAACCTCAGTATTTAGTCATTGAAGACAATTTTAAAAATGGTCGTCTTCCGCTAAATAAAGGTGGAATTATTTACACAGATAGAGAAGTTGTAGATAAAGTAGAAAAGATGAAAGTATGTACTTGCTTAAATCCTCTTCATACAGCACTTGCTATTTATGGATGCTTATTGTCTTACACTAAAATATCTGATGAAATGAATGACAAGGAGCTTGTAATATTAATAAAAAATATAGGTTATAAAGAGGGGTTACCTGTTGTTGTAAATCCAGGAATTATATCACCTAATGATTTTATAGAAGAAGTAATGAAAGTACGTTTACCAAATCCAT
>NZ_PVXQ01000089.1 GCF_002995745.1 Clostridium vincentii | reverse complement strand
CCTAAGGTAGGGTCAGCGATTGGGGTGAAGTCGTAACAAGGTAGCCGTAGGAGAACCTGCGGCTGGATCACCTCCTTTCTATGGAGAAATCCAGCAAGTATGATACTTACTGGTAACAAAAAAATTCTTATTTGAATTTTCTTCTCTAAAAAAGATAATGGAATTTAACTTAGTCTGTTCAATTTTGAGAGATCTCATTTAGTTATGACATCTCTTATAATTTTGTGGGGGTATAGCTCAGTTGGGAGAGCACCTGCCTTGCACGCAGGGGGTCAAGAGTTCGAATCTCTTTACCTCCACCACTAGGGCCTATAGCTCAGCTGGTTAGAGCGCACGCCTGATAAGCGTGAGGTCGATGGTTCGAGTCCATTTAGGCCCACCAATTGTTCTTTGAAAATTGCATATATATATATTGTTTGTATAACTACAACAAGCCAAGAAATATTCTTTGTATTTTACTAGTTTTACTGTGAAAGTTATTACTATTATATAGTAAAAAAACATCATATGTTAAAACCAGTGGCACAAAAGCGATCAACGCAATGAGAAACTTTTGTGTCACGAGAACAGGTTAAGCTACAAAGGGCGCATGGTGAATGCCTTGGCATCAGGAGCCGATGAAGGACGCGATAAGCTGCGATAAGCTTCGGGT
>NZ_PVXQ01000088.1 GCF_002995745.1 Clostridium vincentii | reverse complement strand
CCTCTTTCTACATCTGTTCTTTGTATTCCTCTTAATAATGCTCCTACGTTATCTCCTGCTCTCGCGTCGTCTAATAACTTTCTGAACATTTCTATTCCTGTTACTATTGTCTTCTTCTTTTCTTCACTTAGTCCGATGATTTCTACTTCATCGCCTACTTTAAGTATTCCTCTTTCAACTCTTCCTGTTGCAACTGTTCCTCTACCAGTAATTGTAAACACATCTTCTATTGGCATTAAGAAAGGTTTATCTGTTGCTCTTTCAGGTGTTGGAATATAAGTATCTATTGCTTCCATCAAGTCCATTATACACTTAGATGCTTCTGGATCTTCTGGATTTTCTAATGCTTTTAATGCTGATCCTGTTATTACTGGAATATCATCTCCTGGGAAACTATATTCACTTAGTAATTCTCTTACTTCCATTTCTACTAATTCAAGTAATTCTGGATCATCTACCATATCTGCCTTATTTAAGAATACTACTATATAATCAACACCAACTCTTGATGCTAGTAATATATGTTCTCTTGTTTGTGGCATTGGGCCATCTGCTGCTGAACATACTAAAATTGCTCCATCCATTTGTGCTGCTCCTGTTATCATATTCTTAACATAATCAGCATGTCCTGGACAATCAACGTGTGCATAATGTCTGTTTTCTGTTTCATATTCAACGTGAGCTGTATTAATTGTAATACCTCTCGCCTTTTCTTCTGG
>NZ_PVXQ01000087.1 GCF_002995745.1 Clostridium vincentii | reverse complement strand
ACCTTTATCGCCTATAAAAAAAAATCCGAAGCGGTAGCTGGAGAAAACACCCTGGAATGGGGAAGCGTAGCAATACCTAAAAAATTTGAAACTTCATCAATTTCATTAAAAATTGGAGATATTATTTTAGATATAAAAAATGATTTTAATAAAGAAACATTAAAAGATGTTCTAAATATCATAATGAAGTTATGTTAAACCTTACTAATTCTGAGCAAGTATATCTTGCCTGCGGCTCAACGGATTTAAGGAAATCTATTGATGGATTAGCTGCAATTGTCCAAATGAGATTCAAGTTAGATCCATTCTCAAATTGTCTGTTTATATTCTGCAATAAAAACAAAGATAAGCTTAAGATGCTCCAATGGGAATATTCAGGATTTTGGTTATATTATAAGCGGTTAGAAAAAGGAAAATTTAAATGGCCAAGTAAGGAACTAGACGTAAAAACTATCACTCAAAGAGAATTAAGGTGGCTTCTTGATGGCCTATCAATAGTTCAGCCTAAGGCACATAAAGAAGTAAAAGAGAGAACACTAATTTAGCCTATAAACCCTTGAAAACAAAGGGTTTATAGACTAATATTTTTGCGGGTTTTTATCGTTTTTCAGTACGATACATGGTATAATATACTTATGAATAACGAAGTAAAAAAAAGCGAGAATCAAACTGAATATATAAATACTTTAGAGTCTCAAGTGAAAATGTTGGAAAATAAGATAGCCTGGATGATGGAGCAGATTACACTATCAAAACATAAAAAATTTGGAGCTTCAAGTGAAAAAAGCCAATATGATCAATTTTCTTTGTTCGATGAGGTTGAAACAGAAGCTGATGTAAGTGTTAAAGAACCCGAACTGGAAGAAATTAATTACAAGAGAAAAAAATGTGTAGGTAAAAAAGCTGAAATGTTAGAAGACCTAGATGTAGAAGTTGTGGAATACTATCTTCCAGAACATGAACGATCATGTCCAGAATGTAGCAACGCTTTACATATCATGGGTAAAAATATTAGAAAAGAATTAAAAATAATTCCAGCTCAGGCAAGGGTTGTAGA
>NZ_PVXQ01000086.1 GCF_002995745.1 Clostridium vincentii | reverse complement strand
ATCATTTTTGAAATCCATATTAGGAATTTTCTCAAATAGAAAAGTTAAATATTTCATTGGGTTTAAACCATTTTCTTTGGCAGTTTCTACAATACTATAGATTGTTGCGCTTGCCTTCGCACCGCGAACCGTATCGGAGAATAAGAAATTTTTCCTTCCTATAACAAAAGGTTTTATACTTCTTTCAGCACGGTTATTGCTTATTTCACATCGTCCATCTAAGAGATAGTTCTCTAAATACTTCCATTGAGATAATGCATAGTATATTGCCTTTCCTAAAGCGGTCTTTGGAAGTACATCGGATGTTTTTAGCCATGCTAAAAAGTCCTTCAAAATGGGTTTTGAAAGTTCTTGACGTTTTATATATCTTTCCTCAATTGTACATTTATCAAGAGATTTTTCTATCGCAAAAAGTTTGTCGCAATAGGTTTTACCTTGTAATGATTGAGACCCAATACATTCTGAAGGTTTTATGGATTTTAAAGCCTCATCAAATTTTCTTCTGACATGACTCCAGCAGCCGCACACGCTGATATCAGCCGGGAGATTATGATATGCTGCATATCCATCCACATGTAAATAACCCTGAAATCCTTCCAGAAATTGTTTTGCTCGTTTGGCAGTTCTATCTGGTTGGTATTCGTATAGAACTATGGCAGAGTCTGTATCACCACTAGTTCTATATAGCCACATGTAGGAATTAGACTGTGCCTTTTTACCAGGTTCTTTTAAAACTTGAAGTACTGTTTCGTCTGCATGAATAACATCTCTTCTTATTAAGAGTTTTCTCATAGCAGAATATAATGGCTCCAGCCAGTCATTAGAGCATTTTATAACCCAATTAGCCATAGTTTGTCTTGAGATACCTATACCAAGTCTTTCAAATTCTTTTTCCTGACGGTACAACGGCATGGCGTTAACATATTTTTGAGACATAATATATGCTACAGTCGATGGCGAAGCTATACTTCCTTTAATAACAGGTTGTGGAACTTCAGCTTTAATAATAGGTGTTACATCACTATGGGTTTCGCAATGGCGACAAGCATATATATATTGCACATG
>NZ_PVXQ01000085.1 GCF_002995745.1 Clostridium vincentii | reverse complement strand
AACCTGTAAGGAGAGTGTACATAGATAAGCCAGGTTCAGATAAGAAAAGGCCGCTAGGTATTCCAGCTCATGAAGATAAAATTGTTCAATTAGCCATTAACAAAATACTTAAATCAATATATGAACAAGATTTCTTAGACTGTTCATTTGGATTCAGAGAAAATAGAAGTTGCCATGATGCCATAAAGATTTTAGATGTATATCTGTCACGAAGAAATATAAACTATGTAGTAGATGCAGATATTAAAGGTTTCTTTGATAATGTTGACCATAAATGGATAATGAAATTCCTAGAACACAGAATTGCTGACAAAAATTTACTAAGATATATAGGTAGATTTCTAAAGTCTGGAATAATGGATGAGGGAAAGTTTCATAAAGTATATGACGGAACTCCGCAAGGTGGGATAATTTCACCAACTATTGCAAACGTATATTTACATTATGCATTAGATATATGGTTTAATAATTTTATTAAGAAAAGGTGTAAAGGACAAGCTTATATTGTACGCTACGCGGACGATTTTGTTTGTTGTTTTCAATATGAAGACGAAGCGAAAGCCTTTTATGAAGCATTAAAGAATAGATTAAGTAAATTCAATCTAGAAGTGGCAGAAGACAAAACTAAAATTTTATACTTTGGTAAGGATTCATTCGAAGATAGGAAGTTTAAAAGAGCTTGAAAGCTGGAGTCATATAAAGATAAAACCTTTGATTTTCTAGGGTTCACACATTATTGCAGTAGCTGTAAGAGTGGCAGATTTAGAGTCAAACGGAAGACTAGTTCTAAGAAATTTAGGGCTAGTCTGAAAAGGGTAGGGGAATGGTTAAAGGAAAATAGAAGTCTACCACTTACAATATTGATGACGAAATTAAAGATGAAAATAGCAGGATACTTTAGGTATTATGGAATCACTGATAACTCTAGAGCTATAGAAAATTTTAGATATTTGGTAAGAAGACTAACATTTAAATGGTTAAATAGAAGAAGTCAGAGGAAGAGTTATACATGGCTTAGGTTTGATAAAATGTTTAGATATTTTGAAGTGCCTGAAGCTAAAATACATGTAAATATATTTGAATTAAAGAAAGAGATTACATATATTCTGTAAATTATAATATGGGGAGCCGTATGCGGGAAATC
>NZ_PVXQ01000084.1 GCF_002995745.1 Clostridium vincentii | reverse complement strand
ATTGTGTGAACCCGTAGCTTCGGTGGTAAGTTTGAGCCCCGGACATCTTCGGCGCAGGATCTCTCGACTAGTGAGCTATTACGCACTCTTTGAATGAGTGGCTGCTTCTGAGCCAACATCCTAGTTGTCTTAGAAATCCCACATCCTTTTCCACTTAACTTACACTTTGGGACCTTAGCTGACGATCTGGGCTGTTTCCCTTTTGACCATGGAACTTATCTTTCACAGTCTGACTGCCGAACTTATAGTATGTGGCATTCGGAGTTTGATAAGGTTTGGTAAGCTCTATGCCCCCTAGCCCATTCAGTGCTCTACCTCCACTACTCATATTCGACGCTAGCCCTAAAGCTATTTCGAGGAGAACCAGCTATCTCCGAGTTCGATTGGAATTTCTCCGCTATCCACAGCTCATCCCATGCTTTTTCAACAGCAACGTGGTTCGGTCCTCCACGGGGTTTTACCCCCGCTTCAACCTGGCCATGGATAGGTCACCCGGTTTCGGGTCTACGGCATGCAACTAGTCGCCCTATTAAGACTTGGTTTCCCTTCGGCTCCGTACCTTAAGTACTTAACCTCGCTACATACCGTAACTCGTTGGCTCGTTCTACAAAAAGCACACCAACACCCACATATGGGGCTATGATCGTTTGTAGGCACACGGTTTCAGGTTCTATTTCACTCCCCTCCCGGGGTTCTTTTCACCTTTCCCTCACGGTACTTCTTCACTATCGGTCATCAGGTAGTATTTAGCCTTGGGAGGTGGTCCTCCCTGCTTCCCACAAGGTTTCACGTGTCTCGTGGTACTCTGGATCAGAACTTGTGATCTTCTCGTTTCACTTACGTGGCTATTACACTCTACGGCTCAACTTTCCAGTTGTTTTCAGTTACGATACCTTCACTTTTAATGTTCTGTCCGCAACCCCAAGAATAAATTCTTGGTTTGGGCTCTTTCCTTTTCGCTCGCCGCTACTAGGGAAATCGATTTTTCTTTCTCTTCCTCCAGGTACTTAGATGTTTCAGTTCCCTGGGTTTACCTTCCTACAGCTATTTATTCACTATAAGATACATGGGGTTTCCCATGTGAGTTTCCTCATTCGGAAATCTTCGGATCTCTGACTATGTGCGTCTACCCGAAGCTTATCGCAGCTTATCGCGTCCTTCATCGGCTCCTGATGCCAAGGCATTCACCATGCGCCCTTTGTAGCTTAACCTGTTCTCGTGACACAAAAGTTTCTCATTGCGTTGATCGCTTTTGCGCCACTGGTTTTAACATATGATGTTTTTCTACTATATAATAGTAATAACTTTCACAGTAAAACTAGTAAAATACAAAGAATATTTCTTGGCTTGTTGTAGTTATACAAACAATATATATATATGTGCAATTTTCAAAGAACAAATGAGTTACCTTAATTGGTATCTCAAAATTGAACAGACTATTAAGTTAAATTCCAGTTATCTTTTTTATGAAGAAGAAAATTCAAACTGAATTTTTTTGTTACCAGTAAGTATCATACTTGCTGGATTTCTCCATAGAAAGGAGGTGATCCAGCCGCAGGTTCTCCTACGGCTACCTTGTTACGACTTCACCCCAATCGCTGACCCTACCTTAGG
>NZ_PVXQ01000082.1 GCF_002995745.1 Clostridium vincentii | reverse complement strand
GAGATGTAAAAACATCTCCCCAATACATAAATTATCCATTATAATTTTATTGCTAAGATAAAAAGAATGGAGTTGGATTTATGTATGATATTAGTTTAAATGAGAACGGCCTAACTTTCAAGGATTTGGAGAAAAGAATTTATAAATTCGCCTGTGATGAAGCATGCAAAGCTCTGAGTGAAGTCTTGCAATCACTAGATGAAAGATTGCTTAGAGAAAGAGATAGTAAAGTATATCGAAATAAAGGTCTTAAACAAACTTGTTTAAGGACAATTATGGGTGATGTTGAGTATTCTAGGCGTATTTATCAATTTGAACTTGAAGATGGTAAGAAAGCTAATAAATTTCTTCTGGATGAATATTTAGGAATGGACACTATAGGCAATTTTTCAATTAACCTTGTTGAGACTATTTTAACTAACGTGGCGGAAGTATCTTTTAGAAAAACAGCTGAGAATATAAAAACAATGTGTAATCAAGAAATTAGTCCACAAGGCGTTTGGAACGTAGTTCAAACAGTTGGAAAGAAGATTAATGAGATAGAAGAACGTAAGATTGAACTAAATGAAAAGGGGTTCCTAAACGGTGAGAAGGAAGTACCAGTGTTATTTCAAGAACAAGATGGTCTTTGGTTATACATCCAAGGTAAAGATAGACCAGAGGGCAAAAGTAAGAAGAAAGAGCTAAAATTAGCAATAGCATATACAGGATGGACATTGCGACCTGGTAGTAAAAAAGAATATGCTGTTGTGGATAAAACTGTTTGTGCGAGTTTTGAGAGTGCCACTCATTTTAGAAAACTTTCAGAAGCTACTATAGCTGAAAAATATAATGTTGATGAAATTGAGATTAGAATTTTGAATGGTGATGGTGCTAATTGGATAAAAGCGACCTGTGAAGATCAAGATATACATTTTCAATTAGATCCGTTTCATATAAGTCAAGCAATTATTCGTAAAGTAAGTAATAAAAAATATCAGAAAATTTTAGTGAGATTATTTAGAGAAGCAAAGATTGATGAAGGTTTACAACTAATTGTTAATATGATGATAGATAACAATGAAAATGAAGTTGTTTTTAAAAAGCTTATAGAACTATACGACTACCTTTCCCATAATAGAGATGCCTTAATGCCATACAAATTAAGGAGCAATATAAATATGCCTACGCCACCGGAAGGTATAGAATATAGGCAATTAGGAACCATGGAACACAATATTTGCGATGTCTTAGCTCATAGAATGAAGGGACGAAAAATGAGCTGGTCTATTCAGGGCGCGGATAATCTTTCTAAAATATTAGCAGAGAAGTTTAGTAATAGATTATTCAGTACATTAGATAAAATATATAGCAATATTATACCTAATGATGTTATAGATGCTGTAATTGCTGAAATGCCACTATCAGCCTCGGCTGTTAATAAAAAAGGGAAGAAATCGAAAGAATATAAAATTCATAGCGCACCTATTCCGTACAGCGGAGCTGCAGTTAGTTTGGGAAGAAAAGTGATACAAAACTTATGTGGATTAAAAGGATTTGGAGATATTAGTTACAATTAAGAGTAAAAATGCTTAAGGGAAGTTATAAATATATACTGTAAAATAATGGATAATAAAATAGTTGCCCACTTTTACTTGACTCAATC
>NZ_PVXQ01000081.1 GCF_002995745.1 Clostridium vincentii | reverse complement strand
AATCGAGTAGGAGCTAAATAATTATTTTATTTAGCGTCCTCTCACACCACCGTGCATACCGTTCGGTACACGGCGGTTCATTAGAAATTAATGTATCTTTTGATATTTGCTTGTTAGGCTAACGAATCCTAGTGATTCTAGGTATTTGTTATTTATAGACCTGTGTAGTATAGGGCTATTGGATATTCTCCAGTAGCCTTTTCTTGTATTTGAATATTGATAGGCTTTGTCTTTAGGTATCCCAAGTTTAATAAGATTTCTATATCTTGTTTTGACCTTTTTCCACTGTTTCCAAATACAAGCCCTCAACCTTCTTCTTATCCATTGGTCTAATTTGGTCAGCCTTGCGCCAGCGTTAGCTATTCCATAATAGTTTATCCATCCTTTTATTACATCAGTTAATTTCATCATCCGAAAATCCATACTAATTCCTTTATTTCTATTAGTAAGAATTCTGATTTTCTCTATAAATCTCTTAATGGACTTTTCGTGAATTCTCATCTCTGCTCCTCTTTTTGAAAAGTAAAACGAAAATCCCAAAAATTTTCTTCTGGATACTAAGTCTACTGCACTTTTGGATTTATTTACTGTAAGTTTGAGCTTATTTTCAATAAGTTCCGTCATAGATTTCATAACCCTCAAGCCTGCTTTTCTAGTTCTAACGTAGATATTACAATCATCTGCATATCTACAAAATTTATGTCCACGCTTTTCCAATTCTTTATCCATATCATCTAACATTATGTTCGCTAAAAGTGGACTTAAAGGTCCACCTTGCGGAGTTCCTTCTTCACTAGATATCTTTATTCCATTAATAAATACTCCACTTTGCAAGTATTTCCTTATTAATTTCAGTAATCTCCTATCTTTAATTTTCTTCTCTAGCTTACTCATTAGAATATCATGATTAACTTTATCAAAGAATTTCTCTAAATCCATATCTACAACCCATCTATTACCTTCATTTATATATTCTTTAGATTTGGTTATTGCATTCTTTGCACTTCTATTGGGTCTGAATCCATAACTACTTTCTGAAAATGTAGGTTCGTAAATATTATTTAAAACTTGTGCAATTGCTTGTTGAATCATTCTATCTTGTACAGTTGGTATTCCTAACAATCTAATCCCGCCATCAGGTTTTGGTATTTCTACCCGCCTAACAGGCGACGGATTATATTTTCCTTCTAGTAGTTTAGTTTTAATTGAAGCCCAGTGTTTCTTGATATGCTCCCGAAGTTCATCGGTTTTCATTCCATCAACCCCATGACTTCCCCTATTTCTAAGTACTCTTTGAAGTGCCTGTAACATATTATCTCTTTCAAGTACTTCTTCAAATAATCTACTAGTATCAAATGACTCATCGTTTACGCTTTCTCTATTTGCTAACGCCATAAAATTACTCGGCATCTTCTGCTTATCTCGAAGTTCCACTTCTACTTCCACAGAATGATCTCTATATTGAGTTGTCTGCTTTCTTTGTAATTTCTTTGAGTTATCCAAATTTGTAAACCTCCTAATGTTCAGCCCTTTCTCCGCTAACGCGGTTAGCGAAGTACTATGGCGTCTGCTGACTTCTGATAGTTCAGCTATATATCACTACATAGGTTATCACCTAGAAATTTAATCCTTTTGTGATGTATCTATCAGACCTCCCCAGGTAAGAACGTGCACTTTCCCTTCATCAATCTGCCACATTTACTTTATCTGTTTTCGGATAGTTATAGGGCTTTGCTTTGTCTAGCAAGCTCACCCACAGAATTAAGCCTCAAATGTGATTTGTATACCTCAGACCAAAGGTTTGCCGCCGACTTCCTTCAGATTCCACCTCACAATGGACACCCTTGTCTTAAGCTAAATGGTTGGCACTATCAGCCTCCATTACGGACTTTCACCGATTAGTGCACGCCCATGCTGG
>NZ_PVXQ01000080.1 GCF_002995745.1 Clostridium vincentii | reverse complement strand
CATCGCTCGACTTGCATGTGTTAAGCACGCCGCCAGCGTTCGTCCTGAGCCAGGATCAAACTCTCAATAAAAAGTTTAATCTACTCAAAAACTTACTCATAAAAAAGAATTGCTGGTTTTTAACTTATTTGTTGTTCTGTTCAATTTTCAAAGATCTCTTCGCCCTTAAGCGACTTTTTTATATTACCATTCTTAGAGAAACCTGTCAACACTTGTTTAATATTTATTAAACAATCTGTTAAACTTGTTTTGCTGTTTCCTAAGTACAATAGTTATTCTATCACAGCTTTTACATAATACTTTATATTTTTATTACATTATGGAATATTAAGTCTATAGTTCTATCTATTGCTATTATTTTCACCTTATATCTATTATCGACACGCTAGGATAGGTTTTTGTTTTAATAACCCAATATTTTACTATAATACGCTAAAATCTTAATTAATCATCCAATTATTTCTTATATATTTGAGAAAAAGACGTTTTATATTTTATTTATGCGAAAGTTCTTATATATATTACTTAAGAGTAAAGTGACTGTGCCATGCGCCCTTTATGGAGAGTTAGAGGATAAAACCTATTTCATTCAAAAGAATTCCGGAGGAAAAGCGAAAGTCCGAATCTTTGATTTAGGACCTTGAACTTTCTCCTTGGAGCTTCTAACCTTTAACTCTCCATTCTCCATCCTCAACTTGAATCCTTTGGTATAACACACTTTTATACTTAAAAATTTCTATACATCAAAGAAAGAGCAAGTGTATAATATTCTTCTACACTTGCTCTTTACTTGATCTTTCCTAGTAACTGATTTTTAGGTTGTCCGCCAACTGGGGTACGCCCTTATGTCGTACATCGCTTACCGGGATTCTTACTGCCCGTTATAGCTCTTCTGTCGGATTAAAGTGTCAGTCCACTAAGATAAGTTTCACCTTTATCTTGTCTTTAATTATATATCATCTTGTAATTGGTTACAAGAGTTTTTTATAACTTTTAAAAAATCTTTTTAAGCTTTAAATTATAGCTATTATATAAACTTCATACATAATAAAGAGGCTACGCCACGTTCCTCTTGGGAGAGTTGAAAGTTGACACCTGAAAGGCGCCCCTCCCCCCATTGATATAACATACTTTTACACTTAAAAAATTCTATACTTTCTTATACATAAAGAAATAAGCCCGCAGAATAAACAAATTAGATTTGCTTATTCTGCGGGCTTTTCTGGTGCTCCTACCCCGGCTCGAACGGGGGGCATCAGGATTCGAAGTCCTGCACTCTATCCACCTGAGTTATAGAAGCATACATTATTACATTATACTATATAAATTAATAGATGAATACCCTTACTCACCCTTAAACTAAAAAAAGAAAGCAACAATAAATTAGTGTTGCTTTCTTTTGGAGCGGGTAGTGGGAATCGGACCCACCTTTTCAGCTTGGAAGGCTGAAGTATTACCGATATACGATACCCGCATTCTTGGTGCAGATGAAGGGAATCGAACCCCCATGCCCGAAGGCACTAGATCCTAAGTCTAGCGCGTCTGCCAATTCCGCCACATCTGCATATTTAAAATTGGTGGCTTACCGGGGAATCGAACCCCGGACACCTTGATTAAAAGTCAAGTGCTCTACCAACTGAGCTAGTAAACCTTGTTTTTTTTGGCAGGGATAGCAGGATTTGAACCTACGAATACCACAGTCAAAGTGTGGTGCCTTACCGCTTGGCGATATCCCTACTTATGGGGTGAATGATGGGGCTCGAACCCACGACAACCAGTACCACAAACTGGCGCTCTACCAACTGAACTACATCCACCAAGAATGGTGCGGTATCAGGGATTCGAACCCAGGACACCCTGATTAAGAGTCAGGTGCTCTACCAACTGAGCTAATACCGCATAAATGGTGCGTCTTAAGAGATTCGAACTCCCGGCCCATGCCTTAGAAGGGCATTGCTCTATCCAGCTGAGCTAAAGACGCATATACAAGAATAATCTTGTTATTGGAGCGGGTAGTGGGAATCGGACCCACCTTTTCAGCTTGGAAGGCTGAAGTATTACCGATATACGATACCCGCATATTTTGGAGCGAAAGACGAGACTCGAACTC
>NZ_PVXQ01000079.1 GCF_002995745.1 Clostridium vincentii | reverse complement strand
AAGTTTAATCTACTCAAAAACTTACTCATAAAAAAGAATTGCTGGTTTTTAACTTAATTAATATCTGTTCAATTTTCAAAGACCAATTTGTTTGCCACCCTTAAGCGACTTCATTATCTTATCATTTCTTTTGTTCCATGTCAACACGTTTTAATATTTATTCCTAATTATAAATTTCCCCCATATTAGACTGGTAAGTAGCTTATTTAATGAGAAGCATAATCCCTTATGTATAAGTTCCTACACTCCTTAAAATCTTTCTATCTATTTGATTTTTTACTTACCTGTTCTTCTTCCTAATGTCTCTATTATTATTAATGCAGTATCCTCTATTGCCCGTTGGGTAACTTCTATAACTTGACAACCTAACCGTCTCATTATTTTATCAGCAAATTCAAATTCTTCTAGTATCCTAGCATCTCCAGCATAATCAATATCCGCAGGCATCCTATGAAATTTATCTAATCTTTTTTTTCTTATCTCTATTAATTGGAGTGGATTTATAGTAAGTCCAAATATTTTTCTTCTATCTAATTCAAACAATTCATCCGGGACTCCCACCTCAGGTACCAAAGGTATATTAATTGCCTTTAACCCTTTATTAGCTAGATACATACATAATGGTGTTTTAGATGTTCTAGATAATCCTATCAATATAACGTCTGCATTTTTAAGTCCTCTATAATCCTTACTGTCATCATACTGCATAGCAAACTCCATAGCTTCAATTCTCTTAAAGTATTCCTCATCAGTACTCCACATAGCACCCGGATTATAATCTGGCATCTTATTTAATAAAGTAGATGCAACATTTATAACTGGTCCTAATACATTATTGATAAATATATTTTTCCCTATAGCCTTTTCAGTTAAATATTCTCTAACATTTACGGCTATTATTGTTGAAATAATCATTGCCTTTTCACATTCATCAATAGACTTTATTACATCTTCAACATCTTCTAATGTCTTAATGTATGGCATTCTTTTTACTACTACATCTTGTTTAAATTGACTAGCTACTGCAATTGCTACTTGATTGGATGTTTCTCCAATGGAGTCTGATACTGCAAAAATTGTTAACATTCTAATACCCTCTTTCCTCAAATTTCATAATTCTCTATTTTATTATACATTATTCAAATGCAGTTAACTACTTTAAATAAGTCGTGAATTAAAATATACCCTGTGGTAAACTTTAAATATGTTTAATTTAGGAGGTATATATGAAACATTTGAAACTATTTACTATCGAGGGCCTGCCTTTAATGTGGTCTCTGTATTTTCTATTTGAATCTATTACTGGTCGGGTTACTGATTCCGAGACTGTAATAGCAAATTTACTTTTAATTATCTTATTTGCTTTTACAGGTTATATAGTTTATGTGCTTAGCTTAAGAAATTTAAATGGGATACCTTTAAAAATACTTTTTCTTTTCTTTTCAATTCTAATCCTAGTGGATCAAGGAATTAAACTTGTAATCAAGTTTTTCTTTTTCAATGAGAGATTTGAAATTTTCCCTAACATTCTAAGTTTTCATCCTATAATAAATACAGATGGCTCTTGGTTAAACGCTAGATTTGGCACATCAGTTAGCTTTCCACTTTTAATTTTCTCAAATATTATTTTTTTATTTCTCATAGTGGAATTATTTAGATATTTCGTATCTAATGGTAATAAAACTTTTTGGAGTGATATGGCTTTTGTATTCTTATTTTGTGGGGCTTTAGGATCTCTTATAGATAAAGTATTCTATGGAGGAAGTTTAGATTTTATTGGGATAAGTAATCTATTTATTGCAGATATAAAAGACATTTATATTAACCTAGGTCTTTACTTTTTTTTATTAGGCTCATATTCTAGTGGATATTTAACTTCGGATGATAGTAGTTCCTTTAAGGATGATATGAAATATCTAAAGAAATTTCTTTTATTCATGAAAACTGATCTTACCCATTTACTAAAAAGGTAAACTACTCCCACTTGTAAAGTGGGAGTTTTCTATTTTAAGCATTATCAATAAAAAACCAACACAAAAAAGGATTTTACAGAAGTAAAATCCTTTTTTATATTTAAAACTAAGCAAAGTCTTATTAGTATCTCTTCAAATGAAGAGAACTTTTTTGGTGGCTTACCGGGGAATCGAACCCCGGACACCTTGATTAAAAGTCAAGTGCTCTACCAACTGAGCTAGTAAACCATGTATACCTGGCAACGTCCTACTCTCCCACACAGTTGCCCATGCAGTACCATTGGCGCAATAGAGCTTAACTTTCCTGTTCGGAATGGAAAGGAGTGTTTCCTCTACGCCATCATCACCAGATTCTTCAGA
>NZ_PVXQ01000078.1 GCF_002995745.1 Clostridium vincentii | reverse complement strand
TTTACAAGTATCATCCATTCTTCTTTAGATCTTCTTTCTGCCATGCAAATTACCTCCTACTAAGTATAGGAGTATTATCACATTAATTTACTGCCAGTCCTAGGTGATGAGTTATTTGACGCTTACGTTTATTTATCATTCTAAAATTTTATATCTTTCACATTGATAGGTGGTTAATAAAAAATAGAAGGAATATAATGGTGTATAAGTTATTTTATAATGTTATGTTCTATGGTATGATTAACTATATGTTATTTATCTATACTAAAAGAAATAGAAATATTCTTAAAGATAAAATGAAAAGGATTACCGTGTGAAATGTATGTGAGAAATGAGGGGGAAATACAATGAAAGATCGCTCTAGTTTAAGTTTTAAAGTATTCTATTTTATGTATTTAGGGGCAATGGGTTCATTCATGCCCTATATAAATGTATACTTAGAAAAAAGTGCTGGGTTAAGTGGTTCCCAAATTGGTTTAATTACAGCCTTAAGTTTAATATTGGGATTCTGTGTCATTCCTATTTGGGGGGTAGTTGGTGATAAAACTAAAAGATATAATGATCTATTAAAGTTTTCTATTGCTGGAGCATTAGTAATGGTGTTTTTATATTATAAAGCAGCCACTTATCCAATGATAATATTATGTGCAATAGGTCTAGAAATGCTACGCTTAGGGGCTATACCTATGGCAGATACCTTAGCTACTAATTATTGTCATAAAACTGGTAGCAATTATGGTTCTATTCGCGGCATGGGGTCTTTGGGATATATGTTGGCTAGTATGGCAGTTGGTTTCTTGGCAGATAGATTTGGATTAGATGGTCCATTATTTGCTTGTTATGCGTGCTTATTAGTTATTGCTTTCCCAATTAGTTTTAGTTTTCCTAAAGTTTCTAAAACAGGTGAACTTAAAACAGAAGATATAGTACAAAAAGGTAACTTTAAAGAATTAGTGACTAATAAAAATTATATATTTATTTTAATTATTACGATGTTAACGACAGTAATAGTAGATTCTGCAATGAATTATGCTGGGAACCATTTAGTATCTACTTTAGGTGGTCCTGAATCATCAATTAGTTGGATGACTTTTATGACAGTACTACCAGAAGTATTATTCTTAATGGTTGCTATTAAGGTTATTAATAAATTAGGATTTAAGAAATTTTATATTTTAGTTGTTGCTTCAATGATATTAAGATTTGGAGTTTATTCATTAGTTGGTAATGCTTATGCATTCTTAGCAGTAAGTGTTGTTCACTGCTTAGGCGTTGCTATTGTAACAGTTGGTAACTTAACTTACATTAGAAATTCAGTTAATTCAGCAGTATTAGGTACAGCAATTACTTTATTCACTGCAGCAATGTCAATTGGTAGAGCTATCTTTGGCTATATCTTTGGGGTTGTATATGAATATGGTAATAGTTATATGATCTTTATGATAAGTACTGCAGGATTTATAGTTGCTTTATTAATCTTACTTAGAACTAAACACTTTGATGAGATTGATTCTAATAAAGGGCATATAAAGTAATTAATCTAGGTGGAGTATATGCCCTTAAGTAATATATTCTTATAACATTTCTAATATTTCTATTGTATATGTTTCATCTGGTGCATTAACTTTAACTATGTCTCCTACTTTTTTGCCTGATAACGCTTTTCCTAAATCTGACTCTATGCTTATACACATATTTTCAGGGTCTAAATCCATAGTAGTTACCAAGGTCACATCAGTTTCATCATCATCCTCTATAAAGTTAATTCTAGCTTTACTATTAATTCCTAGTATTGATTTATCAGCATTTTCATTATCTATTACTGTTGCTGTTGAAATCATAGTTAATAAATACTGGATTCTATTATCATTTTCTCTATAGTTTGCACAAGCTGCTTTATATTCTGCATTTTCTGATCTATCGCCATGTGCAGCAGCTACTAATTTTTCCTTTGCTATTTCAGCCTTTTTTGTGCTCATTCTATAATCTAACTCGTCTCTTAATTTTTTAAGATTTTCCTCTGTAAGTGTATTATTCATAAAAAAAACTAAACCCCCTATGAAATATATAATATTAATAGTATATAACAGTTAGGAAAAAATAAAAGGTATTTTAGTATTTATTTTCTTTATTATTAATCCAAGTAAGTAATTCAATAAAAATATAAGAAATATAAATAATTAACTTCAAAATTCAACATAATAATACAGAGGAGGTTATTATGGAAGGACGAAAAAATAACCGCAATAAAATTTTAATAGTTATAATAACTTCTTTTTGTATTTTCTTTGTTCTATATTTGGTTCCTACAATTAGCTATATCAATGTTTCAGGTGAAATTATTGAGGAAGTAGATGAAAAACTCACATCAGAAATTCCAACGTATATGTTGGAATTAAAGGAGCGAGAGAATAATATAGAACAAATTAAGGCAGTTGATATTGGTTTGAAATATCATCCAGATTGGAAAGCCCAGCATTTGAACGATAAACAAAATTCCATTGAATGGATTTTTGACCTTTTCAATCAAAAAAAATCTAACCCAACAGAATTAATAGTCTATGATGAGAAACTACTAAAAAAATGTTTCAACAATCTATCTTGCTTTAATAGCAAGAATATAATTGAACCACAAAATCCTAGTTTCCAATATACAGATAACGGATATATAATTGTAGACGAAGTTTATGGTAATAAGATTAATAAAGATATTTTGTATAATAAAGTAGTAAATGCAATTCTTAAGGGTGAAACAACAATAGATTTAGAATTAATTAATTGTTATGAAAATCCGCAATATACTGCAAAATCTCAAGAAGTTATAGATACTAAAGATATGCTTAATAAATATATGCTTTCAACAATTACCTATAACTTTGGAGATTATACAAAAGTTTTAGATAAATCTACAATAAAAAAATGGCTTAAAGTTGATAAGAATTTAGAAATTATATTTAATGAAGAAAATATAAAGGAATATTTACATACACTTTCAATTACTTATAATACAGTTGGAAAGAAAAGAGATTTTTTTACATCATCGGGAATAACAGTAGAAGTTGGTGGTGGTGATTATGGGTGGTTAATTAATAGTAAGGAAGAAATGAAAGAATTAATTACAATAATAAAAGAAGGACAAATTATCACAAAAGAACCAATATATAGTAAGCGTCAAATAACTCATCACCTAGGACTGGCAGTAAATTAATGTGATAATACTCCTATACTTAGTAGGAGGTAATTTGCATGGCAGAAAGAAGATCTAAAGAAGAATGGATGATACTTGTAAA
>NZ_PVXQ01000077.1 GCF_002995745.1 Clostridium vincentii | reverse complement strand
GTGGATTAAAAGGATTTGGAGATATTAGTTACAATTAAGAGTAAAAATGCTTAAGGGAAGTTATAAATATATACTGTAAAATAATGGATAATAAAATAGTTGCCCACTTTTACTTGACTCAATCTAATTTTATCAGCAGTAGGTCAAGATAAAATAACACAACAAGCTATAACTTTAGGGGCAGATTATTATGTAGTTAAACCTTTTGATATGGATATTTTCACAAGAAGAATAAGAGAAATGTTTAATACAAATGACAGTATGAATGTTATTAATTATAGAACATCTAATTCTCCAATGATGCAAAGAGAAACTGCAGTATCAAGAGGACCTATTGATCTTGAAACAGAAATTACAAGTATAATACATGAAGTAGGAGTACCAGCTCATATTAAGGGATATATGTACTTAAGAGAAGCTATTACTATGGTTGTAAATGATATGGAATTACTTTCAGCTGTTACTAAGGAATTATATCCTTCAATAGCTAAAAAATTCAATACAACAGCTTCTAGAGTAGAAAGAGCAATAAGACATGCTATAGAAGTAGCTTGGGGTAGAGGACAAATAGAAGCTATTAATAGACTATTTGGATATACAGTACACACTAATAAAGGAAAGCCAACTAACTCAGAATTTATCGCAATTATAGCAGACAAGCTTAGACTTAAAAATAAAGTTAGTTAATAATAAATTATTTAATAATAAAGTTAAATAAGGATATACCTCTAGTTGCAGTTATAAACAATGCATCTAGAGGTTATTATTTATCTATTAGTTACAAAAAATTGAAAATAATTTAAAAACTGTAAGGAGAGTAGTAAATATGAAAAAGATAGGATTTTTGAAAAAAAGCAATGTTATTATGGAACCTCCACAATATATAAATGAATTAACTAATAGCATAGAAGATGAATTAGATATAAATAAGGAGTTAACAATAATGGATAGAGATATAACTAAATATATAATAAAAAATTTCCCTTCAATGTCAATAGAGATTAAAAATTCTTTAAATAATTTATCCAGTACATTAGAAAAGACTATTGATTTTATAGAAGATAAATCAACAGATGTAGTTAAAATTGATAGAGCTTTCGAACTTAGTCAAGCTCATAGAAATATTTCTATATCTGTGTATGGAATAGTAAAAGAAATAAATACTTATATAAAATGGATGGAGGAAGAATCATTAATTACTGAGGAGTTAAAAGATGATGAAAATAAGAATAATATCAAGTCTGAAGAAATAACTTCTGAATATGGGGAAAGTAAAGAAATATATGAGAATTTTTCTAAAAAAGAACCAATAGCGTTTAAGCTGGAGGAGTATTTTGTAAAGGTAAATGGTTGGAATGATTTAATTATTAAAACAGCAGACCTTTTAGTTAAGAATTTTAAAAAGAGCAAAGATAATTTAAAAGTTGTATATCAAGATATGAAAATTTTTGAAGAAATATCAACTGAAAATGAATTAAGAGATACAGTTATTGATATTCTTAATGAATATAATATATATTTAAAGAACTTTGTAGTTTTTATAAAATAATTAAAGGTAATATAGAGGCGTGTATGCTTTGTAAACTGAATAAAAAGGGCTTCTTCTTGGAATTAATAATATAGAACAAGAAGAAGTCTTTTTTTATATGAATAAAGAAATATTCAAAAAAGTTTTTTAATTTACAGGATTAGGATTAGAAGAAGATGAAATTGGATATTTAACATTGAATTTTGAGACTTATATAGAGAGAGTTAGTAAAAAAATATTAGAATAAAAAATTCAGCAGTTATTTAAAGGAAACGGTTAATATTTCAGATAGTATAGAAGAATTTGGAGTATCACAAGAGACCTTTTATAAATCAATGGATAAAATGGTAGAGCAAGCTTTTGATGATCAATGCATAGGAGCAAACCCAAGATATCCACTTATGAGTAAAATAAGAGAAATGTATATTAATTCATATCATAGCAAAAATAGAATTGAAGAAAAACTTAAATAATAATAAATATTAAATATATTCTTTGTAAAAAAACTGAAAGTAAAGATATGAGCTTGATTAGTTATGGTATAATTAAATAATAACGTAAATATTTTAAATTATATATGGAGGTACAATAGACAATGAGTAAAGGAATATCATTAGATTTATCAAAAGTTTCAACTTATGTAGAACAAACAGAAATTGAAAAAATGCAAGGTATGGTTAAGTCTGTTCATGAAGATTTGCACAATAAAACTGGAGCAGGTAATGACTTTGTAGGTTGGATAGACCTACCAATAAATTATGATAAAGTTGAATTTGCAAGAATTAAAAAGTCAGCAGAAAAGATTAAATCAGATTCAGATGTTTTAATAGTTATTGGAATAGGCGGATCATATCTTGGCGCTAGAGCAGCCATTGAAATGCTAACAAATAATTTTCATAATGCATTAGATAATGATAAGAGAAAGGTTCCTAAAATATTTTTTGCTGGTAACAATATAAGTTCAACATATATGACTGAACTTTTACAAGTTATTGATGGAAAAGATGTAAGTTTAAATATAATTTCAAAATCAGGGACAACTACAGAACCCGCAATCGCATTTAGAATTTTGAAAGCGCATTTAGAGAAGAAATATGGATTAGAAGAAGCTAGAAAGAGAATTTATGCAACAACAGATGGAGCTAAAGGGGCGTTGAAAATATTAGCTGATGCTGAAGGTTACGAAAGTTTTGTAGTTCCTGATGATGTTGGTGGAAGATTCACAGTATTAACAGCAGTTGGTTTACTACCAATCGCAGCGGCTGGAATCAACATTGATGATATGATGAAGGGTGCGGCAGATGCTAGAGAAGTTTATTCTAATCCTTCACTTAAGGATAATGATGCTTATAAATATGCAGCAATTAGAAATGCATTATACAATAAAGGAAAAGTAATTGAAGTAATGGTTAATTATGAACCATCACTTCACTATTTCAATGAATGGTGGAAACAGTTATTTGGCGAATCAGAAGGAAAAGATAACAAGGGATTATTCCCAGCAGCAGTTGATTTTACAACAGATCTTCATTCAATGGGACAATATATTCAAGATGGAAGAAGAATAATGTTTGAAACAGTTATAAATATAGAAAAGCCAAAATATGAGATAAAAATAGAGAAAGCTGAAAATGACATGGATGGACTAAACTTCTTAGCTGGTAAGTCTATGGATTTTATTAATAAGAAGGCATTCCAAGGTACTTTATTAGCTCATAATGATGGAGGCGTTCCTATAATGGTATTAAATGTACCAGAAATTTCAGCATATTATTTCGGATATATGGTTTATTTCTTCGAAAAAGCTTGTGGAATAAGTGGATATCTTTTAGGAATAAATCCATTTAACCAACCGGGAGTTGAAGCATATAAGAAAAATATGTTTGCTCTTTTGGGAAAATCAGGATACGAAGATATGAAGGTAGAACTAGAGAAGAGACTATAATTTAAGTGAAAATTTATACAGAGGCCTAGGCATCTCTACAAGGGGTAGTTGTCATTTTATGACAACTACCCTTTATGCTAGTGCGCCCAGCATGGGCGTGCACTAATCGGTGAAAGTCCGTAATGGAGGCTGATAGTGCCAACCATTTAGCTTAAGACAAGGGTGTCCATTGTGAGGTGGAATCTGAAGGAAGTCGGCGGCAAA
>NZ_PVXQ01000076.1 GCF_002995745.1 Clostridium vincentii | reverse complement strand
TACAAGTATCATCCATTCTTCTTTAGATCTTCTTTCTGCCATGCAAATTACCTCCTACTAAGTATAGGAGTATTATCACATTAATTTACTGCCAGTCCTAGGTGATGAGTTATTTGACGCTTACATTTATTCAAACAATATTTTGTATAATGGAACTATCAATGATGGTAAAAATAATAATACCAACAAAGCTGAAGATCCAAAGTTTATTGATGCTGCTAACTATAATTTTAAATTAGCAGAGGATTCACCAGCTATAGACAAAGGGGTAAGTGCGTTAGACAATGGATCTATACCTGATAAAGATATAAATGGTATACTTCGCCCTCAAGGAAATGGAATAGATATGGGAGCTTTAGAGTCGGGTGTAAATACACCAGATCCAATCGTACCAAGTAGATAAGCTAAAAGAAGTATATATTGAAGGCAGATACTTCAATTATTATAAATAGCTCATCAAGTAATAAAATTATTCCAACAAATAATAATGTTGGTGACAATTGGAAGTAAATTAAAAATGAACAAGCTATAACTGGTTTATTTGTAGATGTAAGTATAATCCCTATACTTTTAGTATAGGGATTACGCCTTTTTATTATGATTAAGCAGGTGGTAAATAAATGTTAATAATGTAATCGAGTATGATTTAAATTGATACTTTGTTTTTCAAATTAATCCTTTGCATGTGTTGTAAACTGTACCTATTATAGATTGATTAGATATAGTTATAATTTATTGGTGGTTACAGAAGAGCAACTAGCTGAAAAAGTTTACAGAAATATATTGACTAAGAAGAAAAATAGAAGTAAAATAATCTTATTAAAAGACATTTAAAAAGTTATTTTTAATGTAAAATTTAAAGTGTTAAATAGATATGAAACTATGCTTAGGGGGAATAAAAAATGAGTTTACAATACAAATTTCCAGAAAATTTTTGGTGGGGTTCAGCAACGTCAGGTCCACAAAGTGAAGGAAGATTTAATAAAAAGCATGATAGCGTTTTTGATCATTGGTTTGATATAGAACCAGATGCATTTTTTGATAAGTAGGACCAAATGTAGCATCAAATTTTTATAATAGCTACAAAGAAGATTTAAAATTAGTAAAGCAAATAGGACTAAATAGTTTTAGAACTTCAATTCAATGGACAAGACTAATTAAAGATTTTGAAACTGGAGAAGTAGATCAAGATGGAGAAAGATTTTATAATTCTGTAATTGATGAATGCATTGTAAACAAACTTCTTCCAGTTATGAATTTACACCATTTTGATTTACCAGTTGAATTATATGATAAATATAGTGGTTGGGAATCTAAACATGTAGTAGATTTATTTGTAGTATTTGCTAAAAAGTGCTTTGAATTATTTGGTGATAGAGTTAAGCATTGGAATACATTCAATGAACCTATGGTTATAGTTGAAGGAGAATATTTATATAAGTTTCAGTATCCCAAATTAGTTGATGGTAAAAAAGCTGTACAAGTAATGTATAATTTGAATTTAGCATCAGCAAAAGTTATAAAAGCTTTCAGAGAAATGAAATGTGATAAAGATGGAGGAAAAATAGGAATAGTACTTAGTTTAACACCTTCATATCCAAGATCAAATAGTGAGGGAGATGCAAGCGCATCACAAATAGCAGATAGTTTTTTCAATACCTCATTTTTAGATACATCAGTTAAAGGACATTTTCCTAAAACACTAGTTGAAATATTAAAAAAAGATAATGTTATGTGGGATTCAACAGATGAAGAATTAGAAATTATAAAGAATAATACAATAGATTTCTTGGGTGTGAACTACTATCAGCCAAAAAGGGTAAAAGCAAAAGAATCACAATTTGATGATTCAAAGGGATGGATGCCAGATAAATATTTTGATAATTATGAAATGCCAGGAAGAAGAATGAACCCTTATAGAGGATGGGAAATATATCCACAATGTATGTATGATATTGGAATTGACATAAGAGATAATTATGACAATATTCCTTGGTATATTTCTGAAAATGGTATGGGTGTTGAAGGTGAAGAAAAGTATATAAATGCAGAAGGTGTAATAGAAGATGATTACAGAATAGATTTCTATAAAGAGCATTTATCATATCTGCATAAAGGAATAAGTGAAGGATCTAATTGTTTTGGATATCATACATGGACACCAATTGATTGTTGGTCATGGAGCAATGCATACAAAAATAGATATGGATTTATTGCTGTAGATTTAGCTACTCAAAAGAAAACAATAAAAAATCTGGAATATGGATTAAAGAAGTTGTAGAAAATAATGGATTTTAATCGAAAGTTAATAATTTATAGATATCCGAAGTCTCAGTATAATTTAGAATAGGGGGATAATAAATGAAAAAAATTATGGTCTTTGATATTGGTGGAAGTGGCATAAAATGGTCTGTAATTAAGAAAAATGGGGAATTCGTTGAAAGCAATAAGTTGGATGTTCCAAGCACCAAAGAAGAACTTTTCGATGAATTAGCAAAAATAACTAATGAAATGAAAGTTAAATATGATCTTAAAGGAATTGCTATAAGTTCGCCAGGAGCAGTGGATAGTGAAACTGGAGTAATTGGTGGAGTAAGCGCTATTCCATATATACATGGACCAAACTTTAAAGAAATTTTAAAAAAATCTACAGACTTAGATGTAGCAATAGAGAACGATGGCAATTGTGCAGCACTTGGAGAATGTTGGCTTGGAGCTGGTAAGGAAAACAAAGATTTAGTATTTGTTGTTTGTGGATCAGGAATAGGTGGAGCTATAGTTAAAGACAAAAAGGTTCATGTTGGAATTCATCGACATGGTGGAGAATTTGGTTTTTGTTCAATAAAATGTGAATTAGATGGAGAGCCCAAGTTTACTACTTGGAGCCAAGAAGGATCTACCATAGCATTAGCAAAAAAAGTATCAAAATTAAAAGGATTAGAAGAAAATAGCCTTGATGGTGTTGAAGTCTTTGAATTATGTGAGAAAGGAGATGAAATTGCACTTAAAGAAGTAAACAAGTATTATTTTATTATGGCTGTAGGAATATATAATATTCAACATACTTATGACCCAGAGGTTATCATTTTAGGTGGAGCAATAAGTGAAAGAAAAGACTATATTGATGAAATAAATAAAAGATTAGATATAATTATGAATAGTGGACTAGACGGAAAGATAAAGCCGGTCTTAAAAACATGCAAATATGGAAATGATGCAAATAAACTAGGTGCATTATGTAACTATCTTCAAAGAGAAAAATAATTCAACTGTATCAATGAATTAGTTCTTTCTGATTTTAATTTTGGGCTCTTTTCGTAAATATTGTGGAAAAACATTCAATGATATTTCTTGTAGTCCAATGTCTGGTACACACTATCCACAAAAGTGGGGTAAATATATTCAATTTATAGTAGAAGGAACAACCTTAACTAAAATATCAAAGTCTCTAAAGATTAGCCTTTCAACAGCATTTTATTGGAGACATAATGTGCTTAATTCTTTACGCTCAATGGAGATTGCTCCATTATCAGGAATAATTGAATCGGATGAAACTTTCTTTCTTGAATCCTTTAAAGGTAAAAATCAATGTAAAGGTCGTAAACCTAATAAAAGAGGTGGAGTATATAACTTTAGAGGCATAAGCCATGAACAGGTTTGTATTTTAGTTGCTATGGGCAGAGATTGACATATTATATTTTTTACATATATTAGTATATAATATAAAAAAACGTTACATAGAAATAAACAATTAATAGGGTGTTTATATTCTTATTAATGAACAATTGTAGTATATTAAGAATTAACTTATACTATAAACATAGCTACAATATTAGGGAGGTAAAGATGAAAAAAGTAATAGGAATTATAGGTAGCCCACGAAAATTAGGAAACTCAACGTCCATGGTAAATGAAGTTTTAAGAGGAGCAAAAGATAGTGGTGCGGAAACAAAAGTATTTTATTTAAACTCAATGAGTATTAAGGGTTGTCAGAGTTGTATGTATTGCCGAAAAAATGATAATTGTTGTATTAATGATGATATGCAAGAAATACTGGAAAATATAAAGGACTCAGACGCAGTTATTATTGGTAGTCCTATATACATCTATCAAGTTTCAGGACAAACCAAAATTATGATGGATAGATTGTATCCATTTACTGATGAAAAACATAAGCCCAGATTTGGAAAGAAAAAATTAGTTATGGTTTATACACAAGCCTCACCTTTCTTCTTTTCCTTTAGAACTTATATACGGTATTTGAGAAACGCTTTTACTGCAATGGGACTTCAACATTATAAAGATATAATTGTTACTAAATGTTTTAATCCAGATGTTGCAAAGAATAACGTAAAAGTAATGAAAAAAGCATATAGTGTTGGGAAATCATTAATTTAACTTACATTTCTTATAATATTTAATTCGCAACTTTCTTAAAATGCATACTAAGCAAAAGAACACCTCAAAAGGCGTTCTTAATTGTTACCCATAATATTTACGAAAAGAGCCTAATTTTATTAGCAATGTTCATTAACTAATTCATAAACTGTCTTAGAGGTTGTATCCTCCATAGTATAACCCAGAATCTTAACTACTTTTTCAAGTTTTTCTTCTGAATCAGTTTCTATTTCAATATAAGGGAAGGGGCAAAATTTCTGGTCATTTATATCAATTTCTACTAAAGTCTCTTCAAATTCATAACTTTCTCTATATTTTTGAACAGAGCTAGTTAAGACTAAACCTAAAGCCTCAAAAATTCCTTCAGCAGCCCTCTTATTAGAAACCTCAACTTCATGTTCTTCCATTTCTTTAAAAACACCTTGAGATAACATCTTTTTTGTTGTCATATATATAACTTTCTTCTTATTTAATAAATCATCAATGGTTCTTATCCTGGAATAGCCTTTCATTGATAAAAGTCTACCATCTTCAAAATCATAAATATCGTTTGTTTGATTTTCTTCTTTAACTTTTTTTGCACCTTTTTCTAATAAAATTTTTCTAATATTTGAAACATCTATCTTTATAATTCTAGTTTCTAACTCTTGCATATTAGCATCTCTCCTATGATATAAAATACGACTTGCTTATTATACCACATTAAGTTCTTTTGTTATATAAAAGCTATTTTAAAGATTGAGTCAAGTAAAAGTGGGCAACTATTTTATTATCCATTATTTTACAGTATATATTTATAACTTCCCTTAAGCATTTTTACTCTTAATTGTAACTAATATCTCCAAATCCTTTTAATCCA
>NZ_PVXQ01000075.1 GCF_002995745.1 Clostridium vincentii | reverse complement strand
TTGGAGATATTAGTTACAATTAAGAGTAAAAATGCTTAAGGGAAGTTATAAATATATACTGTAAAATAATGGATAATAAAATAGTTGCCCACTTTTACTTGACTCAATCATAGAAATCTTTGTATTGTCAATTCTTTAATTTATACTATATAATAGAAGGTAGAAAATATAGGAGATGGCAATATGTTAGAAAGGCAAGGGGTAACTGTTTCAAGGAACGTTAATAGTGAAACAGAGTATGTAATTAAAGATAGGGATAAGATAAATATAGGAAGATTTGAAATAGTTAATTTAGATAAACAAAATAAGAAATGTGATGTTAATCTAAAATTTTATAGAAATGATGAATATGAGTTACTAAAAGAAACCTTAAACCTAATATTAAAAGCTACTTTTAAAAACGGTATTATAAATAAAGTTAATATTTTTGCTATAGATATAATATGCTTATCTTCTTTTTTGGACTTAGGATTTGTTCTTGAAGGAGTATTTTATAATAATATATATTCTCAAGGGGTACATAATAATGAGATATCAATGGGAATATGTAGAGAAGATTATAATAATCCTAAAAAGAACACATTTGTTGAATTATATTCACATGATATTATGATGAAACTGTTAACTCCCGAGGATGCAGAAAAACTACTGAATTATTATGTCTTAAATAAGGAACACCTTAGTTCATTTGAACCAAGTAGAGATGTAAGCTTTTATTCAATTGATATACAAAGAAATATCTTAAATGATAGCTATAGGCAATTCTTAAGTGGGACTGCCATGGACTTTGGAATATTTAAAGCAGATAAACTTATAGGGAAACTACGTATATCTAATATTGTAGAGGGAATATTTAAAAGCGCTGTACTTGGGTATTCTATAGATAAGGAGCATCAAGGAAATGGTTATATGAAAGAATCGGTTAAGTTAGCTACTGAATATGCCTTTGAAGAATTGAATCTTCATAGGTTAGAGGCCTCTGCTTTAACTAAAAATATTAAATCACAAAGGGTATTATTAAGCTGTGGATTTAAAGAATTAGGGCTTAATGAAAAGTATTTGTTCATTAATGGTAAATGGAGAGATCATAAAACCTATTACATTATAAATAGAAAGTAAAGGGGAGGAGAATTATGAGTATAGTACTTGACCGAGAGGAAGTTGTTGGTAAGGTTTTTAATAATAATATTGTTTTAGTTAATTCAGAAAGTAAAGAGAAGATACTCTTTGCAAAAGGGATTGGCTTTGCAAAGAAATCAGGAGAAATTATTAAAAGAGGAACTATTGTAGATAAAATTTTTACAATAGAAGACAATGAAAATAGAATCAATTTTAATAATATGATAGAGCTAGTTGAAAGTGATTTCTTAGCTGTATGTGAAGAGGGGATTTATGAAATATCTAAGGAAATTAACAAAGAACTAAATGAAAATATTCATATTGCACTAATTGATCACCTACAGTTTGCTGTAAAAAGAATGAGGAGCAAAGAAATAATAGAAAATCCATTTTTAGTAGAAATTGAGACCTTGTATCCTAAGGCATATAGTTTGGCTAAAATGGTCGCTGATAAGGTAGCTAATTATTGCAAGGTCCAAATTCCTGATGGCGAAGTTGCTTTTATTGCTTTGCATATACATTCAGCTATAAATGATGGAAATGTATCCAATGCTCTTAGGAGAAATTATCTAGGAAGTACAATAGTTGAACATGTTGAAGAGAGACTAAATATAAAAATAGATAAGAAATCTTTAGACTATGCTAGATTTTTAACTCATATTAAGTTTGCACTGCAAAGAATATTAGAAAATAGGAATGCTGACAATCCGTTAGGTGAAATGATTAGGAAAACATATAATGAATCATACCTAATAGCAGAGGAAGTTGCAGATATCATTGGAAAAGAGCTTAAGGTTAAAGTTAAAGATGATGAGGTTACTTTTTTAACAATCCATATTGAAAGATTTAGAATGTCTCTAAAAGTTTATTACTATTAAACCTTTACAACGAGAATTATATATGTTAATATAAAAATACAATCAAATAGTTAAGGTGTAACTGGTAATGCAGGCAAGACTTAATATGAACTGTGAAGAATAATCTACGGATAAAGTAGATTATTGCAGCTCAATATTTAAGTCTTTTTTATTTGCTTTAATTATTTTTATTAGCTGGCCAGCTCAATAATTAATGATAACTTGAATTATTTTTTATAACAAACAATAAAATTTTAGGAGGAATTATTATGCTTAAGTTTTTACAAAGAATAGGTAAAGCAATAATGCTACCAATAGCAGCTTTACCAATAGCAGGTATGTTACTAGGAATAGGTGGGGCATTACTTGGAATATCTGGGTTAAAAGAGCCACCAGCAGTATATTCAGGACTTATCTCATTCATAAACATTGGAGCAGTTCATTCTATATTACAAGTAATGAATGATATAGGTGGAATTATATTTGGAAATCTTCCATTGCTGTTTGCAGTAGGGGTTGCAGTAGGATTAGCTAACAGGGATAAAGGTACTGCTGCATTAGCATCTGTATTCGGATTCCTTGTAATGAATCAAGTTATTTCAACATTACTTAATTTAGGAGTAACTCAACTTGGTGTTTTAAATGCAGATGTCCTTCTCACCGATAAGACGTATGGTACCTATATTACAACTAATCTTGGTATATTTACCTTAAACATGTCTGTGTTCGGAGGTATTATTACTGGTATTATTACATCGGCACTTCATAATAAGTACTATAATATTCAATTACCACAAATTATTGGATTCTTTTCAGGAGCTAGATTTGTTCCAATAATTACATCTTTAACAATGGCAGTAGCCGGTGCTGTATTAGCATTCGCATGGCCAGTAGTTCAAGGTGGAATCGGACAGATAGCAATTTTAGTTAGAGAATCCGGAGCACTAGGAACATTCTTCTTTGGTGTTATTGAAAGAGCTTTAGTCCCATTTGGATTACACCATGTATTCTATACTCCTTTCTGGTTCAGTTCATTTGTAGAAGGTCAAGTATTAATTGATGGAGTATGGAAAACAGTTGCAGGTGCAAATACAGCATATTTTGCCCAGTTATCAAGCATGGGTGATTTAGTTGGAGCATCAGCAGAGACTATGTCTACAGTTGTAGGTGGAACAACAAGATTTATGGCAGGTAAGTTCCCATTCATGATATTTGGATTACCAGCAGCAGCTTTCGCAATGTATAGAACTTCTAGCCCAAAGAAAAGAAAAGTAGTTGGGTCATTATTATTAACAGCAGCTGTTACAGCAATGGTTACAGGTATTACTGAACCGATAGAATTTACATTCTTATTTGTTGCTCCAGTATTATACGGAGTTCATTGTTTACTAGCAGGGTTATCATTTATGCTTATGGATTTATTAAGTGTATTCGTAGGTATGACTTTCTCTGGTGGATTAATTGACTTCACATTGTTTGGATTACTTCCAGCAGGTGCAGGAGTTCCAACAAACTGGTTTATGGTTATATTAGTTGGATTAGTTTATGCAGTAATTTATTACTTCTTATTCACATTCATAATTAAAAAGTTTAACTTAAAAACTCCAGGTAGAGAAGATGATGATCAAGAAGTTAAACTTCACAGTAAAGCAGAATTTCAAGAAGCAAAAGGTCTTAATAAATTAGATGATTCAAAAGGATCTAATAAGAAAAGTGCTGCAAATGAAATAGTTGAAAAAGCACCTTTAGTATTAGCTGCATTTGGTGGCGGTGAGAATATAGTAAGCGTTGATGCTTGTATTACAAGACTTAGAATTGAAGTTAAAGACAAATCTAAAGTCAATAAGGACGAATTAAAAGCATTAGGCGCTGCAGGCGTTGTTGAAGTAGGCAACGGAATACAAGCTATATTCGGAGTTAAGGCAGATAGATATAAGAACGAAATTAATGAGATACTAGGAATTGAGTAACAAACTCTAAATAGTATAAGAAGATCTCCCAGAGACATTAGTCTCTGGGAGATTTTTTGATGTCAAAAAGAGTTGTTATACTAACCAGGATACTAATTTAATATAGCATGAATATTATATTCCTATAATAGATGCAAAAAAATCTATAAAAATGAGGGCGCTGAAAAACTATAAGTTTTTCAGTGCCCTCATAAAAATAGACTTTGTTAAGTAACTATTTTTATAGTTCTATTTTAGAAAAATTGTAAATAAAATTATTTTGCTGTATATTTTATTACAACTGTTTCTCCAGCAACTGTATCTATATTGTCTATAGGTGTTATTGATGCGAAATCATCTGTATTAGTTATTAAAACAGGAGTAATTAATGCGAATCCCTTGCTCTTAATAAATTGTCTATCTATTTTTATTATAGGAGTTCCGGCTTTAACCTTTGTTCCTTGTTCTGCAAGCTGCTCAAATCCTTCTCCATTTAGGGATACTGTATCAATACCTATATGAACTAGGATCTCGGCACCATTGTCAAGAGTTAATGCAAATGCATGCTTAGTTTTGAATACTAGTGTTAGCTCTCCATCAGCAGGTGCTACTACAAGATCTCCAGCGGGTTCTATTGCAACCCCATCTCCAGCCATCTTTTCTGCAAAAACAGGATCTGGAACTTCAGATAAAGGTATTGCCTTTCCTTGTACTGGTGCTACTAATTCAAATGATTTAGGTTCTTCTGATTTTTTCTTTTTTAAAAATCCTAACATATTATCGTCCTTATAAATAAGGACTAGTCACATCCTTTCATTAATATTCTTTTGAATTTTAGATATAGTAAACGGTTTTTTAAAATAAAAAAGGCACAAATTTTTATTCAAAATTTATGCCTGATTTAACAGTTACACATCTATATGCTAATTATATTATTAGTAAAATTAAGTGTCAACTAAATTCATCAAAATAAGATGTGTTTTTTTAAAAAAGATACATTTATAAAATGTGAATTATTGAGTAATTGAGTACAAGGATATATATTAATTATAGAAGCATTTCCATAAGAGTTGGGTGTCACCCCTTAAGCTATAAACAATACGCTTATATTATAATTAATCGTGAAGTATAGAGCAGAACTATATTACACGACTTAACAGAATTTTTTATTTTGCTTAGTTAAGATCA
Organism: Clostridium vincentii; assembly: GCF_002995745.1. GTDB lineage: Bacteria > Bacillota > Clostridia > Clostridiales > Clostridiaceae > Clostridium > Clostridium vincentii. The sequence goes on along the minus strand of NZ_PVXQ01000075.1, from coordinate 399 downwards.
GCAATTAAGTATAATATAGAATATTCAAACAAAAACTACTCCTAGTGTATCAATATGAGAAAGATGTAGAATAAGATTGTATCTGGGCGATTTACAAATGTAGATAGGTATAAGTAAGGTTGTATTATAAGCTTTAGAAGTCATATGTGATATTATAAGTCTTGTCGCTAAGACGACCTAGAAAACAACAAGAAATACTAGAAAATGAATGCTGAAAAAGTTGTTGACAAGTCGAAAACAGCGTGGTAAGATGATGAAGCTGCTTAAGGGTAGCAAACAAATTGGTCTTTGAAAATTGAACAGATATTAATTAAGTTAAAAACCAGCAATTCTTTTTTATGAGTAAGTTTTTGAGTAGATTAAACTTTTTATTGAGAGTTTGATCCTGGCTCAGGACGA
>NZ_PVXQ01000074.1 GCF_002995745.1 Clostridium vincentii | reverse complement strand
GTGGATTAAAAGGATTTGGAGATATTAGTTACAATTAAGAGTAAAAATGCTTAAGGGAAGTTATAAATATATACTGTAAAATAATGGATAATAAAATAGTTGCCCACTTTTACTTGACTCAATCAAGTATGATGATGTTATTGAAATTAAATAAATTAATTAATAGTATATAAAAAGTTTCACACCTTGATAATTAAGATTATTTATTGTTTTTTGCCTTTTTATCTTTATTTTTTTCGTTTCCCTTTATTGGTGGTGAAACCTGGGCAATTGGTTGTCCTTGGCTTATAACTAAATCAATTTTTCCATCTTTTTCATAGACAGTATTAGCCCCAGGTGATTGACTAATAATTAAGCCTTTAGTGACATTATCACTATATTCATTTGTGATATTGCCAAGCAAAAATCCATTATTAACTATAGTACTCTCAGAAATATCTTGAGTCTGTCCGATAAGTGAAGGAACAACTTTCTTTTCCCCCACTTCTGGAACTGTAGTTTCTGCAATGGGTGCTTCTGTATATGTAGTTTCTACAATGTTTGTGTTTGTATCTGTAGGAGTCTCTTTAAAAGCAGAGTTCTTTAAAATAAAAATAATTATAGCGAAAATTATTAATACAATAGTTAACATTAGCTTTTTATTATTTCTTATATCATTATTTCCGAATAGTTTTTTTCTATCTTTTTCAATTATTATCGTTTCGGAAATTGTTTCTTGGTCCATAATAGTTGTAGCATCTATTGAATTATTATTAAAGTTCTCCTTGATTACATTTAAAATTTCAGCAAGTTCCGTAGCTGTTTGAAACCTATTAATAGGTTCTTTCTCCATGGCTTTTAAAATTACTTGATTTATATTTTCAGGTATATCGGTATTAATTTCTTTGGGTGGAATAGCAGGCTCTTGAATATGCATCATAACTACGGTAATAGAACTTTCTGAATTATAAGGTACTTGTCCAGTAATAATTTCATACATAACAATACCTAAGGAGTATATGTCTGTTCTACAATCAACAGATTTTCCTCGAGCTTGTTCTGGAGAGAGATAATGTACAGAACCTGTAATCTTATTCGGATTGGTTAAGGTTACTGAATCAGCTACTTTAGCTATTCCAAAATCGGCTAATTTAACTATATTATCCTCCGTAATTAAAATATTATCTGGTTTTATATCTCGATGAATTATATTATTTTTATGAGCACACTCAAGGGCTTTAGCTATTTGAAAAGCTATATCTAAAGTCTGTAATGGGCTAAGTCTAACATTTTCCTTTAATACCTGCTTTAATGTTTTTCCGTTAATATATTCCATAACTATAAAATTAATATTGTTTTCTGAGCCAGTATCATAAACATTAACTATGTTTGGATGTGACAATCTTGCAATTGAATTAGCTTCCTGTTTAAATCTTGTGATAAAGTCTTCACAATCAATTAATTCTGCTTTTAATATTTTTATAGCTACAAATCTATTTAATAAAGTGCACTTTGCTTTATAAACAATTCCCATGCCACCTTCACCAATTTTTTCTAATAACTCATATCTGTTTAAAAGTAATGTCCCTATCATATTTGGCCTCCTATAAAAAACAGTAATACGGGTAGTATATCATAACGAACACTTCTGGGCTTATTGCTTTTGAAAGAGTCCATAGGAATAAGACGCATTAAAAAACAATAATATAGATTTAATTATCCACAGGATGGTTGTAAAATAATAGTACTAGATTTATGATAGTACATCATAATATTAAAAGTAGGAGGAATTATAAAATGATTAAATCAGAAAATATTAAGGTTTGTGTTTTTGATGCATATGGTACACTTTTCGATATTAACTCAGCCGTTAATAAACATATAGAAAAGCTAGGAGAAAATAGTGAGGCGGTATCAAGTATTTGGAGGCAAAAACAATTAGAATATAGCTGGTTACGCAGCTTAATGTGTCAATATACAGATTTTTGGAAGGTTACACAAGAAGCACTTGATTATGCTCTTAACTCTTGCGGAATAGAGAATAACAAATTAAGAGGGGAACTTTTAGATGCCTATATGCATCTTGATTGTTACCCTGAAGTAGAAGAGGTTTTAAAAGATCTTAAGGAAAAAGGAATAGTAACTGCAATATTATCTAATGGATCACCGGAAATGTTAAAGGCTGCAATAAGTAGTGCTAAATTAACTGATTACATAGATGTTGTTTTATGTGTAGATGATATTAAAGTATATAAGCCTGATCCTAAAGTTTATAAACTAGTTACAGATAAATTTAATATTTCAAAAGAAGAGGTTTTGTTTCATTCCTCAAATAGTTGGGATGTGGCCGGTGCATCAAGTTTTGGATTCCAAGTCGCGTGGATTAATCGTTTGGATAAACAGAAAGAAACTTTACCGTTTAAGCCAGATATGGAAGCAAAATCATTAAATGAAGTGTCGAAAGTATTTAAATAACAAAAAATAAAAACCCAAAGCAATGCTCTGGGTTTTTATTTATTAGTGTATCTACTAGTTAGAATTTATTTAGCTAAATCTTCTATAGAATCAATATCCATGTACGTAGGAACAACTAAACCTACTCTAGCTCCGTCTAGGTTTGGTCCTAAATCTTCAACACTATCTTTGGAGTCCTCAAAGTATTTAGAATGTGTTTCTGGTAGCCAAGCTGCAACAATAGCATCCACATCTCCACTAGCTAATGCAGTCCACATTGGTCCTGCGTCTACTTGAACAAGAGTAACATTGTATCCCATATCTTCTAATACTAATCCAATTACGTTAGTAGAGGCAATTTCACTATCCCAAGCAACATAAGCAAGCCTGATTTCATCGCCATCTACTTTTGTTACACCATCTGTCCACTTGCTTACCGTATCTGCATTGTCAGTAATCCATTGTCTTGCAACTTCCTTTACGTCTCCGCCAGCGTTAATTTCAAGCATAACAGATTGAGAATCTTCTGGAGTCCAATAAAATTCATCCAATACTTTATAAGCAGTAGGCAATTTTTCTTTTAAGCCTTTGTGTACAACTGTACTTGTGTGTTCATCTTCACCGAAAATCCCCTTAGGGTCTTCTAAGTATTTTAAGTCATATTTAGAAAACATCCAGTGAGGAGACCAACCAGTAACTATTATTGGTTCTTCATTTGCATAGGCATCTGCTAGTGCTTGTGTCATAGCAGCACCTGAGCTAGCTTGAAGAGTATAATTTGTGTTATAGTCTTTAAGAGCTTGCTCTGTTAATGCCATTTGTCCAGAACCAGGATCTATGCCTGTAATTTTGTAATCCATTTGTTCACCAATAGATTCGTTAGAATCTTTACTGCTACTACAGCCTACAAAAGTTAGAACTGCTAGACTAAGAGCTATTATACTCAGTTTCTTAAAATTGTTTTTTATCATAAATTAATCCTCCTTAGAATATATATCTTATATATATTAATTTGCTATCAATTCCAGCAAACTAATATATGTAATAAGCTTTTAAAATTCAATTCTTTAATTTCAATATTCACCATTTATCCATTTTTTTTGGCATACAATCTATATATTTATTGTAAACATATCACTGTAAATTTAGAGTATAGTTACTCACTATAACAAAATTAGCTAATAAATTCAAGTTTTTGACTGGTATCGACTTCAAACATTTCTACATTTTGTAGAAAAAAATATGTATATTTTCTTTGTGTATATGTGACATAGCAAATCCCTCCTGTATTATTTAAGCTCGCAAAAAAATTGTCTCTTGAAAATAGATTGCAAATATTAATATACCCAAATATATAAATTGTATCCAATGAAGTTATGAAAGGAAATTTAGCAATAGGTAAATGTTTATACTTAAATAACAAAAAATAAAAAACCAAAGCAATGCTCTGGTTTTTTATGTATTAGTGTATCTACTAGTTAGAATTTATTTAGCTAAATCTTCTATAGAATTAATATCCATGTACTTAGGAACAACTAAACCTACTCTAGCTCCTTCTAGGTTTGGTCCTAAATTTTCAACTGTATCTTTATAGTCTGATATGTATTTTGCATGTGTTGCTGGTAACCAAGCTGCAACAATAGCATCTGCATCTCCACTACCTACTGCAGCCCACATTGGTCCTGCGTCTACTTGTGTAAGAGTAACGTTGTATCCCATATCTTCCAATACTAATCCAATTACGTTAGTAGAGGCGATTTCACTATCCCAAGCAACATAAGCAAGCTTGATTTCATCGCCATCTACTTTTGTTGCGCCATCTGTCCATTTGCTTACCATATCTGCATTGTCAGTAATCCATTGTCTTGCAACGTCCTTTACAGTTCCACCATCATTAATTTTAAGCATAACAGCTTCCATGTCCTCAGGAGTCCAATTAAATTGGTCTAATATTTTATAAGCACTAGGCAGTTTTTCTTTTAAGCCTTTGTGTACAACAGTATCTATATGTTCAGCACCCCCGAAAATCCCCTTAGGGTCTTCTAAGTATTTTAAGTCATATTTAGAAAACATCCAGTGAGGAGACCAACCAGTAACTATTATTGGTTCTTCATTTTCATAGGCATCTGCTAGTGCTTGTGTCATAGCAGCACCTGAGCTAGCTTGAACAGTATAATTTGTGTTATATTCTTTAACAGCTTGCTCTGCAAGTTTCATTTCACCAGCACCAGGATCTATGCCTGTAATTTTGTAATCCATTTGCTCACCAATAGATGTGTCAGCACTTTTACTGCTACTGCAGCCTACAAAAGTTAGAACTGCTAGACTAAGAGCTATTACACCCAGTTTCTTAAAATTGGTTTTTATCATAAATTATTCCTCCTTAGGTTATATATCTTATATATATTAATTTGCTATGAATTTCAGTAAATTAATATATGTAATAAGTTTTTAAAATTCAATTCTTTAATTTCAATCTTTACCATTTATCCATTTTTTTTAGTATTTAATCTATGTATCTATTATAAACATATCACTATGAACTTATAACATATTTACTCAATGTAACAAAATTAATTAAGAAATTCAATGTTTAGACTGGTATCGACTTTAAACATTTTTTTTGTAGAATGTATAGAAAGTCCTATTTCATTAGAAATTTCTATATTCATCTTATCTAATTTTTCTTGTCTTTATGGAGGCTGCCTATGAATCTATGCAGCACATAGATAAATCTTAGGAAGAATACAAGAATTATGACTTCTACAAGAGTATAGAAGAAGTAAATATAGGGGGGATTCATTTCCTTCCATAAACTACAACATTGATTGAAGAGTTTTTATTATGGTAAGAGCTAAAGATAATATAGTCGTATATTTTTCTATCTAATTTAAGGATATTAAAATAGTAGAAGAGTTGGATGGAGAAGTTTATTAATAAACTTCTCACCAGAACTACAAAGAAGAAGGCAATTGAGATTGCTAAAAACTTAATAGGAGTTCTTGAGGATAAAGATAAAGTAGAAAATATTTATGAAGAGGTTGCACATTCTCTTGTTACAATAGGAGTTCTATTGTAGTCTTAGTACTCTTAACTTAGTTATTTGAGTATAATAGAGAACAATTTAGCGATAACTACTCCTAGCGTATCAATATAAGAAGTATGTAGAATAAGACTGAATTTAGGCGTTTTATAGATTCAAGTAAGTTTAAAGACAACTCTGGTACAAGCTATAGAAAGCGTATGTGGTAAGATAGGTTTTGTCGCTAAGACAACCTAGAAAACAACAAAAAACGAATGTCGAAAAAGTTGTTGACAGGTTGAAAACAGAGTGGTAAGATAGTGAAGTCGCTTAAGGGTGGCAAACAAATTGGTCTTTGAAAATTGAACAGATATTAATTAAGTTAAAAACCAGCAATTCTTTTTTATGAGTAAGTTTTTGAGTAGAT
>NZ_PVXQ01000073.1 GCF_002995745.1 Clostridium vincentii | reverse complement strand
ACACTCCTTTCCATTCCGAACAGGAAAGTTAAGCTCTATTGCGCCAATGGTACTGCATGGGCAACTGTGTGGGAGAGTAGGACGTTGCCAGGTGAGTAAAAAAGGATAGTTTATACTATCCTTTTTTTTGTGTTAACAATTTAGCACTCTTTTCATTCGTATTCTATGTTCACTTCGGGGAATAAATAAATTAGAAGATCGACAAGCTTTGGCCAGCGCTGGTGAATGTTTACCGGAAAACTGGATTTCAAGTCATGAAAGATTTGCAAGAGAAGCAAATAGTGAACTAGTGTACCTCCCTTGTGGACATTACATTAATGCACATAATTTTAACAATAATTTTACAGTTCCTTTACCTATTAATAAAATTGTGCTAACAAAGGAATATTATACTAATTAATAGAAAGAGGATAACTATAAAAGTTAAAAACAAATATGATTATTAATAGTAAAGGGGATAGGGGATAATGAATAAGACAATAAAAAGAATTTTGGTATCAATGCTAGCCTTAGCAATGGTATTAGGAGTAGGCTATACAATTAATAGTCAAATGAAACGGCAAGAAGTAGAAACAGTATCAGGTGAAAATTGGAAGGGTAAAACACCAAAGTATATATTTATGTTCATTGGTGATGGTATGAGTTTTCCACAAATCCAAGCAACACAATATTATAAAGGTATAGAAGAACATGGTGCAATTAATGCAAAAGAGGGGAACTATCCAAATCCTGAAAAATTATCTTTTATGAATTTCCCGATATCAGGAACAGTAACAACTTATGATTCAACATCAGTTTGTCCAGATTCGGCATCAACAGCTACATCGCTTTCAACAGGTAATAAAACAATAAGTAGTGTAATTAATATGGATGAAACAAAAACAAAATCTTATGAAACAATAACAGAAAAGTTAAAAAAACAATTAGGATATAAGGTTGGAATAGTATCCTCAGTAAATATAGATCATGCAACCCCAAGTGCATATTATGCTCACGTGCCAGCTAGAAGTAATTACTATGATATAGGACTTCAACTTGTAGATTCTAACTTTGATTATTTTGCAGGTGGAAAGCTTTTATCAGATGATTCTAAAGAAGTAAAAGAAGAAGGAAAGACACCAATACAAACTTTAGCAAAACAAAATGGATATACAGTAGCTAATACAAAATCAGATATAGAAGCTTTAAAGAATGGTGATAAGGTTATCGCACTTTGTCCAGATGATGAAGCAGAAAAAGAAAGTGGAGCTTTGAAATATGACTTAGATCGTACAGGCAGCGAATTAACACTGGCAGACTACACTAAAAAAGGTATAGAAGTACTTGATAATGATAAAGGATTCTTTATGATGGTTGAAGGTGGAAAAATTGATTGGGCTGGTCATGCTAATGATGCAGCATCAAATATACATGATACAGAATCTTTTGATGATGCAGTACAGGAAGCAATTAATTTCTATAATGATCATCCTGATGAAACATTAATTTTAGTAACTGGAGATCATGAAACTGGTGGACTTACACTAGGATTTGCAGGAACAAATTATGATACTTATTTACAAAATTTATCTAATCAAAAGGTATCTTATACACAATTTGATAGGAGTATTGCAAAGTATAGGGAAAATAAAACATCTTTTGATGATGCAATGAAAGATGTTGAAACAAACTTTGGTCTTAAGAGAGCTGGATCAGCAGGAGAAGCAACAAAAGGTGGAATGGTATTAACAGATTTAGAGGAAGCAAAAATTAAAGCAGCTTATGATCAAAGTATGATTGAAAAGGATAAGAGAACTCAAGATGCAAATGAGTATGTAATGTATGGAAACTATGAACCATTTTCAGTAACACTAACACACATTTTAAATAATAAATCAGGAGTTGCATTTAGTTCATATTCACATACAGGATTACCTGTAGCTATGATGGCAAAAGGATCAGGTCAAGAATTATTTAGTGGATATTATGATAATACAAATGTATTTGATAAGATTAAAGCTATAACAAAAGTAGAATAGGATATCTATAAAGAGGAGAATGTCTAAATGTTTAAGGATTTTCATAGACGTAATACTATTCCAATAGTAGTAACGTTAATAGCAATAATTTTGCTTGTATTTTTACCTAATAAATTTCCGGAAAAGGCATATGAGAATACAGACAGAGTAGCTGCAAGGGTATTGAATACAAATGAGAGCTTTATTGTAAATACAGGGCTTATTAAAGTTGGAGAGCAGCTATGTGATGTGGAAATACTTCAAGGAAAATTTAAAGGTAAGACAACTCAGGGAACTAATAGATTATCAGGATCCCTTGAGCAAGATAAGATATTTGAAGTTGGAGATAAAATATTAGTTACTCTTGATTATACCGGTGATGAAATTAGGGTAGCAACACTCGTAGATCATTATAGGCTTAACTATGAAATTTTACTGGTAGTAATTTTTATTATTGTACTTATTGGTTTTGCAGGAATAACTGGTATAAAATCAATTTTATCTTTTATATTTACAGTGTTAGCTATGTGGAAGGTATTAATACCTTTATTTTTACAAGGATATAATCCTGTAATGGTAGGTGTGATAACTACTATGATATTAGCAATTACAATAATAGGATTAGTTTATGGAATAGATAAAAAATCACTAGCTGCAATAATTGGAGCATTATCTGGTGCTCTTGTGACTTGTTTTATGGCATTGTTTTTTGTAAGTAAATTTAAAATTCATGGTGCAGTTATGTCATATTCAGAATCTCTATTATATTCAGGATATGAAAATTTAAATCTTACACAAATATTCATAGCTAGTATATTTATAGCATCTTCGGGAGCTGTTATGGATGTAGCAGTAGATATTACATCGGCAGTTGCGGAAGTAATAGAAAAAAAGCCAAGTATAACAAAGATAGAAGCTATTAAGTCAGGAATAAATGTTGGACGTTCAATTATGGGGACTATGATGACAACATTATTATTAGCATATTCAGGAGGATATATTGGATTGATTATGGTATTTAGGGCACAAGGCACACCAATAATAAATATTTTAAATTTAAAGTATGTGTCGTCAGAAATACTGCATACTCTAATAGGTAGTTTTGGACTTATAACAGTAGCGCCATTTACTGCACTGGCAAGTGGTCTTCTCTTGGGAGCAAAAAGAAGAAAATCTAAAATTTCAGATAATAATGTAGATGTTTTGAGATAATTAATTGAGGAATAGAACTAAAAAAATGGTAAAAATTTATAAGTAAGAATGCCTTTAATAAGGGAATACTAATCTAGTAAACTATATGAAAGAGGTGTTTTAAATGAAAGTAAGAGATATAATGACCACATCAGTAGTTAGCTTATCAGTAGAGGATACTGTGGTAAAAGCAGCTTCGATAATGAAAGAACATAATGTAGGATCTGTACCAGTATGCCAGGGTAGTAATGTTGTAGGGATTATTACGGATAGAGACATAACTTTAAAATCTGTAGCATCTGGAGTAAACTCAAATAGTCAAAATGTTAGAGAAGTAATGTCTTCAGATCCTGCGTTAGGATCTCCTGATATGAGCTTAGATGATGCTTCTAGGATGATGAGTGAACAACAAATAAGAAGACTCCCTATAGTTGAAAATCAACAATTAGTTGGAATTATTGCTTTAGGTGATTTAGCAGTTCAACCTAAATCTGATGAAAAAGCAGGTAATGCTTTAAGTAATATATCTCAACAAAGTCCACAACAGTAATATAATTTTATTACGGTAACAACTAAGTAAATTATAACAGAAAGACCCTATAAAGTAGATCCAGTTAGTTTTGAGACAAATATGCCTCTTTATTTAACTGTCTACCTTATAGGGTCTATTATTTTACCCCCTAGCTCTTATTTTAATATTTTAGATTAAGATATTTAATTACCAAATCTGTTGAAATGTTGACTTTTAAATCCCTCTTGCTTGATGGACTTATGTTTTGCATTAGGATTATGGTTATGCCCTTCTTCAGTTATTGGAGTTTGATTATTACATTTTTCCATTCTTGCTTCTTTATTATCTGGTTGACTATCTTTTGTCATTAAAATACCTCCTTAGCATAGTATTTTCACACAATTAGTTTGTACAGTACTATATAAATTATCCACTTATCCTTAAAAATAATAGAATAAACAAAGATTAGATAGGAGTAATTTTAGGGTATAAATACAAATACTATTCATATTAAAGTAGTTAGGAGAATAGTTATGATAAAGATATTATTACCACAAATAGCGAAGATAACACCAAAGGAAGTATTAGAGGAAATTAATAAGTTTGAATATATTAATAAAAGTCCATATAGTTCAACTTATTATAATGTACCAGAAATTACTTGGGACTATAAGCCTGAAGGAAGTTTAAGGATATCAGACCATTGGAATTTTGTATCTCATGGAACTAAGCATTGTCTTTTAGCTCACACAGAAGAATTAATACAAAATAATTGGATATTAGCAAAGTATATAGAGGGTAAGTATCATATTTTAAAGGAATTTGGAAGCAATGTTCCAGGATATAAGTTTATTGAGGTAAATAAAAATGAACTAGAGTTACTTAAAGATTTATATAATAAGGAAGGTATAGTTAGTTCGAAGGAGTGGTATAAAAAGTATCAGAAGAGACCCGACTTAGCAAAGGAAAGTCATACAAAGAATAAGAAGGTATTATTAAAAAATATAAGTGATGAGAGGCTAAAGAAATTTAAGAAGGAAAACAAAGATATAAAAAAAGTAGTTTTTATTGAAGAAAAGTATATGAGTACCATTCAGATAGCTTTAACTTTGTATCAAAAGAGTCGTGAACTTGATGAGATATGTAGGACAGAAGAAGGAATTAATAAATTGATTAATACCTATAAGGCATACGAGTTCAAGGGCGATGAGAGTGAATCATTTGAAAAAATATCTATCTTAGTTTTAGATAATGGAATGGCAATTAAGTCAGTAAGCATAATTGTAGATTATGATTAACTTTAAAGTTTGACATAAATAAATAGTTACTTTATAATTTGGTTATAAATGGAAAAAGGAAGAGTGAATTGACATGATGAGTATTATTAAAACCGCAATTATAACTATAGTGATATCATTTATATCTGGATTACTGTTAGATTATTATAGAAATTTAGCACCTAGAATATTATGTAATATAGGAAAGTGCGTACCTATAAAAATTAATAACAAAAAAATTTATGAATACATTATTACTGTTAGAAATATATCGAATAAAATAATTCGTCAGGTAACTCTAAATATACAAAGCTCACAAAATAACTTAAAAATTGAAGGTGCCAAAATAACAAAAGGTTTAAAATTTGATTCTTTAATAAAAGATAACATTTTTGATGTCAATATTCCTTTCTTAAGTAAGAATGATGAATTTTCAGTTACAGTATGTGTAGAAAATCAACGTGGAGTGCGTAATAAACCCGTTATTATAATTAGATCACCTGAAAATTTTAAGGAAGTAAACTCTGTAGAACACAAGAGATTTCTATCCTTATTGTTTAACATACCTAAAAATATAAATAAAGAAAATAGAGAAATATTCCATAGAAATAAGAAACCTAGTAAAAACAAAAAGGCAATGATAATCGCAGTATCAGCTATTTTAGTTATAATTATTGGAGCTTTAACAAGATTTTATTTAAGCGAGATGCCTAGTAGTACACAAACTGATGTTCAAAAACAGTCTACTGATGCAGCTAAATCAGCAAATGGAACAACTAAAAATACAGATGCGAAGACATCAACAGATGAAACAACTAAAAATGCAGATGCAACCAAATCAACAGTTGAAACAACTGGAAGTACAGATACAAATACATCAACAGTTGAAACAAGTGGAAATACTGATGCAACTAAATCAACAGATAGAACGACTGAAAATACAGATATAAAGTAAGCGGTTAATAACTCGTCACGTTGACAGTCATTAACCGCTTATTTTCAATCCTTTTTATTTAAATAGCATTCAGCAGGAAGATTACTCCATGGAAATAGTGATTTAAATAAATCTGGATCA
>NZ_PVXQ01000072.1 GCF_002995745.1 Clostridium vincentii | reverse complement strand
CCAACTCCATTCTTTTTATCTTAGCAATAAAATTATAATGGATAATTTATGTATTGGGGAGATGTTTTTACATCTCCTTTATTTTTTTGCTACCTTTGCCTACTAAAATTATACTCTAACATTATTTTTAACTAAACTTTACCATCAACATCATTATGATTACCATTCCTAATGGCTAATGCAATTTATTTTTATCAAAGTTTTCATTTTGCTCCGGCTTAATTTTAACTTCACTCTTAATCATAAATTTCCACGCCCTTTTCTATTTTTTACAGCTAAAAATCCCCCTGCTATAAAAGATATAGTGTTAAAATTTCAAAACTGCCAAAAAACTTATAAACTTCTTACCCTAATTCCTATCAAATTCGCATTGTACAAGCATATTCTGAAGAAGTTATATTCTGAAGAATATTTATACTTGTACCTATATAATTCGATTCTTAAGCACTATATCCTATTTAAAGATATAGAATGGAGCTGACAAAATGGCTAAGAGAATCTACAAGAAAAAAATTTTTCTCTGGCTTAAAACTTGATGCTGTTCCACAAGACATTTTTGATGTTTCTGCTGCTATCCAATCTGTTTTAAGTAGCGGTGCAAGAGATACCTACTTAAATGACACTGTAAAGTTAGTCCAAGCTCAACTGGCAAGTATGATGCATACATGCCTCAGAAACAAGTTACTCGATTTGCTATTGTTTAAGTTCTTAATTCTAAAAGAAGCTTATCCCTTTTATTTAGGACAAGCTTCTGTTTTTTGTTATTGCTACAATATCCCTTATATTATCCTTTGGTAAATCGTTAGCAAAAACTTATATAGCCCCATTTTATATACTTCTTACTGACCTAGTAAATAATACGATATTTATAACTGTTATTTGTTTTAGGATATTATTAATTAAAGTATCTTTATTATCATCTGAAAATTGGAATTTATCTGGCTACTCAATATAGATAACCTAATATAATAATATTAATATCTCTTTAAACTTCTAAACTACATGTACTTATATAAAGATAGGTTATAATTTTTTATAGATCCTCATTGCAAAGATATAAACGAATAATAACATAATCGCAATTGGTGTGATACTAACTGTAATAATTGTATCCATACTTCTAAAAATATGACGCATAGAACGTCCAAACATAACACTCATATCTTTAAAAAATATTTATTTATAGATTCCATTTATTTCTCCTCCTCTAGAATATAGTAACCTTACTCAAATATACGTCTAATTCTTTAAATGCAGCTTGAGTAGTTATCATAAAAAAAGAGCCGACAACTGTGATTTCACTCACATGTTATCAGCTCTGAGTCTTAGCGTCTGGCTCTTTAACAACTGATATATTCAGTTGTTTTACATTGATTATCGTTTCCTGTTTACACTTGGGACAAAATAGTGGGAAGTTTTCAAGCACCGTATCATCACTTATCTTGACCTTTATTTTGTTGCCACAGACCTTTCATTTCAATTGCTTTTTCAATCCCGATATCTCCCTTTTACTTTGTTTTATCCGTAACCTTTTTCATGGCCTTGTTAACTTCTTGGTCAACAGATTCTTGATATATGTCAGCGTAAGTTTTTGAATCTTTGATTAGATCATCGCAGAAAGCTACTACGTCACTGCCCGTCACTTCGAGCACACCTTTCCCCAAGGCCGCACCCTCTTGAAAAAGATCGATAATCCCCGAGAGTAAACCTATTCCGTCAGTTAGCTCAACAGGGCCTACCTTAAAGAGATATTTTTGAATCTCTTTATATACAATCTGATAATCTTTCGGGAGCGCTTTGACGCGCGCCACGTGCGCTCGCCACTCTTTTTTACCTTCGATGATATCTTGTATTCTCATTTTATCCTCCTATCTACCTAATTTTTTAGCTATATTATTGTTGAGTTGCTTGCGCCACTTGTCGCGAAAAGACTTTGACCCTTCTTCGCCTACCAGCGTTGAACAGAAGCCTTTGATATCATCACCCAAAACCTCTTGTACACTCTGACCGTCCGCAGCCCTTTCTTCGAGCAGGCCAAGCACACCGTCAAGAATTGGCATAAGGTTGTGACCGGTGAAATCTGAGTGCGGCCAAAGATTAGCATTAATTTTTTCCCAGGCCGCTTGATAATCAGCCGGTAGCTTTTTGGCTCGCGATTCAAAAATTTTCAATTCTTTAGTCATGTCGCTTCCCGTAATTTTTTCCCAAAAACTCATTATTTCTTCTCCTTTAACTCATTAATTTTTGATGATACGAATTCCCATCTTTCCCAGAACTTCTTCAATTCCTCACGCCCCTCATCATTTAGAGTAAAAAATTTTCGCGGTGGTCCCATATCTGATTTCTTTTTTGTAGTTTCTACCAATTTATTTTTCTCAAGTCGTATTAAGATGGTATAAACAGTCCCGTCTACAACATCTGAAAATCCGAGCGCATTCAGCCTCCTAGTAATCTCGTAACCATATATCTCCTTATGACTGATGATTTCAAGAACACAGCCTTCTAGTACACCTTTTAACATTTCTGTGATATTTTCCAAATAAGTCACCTCTTTACTATCTAATATTACTTGTATTCAGTATTACTTACTACTGCTATGTAGTATCACTTACTAGAGATAGTTTCAATATGATATATTTATTTTTTTACGTTTATTTTTTTCGTTAAATTCTAAATAATACTAAAAATTATAACAATCACCTTGTAATTAAAAAAGTAGGAGCATCTGCTCCCTACCCTTGAAGTTCTTAATATATTAAAATTGCTTATTTAATATACTCAATAAATTACTATTTATCTATCAGTTAATTGCAACATATTTTACAAATATCATATCATCCAATTTTCAAATAACATCGTCATCCCTACAGATTGTTCATGTAATTTCAAATCTATTCTTTATCCCCCGCCCACTATCTTTAATATAAAAATTTCTTTTTGTTTGATGAAAAGTGGAACGGTGAACCCCTTAGCCATATGGGCGTGTACATAACCGGATTATGCTCAAATGAGTTTTATCAATATGATCTTTTTGATGATACCAATATAGAAAAGGCCCAAGCAATAGACAAAATAATTGATGACATACGTTCTAGATATGGCTCAAATTCTATATTAAGGTCTTCCTTTTTACACTCTGGAATAAAAGCTATGTCTGGTGGAATAGGAGAAGAAGACTATCCTGTTATGACAAGTTTATTATGAGAAGTTGATATCTATGAAAGTTATGGCCAAACCTATAGAAATGATTACATGGTTTACAGAAGATGGCGCCCCAAAACCTGTACGATTTAAAATTAAAAATCTTGATGAATCTGTAACTGTTATAAATGTTGATAAAGTTTTATTTAAGGACTTTGAGAAATTAGCAGGTAATAAGATGCTCCTCTTCAGGTGCCAAAGTATAATAAATGATATTGATAGGATTTATGAATTGAAATATGAGATTAATACATGATATGATAAAACTTCAAAGCGGTATTGTCATTAATATAACTCACTCTGTTATTGACGTACCATCAATAACAGTTCGCCCTACGGGATAAGGATTTTGCCATCACTTTCGTTTATCTAACTGTATTATACGTTCTCCTAATAGAGGTTTATTTTTCTTTGTATATTAAAGTCATTTTAGTTTGATCCATTGCATAGTCTTTATTCTCTACTTTTCTTTATTTCATCAATAATTAATAAGGTACAAAGAATTAAAGTAAATATAATTAAAATTTCAAATAATAATATAATCTCATCAACCTTATTTGAATCTAAAATGACCTTACACACAACTACAAATATAATCTCCAAAAGAGTATAAATAAACGCCTTAAATACCTTTGTGAATTTCCCCATATTACGCCTCCTTATATATACCGACTAAATTCCATTATTTAATTTAATATGTTATATTGTAACAGAAATAACGCATGTATTTATATAATTATTTTTCAAAAATACAATTTATCAAAACAAAAAGAGCCATTACTTTTAAATAAGGACTCTTTTAAATAATGTATTAATTAATTTACATCAACATCACATGCAATAGAATAATTTTTATCCAGAATTCCAAATCCTAGACTTATACCGCCTGTAGAACTTAATGATATAGCTCCAGAAAGTCCTAATTTAGCATGTGCATAGTTTGCAAATACTGTTGATGATTGGGTTACACCATTGTGTTGGGTAAATCCAACCTCACATTGAAAATATCCCATATTTTCAGTTCCTGTCCAAATACCCTGATTCGCTATTTTTCGGCAAGTGACAGTCACCCTTGTGGAGGACTGAAAGGACTCCGCTTGCTTTAAGTCCATTTTCACTATGCACGATATCATCAATGTGTATAATTTTATTATTTCTCTCTCCAAATACAAAATTCAATAAAAACACTCCTTAACTAAAACTTGGCGAATTAACACGATTATATATTATGCTCATAACCTACAATATTTTTTCAACTTCCTCGATATACTGTTCCGGATGATTTACAGATAATTCGCAGTGGTTATAATTTTCAAAAGCCTTTATTTCAATTTGCGGATAATTCTTTTTTAAGAATTTAGCCGAATTTTTTGAGAGCATTTCCATTGACGTTGTACCATGCCAGTATGCAATCTTAACATTATCAGTATTTATATTATTAGGCATTTGATATTTAAATGTAGAGTTACAAAAATTTGAAACTGTTTTTTCATCAATGACATCAATTGTATTTAATACGTCATCAAACAAATTGTCAGGATACATATTTTTATACTGTTTTAACGTTTTAGGATTTCGCTTTTTTATATTTCTCACTTGATTTACTTGACTTATTTTCCAAAAGCAGATTGCTAATTTATTCATAGGGACAAGCGGTGCACTTTCCAATATTACTTTTTGAAATTGTAAAACATTATTACTGACTAAAATGCTTGCGATTACTCCTCCCATAGAGGAACCACAAACCGCATATATATTTGCACCATAATTTACAATACAATACTCTTCAATATCAGCAGCAGATTTTTCAACGGTAGTAAATATACTTTTTGTTTCTGTATCATGCCCATCCAAAACAGGAATAATAACAAAGTAATCTTTACTAAAATATTGAATTTGTGGCGTCCACATTTGCCATGGCATTAAAGTTCCGTTAATAAAAATTAAAAGCTTATTTTTATTGTTTCCATATTCAATAAATCTCATTTTTATTTTCCTTTCACAAGATTATATAAATAATCTTTACTTCACTATTTTAGTCTAAGGAGTATCGTCATCTACGAATAATGTGTCTTACTCAGAAAATATCTAATTTTATTATATAGAGTTTTCCTTAGTACCCTTGTAAGCAATAAAAGTACATATTCCTGATAGAGTACAGAAAAAAAGTGTGAGAAATGCAAATGGATATATTGGATATGCTAGCAATGCTAATGCCTCTATAAATAACCCCATAGTTAGTGTTAACAATAAACTAAAGCAAGTTGCAATTCTATTCTTCAAATCAAATCCCTCCCTTTTAATTTTAATTACTATTCTTTACTGAACAATACCCTACCATTACGGCTTAATTCAAACAATTATATTCATATTGTAGCATATTATGTAAATTTCCACCATTCTCCCAAACAGCAGGGCATACACATCACTATTAAATCTAAATTACCCCACTCCCCTAATTATCTCCATAAATCTCCACTAGCTCCTGCTCCATCTTCTCCAAATACTCAAACTTGCATCTAAGCCTGTCATTAACATAATTCCAAGCAATATTATTATCAGCTATTCTTTCGATTTGTCCCTGCTTATCTCTTAGTTTCTCTTCTCTATTTCCCATTGCCATGAATGTATTCGTAACTAAGAATGTCAGCTTAATTAGCAAGTATTCTGCTAACTTGACTCAGAACCAAGTTACTAAATTTGATGTTGCTTAAGTTTTGAAAATTCAAAGAAGCTTATCCCATTTTCATTTGGGACAAGCTTCTTTTTTTGTTATTGATGCAATAGCTATCATTTTATCCTTTGGTAGATCATTAGTAATAACGTAAGCGTCAAATAACTCATCACCTAGGACTGGCAGTAAATTAATGTGATAATACTCCTATACTTAGTAGGAGGTAATTTGCATGGCAAAAAGAAGATCTAAAGAAGAATGGATGATACTTGTA
>NZ_PVXQ01000071.1 GCF_002995745.1 Clostridium vincentii | reverse complement strand
ACTCCTTTCCATTCCGAACAGGAAAGTTAAGCTCTATTGCGCCAATGGTACTGCATGGGCAACTGTGTGGGAGAGTAGGACGTTGCCAGGTAAGATAAAAAAGGATAGTTTATACTATCCTTTTTTTAGTTTACAAATTTTTATAGAATACAATTAATAAAGCTATCTTAAAAAAGATGCTTCTAAATAACAAAAGTTATTTAGAAGCATCTTTTTTTAAGATAACTATTAATATATTAAAAAATCTGAAAATAAGATAATAAAATCCTAAGATTATGAATAGATATATGAGAATAGGATTATAAGGAGGATAAGCTTTAGAATCTTTAATACGGTATTAGCATAAGACAAAGTTAATAAGTTAATAAGGAGGAAAAATAAATGAAGGTATTATTGGTAGCATCAGAAGCACAGCCATTTATAAAAATAGGAGGGCTTGGGCAAATTATAGGAGAATTACCAAGAGCTTTAAAGAAGAAAGATATTGATATAAGAATTATTATTCCAAAGTATAAGAATATCGATTCAAATCTTAAAGAAAAATTAACTTTTGTTAAATGGTTCATGGTTAAGGTAGGCTGGAGAAATCAATATTGTGGTGTATATAAGTATGATCATGAAGAGATAACCTATTATCTTTTAGATAATGAATTTTATTTCAATAGAGATAAAGAATATGGATATGATGATGATGCTGAAAGATTTGCCTATTTTAATAGAGCAGTTTTAGATTTCATTGTTGAAGTAGGATGGAAGCCGGATATAATTCATTGTAATGACTGGCAGACAGGAATGATACCAGTTATGTTAAAGTATGAATATATTAAAGATGATAAATATAAAGATATAAAAACTATATTTTCATTCCAAGATATGACATTTAAAGGGGTCTTTCCACCTAAGATACTACCAGACTTATTTGACTATGATATGGAGCTATTTCACAATGGAGTCCTTGAATTTTATGGAGGAGTTAGCTTCATGAAAGGTGGCATTAATTTTGCTGATAAAATTACTACTGTTAGTGATACCTACGCTAATGATATAAAAAATACGCAATTTGGAAATACATCAGATGCATTGCTAGGAGAAAAATCCTTTGATGTGAAAGGCGTTTTAAATGGATTAAATTATGAGGAATACAATCCTTATGGAGATCCATATATATATAGGTCTTTCAAAGAAGGTTGTATTGAGGATAAACAAGAAAATAAATTAAAGCTACAAAAGGAATTAGCTCTAGTAGTAAATAGAAATATACCGATGATCAGCATAGTTTCTAAGTTAAACAATCAAAAAGGGCTGGAGTTGATAATAAATATTGCTGATAGATTATTACAACATGATGTTCAACTTGTAATACTAGGTACTGGTGACAAACAATATGAAGAACATTTTAAGGGGTTACAAAGCAGGTATAAAGATAAAGTATCTACTAATATTAAATTCGATAAAGAATTAGCACATAAAATATATGCGAGTTCTGATATGGTACTTAAACCATCTTTACATGAACCTTGTGGAGAAGGTCAACTTATCGCGCTAAGATATGGGGCCGTGCCTATAGGAAGAGAGACGGGTGGACTTAAGGATACTATTTCTCCTTATAATAAATACAATGGGAAAGGCAATGGCTTTAGTTTTAGTAATTTTAATGCAAATGAATTATTAATTATAATAGAGTATGCATTAGAAGTATATAAAGACAAAAAAAGTTGGAGCTCTATTGTGGAACAAGCGATGAATTCTGATAACAGTTGGGAGAAATCAGCTGAAGAGTATAGTAAATTATATGCTCAAGCTATTAAAGAATAGTCGTAGGGGGGGATTGGTATGCTGACGCTAGAGAAAGAGACTTTTAAAAAAGCATATGAAAACAAATATAAAAATCTACACGGGCAAGAAATAAATGAAGGAAGTAACTCCCAAAAATATGAAGCTCTAGGAAGTTTGATAAAGGATTATGTAATTAGAATATGGATGAATACTAATAAAAACTATAATATCACAGGGGAAAAGCAAGTCTATTATTTTTCTATGGAATTTTTATTAGGAAGATTGTTAGGCGATGTTCTATTAAACCTAGGAATAATGGATGTGTGTAGAGATGCACTGGCAGATTTTAACATTGATTTAAGAGAACTTGAAGAATTAGAGCAAGATCAGGGTCTGGGAAATGGTGGTCTGGGTAGGCTTGCTGCTTGCTTTTTAGATTCTATGGCGTCTCTTAATATAGCCGGAAATGGATGTGGAATAAGGTACAAATATGGTTTTTTTGAGCAAAAGATTATAGATGGCAAGCAGGTTGAGGTTTCTGATAATTGGCTTAAAGAAGGTAATGTATGGGAGCGAAAAAAAATTAATAAAGCTGAAATAGTTAAATTCGGTGGAGAGGTTAAGGTACAAGAACTAAATGGAAATTTAACTTTTACACATGTTAATTATGAACCAATACTTGCGGTACCTTATGATACCCCTATAGTAGGTTATGAAAATGATGTTGCTAATACATTGAGATTGTGGAGTGCAGAAACAGTTTATAATGACTTTGATTACTCATCCTTTAATAGAGGAGAATTGTTAAAGGCAATAGAATATAAAAATTCAGTTGAGTCTATATCTCAGATCTTATATCCAGAAGATTCCTTCTATGAAGGTAAGATACTAAGGTTGAAACAACAATACTTCTTTGTTTCTGCTGGTATACAAAGTATAATAAGACATTTTAAAAAATATGGAGGAAATATAAAACTGCTAGATGAAAAAATTGCAGTTCATATAAATGACACCCATCCTACTTTAGCAATTCCTGAACTTATGAGAATACTAATGGATGATGAGGAATTATCATGGGAAGAAGCCTGGAGGATAACAACTAATAGTATCTCATATACTAATCATACAATTTTAGCAGAGGCCTTAGAAAAATGGCCAATAGAAATGTTTACCAAGCTATTACCTAGAATTTATATGATTGTTAAAGAAATAAACAGAGTATACTGTGAAAAATTAAATGCTAAGTATGAAGGTCAATCGGATAAGATTAATAGAATGGCTATTTTAGCAGATGGTCAAGTTAAGATGGCTAATTTAGCTGTAGTAGGAAGCCATAGTGTTAATGGTGTGGCAAAACTCCACACAGAAATATTAAAGAAAGAAGAAATGAAGGATTTATACTATTTATATCCTAATAAGTTTAATAATAAGACAAATGGAATTACTCATAGAAGATGGTTATTAAAGAGTAATCAAGAATTAGCAAGTTTATTAATGGAGACTATAGGAGACAGTTTTATAAAACATCCTACGGATTTAATATATTTTGAAAAGTATGCAAAAGAAAAGGGAGTACAGGAAGAATTAAATAGAGTGAAAATTAAAAATAAGCAGCGCTTAGCAAAACGAGTTTTTAATAAAACTGGAATTGTAATGAATATAGATTCTATTTTTGATGTTCATGTAAAAAGAATACATGCATATAAGAGGCAAACACTAAATTGCTTAAGGATAATGCATTTATATAATCAATTAAAGGCTAATCCAAGTTTAGATATAAATCCAAGAACATTCATATTTGCAGGGAAGGCTGCACCTGGATATTATTTAGCCAAAAATGTTATTGAATTAATTAATTGTATAGCAGATACGGTAAATAATGATCCTAGAGTAAATCAAAAATTGAATGTTATATTTCTTGAAAATTATAAAGTATCACTGGCAGAAGATATTATACCGGCTACAGATTTAAGTGAACAAATATCAACAACAACAAAAGAAGCTTCAGGAACATCTAATATGAAATTTATGATGAATGGAGCTGTAACTATTGCAACCTTAGATGGAGCGAATATCGAAATAAAAGATGAGGTTGGAGAAGAGAATATAGTGATATTTGGAATGACGGCTATAGAAGTACTAAATTATCTTCAAAATGGTGGATATTCTTCTATAGGTATTTACAATGAAAATAAGCGAGTAAACAGGGTCGTTGGAGATTTAATAAATGGTACTTATCATAAAGATAAGGATAGGTTTAAGAGTATATACGATAATCTTATAACTTATAATGACGAATTTTTTGTTCTGAAAGATTTTGATGCTTACCTAGCAGCTCAAGATAAAGTAGATATGCTGTATAGAGACATGCATAATTGGCAGAAAATATGTGGTATAAATGTAGCTCATTCAGGGATCTTTTCATCAGATAGAACTATTCAACAATATGCAACAGGTATATGGGGATCTGAATTAATTTACAAGAACTTATAAGATAACAGGACTAATGAAATATGATTTTGCAGAAAAAATCTTAAAAGTTTTTTCCGATAGAGTAAGTTATAGAAAAAAGTAAAAGGACTCCGTTAAGGATGTCCTTTCTTTACATTATTTAAAAATAATTATGTATATATTAAAAATAGATAACATATTGTAGTAAATAAAGAAAGATAAGAGAGGAGATTAGTGCTTGTGGATAAAAAAGAAATTGTAGCAATGATATTAGCAGGGGGACAAGGATCTAGACTAGGGGTATTAACTAAGGATATAGCTAAACCAGCTGTACCGTTTGGAGGAAAATATAGAATAATTGATTTTCCACTTAGTAACTGTTCTAATTCTGGAATTCATACAGTTGGAGTATTAACTCAATATAAGCCTTTAGAATTGAATGCACATATTGGAATAGGAGATCCTTGGGATTTAGATAGAAGAGATGGAGGAGTAAGTATATTGCCACCATATCAAAAAGAAAAGGGAGGTAATTGGTATAAGGGAACGGCAAATGCTATCTACCAGAATATTGAATTTATAGATAACTATGATCCAGAATATGTATTAGTGTTATCTGGGGATCATATATATAAAATGGATTATTCTAAAATGTTAGATTTTCATAAAGAAAAAGGTGCTGCGGCAACAATTGCAGTTATAGATGTACCTAAGGCTGAAGCTAGTAGATTTGGTATTATGAATACGAGGGATGATTTATCTATTTATGAATTTGAAGAAAAACCAAGGAAGCCAAAAGGAACATTAGCCTCAATGGGGATATATATATTTAACTGGGAAATCCTTAAAAAATATTTAAAGGAAGATGAATTAGATAAATTCTCCAGTAATGATTTTGGAAAGAATATAATTCCTAAAATTATTAATGGTGGAGATAAGATAGTTGCATATCCGTATAAAGGATATTGGAAGGATGTTGGTACTGTAGATAGTTTGTGGGAAGCTAATATGGACTTGCTTATAGAAGATAATAATCTTAGTCTGCAAGATGAGGACTGGAAAATATATTCGGTTAATCATAGTAGTCCAGCTCAATATATAGGGGCAAGTGCAGACATTAAAAATTCTATTGTGGTTGAAGGCTGTTTTATAGAAGGGGAGATTAGTAATTCTGTAATCTTTCAAGGGGTACATGTTGGAAAGAACTCAATTATTATAGACTCGGTGATTATGCCAAATGTAAGGATAGGGGATAATGTCATTATTAATAAAGCTATTGTGGGAAGTGATGCAATTATAAAAAAGGAATCTAGGGTTGGCGGTGGAGAAGAGATAGAAGTAGTGGGAGCTAAAGAAGAGGTTGAATCAGGAAGATTCGCAGAAGCATGCACTACTATTTAAATTGTAGTAGATTTATAAATAGTTATTAATTCTTTATGTTAAGATTCAGCTTTTGCATATGGAAATAAATTTTGTATAACAGAAAGCTACTGAATATAATAGAAAAGAATATATGACATGAATATAGTGCCAAAGTAAATATGGAAATTCGTATAATACCTATAGCTTTATTTATAGATATGAGTTCAAATTTCTAAAAGCTCAAAGGTATAAATTTATATAAGTATAAAAATGTTGTTTTTTATAAAATATAGTGATTAATATAGCACTAGCAAATGAGATTAAAGAAGAAGACAAATGTATTACTCCTGATGATTGGCTGTAGTAATAGAAAATAATAAATAAATATAATGTTTTCCCCGTAGCAAAGAAATAATTATGAATATTTCTTTGCTACTTTTATTTTATAAATTATACTAGTTTTCAATAAAATGTTATTTTTATGAAACAAACTTAACCAAGCGTATCAATATAAGAATATTTTAGGATAAAGGCATATTTATTAGTATTATAGATACAAGATTGGCTAAATAGCTTTTTTTATAAATTTTAGAGTCATATGAATGGTAAGATAAAACTCGTTGCTGAGACAACGCAAAACAACAGCTATGAAAGATAAATAATCTTTGAGAAAATTGTTGACATGTGTTGAAATAAGTGATAAGATGAGAAAGTCGCTTAAGGGTGACAAACAAATTGGTCTTTGAAAATTGAACAGATATTAATTAAGTTAAAAACCAGCAATTCTTTTTTATGAGTAAGTTTTTGAGTAGATTAAACTTTTTATTGAGAGTTTGATCCTGGCTCAGGACGAA
>NZ_PVXQ01000070.1 GCF_002995745.1 Clostridium vincentii | reverse complement strand
ATTAAAAGGATTTGGAGATATTAGTTACAATTAAGAGTAAAAATGCTTAAGGGAAGTTATAAATATATACTGTAAAATAATGGATAATAAAATAGTTGCCCACTTTTACTTGACTCAATCATAGAAAACAATATTATTGACAGTAAAATATTGGCATGGTACAATAAATTCGTCTTAGGGGTATGGCTCAATTGGTAGAGTAGTGGTCTCCAAAACCATTGGTTGTAGGTTCGAGTCCTACTACCCCTGCCAATATGTAAAAATAGAAATGGATAAAAACCCTTTAAAAGAGGAATAATAAAAAGGGCTGTAGCAGAATGATTTTTTTGATTATTCATGGCGACAGCCTTTTTTTTGAAGTCTTATTTCAAAAAACGGTGATACTTTGTTATTAATATTTTGGATTTTCCTAATAGATATAATAAAAGGAGGCTAATTATGATCCCATTATTTAATAAGAAATCGATTATATGGACTATGGTAACTTTATCTTTAGTATTTATGATAGGCTGCTCAAGTGTAGCAGAACCTGCACAAGAAGAGATAAAGCAACCTGAGAAGGAAATAGACCCAATAGAAGAACAAATTAAAAAGATGACTTTAGATGAAAAAATTGGTCAAATGGTTATAATTGGTCTTGATGGATATACAATGGACGATAATACAAGATCTATGGTTGAAAATAATCGTGTTGGTGGCTTTATTTTATTTGGTGAAAATGTAAAAAGCTCAGATCAGCTTCTCGCTCTACTAAATTCACTAAAAAGCACCAACTCAAAAAATAATATACCCTTATTTATATCCGTGGATCAAGAAGGAGGAAGGGTAAATAGAATGCCTGCAGAGGTTAAAAATCTTCCTTCCAGCAAAAAAATAGGAAAAGTAAATAATGAAAAATTTTCTTATGAAATTGGAAATATTCTTGGTGAAGAGATAAAAGCATTTGGTTTTAATATGGATTTTGCTCCCGTTTTAGATATAAACAGTAATCCTAAAAATTCAGTAATAGGAGATAGAGCTTTTGGAACAAATGCTGAAGTAGTAAGTAAACTGGGCATACAAACCATGAAAGGTATTCAGACTGCTGGCGTAATACCAGTAGTAAAGCATTTTCCAGGGCATGGAGACACAGCAGTTGACTCTCATATAGGATTACCATCTGTTGAAAATGATATGACAAGGCTAAAAAGTTTTGAACTTGTACCTTTTAATGATGCAATTCAAAATGGAGCAGATGCAGTAATGGTTGCTCATATTGTTTTGAATAAAATTGATTCAGAAAATCCGGCATCTTTATCAAAAACTATAATTACCGACCTTCTAAGAAATGAAATGAATTTTGATGGATTAGTAATTACTGACGATATGACAATGGGTGCTATCGTAAAGAATTACACAATAAGTGATGCAGCTATTAAATCCGTAAATGCGGGAAGTGATATAGTTCTGGTTTGCCATGGTTATGATAATGAAGTTGCTGTCATAAATAATTTAAAAAAAGCAGTAGAGGATGGAACTATATCAGAAGAAAGAATTGATGAAAGTATATATAGAATTTTAAAATTAAAAGACAAATACAAGCTTAAAGATAGCACATTAAGTTTAGTTGATGTGGAAAAAATAAATAATAAGATTAATAATACACTTGATATTTACTTGAATGGTATCAATTAAAAGAACCAGCTAAAAATTCCTTAAGTACCTTACATTACAAAGGATATTAAAATTCTGAGTGGACAATATAATAGTGTAAGCAGATTAAGTTGAAAAACTTAAAAAACTTAACAACATTAAGCCTAAGGAGGAATTAGTATGTCAAATAAAGCATTAGTTCCAGAAGCAAAGAATGGGTTATCAAGATTTAAAAATGAGGTTGCTCAAGAAATAGGAGTTCCATTTACAGACTACAATGGAGACTTAAGCTCAAGACAATGTGGTTCCGTAGGTGGAGAAATGGTAAAAAGGATGGTACAAGAATACGAGAGTAAAATAAAGTAACAGATACTAACCTTTACTTGGTAAAGTAAATAATTATGAAAATTGCACAATAAAATGTTAATTATCGTATTCAAACTATCGGGAAGAGGGCGAAAGCCTTCTTCTTAATTTGTTTATAGGTATAAGATAAGCATAATTTCTATTATGCTTTTTTCTTTTAGATAAATATGATAAAATGAGAACAAAAGTTCGTTTGGAATAGGTGATAATATGAAAAAGATAAAAATAGTGCATACAGCAGATTTACATTTCGATACTCCTTTCAAAGAAGTTGGAGAAGTGCAGAGTAAAATTAATAAAGAAGAACTAAAGGAAATATTTATGGATATAATTCATCTTTGTAAAAATGAATCTGTAGAGATTTTGCTTTTAGCTGGAGATATTTTTGATAACTATACTCTAAATAGGGAGACTTTATATTTTATAGAAAAGGCTTTTGAGAAAATCCCAAACACTAGGGTTTTTATTAGTCCTGGGAACCATGATCCATATAGTAATAATAATTTTTATAAGTTAATTAATTGGCCAAGTAATGTATATATTTTTAAGGAAAATATTGAGCAGGTGGAAATTAAAGAATTAGGCACTACAATATGGGGTGGAGCTTTTAATGATAAATATGTTAGAGAATCTATGTTAGAAGGATTTTCAAAAAAAACAGATAAGATTAATATAATGGTTCTTCATGGAGAAATAGCTAATTCTAAAGAGGGAAATGAGTATAATCCCATAACACTTAAGGAAATTTCAGAGAGTGGAATGGATTATATTGCTTTAGGTCATAGACATGGATTTAGCGGAATTAATAAGGTACAGAGTACTTATTATGCTTATAGTGGTTGTCCTCAAGGTAGAGGGTTTGATGAACTTGGGGATAAGGGAGTAATTTATGGATATATATCTAAGGGTGCTATTGAACTAGATTTTATAAAAACTTCAAAAAGAAATTATGAGGAGATAAAAATAGATATCTCAAAGGCCTTTACTTATGAAGAAATTATAAATATTATTTTAGAAAAGATATCAGAGGAAAATAGGAGAAAAAATTTATATAAGATTATTCTGTCTGGAGAAATCTCCGATAAATTTAATATAGATGAAGGAACTTTAAAGGACAAGATTAGCTCTAAGTTTTATTTTTGTAAATTAATAGATAAAACAACAATAGAGATAGATTTGGAAAAAATAACAAATGGATATTCAATGAAAAGTATTTTTGCACAAAAATTAATCAAAGAATTAGAAAAAGCTGAAACTGACGAGGATAAAGAAATTATTAGGATGGCTTTAAAAATAGGTCTTTCTAGCCTCACAGAAGGAGAGGTTAAAATAGATGATTATTAAAGAATTAAGGATAGATAATTTTGGAGGTATTGAAAATAAAATAATTTCTTTAAATAGAGGATTAAATGTTATCTATGGAGAAAATGAAAAGGGGAAAAGTAGAATAGAAGCATTTATTAAAATAATGCTTTATGGATTTTCAACTAAAAGAGGTAAAGGTCAAGGAGAAAGAGTGAAATATTCATCTTTCAAAGGTGGCTCTATTAAAGGAGAACTTATTATAGAGTACGAAAAAAGAAAATATATAATAAAGAGAAGTTTTGGAGTAACAAAAAAAGAGGACTCATCTGTGATTTTAGATTATCTTACAGGAGAAGAGCAGGAATGGGTAAGTGATGATGAACCTGGGAAAAGTTTTCTTGAAATTAATAAATCAACCTTTGAAAAAACTTTGTTTATTGGACAATTAGCAGTAGCTTTTACAAAGGATAAGGAAGAAGAAATAATGGATAAGATAACAGCTGTTTTTGGCTGTTCTGAGGATGAAGTTTCAGTTGCAAAAGCTTTAGATAAGATAGAAAACATAAAGAAGGGGCTTACTACAACTAGAGGTGTAGGAGCTTTAGATTTATTGAGAAAAAAGAATTCTGAAATTATTCAGGAGAGGTATGAGGCATATAAACTCTCAGAAAAAAACTTGGAATGGGAACAAGAACTTCTTCAGCAAAAAAGGAATAGGAGGGCTTTAGAAGAGGGAATAGAGAAACTTCAGATTTATAAAAAATACTTAAAAAGATCTAATCTACAAAAGGAATATAAAGATATAATAGAGTATTTAAAAAAATCTGAAGAACTTAAAAGGCGTGAGGTTGAGTTAGAAAGTGATTTGGGAAAGGGCAAGGAGAGTATAGATGAGGCTTTTATAGATGAATTAAAGGAGGAGAATAGGCTTTATTTATCAAAACTAGATAGGTTAGAGGAATTTAAAGAAGAAGCTTTTAATTATAAAGCAGAACTAGGAACAATAAAAGCTGACTGTGAGAAATATAAGTTTTTGGAACTTTTTGAAGATGATATTAAGGATAAAATTATTGCGTTAAAATATGAGCAAAAAAACTTAGAGGAAAAGCTATCTTATTTAAACAAGATAAAAAACTCTAAGGAGTTGGATGAAAAGGAATTAAAAAATAGGACAGATGACCTTGGAGAAATAATTTTAGTTAAGGATATTAAAAATCAAATAGAAGATAGTTTAAGGGAATATGAGCAGAAACTTAAAGATATTAAAAATTTAGCTGAGAATACTAGAATAAGTAAAGATATAGAAAAAAAGATTAAGCATGAAAATATAATGAAGTATATAGGATTTATATTATTAATAGGTGGTGTCAGTATCTCTCTTTTAGGTTCTCTATTAATAATTTTAGGTGTGTTAGGAATTTTAAGTGGAGTCTTTTTAAGTTATAAAAGTTTAGCGGCATTAAAAAAATTAAAAAAAGAGAAGAAAGATAAAGACGAAATAGATAGATTATCTGTGGATATTAATAATGTTGAAGTGAATCTTAATACTTATATGAGTAAGCTTAAAATAAACAATTATAGAGAGCTTATGAATTGTCTGAAAAAATATTCGAGTTTTAAGGAATATGAAGATCGAGTATTGGTTAGAATTGAAGAAAAAGATAAAATAATTGATGAAGAGGATTATGAAAAGTCTCATGATAAATACAATAAAAATGATGAGATGATTAAATCCTTTTTAGAAATTTCAAAGTGTGATAATTTAGAAGCTGTCTTAGAGAAAATTAATATTTATGAAAAACTTAAAACACAATTAGACTCTATGGAATTTAAGGAATCAGAAAGAGAAAAAATCATTAAAGAATTAGTTGTAGATATAGAGAATAAGGAAAGTAGGCTTAAAAGCAAGCTAAGTCTGATGGATTTAGATTTAGGAAATCTTTTAGATATAGAAATATATATTAGAGAGTATAAAGAAAAGCTTAAGAAATGTAATGAGGTGCATTCAAATTTATTATCCATGGAGGAAACATATAAGGCACTTTTAAAGGATAGAGATATAGCTGCAATTAAGGAAGATCTTAAACACATAATAAATGACAAAAATCAATATGCGTATGAATCAGAGGAAGAAATTGAGACTGAAGAAAGGAAGAAATCAAAAGAATTAATTGAATGTGAAAAAAGAATAAAAGATATTGAAAATAGTATAGCGACTAGACTTTTAGGAAAACGAAATATTATATTTATAGAAGAAGAACTACATGAACTAGAGGAAAAAATAATAGAGGGTAATAAAAAGTTAAAAGGTGCAGAGATGGCCTTTAATATTCTTAAGGATTCTTTTGAAGAGCTTAGTCGAGATATTGGACCAACATTAAATAATAGCATACTAGATAATTTCAAATATCTTACTGAAGAGAGGTATGGGGAAATAAAGCTTAGTGATAATTATGAAATGATAGTTAGGCAGGGAAATAATCTTTTTAAAGGGAATTTCTTAAGTAATGGAGCTTGGGATCAATTATATCTGTCCTTAAGGATATCATTTATTGAATTATTATTTAAGGAGAGAGAATGTCCAATTATATTAGATGATTCTTTTGTTCAATATGATAATAAAAGAAGAGAGAAGGCATTACTATTAATTAATAAAAAGTTAAAGGGTCAGGGTATTGTTTTTACCTGCCAAGATATAGAGGAAAGCTTGCTTAAGAAAAATTATATTGATGCAAACTTTATCAGTTTATAGAAGAATTTATTGACAAATGTTATTAAGAATATTAAAATAAAATTGCATGCAAATGCAAATCATAAGCAATAAGAGGTGGATATGAAAAAAATATTTTTTAAATTAGCAATGTTAGCTACAATTCCAATGATCCTTATGGGATGTGGAAAGAGTAAAGAGGAAACTGGAGATAAGTTAAAAGTAGCAGTTTCTATAAGTCCTTTGAAGGAATTTACAGAAATTATAGGTGGAGATAAGGTTGATATTTATTGTGTGGTAAAGGAAAATATGGAACCCCATGATTTTGACTTTAGCCCATCAGATAAAAAAGAACTTATGGAAAGAGAGCTATTTATATATAATGGCCTAGGCCTTGAAGATTGGTTAAGTCAGGCTGAAGAAGGTAGCGATATAAAATTAGTGGATACAAGTACAAATGCAGATGTAATTAAGGTAAATGAAACTGCTGATCCTCATATATGGTTAAGCTTAAAGGAAGCTACTAATCAGTGTATTAACATAAAAGATGCATTAGTAGAAGCAGATCCAGAGAATAAGGATTACTATGAAGAAAATTATAATAATTACAAGGATGAGCTAAATAATTTATATGAGGAATATAAACCTAAGTTTGATACTATACAGGGCGAGACATTTGTAACAAGTCATGAAGCCTTTGGGTATCTTTGCAGAGAATTTGGGTTAGAGCAAAAAGCTATTACTGGTTTATTTAATGCAGAGGGGGAAATAACCTTTAAGGATATGGAAGATCTTGTTGAATACTGTAAAAGTAATGGAATTAAAACTATTTTTTCAGAAGGAACTGAATCTCAAAAGAGCTCAGAAACTTTAGTAAAAGAAATAGGTGGAACAATAGTTCCAATATATACTTTAGAAACAAAGACTGAAGGTAAAACATATATAGAAGCTATGAAGGATAATTATGAAAAGATATATGAAGAATTAAAGTAAGATAAAGAGTAAGGCTGTAGATGAATTTTGTTAAAAAATTTATCTACAGCTCATTTTTATATTAGAATAACTTTATAAAATAGGTTAGAGTATAATTTTAGTAGGCAAAGGTAGCAAAAAAATAAAGGAGATGTAAAAACATCTCCCCAATACATAAATTATCCATTATAATTTTATTGCTAAGATAAAAAGAATGGAGTTGGATTTA
>NZ_PVXQ01000069.1 GCF_002995745.1 Clostridium vincentii | reverse complement strand
TTCGTTAGCCTAACAAGCAAATATCAAAAGATACATTAATTTCTAATGAACCGCCGTGTACCGAACGGTATGCACGGTGGTGTGAGAGGACGCTAAATAAAATAATTATTTAGCTCCTACTCGATTTTGATACAATAAAAATATTTAATTTTAATTCAAGTGTAGTTTAAATAAAAGTTTCTACCTAAATGAATCACTTTCTTTTTTACTATTGTTAGTGGTATCAACATTATTAGTCAATTCACTATTTTGAATGTTTTCAATAGTTTTATTCATTTTAACATTTTTAGTTTTTTTATTTCTATTCATAAGTAATCTCCTTTCCATTAGTAATAGTTGTAATTTTGGAAGCAAGTATAGTGTCTGTAGATTTAGTGAGGATATGTATGGGAGTTTTTTCATGATAAATAAATTCCATATACTGGAATTGTGGTAAACCCAATGAGTTTAGGTATGATACTTAGTCGCAATATTTTAGATGGAAGGGCATGGATAAATATGGAGGTTGATAAGAAGATTTGAAGATGTTACAATTAAGTCAATTAAGATAGTGGTGGTGATTAATAATGGATAATGAAACAAAGAAAATGTTTGAGATTTTGATAAATAAATTAGATAATATAGACGGAAGACTAACTGGCATGGACGAAAGACTAACTGGTATTGAAACAAGGCAGGATGAAATATTTTCTGTTGTAAATGCTATTGAGCACAGCAGTACTACTCATAAAGCAGAAATCGATAATATGACCCATAAAATTGCTCATACAGAAGGAATAATTAATAAGATAGGCAATGTAATTACTGAAAGAAGTGCTTAAAATAATAAGTATTTAGTTTATATATGATCCTGTAGCTGAAAAGCTGCAGGATTTTTTTCATGTAAAGATAAACATATCATCCCATTTATGGTAGGTAGCTGCTTTTAATTAATTGTTCATTATTTTCAGGATAGAATTTAAATATAAACCTACTGGAGGCTTTTGATAAATACTACATAGTGAAACTCTAATAAATTTTGACAAATTATATGAATTTACGTTACACTAATATTAGTCCTATTATGGACTAATGCTATTAATGAAATGAGGTTTTTTTATATGGAGTGGATTTTTTTAACTCTGGCAATTATATTTGAAGTTGCGGCAACAACCTTTATGAAAATGTCTAATGGTTTTACAAAATTATTACCATCAGTAGGAACATTTTCAGGATATATACTATGCTTTACTTTTCTATCTATAGCATTAAAAAAGATAGATCTGGGTGTAGCATATGCTATATGGGGAGCTGCTGGAATTACTATTATGTCAATAATAGGTGTTCTCGTTTTTAAAGAAAGTATTAATGCTCTAAAAATATTTTCTGTACTTTTCATTATATTAGGAGTTATTGGATTAAATTTAAGTGGAGTAAGTCACTAAATTATTAATTATTAAAGGAAGTGTGTATAAGAAATGGATGATAAAGAGAAAATTGTTGAGCAGATAGATAGTTATTATAACTCATGGTTTGAAATGAATAGTATATACCATATTTGGGCCAAAAATCATGGCATGCAAGATACAACTTTATTTGTTTTATATGTAATAAATAATACAGTTCCATACTGTACACAAAGTCAAATTTGCAACAAATTATTATTACCAAAGCAGACTGTTTCGCAAATATTATCTGGACTTGAAAAGGAGGGTCATATACTTAAAGAACTAAATACTAAAGACCGTAGAAATAAAATTATTAGATTTACTGAAAAGGGAACACACTTTGCCACATCTATCCTTGAAGAACTAAAGCTTGCAGAGATTGAGTGTTTTAATCAAATTCCACAAGAACAGCTTAGAACTATAGTAGAAAGTTTTAAAGTATTATCAAATCTATTGAACAAAAGTTTGATTAAGTGATGTATTTATTGGTATGCAAAGGAGAAAAATTTCATTTTATAACAATGTTAAAACATAGCTATTTTAAAGAAAATAATTTATAATTTATTTAGAGTTATTTACGCAAGAAAGAGGGGTGTTAAATAGGTAGATAAATGAAATTATAATTATCTATCCTATTAATAGAATGGAAGAATTAGGTGTATGTGGTTGGTTATCCAGAGAGGGAAATTTTTATAAATGTGGTGAGTCTAAACATAATCTTTTAGCAGCTAAATTAGAAAAAGATTTAGATTTAAAAATGTTTGATGAAGACAAGGCTATTTATCTTCATGATACAGCATTATTAGAAACTATAGGATATGTTAAATTCACTCAATCTACTTATGGTTTAATAGGTGAATATTATGATAATCAATTTATGTTGTTCTTTGGTAAAAGGTTTTCCTATGAACAACGAAGATGGATGGAAGGAAATATATCGAAAATGTTACCACGTCAGAAATCAGAATGTCGAGAAAGACTAACATTGGGTTATTAGGCACAATTAAAAAAAT
Organism: Clostridium vincentii; assembly: GCF_002995745.1. Lineage (GTDB taxonomy): Bacteria > Bacillota > Clostridia > Clostridiales > Clostridiaceae > Clostridium > Clostridium vincentii. Next base: position 5,331 of record NZ_PVXQ01000069.1, on the reverse strand, counting down.
AACAAAGAATCAGGTTTTATAACTTGATTCTTATTTTTTTCTGAAAATATAAAGTTCTTTAGGTTTTATTATAATATGTGTAGCAATTTATATATATTGTGTTGCAATTCTATTTTCAGGTTTTTTATCAAATGCATATAAAAATATTACAAAGAAGTATTCTAAAGGCTTCATTAAAATATATACAATATCAGCTTTAAAAGAGGTATCAATATGTTTAGATAGAGGATAACCATATTTATCATATATATATCTAATAAAATGATGAGATCTTGGGAGCTTTTCTTTAATATAATCCTCAAAAGCATTAGCCACACATAATTGCCTATTAACAATTATCTTATTTTTATGTCTAATTCCATATCTAGTTGGCTTAACCAATTCTTTATGATCTCTAAGAGATACTGTACATAAATAATGTCCATCATATTCAATTGGTGGTGGGGAAATTTGTTTAGATAATGTCCAATCACTAGTTTCTGTGAAGGCCTTTATTATAGCATCTGGCTGTTGACCAAAAAGGACTAAAATAATAAGGATAATGCAAAGAATAGGTATCATTAATATGAAAGTAAAGATTAACCATCCTGTGCTACTAGATAATAATTTTTTGCATTTACTTAATATAAAATTATTATATTTAAAGCCTTGTGAATTAATATAATCAACTTGAAATTTTATTGTATTCTTTATTAATCTAATTGAACATAGAAAATAGTTTATAGGAAAAAGAAGAGCCCAAAAACCTGCTCCAGGTAATTCTAATGGTTCAATTAAATTATTTGAAAGTTGAATAGCATAAATAAGACCTAATAGATTGCCAATGTATATGCAAGATAAACAAAGAGCGGCTATTAAAGGTGGTAATTTATCTTTTAAACTTTGCAAAATAAGAAAACCTACTACACCAATTAACATAATGAAAGCAATTGTAGGCAGATGCCATGATGCTATTGGAGTATGCTTACTATTCTCCATTCCACCATTTACTAAAGACTCTTGATAATCCTTACCACTCAAAATAGTTAAGAAAATAATAATAGAATAAATTGATCCTAAAATCATAGTGCATTTATCACATAAATTATCTTTAATTGGATTCTTTTTAAATAAATTAATTATGTTTATTGTTGTTAATAAGAGCGGAACCCCTAAAAGCGCAATACATAAAATCGATATTATAATCATAGATGTAAGTTCATCAGTACCCATAAGTAACATTCCCCCTTGCTAATTATTATTCTTCTCCTAAAATGTAAATGCCATCATCTTCAAAGATTTTAGTTGTATTTAACACACAAAATGCTGGCCTCACTCCGTTGGAACTTTTGGTATCTCCATAGCCCTGTGTTCCTTCAGGACCAATTCCACATACTAACAGTGCATTTATCCAGAATTTTTTCATGAAGTGCCCCCTATCTTACAATATTGTTAAATTTATATTGAATTGACTATTTTTTATATTAACCCAATTATACAACCTTTATCTTAAATATAGTTTAATATTTAAACTTAGTTGGAAAAACTTGTAGAAATTTAACAGAAAAAAATCATCCAATTTACTGTAATAATATTAAGTAAAGCATATATATAGGGTGGAAAGAATAATAAATCCGTGTACAAGCGAGTACACGAGATATCATGAGGAGTGATTATTAATGAGACAGAGAAAAATTGTCAAAATAAAAATAGATATGTATGACAATATAAAATTAAAAATAATTGATACAAGGCCTGAAAGGGATCTTATTCAGTATATTTGGAGTAGACTTATAAATTTAGCTGGCAAGGTTAATCGAGAAGGCGATTTGTACATGTCAAAAAATATGCCATATACTGTTGAAACCTTAGCAATAGAATTTAATAGAGACATTAGGCAAATTAAGTTAGCCTTAGATACATTTATAGAATTAGAAATGGTTGAACTTAATGAAGTTAATGTTTATAGAGTTACGAATTTTGCTAAACATCAAAACATTAAGGTACAAGAAAAAATAAAGGCTGAAGATGAAGAGGTAAAAAATAAGGAAAGAGTGGTAAAAGAAGATCTGAAGAATGAGGAATATGATAATAAAGATAAAGAACCTGAGAAAAAAATGGATCAGAATGAAGTTAAAGTTGTTAAAACCATTAAGGACAAGCCTAATAATAAGTTGCAAGAGAAAATTCCTATAGGTTTGGAAACTAAGAAAAATATGTTGATTGATAAAAAGAAGAAAAAAGAGAAAATCTATGATTTCACAGATGAAAAAGATGTTCAAGGTAATGATATGGTTGATTTTAAGGATTATGATAAGGAAAGGCCTTTGGGTAAAGGTGAGACTGTAGTCGCTTCGTGGTCTTTTAGATAGAGCTATCAATACTGTAGACTATTTAAGCTCTATCTTTTGAGTTGTTATTTCATTTTATATGCCTTATTTGATGAATTCCTTGTAAGTTAGATGAACGGTAAATCCTGTATCATCAAATTTATAGTTTGTATTTTCAAGAGCAGACTTACCAGAAGCTAAATTCATTCCAATAGAATAAAGTGCTTCTGCAAGATCTTTAGGCTCTACAGCAACAGTACCTGCCATAAAACCCTTTTCTATTAAATCCTTGGCAGCTGGCATTCCGTCAATTCCGACAACTGGAATTGTTGATTCAATATTACCTTTATTATATCCATATTTCTGTAAGGCTTCAACAGCACCTATTGCCATGGAATCATTATTTGAAATTATAGCTTCAATTTTATTGCCATATTTAAAAAACACAGATTCAATAGAATTTTCAGCGCAATCTTGTAACCATTCACAATTATACGAGGCAATTTCTTCTGTTTTTATTCCAGCCTCACGAAGTGCTAAAATACAATGCTTTGTTCTTAAAGATGTTAATGGACTGCCAATTCTGCCTTTTAACATAACATACTGCAATATGTTATCACGATTTTTATCTAGAAGCTTTTTATTAGAATTCCATTCATTAACTAGAATTTTCCCCTGTATAGTACCGGATTGTTCATAATCTGCACCAATAACCACTAATTTAGGATAATAGCTAAAAAATTTTATTATATCTTCAGCAGGGTCTGGATTCAAAATTATAGGAATGTTTTTTCTCTGGATTTTAATCAAAGTACCTTCTACATTCTTTAAGTTAGGAGTAATTATGCTTATAATGAAAAGGTCGAAATCCTCTTTAAGGGCTTTTTCAATACTTTCATTTTGTACACTTTGATTATCTTTTGCATCAAAAAAAGTAAATTCAACCTCTTTTTCGTTTTCTTTTCCTATACGTTCTAAATTTTGTTTAAGAATAGAAATAAACATAGCATTAGAATTATCAAAGAATACACCTATCTTAACGGGAGTCCCTTTGTTAACATTTGGAATGGCGTATACATTATTCTTAGTAACTCCTACTACTTGAACCATTGTCATAACTAAAATCATAATAAATATCATTAATTTTTTTAAATTTCTCATTGAACTCCTCCATAATATCTCTTTAATTATAATAATCAATGAATATTATAATTAATAGCAAATCAGTTTGCTTAATCTTAGGATGTGTTTTAATGAAAAAAATATTCTAATTCTAGTGTCATTATTTTCAATTCATTATTAAAATAAGTAGTTGTTCTAGATCAAATAGTTTATTCGTATTAAAGATTTCCTCAAGTTGATAGAGGTTTTCTTCACAATGTTCTATTTCTTTAGAATACAGATGCATTATGTCTATTTGGTCATTTAGATCAAAAGTATAATTATTATCAATCCATCTTACTACATCTAATTCTTTAACAATAAGATAAGTCATGACGGTTAACCTGGCTTTTGAATATAATTCATCATCATAAGTAGCTTTCATAAAATATCTAAACACAGAGTATACTAATAAATGTTCAAATTCATAGGTCTTATTTTTATAATATTCATTAAAATCATCATACTGTTTTTGATAAAAGTTAATGTCATCTGTTTTATGAAAGCAGTTAATAGCGCGATCTATTATCTTGGACCAGTTATCATTAATAGAAGCAAGGTTTTTATAAATATTCATACATTCTAGCATGTTAGAATGCTTAGCCTCTTGTTTGATTTTATACTTATCAAATACATTAATGAGTTCTTTTTGATAAGCCGCCTTAGAATATTTATTTGTTATATCAGCAATCTCAGAGACTTTATATTCATTTATCTTTTCCTGAATATCATGAGCAAAAGAGATCAATAGTGCAATTCTATGATTTAAATCTATAGACCGATTCTGCAATATATCTAAGGCTATTTTTCTAGATGATATTAGCTGTATATACGTATCATAAAATATATCATCACATGGACTTACCATTTCACCATCTTCTAAAACTTCAAAAGTCATAGGTTTAGAATCTTTAAGAATTAATCTTGCAGCCTCAGGACATGATAAAGATATTCCTATTTCACGTATACCGCCATATTCCTCTATAATCCTTGGAAATGTTCTACATGTATAGCATAAGCTGTTTTCTCCTAGTTCAGTATAGATGTCACAAAGGTTAGTTTTATTTAAAAATGGACAATTATTATTTTGTAACACAAAACCAGGTGCATCATCTTCATATAATTTTAAGTTAGATTTTAATGTTTCACCAAATTCACCAGATACATTTGTATACTGTTTATATGTTTCATCATCAATTATAACTTCCCAACCAGCACAACAAGTATCAGTACATTTCGAAGCTATGCATTTAAAATCTTTATAGTAATAGGGTACTGTTGTTTTCATATAAATTACCTCATCCCATCTTTGGACTGTTATTTCTTTTCGCTATCTAGTTTTATATTATTAGCAATTTCTATACTTTCTAATGTAATTTCACTTTTACTTTTCTTACTACTCATTAAAGGAATGAAACTTAAGATTATTATAATCCATTTAACTTCTCCTTCCAATGGTTCTATAATATTATTTTCTCTGACAGTGAGTTCCCTGTTAACCTAGGTAAAGGAGGAATTTTGCATTTTGTACAGAATGTTAAATAATAATAGTATTTTATGTAAATAACCCAAAGAAGAAAGGGAGCTTAAACATAATGAAGGAAAGAAAAGAATTAATAGAGCAGAATAATTATTTAAGCTTTGATAATATTAACTCCAAAGACATAATGACAAAGGGTAATTGTATTACAGGAGATACGGATCACTTTGTAAATTACTTAAGAGAAGCTTTTAAAAAGTAAGCGGTTAATAACTCGTCACGTTGACAGTCATTAACCGCTTATTTTCAATCCTTTTTATTTAAATAGCATTCAGCAGGAAGATTACTCCATGGAAATAGTGATTTAAATAAATCTGGATC
>NZ_PVXQ01000068.1 GCF_002995745.1 Clostridium vincentii | reverse complement strand
AATGATCCAGATTTATTTAAATCACTATTTCCATGGAGTAATCTTCCTGCTGAATGCTATTTAAATAAAAAGGATTGAAAATAAGCGGTTAATGACTGTCAACGTGACGAGTTATTAACCGCTTACCTAATACCTAGGGATAGGGAGGAATGCATTAATGAATAAAAAAGAATCATATTTTACAAAGAAAAATATTATTAAAGGTGTAATTGTATTTGGAATTGTTGTTGTAATTGCAGGTATAGCATATTTAAAGAATAACAATTCAAATAATGAGGGGAATGATTCTAATTTGGAAAATGTAGTTGAAAGTAAATCAGAGGATTTAAAGGACTCTAGCCTAGAGGATACAATTAAATTTGAATTAGATGCTACTACTAATTTCAATCTTGATGAATTGAAATCTTATGGAATTCCTATGGTGATTGATTTTGGGTCAGATTCATGTGTACCATGTAAAGAAATGGAACCAACCTTAAAAGCCCTTAATGTAGAATTAAAGGGAAAAGCTATTGTAAAGTTTGTAGATGTGTGGAAAACACCAGATGCTGCAAACGATTTGCCGATAAAGGTTATTCCAACACAATTTTTCTTTGATAAAGATGGAAAACCTTATGTCCCAAAGGACAATGCAGCTGGATTCACAATGTATAATGACAAAACTACAGGAGAACATCTTTTTACAACACATGAAGGCGGTATGGATAAAGAGTCAATACTTAAAGTGTTAAAGGAGATGGGCTTAGAATGATTAATGACTGGTTAGAATCTTTATCAGCGTTAATTACTCAAAGAATATGGTTAGCGCCCTTTTTAGCATTGTTTGCAGGAATTTTAACATCCTTTACTCCCTGTTCACTTTCTAGTGTGCCATTAGTAATAAGCTGCGTTGGAGGTACTAGAAGTGATGATACTAGAAGAGCTTTTAAATTATCAGTAGTATTTGCAATTGGAACAGCATTAACATTTACTACTTTAGGTGTTGCTGCATCTTTAATGGGAAAACTTATGCAAGGGGTAGGGTCATGGTGGTATTTAATATTAGGTGCACTTATGGCGCTTATGGCATTACAAACTTGGGAGATATTTAATTTTATACCATCATCCTATGCAATGAATAAAAACAAGAAAAAAGGATATATTGGAGCATTTATAGCAGGAATATTAGGTGGCTTTTTTTCATCGCCTTGTTCAACTCCTGCACTAATAGTTATATTAGCTTTTGTAGCTAAAGAAGGAAATATTCTATTTGGAACCTTGTTATTATTGCTTTATTCTGTAGGTCATAGTGTTTTAGTTATTATAGCAGGGACATCTATAGGATTTGTAAGGAAAATTACAAGCTCAAATAAATATGGCAATTTAAGCTTAATATTAAAAATAGGTATGGGCTTTATAATGCTTTTACTTTCATTTTATATGTTTTACTTAGGATTTTAAATTTAAGTGAAGTACGTGTCAGAAATATTGATGCATATTTCTCTTTTTTTTTGTAAAAATTTTGACTGTAGAGTATTAAGTTAAATAAAATTAACATAGAAGTACAAATAATTAACAAAAGTAGTGTTTAAACTTCATTAAAAATTAAGTAGTATATGAGTACGGACGCATATATTGATATACGAGTCTAAAAGTGTATTAGTAATTTATTGAGGAGGTTTGCAAATGGAGAAGAAAGTATTATTTTTATGCTCACAAAATGCTGCAAGAAGTCAAATGGCAGAAGCTATATTAAATATTAAAGGTAAGGGGAGATTTATAGCATATAGTGCAGGACTTAACCCAGCGTCAAAGATTGATTCTTTTGCTATTGAAGCAATGAAAAGAGATGATATTGATATTTCATGCAAAAAGCCAAAAGCCTTTATGGAATTTGGAAATGTTAATTTTGATTTTATTATTACTCTCTGTGATAAAGCAATAAATGAATGCCCAAATTGTTCTATTGATACTGTTACAGTACATTGGGGTATAACTGATCCGATTAATTTTAAAGGTACAGATGAAGAGAAATTAGAATCGTATATAAAAATTAAAAAAGATATTATGACTAGAATTAATGTATTTTTATCTATCCCTATAGGAAAACTAAATAAATTATCCTTAGAAACAAATATGCAAGAACTTGAAAATTTATTAAATTTATCGTTAATTTAAGGGGTGTTGTGTTGTGAGAAAAGTATTATTTTTATGTATTAAAAATTCATCAAGAAGCCAAATGGCTGAAGCCATTTTGAATTCTAAAGCAGGGGATAAATTCCAAGCATATAGTGCAGGCTCAAGACCTGTTGAAAAAATAAATCCATATGCAGTTAAAGTAATGGAAGAGGTTAATATTGATATCAGTAACCAAACACCTAAATCGGCAGAAGAATATCTTGATATAGATTTCGATTTTGTTATAACACTTTGCGATAAAATGAAAGAGGAATGTCCTAATTTTCCGGGAAACCCTATAGTAGCACATTGGGGAATGCCTGATGCGGATGAAATTCAAGGTAATGAAGAGGGAAAATTAAAGAACTTTAGGAAAACAAGAAATGAAATACTTAAAAGAATAGAATTATTTATCAACTTGCCTATGGACAAATTAGATAGGATTGCAATAAAGAATATGACAAAAGAAATAGGGATTACAAAATAAAAAAACTAAGGAGGAATTTAGAAAAATGGCCATCACAGAGTTAAATAATGAAAATTTAAAAAGTGAGATAGAATCACAGGAAGTAGTACTTATTGAATTTTACGCTAATTGGTGCAATGCTTGTAAACAATTGATAAAAGTATTGGAGATTGTAGCTAAGGAAAATTTAAAAGTAAAATTTTATAAAATTAATACTGAAGAAAACAAAGCATTATGCAGAGAGCATAAAATATTAAGTCTTCCTACATTTCTAATATTTAAGAATAGTGAAATCGTTGAAAAGGTCAACGGATTTAAGCCTAAACAAGAAATAGAAGAATTATTAGCAAATTACTAATAAACTCAGGTAGTGTAGGTAAGCCAAAAACAGGAAATCCAAAATTAAACTATGTGATTATTGAAGTTACAGATGAGGTTAAACTTGAAACAAGTGAAGTTGAATATGACTTTGAAAAAATAGCAAAGTCTATCGAAGAAAATGGATTACCTAAGGAGTTTGCTAATATCATAAGAACAGGAAACGCTTAAAATCAAAATTAGTATGGCCATAGTTAATGTGTGATGATAAAGAATGGCTATTTAACAAAGTAAGAAAAAGCAAGTTACTTAATTAGTAGTTTGCTTTTATTTTAGAAAATTTTAAATAATGTATAATTATTAGGGATTTTCATAATACTATTTTGTGACAATAATTAAATTATTGCATAAACTAATATATATATAGGTAGATAGACAAATATGTATATAATAATAATAATAAGTTGCTAAACACAAGATAATATTGACAGTAGATAGATAATAGTTTATATTAGACATAGATAGATGTCTATATAGAAAGGTTCTGAATAAAAATGAATTATGAAGAAAATGCAAAACTTATTAAAGCACTAGCTGATGCTAGTAGACTGAAAATAGTTGATATATTATCCTGTGGTGAAATGTGTGCCTGTGATATACAAGAATATTTTGATTTCACACAACCTACACTTTCCCATCATATGAAAGTATTAATTGATTGTGGACTTGTAGAAGTTAGAAAAGAAGGAATATGGAATTATTATTATTTAAATAATAATAATTGCAATAAAGTAATTTTAAACTTGATGAATCTTGTAACAGAAACAGAAAAATGTATTTGCAAGGATAAATCAAATTGCAACTGTGAATAAAAAAAATAATATAAAGGAGTGAATCTATATGAAAAAAATGATTATATTTGATCCAGCTATGTGTTGTTCAACAGGGGTTTGTGGTCCAGGAGTAGATAAGGAATTGTTAAGAATGTCAACTTTTATAAACACATTAAATAAGAAGGGGATATTAATAGAAAGATACAATCTTTCAAGTAATCCACAAATATTTGTAGATAATAAAGAAATAAATGAAATTTTAAATACTAAAGGAATGGATGCATTGCCAGTAATTATGGTGGATGGAATTGTAATTAAAGAAGGCGGGTATCCTACTAATGCAGAGATCTGTGAATTGTTAGAATTACCATTAAGCTATTTAAAAGTTGATATAAAAAAACCTGATAAGGGCTGTGAATGTAAAGGAGGATGTTGCTAAAAATTAAATTATATTTTATTAATTTAATTTATTAAAACTAATATTGAAAAGAAGAAAGGAATGATAAATTATGTTTAAAGCATTTGATATAAAGGAACTAAATTTAACAAAGTATCTATTTTTCACAGGAAAAGGTGGAGTTGGTAAAACTTCAACAGCATGTGCTGTTGCTTTGTCTTTAGCGGATGAAGGAAAGAAGATTATGCTTGTAAGTACTGATCCAGCTTCCAATCTTCAAGATGTATTCAATACTAAATTAACTAATAAAGGAATTCAAATTAAAGAAGTTCCAAATTTAGTTGTAGCAAATTTTGAACCAGAAGCCGCTGCTGCTGAATATAGAGAAAGTGTTATTGGGCCATATAGAGGAAAACTCCCTCAAGCAGCACTAGACAATATGGAAGAACAATTATCCGGTTCATGTACTGTAGAAATTGCAGCTTTTAATGAATTTTCTTCAATGATAACTGATGAAGAGGTATCTACTAAATATGATCACATTATTTTTGATACAGCGCCAACAGGTCATACTTTAAGAATGTTACAGTTACCTTCTGCTTGGAGTAATTTTATAAGCGATAGTACTCATGGAGCCTCATGTTTAGGTCAACTTTCCGGTCTTGAAGATAAAAGAGAAATCTATAAAAATGCAGTAAATACTTTATCAGATAAGGATAAAACAATACTTGTACTTGTATCTCGTCCTGAAAATTCACCATTAAAGGAAGCTGAAAGAGCTTCTATTGAACTTCAAGAAATAGGAGTGAAAAATCAAATATTAGTTGTAAATGGTGTCCTTCAAAGTCATGATGATGAGCTATCAACTGCTATTTATGGAAAACAACAAAAAGCTTTAAAGGAAATGCCGGCTAAGCTTAAAGACGTTCCAACTTTTGAAATTCCATTAAGACCTTATAATATAACAGGACTGGAAAACGTAAGAGCTTTATTAAAGGATGATCATATTAACATGAGTCATGATACTTTAAATATAACTACAATACCAAAATTAAAGACTATTATAGATGATCTTTATAATACTAACAAAAAAGTTATATTTACTATGGGTAAAGGTGGAGTAGGGAAAACTACTATAGCAGCTGCAATAGCAATAGGTTTAGCTAAAAAGGGTAAAAAGGTTCATTTAACAACTACTGATCCAGCTGGACATTTAAATTCTGTATTAGATGAAAGTTATGGAATTTCATTAAGTAATATTGATGAGAAAAAAGAACTTGAGAAATATAGAGAAGATGTATTAAGTAAAGCAAGAGAAAATAATATGAGTGATGAAGATATTACTTATATTGAAGAGGATTTAAGATCACCATGTACTCAAGAAATTGCAGTTTTTAGAGCTTTCGCTGAGATTGTTGAAAAATCAGAAAATGAAGTAGTAGTAATAGATACAGCACCAACAGGTCATACATTACTACTTTTAGATTCAACAGAAAGCTATAATAAAGAAATTTCTAGATCAGAGGGTGATATACCAGCATCAGTTATAAACTTGTTACCAACATTAAGAAACGAAGCTGAAACAGAAGTTATAATAGTGACTTTAGCTGAGACTACTCCTGTTTATGAAGCTATGAGACTTCAAAAGGATTTAGATAGAGCAAAGATAAATAGTAAATGGTGGGTAATAAATTCAAGCCTTTATGCAACAAAGACAACTAATGATATTTTAAAGGCAAAGGCAAGTAATGAAATTCAGTGGATTAATAAAGTTGATGAAATATCTAAGGGAAACTTTGGAGTAATTGAACTTAAGACTGATGAAGTTAAAGGCGATAAACTTCTAGAGTTATTAGAATAGATAAATTATAGATTGTTAAGGTTCTGTAAAAATATAAAAAATGTTTATATTAGATAGTATACTTGTGTTGTGAAAAATAAGGAGGATGAAAAAATGAGGATATTAGTTATAGGTGCAGTAGCGGCAGGGACGTCAGCAGCAGCAAAAGCACGAAGAAATGATGATAATGCTGAGATTGTAATATATGAAAGAGATAAAGATATATCTTATTCAGGTTGTGGACTTCCTTATTATATTGGAGGAGAAATTGAAGACATTGGTGAACTTACGCCAAGGGATCCTATATTTTTCAAGAAGAAATATAATGTAGATGTTTTTACTGGTTATGAAGTATTAAATATAAATCCAGACTTAAAACAAATTACTGTAAAAAACTTGCACACAAAAGAAGTTTTTATTGATAATTATGATAAGTTAATAATTGCTACAGGAGCAAAGCCATTTATACCTAATATAGAGGGCGTGGATAAAGAAAATGTGTTTTTCTTAAGGAATGTGCAAAGTGCAAGAAATATAAGAAATTATATAGAAAGGAAAAAGCCTAAGGATGCAGTAATAGCTGGAACAGGATTTATTGGTTTTGAGATGCTAGAGAATTTAATGGCCGATGGAATCAATGTAACTATAGTTGAAATGCAAAATAAAATAACACCTAATCTTGATGAGGACATGGCGTTATTTTTAGAGAATGCATTATTAAAGAAAAAGATAAATATTATTAAAAATTCAACTATTACTAAAATTGATGACGAAACTGTAACGTTAAATGATAACACTGTACTGAAAAGCGATATGGTAATTATGGCAACTGGAGTTAGACCAAATACAGAGCTAGTCCGGGAAGCTGGAATAGAAATTGGTGTAACTAAAGCTATTAAAGTTAATAACAAAATGCAAACTAATATAACTGATATTTATGCTTGTGGAGATTGTATAGAAACATTTTCTACTATAACCGGAAAACCAGTATATAGACCATTAGGTTCTACTGCTAATAAAACAGGAAGAATTGCAGGAGATGTAGTTACTGGAGGGGCTTTAGAATATAAAGGAAATCTGAGTACAGGAATTTTTAAATTATTTGACATGAGCATTGCAAGTACTGGGCTAAGTGAAAAAGAAGCATTAGAAGAAGGTTATGAAATTCAAATATGCCACAATATAAAACCAGATAAACCTTCCTATTTTCATGGCAAAGAAATGGTTATAAAAGCTATAGCTGATAAAAAGACTCAAAAGATTCTAGGAGTGCAGATTGTAGGCTATGAAGGAGTAGATAAAAGAATAGATGTGTTTGTTACCTTAATAACTTATGGAGCAAAGGTAGATGAATTATTTCATTTAGATCTTGCATATGCACCACCTTTTTCAACAACTAAGGACCCTGTTCACTATACAGGAATGATTTTAGATAATGCATTAAATCATAATAGAAAAATTATAACATCAGAGGAACTTACAAAACTTGTAGAAAAGGATGAAAAAATTCAAATAGTAGATACGAGAGTAAGCAAACAATATGATGAAGCTCATGTAGATAATTCGGAAAATATACCTCATAGTAAGTTAAGAAAATCTATGGAGACTTTAGATAGGGACTGTGCGGTAGTAACTTATTGTAATAAGGGTGTTACAGGCAATGCGACACAAAATATCCTTATAAATCATGGATTTAAAGAAGTATATAATCTTTCTGGCGGACACAAGTTTTACAAAGAGAGTAAATCAAAGTAATTATATATAATTATAAGAATGGAGGGCTATAAATATGTCTCAAAATAATCAGAATAAAGAAGCGGGATTAGGGATATTTCAAAGATATTTAACACTTTGGGTAGCCGCATGTATTATTGTTGGAATAGCTATAGGAAAGTTCATACCGATAATTCCAGATACTTTAAACAAGTTTGAATATTATAATGTATCGATACCAGTAGCAATATTAATATGGCTTATGATATATCCTATGATGCTTAAAATAGATTTTACAAGTATAGTTAATGCAGGTAAAAAGCCAAAAGGAATTTTATTAACTTGCGTAACAAATTGGCTTATAAAACCATTCACAATGTATGGAATTGCATATTTTTTCTTATTTATAGTATTTAAAAGCCTGATACCAGCAGATCTTGCTAAAGAATATTTAGCAGGGGCAGTTCTACTAGGTGCAGCTCCATGTACGGCAATGGTATTTGTATGGAGTCAGTTAACTAAAGGTGACCCTGCATATACATTAGTACAGGTTGCAGTTAATGATTTGATTATATTAGTTGCATTTGCACCAATTGTTGCTTTCTTACTAGGCGTTAGTGATGTTGCAGTTCCATGGGGAACACTTATATTATCAACGTAAGCGGTTAATAACTCGTCACGTTGACAGTCATTAACCGCTTATTTTCAATCCTTTTTATTTAAATAGCATTCAGCAGGAAGATTACTCCATGGAAATAGTGATTTAAATAAATCTGGATC
>NZ_PVXQ01000067.1 GCF_002995745.1 Clostridium vincentii | reverse complement strand
ATAAATCCAACTCCATTCTTTTTATCTTAGCAATAAAATTATAATGGATAATTTATGTATTGGGGAGATGTTTTTACATCTCCTTTATTTTTTTGCTACCTTTGCCTACTAAAATTATACTCTAACAATGTTTAACTAGAAGTCTAGTAGTGTTTATAAACAGCGGAATAGTTAAACACTACAAATAAAAACTAAACACTATAAATTAAGATAAACACTATTAAATTAGATGTAAGTAAACGTGAACATAGGTATATAGGCATTATTGAGGGGATAAATAAATAATATTTATGGATTATTTATTTATTTTACATATGAAAAATAGTGTTTGGCATGATTATTGCTTTATAAATTAGCAAGAGATAAAAATTTAAACAACAAAATTTCATTAAAAGAAGGTGTAGTAATGACTGAACTAGAGAAAACAATTATGAACATTATTATTTATGCAGGTGATTGTAAAAATCATGCGTATATGGCATTGGGGCTGGTTAATGAAGGGGACTATGCCGGAGCGGATCAAGAACTTGAAAAGTCAAATGATGCATTAGAAATAGCGCATAATGATCAAACAAGTTTACTACATAAAGAAGCAAAGGGAGAAAAAATTGATACAACGCTTCTTTTCATACATGCGCAGGATCATTTAATGACAGCGATAACAGAAAGAAACTTAATAGAACAGATAATTGAATTACGTAAAGTAGTAAACACATTAATAAATAAGTAAAAATATAAAAAAGTAAGGAGAGATATATTATGATGAAAATCAGATTGTTTTGTGCAGCTGGGATGTCAACAAGTATTTTGGTGGATAAGATGAAAATAGCTGCGAAAGAAAAAAACATAGAAGTGGATATTGAAGCTTTTCCAGAATCACAACTTGCCAAGTGTTTAGAAAATGTAGATGTTGCATTATTAGGACCTCAGGTTGGATACAAATTACCAAAAGTAAAGGTAATTTGCCAGGCTAAAGGAATTCCGGTTGAAGTAATACCTATGGTGGATTATGGAATGATGAATGGAGCAAAAGTATTGGAATTTGCATTAAAACTTAGTGCTAAATAAAAAATAAATGGAAGTAATGTACAAAAATATTTTGTAATTATTTATAATTAATTTTGAGGGGGACTTATATTATGTCAATGAAGGAAACTTTAAATGAAAAAATAATACCTGGAGTTATGAAATTTGTTAATTTAAAACCTGTCGCTGCATTAAAGGATGGTATATTGTTTACACTACCTTTAACACTAGTAGGATCAGTATTTTTATTACTTGCTCAATTACCAATACCTGCATTAAATGAATGGATAGCAAGTATTTTTGGAGCTGGGTGGACTGAGCCTTTATTTCAAGCTTATAATTCTAGTTTTAAAATGATAGCCATAGTAGCAACTATGGGTATAGCATATTCCTATGCTAAGAATGAAGAACATGAACCGTTAGCAGCTGCAGTAATGGCTTTCGTATCATTTATATTAACTCAAAATCTATTTATTAAATCAGCAGCTGGAGAAATAGTAACAGGAGTTATTCCAATGACTTGGACTGGCGGAGAAGGTATGGTTTCAGCAATTATAATTGGCCTTCTTGTAGGTATAACATATTCGTGGTTTCTCGAAAGAAAGATTACAATAAAGATGCCAGCTGGTGTACCACAAGGTGTTGCTAATTCATTTGCGGCATTAATACCAGCAGCAGTAATAATTCTATTTTCAACTTTTGTTTTTGGATTCTTTAAATATGTTTTGAATACAACATTTATTGAATTTATATACAAAACTATACAAACTCCATTACAAGGAATGTCAGATTCCTTACCTGGTGTTATAGTAATCGCATTCTTAATCCCATTCTTATGGTGGTTTGGAGTACACGGAACAACAATTGTTGGTGGTGTAACACAAGGAATTCTTTTATCAAATACTGCATCAAATCAAGCTATATTAGATAGTGGTAGAGAACTTACTATAGCTAATGGAGCTCGGATAGTAACACAACAATTCCTAGAACAGTTTATTAATACAACAGGTGCAGGAATAACAATAGGTCTAGTAATTTGTATGTTATTCTTTGCAAAATCACAACAATCTAAACAATTAGGACGGTTAGCAATTGGACCTGGAATGTTTAATATAAACGAACCCGTTACATTTGGTACACCTATAGTAATGAATCCATTTATGGCAATACCATTCATTCTTGCTCCTGTGGTATCAGCGATATTAGCTTATTTTGCAATAGCAACAGGATTAGTTCCACCATTCTCAGGAGTATTAGTTCCATGGACTACACCTCCAGTAGTAGCAGGATTTATCCTTGGTGGATGGAGAACAGCTGCAATGCAATTAGTATCACTAGCAGTATCATTCTTTATATACTTCCCTTTCTTTAAGAAAGTAGATGCAATGAATTATAAGAATGAACAAGACGCTTTAAAGTAAGAATAAGTAAAGATTAAATAATAAAAAAGCAAAGGTACAATATAAAATTGTACCTTTGCTTTTTAACTTTATAGAAATTTATAAAACATAATAAAAAACACAAATGAAGTGGCATAGAGTTCCTAGCATTATAAATATATGAAATATCTCATGACCGCCGAAAGCTCCAATTCTAATCTTTTCAGATTTTAAAGCATATATAACTCCTCCTACTGTATACATAACTCCACCTAAAACAAGGAAGAATATACCAGTAGGGGCTAAAACCTTAGAAAGTGGATATATTGCAAAAATTGCAAGCCATCCTATAGCTGTATAAATAACACTACTTAACCACTTTGGACAAGTAACCCAGCAAATTTTAAAAATTATACCTATTACAGCTGAGATAGCTACTATAGTAAATAGTAAATGGCCAACAGAGTTATTAAGTGCAATTAAACAAAGGGGTGCATAAGAGCCTGCTATAAGAATAAAAATCATAGAATGATCTACTCTCTTTAAGCCTTTAATTACTGAATCCTTTGAAATAACAGAGTGATAGGTTGCAGATGCACTATAAAGTAATATCATACTTATACCAAATCCTATAATGGCCAGATAATTAGTTAAAGGACCACCTATAGATATTGTTTTAATTATTAATGCAATTAAAGCTATAACAGATAAAATTGCACCAACTAAATGAGTTAAACCGTTAATAGGTTCTCTTAAGTACTTTGTCATTTTCAAAAACACCTCCTAAATTACAACAAGTAGTTTTAAAAACTAGATGATGGTATAATTAGATTATCGTATATAGTTATCAAAGAGTCAACCTTAAAAATAATCTATATAAGACTTATATATATATATATTATCCCATTTTCTTGCAATATCGCAAGAATACTATTAATATTAAATATATAAACAAAACAACATGTAGTTTACAAAACTATATAGAGGAGAGTTAACATGAATAAAGAAGAAGTGACAAGGTTAATTAAGAATGTAAGTGTAGATGAAAAGATAAAACTTAAAGATATACCAGAGATAGACCTATATATGGATCAAGTAATACAGCTATTTGAAGCTAATCTAAGTCCATTAAAGCGTAAAGAAGAGGATAAGATATTAACTAAGACCATGATAAATAATTACGCGAAGGCAAATTTACTAATGTCTATTAAGAATAAGAAATACTCCAAGGAGCATTTAATATTAATGAGCTTAATATATGATTTAAAGGGATCTTTATCAATAAATGATATTAAGCTACTATTAAATAATATAGTTGAAAAATATGAAAATAAGGAAGATTATGATTTAAGGAGACTTTATGAAAGTTACTTAGAGGATAGCCTAGAAGATAGCGCTCGATTTAAAGCTTCCGTTGAGAAAAAAGTCGATACAATAAGTAAAGGTGGCCATGAAGAATTTGAAAAAAAATTTCTACTTATTTCATCTATTATTTCTATGAGTAATATGTATAGAAGAATGGGTGAGCTATTAATAGATGAGTTTTTTGCAAAGGAGAAGGAATAAATGAAAAATCTAAATGATTTAAAAAAAGAACTTTATTCAATCGACGGAAGAGGATATAACTCATATAAGTCTCTTGCAGGACAGTATGATTTTAATAAATACATATTATCAATAGATCATGTGCAAGGAGACCCTTTTGCAGCACCGTCTAGAGTAAGAATAATAATGGATCAAAGTGTTGCTAATATACCAAAGGAATTATTTGATAAAGAGCATAAAAGGATAGCGGTTCAAGACTTTTTAACAAGGTTATTTTATAAAAATATAGATGCTTATGGTAAAAGAGTATTTGGATCTGGCAAAAGTGGACTAATATCAATTAGTAAATGTCCTCAAGAAATTTTAGATAGAACTTCAGTTATTATAAGTGAAAAAGAGCTACAGGTAAGAATTGAGGTTGGATTTCCAGCAAAGGGAAGAAGCGTACTTGCTAGAGAACTTGAAAAAATACTATATGATTTTCTGCCACAGATTATAGAGAATTCAATAATATATAATAATATAGATAAAGATAAGCTTATGGATAGAGTAAGGCTTGTTGAGGATCAAATCTATATTAGACACGAATTAGAAAAAAGAGATCTAGTAGCTTTTGTAGCTAATGGATCAATTTTACCTAGGGAGAGCGGGATTTCAACTAAGGCTTTAAAGGATGGTATAAAGTTTGGATCTCCTAAAGGTTTAGAAATGACATTTAATACACCTAATAGAGGCGAAATAAAAGGAATGGGTATTCCTAAGGGTATAAGCTTAATTGTAGGGGGAGGATATCATGGTAAATCAACTCTATTAAGATCTTTAGAGCTTGGAGTATATAATCATATAGAGGGAGATGGACGTGAATTTGTCATTACTGATGAAACAGCTTTAAAGGTAAGGGCTGAGGATGGAAGAGTAATTCATAAGGATGACATATCTTTATTTATAAACAATTTACCAAATAAAAAGGATACAAAAGCCTTTAGTACAGAAAATGCCAGTGGAAGTACATCCCAGGCTGCTAATATAATTGAAGGAATAGAAAGTGGCACAAAATTATTCTTAATAGATGAGGATACTTCCGCAACAAACTTCATGATAAGAGATGATGTAATGCAAAAACTGGTCTCTAAAGAAAAGGAGCCTATTACACCTTTTATTGAAGTCGTAAAACCTTTATATGAGCAACAAGATATATCAACAATTATAGTTGTAGGAAGTTCAGGGGATTTCTTTGATGTAGCTGATACAGTAATTCAAATGGATTCTTATGAACCAAAGGATGTTACGGAAAAGGCAAAGGCTCTAAGTACAGGAAAAATTTTAAATAGAATAACAGATAGGGAAATAAGGATTAATTTTAATAGAGTTATAAAAAAAGGAAGTATTGAAAAAGGTCCTAAAGGGATAAAAATAAAAACCTTGGGAGTAGATGCCTTAGACATAAATAGGGAGAAAATCGAGCTAAGGGCTGTAGAACAAATTGTAGATAGTGAGCAGATTACCGCAATAGGATATATTATGAAGTATGCAGAAGAAAATATAATAAATGGAACATTAAATATTGAAGAGGTAACAGATGAAATATTAATGAGTATAAAAAAGAAGGGCTTAATAGATATTAGTGGGAATGGAAATTTAGCTATGCCAAGAAAGCAGGAAATAATGGCTGCCTTTAATAGATATAGAAAATTGAGAGTATAGAGAATGGTATAGAAAGTAATGGAGAAAAACTATAATAATAAGTGATGTGAAAGCAGTAAGTAGTGAAAACTATTTACTGCTTTTATTTCAACTTGTACTGGTACAGACGTGGAAATTTGCGGTGTGAAGTTATGATTAGATATATTAAAATCATAGTATAGAGATTTTAAGGAGGTAGAATTAATGTCAAATAATAATGGGTTTAAATTTGCAGATAATTTTTTATGGGGTGGAGCAACTGCTGCTAACCAATTTGAAGGTGGATGGAACAAGGATGGAAAGGGTGCTAGTACTTCAGATATGATGACCGGAGGAACTCATACAACTCCTAGACGTATTACACCAGTTTTAGAAGAAGAGACATATTATCCAAGTCGTGAAGCTATTGATTTTTACGGACATTATAAAGAAGATATAAAACTGTTTGGAGAAATGGGATTTAAGACTTTTCGTATGTCAATTAACTGGACTAGAATATTCCCTAATGGGGATGAATTAGAACCAAATGAAGAAGGTCTAAAGTTCTATGATGATGTATTTGATGAATTAATAAAAAATAATATTGAACCATTAGTAACAATTTCTCATTATGAAGCACCTTTTGGATTAACTGAAAAATATAATGGTTGGTGTTCAAGAAAAGTTATTGATTTTTATGTAACATACTGTGAAGCAATATTTAAAAGATATAAAGATAAAGTAAAGTATTGGTTAACATTTAATGAAATAAATTGTTTAACAGTTCCTTTTGGAGCTTTTATGGCTGGTGGAATTCTAGTTAATGAAAATGAAAATTCAGACCAAAAGAGGTTCCAAGCTTTACATCATCAATTTATTGCTAGTGCAAAGGCTGTTAAGTTAGGTCATGAGATTAATCCAGACTTTAAAATAGGTTGCATGATTGCTTATATGACTACTTATCCAAATTCTTGTAACCCAGATGATATATTATTAGCTCAACAAAAAGATCAGATAAGCAATATGCTTTGCGGAGATGTTCAAGTAAGAGGATATTACCCAAGATTTGCAAATCGCTATTTTGAAGAAAAAGGCATTGAAATACAAATGCAAGCAGGAGATAATGAGATATTAAAAGAAGGGTGTGTAGATTTCTATTCCTTCAGTTACTATATGTCTTCAGTTGTAAGTGCTGATACAAATTTAGAAGAAGTTGAAGGAAATATATTAGGTGGAATTAAAAATCCGCATTTAAAAGCTTCAGATTGGGGATGGCAAATTGATCCTAAGGGGTTAAGATGGACATTAAACAATATCTATGATAGATATCAAATCCCGTTAATAGTTGTTGAAAATGGTTTAGGTGCAGTAGATGTAGTTGAAGCAGATGGATCAATAAATGATGATTATCGTATAGATTATGTTAGAGATCACATAATTCAAATGGAAGAAGCAGTTAAGGATGGTGTTGAACTTATGGGATACACTATGTGGGGATGCATTGACTTAGTAAGTGCATCAACTGGAGAAATGAAGAAGAGATATGGCTTTATCTATGTAGATAAAGATAATAATGGAAATGGAAATATGGAAAGATCAAAGAAGAAGAGTTTCTATTGGTATAAGAATGTTATAAAGAGTAATGGAAAAGAACTTTAAAAATATAAGTAAAAAAAGCACAACATTTACTGTGGTGCTTTTTTTCTGTGCTTAATAAGCGTAAATTAATTGGAGCATTGTATAATATTTAACTTAATATTAGCATACCTATGATAAAATTAGATTAGAGTTAGTAGTTTTCAAGGGAGGAAAAGACATGATAAAAATTATTGCATCTGATATGGATGGAACATTACTGAATAGTAAACATGAGATACATGAAGAAAATATTAAAGCTATAAAGATTGCACAGAGACTAGGAGTACAAACTGTCATTTCTACAGGAAGAGAGTATGAAACTGTAGCACCTTTACTCAAAGAGGCAGGATTAAGGTGCCAATGTGTTCTTATGAATGGTGCAGAGTACCGTGATGAAGATGGAAATATACTTGAAAGAATTAATATAGAAAAAAGTAAAGCTACACAAATTACAGATATGGTACAGGCAGTTGGAATGAGATCTGAGATTTTCACAAGCCATGGGATTTATACTACGAATACTAAAGAAGAGGCCCTAAAGGGAATAGCACACATGGTTCAGCATTTCGAGAAGTTCCCATCTTTTAAAGATGCTCTTGAAGTTGCAAAAGTTCATCCTCATTTTAAAATACTTAAGTATATTGAAAATATAGAGGAGTTTTTATGTAGTGAAATAGAAATAAGAAAAATTCTTGCATTTTATAGTGATGAGGATATTATTTCAAATATGAAGAAAAAAGTTAATGGACTTGGAGGACTAGCTGTATCTTCATCCTTTAAAGATAATATTGAAATAACAGATAAGCTTGCTCAAAAGGGATTAACTTTAGCAAAAGTTGCTGATAAGATGGGTATATCTAGAAATGAAGTTATAGTTATTGGTGATAGTTTTAATGATTATTCTATGTTTGAGGAATTTAAAGAGTCCTTTGCCATGGGAAATGCTATACCAGAAATAAAGGAAATAGCAAAGTATGTGACTGATACTAATGATGAGGCAGGAGTAGCTAAGGCTATATATAAGGCTTTAAATCTATAGATTAAAAAATAAGACCTTTAGGGTCTCTTTTTTTTGCATATAAATAACTGTGCTGGTACACAATAGGGAAAAGACTATGTAATGTTACTAAATTTTATTATATAATTCAATTATAGTAAAGTAAATATTAGGGGGTAGAAAAGATTGAGTCAAGTAAAAGTGGGCAACTATTTTATTATCCATTATTTTACAGTATATATTTATAACTTCCCTTAAGCATTTTTACTCTTAATTGTAACTAATATCTCCAAATCCTTTTAATCCAC
>NZ_PVXQ01000066.1 GCF_002995745.1 Clostridium vincentii | reverse complement strand
ACAAGTATCATCCATTCTTCTTTAGATCTTCTTTCTGCCATGCAAATTACCTCCTACTAAGTATAGGAGTATTATCACATTAATTTACTGCCAGTCCTAGGTGATGAGTTATTTGACGCTTACTTTAGAGCAGAAGGCGTAAAGATGAAAAAATTAGAAGGGGCTAATAAATAGTTGAGAGTTGGAAATTGAGAGTGGATAGTTGGGGAGAATGATTTCCTTTAACTTTCAATTATCAATTCTCAACTCTCAACTAATCACGCAGTGATTAAATATTTTGTAATAGGTTAAGCTTTTAATATACTAGTATATTTAGGTGGTTTAAAGCTTGAAGGAAAGTTTGGTGTATGAGAAGTCATTTAAGTTTGCTATGAGAATAGTTAATTTATATAAATATCTATGCAAACAAAAAAATGAGTATATTCTTTCAAAACAGGTCCTTAGGTCAGGAACAAGTATAGGCGCGAATGTTAAAGAAGCTTTGCAATCCCAAAGTAAAAAAGACTTTTTAAGCAAAATTAATATATCTTTAAAAGAAGCTTCAGAAATAAATTACTGGTTAAAACTTCTAGTTGCTACTAACTATATAGATAACAACATATCAAAAGACATTTTGAATGAATGCAATGAACTAAACAAAATTCTTACATCTATAGTAAAAACAACAAAACAAAACCTCAATAAAGTTGAGAATTGAAAGTTGAAAGTGGAAAGTTAAATTAAACTCTCAACTCTCAATTTTCAACTAAACAAAGTTTTGTTTAAAAATATATTAAAAAAACATAAAGATTTAAAATAATTGGCCGATAAGAATATTAACGAGGTGATGGATAATGAGATTAAGTCATAATATGAATTCTCTTAGGTTGAATTTAGGATATCAGAAGACTTTAAAGGATAATGTGTCTGCTATCGGAAGAATAAGCTCAGGTGTTAAAATTAATTCTGCCAAGGATAATCCTAATAAAATTGCACAAAGTGAAAGCATGAGAATTCAAATTAGGAGTTTACAATCTGCTCAAAAAAATCTTCAGGATGGACAATCAATGCTTCAAACAGCTGATGGAGCATTGCAAGAGGCTAATAATGTATTGGCTAGAATGAAGGAATTGGCTATCAGCGCAGGAGATGGAAGTAAAACAGAAGCTGATAGATCGGCAATACAGGCTGAAATGACTACAATGAAGGATACTTTAAATTCTTTAGCAAAAGATACTGAATTTAATGGAGTAAAACTTATTGGAGATGAGAATGTTAGTAGTAATGAGTACCCCTCCTATAAAGATACTGTTGTTGGTGCTATGGTAGGGGAAAAAGTTAGAATACCAGCATATAACATATCTGCTTCTTTTTTACATAATGATGAAGGTAATGCTTTAAGTGATATAGATTTAACAGATCCAGATAAGGTAGACCAAGCGATTGGTGTAATAGATGCTTCTATAACTTCTATTACATCTATTAGAAGTAAATATGGGGCTATTTCTAATAGATTTGAAAGTTCTGCAGAAAGTTTGGAACAAAATACATTAATAGTAGAAAAAGCTGATAGCAGTTTAAGAGATACTGATATTGCAGTAGAAATGGCTGAATTTGCTAGGACTCAGATTTTGACTCAAACGAGTATAGCATTAATTGCACAGAGTAACAATTTTCCTCAAGATGCATTGAAGGTACTAGAAAGAATTAGATAATTAAGAATAAAATGGTCTAGAATTAAAATTCTGGACTATTTTTTTTTGTTTTATTAATTAAAATATTATTAATTGCAACATAGTTTGATGAATAAGAATAAAATTTTTAAGAAAATACATATTTATACTTAAATAAGACAAGTTTATTTTAAATATCATAGAAAATTACATGATGATAGACTATAATATAAATTGGAAGTAGTGATAGAGAACTTTTTTTATTTGATAAAAAATTGTTATATAAAATTAATGGGGATAAAAGATGGAGGTGGGTTTATGACAATGAGTGTTTTGGGAAATGAAGGTAGCACTTATAACTTAATCAAGGAAGGTATAGCAGCCTCAAATGTAAGAAGTAAAGCTATATCAAATAATATGGCAAATATAAATACAAAGGATTACAAAAGATTTAACGTTGTTTTTGAAGAAAACATCAATGGAACAACTGAAACTGATTTAGCAATGAAAACTAATAATAGTAAACATCTACAAAGTAGTGATACTAATGGGAATATCACTGTTGAAAAAGATGAAAGTACTAGCATGAGGACAGATGGTAATAATGTAGATTTAGATGTCGAAAAAGTAAATCAAGCTGCTAATACAATGAAATATAATGCTTTAGTGCAACAAGCTAATGGGAAGCTTAGCACAATGAAATATGTAATAAGCGGAGGTAATTAATAAATGAATAGTTTTGATGCTATGAGAATAAGTGCAAGTGGATTGTCTGCTGAAAGATTAAGAATGGATACCATAACTTCAAATATGGTTAATGCCACAACAACAAGAACAGAAGAGGGCGGCGCGTATGTTAGAAAAGTTGCTGTCTTTCAAGAAGCTTTAGATAGCGAGATGAATTCCTATGGGGTAAAGGCTGTGGGGATAGAGGCGGATGAGTCAGACATGAAAATGGTATATGACCCATCACATCCAGATGCAAATGAAGAAGGCTATGTAGAATATCCAAATGTTAATGTTCTAAATGAAATGGCTGATATGATAGCGGCAACAAGGGCATACGAGGCTAATGCAGATACATTAGATGCGAATAAGGATATGTTTATGAAAGCGTTAGAAATAGGCAGATAGGAGTGATATCGTGATAATTAATAATTTTGTACCAAGTCAAGAAATATTTCAAAAAGGCATAAATAATATTGATACGAATAAAAATAATACAGTTAGTACAGGACTTGATACTTTTGCGACAACTCTTCAAAATTCTATAGAGGGTATTAATGATAAGCAGCTAGTTGCAGATAAAGCTTCTGAAGCTTTTGTTAAAGGCGAGGATGTAGAAATTAGTGATGTAATGTTAGCCACTGAAGAAGCTAAAGTATCATTACAATTTGCTGTCCAAGTTAGAAATAAATTGGTAGATGCATATAAAGAAATTAGTCAAATGCAGTTATAATAGAAGGAGTGCAATAGATGAAAAAGCTTTCAGACACATTTAAAAAGCTTTGGGCGAAGTTTAAATCCTTTGGTAGAAGTATTAAGATAGCAATAGTGGTTGCATTAATAGCACTATTAATTGCTATTATAAGTTTATTTTTCTTTTCATCATCAAATAAATATTCGGTATTATATTCAGGGCTAGATGCTGCAGATGCAGATATTGTTATAGCAAAATTAACTGAGGATAAAATAGATAAGAAAGTTGAAGGGGATTCTATTTTAGTTCCAACAGCCATGGTGGATGAGCTTAGATTACAATTCGCATCTCAGCTTTCAGATGGAAGCAAAGGGTACGAACTAATGGACTCTGGTAGTTCATTTGGTATGACAGATGAGGAATTTAATATAAAAAAACTTAGAATGATACAAGGGAATATAGAGAAATCTATAAAAAGCCTTGAAGCGATAGAGACAGTTAAAGTAAATATTACCCCAGCTGAGGATTCCGTATTTGTAAAGGACAAGCAAGAGGGCAAGGCCGCAGTTGTTTTAAAACTAAAGGCTGGAAAACAGATAACAGATGAGAATGTAAAGTCTATTGTTGCTATAGTTTCTGCAAGTGCTGAGAATATACCGCAGAATAATGTTGAAGTAATAGATACTAACATGAATTTATTGACTAAAAATTTAAATAGCGAAACTGGTAATACTGGTGTAAGTGCTGAAACTATACAAAGTCAAAAAGATCTTGAAAAGAATAGTGGAGATCAATATGAAGCAGCTATAATTAAACTTCTTGAACCAATTGTAGGAAAAAATAAGGTTTCAGCAACTGTGAATGTAGAATTGGATTTTGATGCTAAGCAGACAGATGAGACAGTTATTGATCCAAATAAAGTTATTATTAGCCAACAGACTATTAATTCATATAATAATGCTAATGGTGGAGTTACAGCCCAAAGCCCAGTAGATAATAATATGACAAATACTATAGATACAACTGAAGAGGCTGGAGTTACAGGAAGTAATGAGCAAAAGACTAACTATGAAACTGGAAATACTACAACAACTACTATAAGTAGTGCTGGTAAGCCTAAAAGGATAACAGCATCAGTATTTATAGATGGAGAATTAGATGCTGGAGCTCAAGCAGAGTTTGAAAATGCAATATCTAATGCTATAGGAATAGATAATAATAGAGGAGATTTAATGTCCTTAACTGGTATGGAGTTTGATACTGCAATTAAAGATGAAGCACAGGCGCAAATTGATGCATTTAATATAGAGATTGCTGCAGCTGATAGGAATAGAATAATTCTTTGGACTGCAATTGGAGTATTAAGTCTTGCTGGAATAATTGCATTACTGATAATTTTTATTAGAAGAAGAAAGAAAGATGAAGATAGAGTTCTTGATGTAGTTATTGATGATAAGTTAACAGCAAAACCTATTGAGAATTTTGCTCCAATAGATTTTGAAGTTTCAAATGAAAAGTTGCATATGGAGAAAGAAATAAAGGATTATGCAAAAGAAAAACCAGAAGAAGTAGTAGATATAATCAAATCTTGGCTATCCGAAAATGAGAGGTGATAAATTTGGCAAGAGATAGTAGCAAATTAACTGGCGTTCAAAAGGCGGCAATACTTTTTATAACTCTAGGACCAGAGGTATCTTCGGGGATTCTTAAAAGGTTGCCAGAGGCTGAAATTCAGAAAATAACCTATGAAATTGCAAATATCACTTCAGTGAATGCGACACAGAGGGAAAGCATTTTAAATGAGTTTGTGCAAATAAATAAAGCTAGAGAGTATATTGTTGAAGGGGGAATGGATTACGCAAGAACCCTACTCGGAAAGGCTTTAGGGACTCAAAGAGCTGCTGAAATACTAGAGAAGGTGTCTGAGGCTACTCAACAATATAGACCTTTCTCAATAGCTAGAAAGGCAGATGCTCATCAATTGTTAAATGCTATGACTTATGAGCATCCCCAAACAATAGCTTTAATTCTTTGCTATCTACAGCCAGATAAAGCGGCTCAAGTAATAGCGGAATTACCAGAAGAAGTTCAAAGTGAAGTTGCTTTTAGAATTGCTACTATGAGTACTACTTCACCAATGGTAATAAAAGAAATCGAAAACGTACTTGAAAGTAAGTTATCATCAGTTGTTAGAACTGAGATGACAACTTTGGGCGGAGTAGAAACTTTAGTTGATATTCTTAATCAGGTTGATAGAACAACTGAAAAGAATATTACTGAAAGTCTAGAGAGAGAAGATGCTGAATTGGCTGATAGAATTAAGAGCTCTATGTTTGTATTTGAGGATATTATTACTCTTGATGATGTATCTATTCAAAGAATTCTTAGAGAAGTTGAAGCTAAGGAACTTGCTCTTGCTCTTAAGGGTTGTTCAGAAGAAGTTGGAGAAACAATTTTCAAGAATCAATCAAAGAGAGCAGCTGCTTCATTAAAGGAAGATATGGAATTCTTAGGTCCAGTAAGGTTAATGGATGTAGAAAAATGTCAGCAAAAGATTGTTTCTGTAATTAGAAGGTTAGACGAAGCTGGAGAAATAATTATTTCAAGAGGTGGAGAAGATGCAATCATCGTATAGTCTAATAAAAAAAGATCAAGCTTTAAGTGGAGAACAGATGAAAATTTCTACTAATTATGTTGCAAAAACAACTAATGAATCAAATTCTAATGTAAGAGAAAATGAATCTAATATGGTAGGAAACTTTGAAGTCATAGGTGCAAGTATTATTAAGGAAGCACAAAGAAAAAGAGATCAGATTCTTATTGAATCTAAGACTCAAGCCGCTCTTATTGAGAAAAATGCTTATGAAAAAGGTTATAATCAAGGAATTCAAAATGGTCATGAGGATGGTAAAAAAGAGGCTATTGCCGCAACTATTCCAAAGGCAAAAAAAGAAGCCACAGATATTATAAATAATGCAGAAAAGATATTATCCGGGGCAGAGCAAGATTATAATGAATATTTGAAAAAGAAAACTCAAGATATTATTAAATTAGCCTTTAGTATTTCTGGAAAAATATTAAAAAAAGAAGTGTTAAAAGACGATGGAATAGATCTAATAATAGATGAGGCCTTTAAGCTAGCTAAGGGGGAACAAAATATCATTATTAGATGTAATAGAATTTATGAGGAACAGTTAAAAGAAAAAATTAAAATTTGGAAGGTTAGTTACAACATTACCGGGGAAATATTCATAATTGTAAGTGATGATATCCAGCCTGGAAATGCGATAATTGAAAAAAACAGTGGGAAGATGGAAGTTGGAGTAGACATAGGCTTGGAAAAAATAATGAAAGCTATAATAGGGTGAAGAAGTGAGGGATAAATTTGAATATAGATTTTGAAGGATTAACACAAAAAGTTATGGAAACCTCAACCATATATTCAGAAGGTATTGTTAGCAAAGTTATTGGATTAACCATAGAAGTAGAAGGAATTAAGGCCTTTGTTGGAGAACTTTGTATTATATATAACCAATATAACAAGCCTATTAATTGTGAAGTAGTGGGATTTCGAGAAAAGTTTGTAATTCTTATGCCTCTAGGAGAATTATCAGGAGTATCATCAGGTTGTAAAGTTGTCCCACAAAATAAGCCTTTAGGGGTCAGGTGCTCAGATGAATTACTTGGAAAGATTTTAGATGGTCTTGGAAATGAGTACAATTCACATGAAGAACTTTTAGGAGAACATTATCCACTTGAAAATGAACCTCCGGATCCAATGACCCGTAGACGGATAAAAAATGTAATGCCAACAGGAGTAAGAGCTATAGATGGATTTCTAACTGTTGGAGAGGGCCAAAGAATTGGTATATTTGCAGGAAGTGGTGTAGGTAAAAGTACAACCTTAGGAATGATTGCAAGAGAAGCTCAGGCAGATGTAAATGTTATTGGACTTGTTGGAGAAAGAGGCCGCGAGGTTCTTGAATTTATAGAGAATGATTTAGGACCAGAAGGTATGAAAAAGTCTGTAGTAGTATGTGCTACTTCAGATAAACCTGCTTTAATAAGAATAAAAGGAGCTTTAACTGCAACAGCTATCGCTGAATATTTTAGAGATAAGGGCAAAAAAGTAATCCTTATGATGGATTCTGTTACAAGATTTGCAATGGCACAAAGAGAAGTGGGTCTGGCGATAGGAGAACCTCCTGCAACAAAGGGTTATACTCCGTCTGTTTTTGCAAAATTACCTAAACTTATGGAAAGATCAGGTACTTCTGATAAGGGTTCAATTACTGCATTCTATACTGTCTTAGTTGATGGAGATGATTTTAATGAACCTATTGCCGATGCGGTAAGAGGTATTTTAGATGGGCATATAGTATTATCAAGAGATTTAGCCCATAAAAATCATTATCCGGCTATAGATATTTTAAATAGTGTAAGTAGACTTATGACAACTATAGCTGAAGAGAAACATAAGGATTCAGCATCCTATGGACGAGATTTACTTGCGACTTACAAGCAGTCAGAGGATTTAATTAATATAGGAGCCTATGTACGAGGTAGTAGTCCTAAAATAGATCTATCAATAAAATATAATGAACCTCTTGAGAAATTTCTGAGACAAGGAATAAATGAAAAAACTTCTTTTGAGGAAAGCATTAGTAGCTTAACCACTATGTTTAAGTAACTGTGAGGTGGAGATATGACTCAAAAATATAAATTTAGACTTCAAAAACTTCTAGAGTTAAGAGAAGAGAAGGAAGAAGAAAGTAAAAGATTGTTTTCTGAAAGTCAGAGTAATAAAATAAAAACGCAAAATGACTTAGAAGAGCTTAAAGATAAGTACGAATCCTATAGAGGTATCAAGCCAGGAGAGGATATTATTTATCAAAAAGTAAAAAGAAACTATTTATATGCGATTGATGCAGGAATAAAGGACAAAGAAAAAGAATTAGTACTAAGAGGACGAGAATTAGAGAAAAGAAGAATGGATTTAAAAGAAAAACAAATAGACAGAAAAACAGTAGCAACTTTAAAAGACAAGCAGTACAATAGTTATGTAAAGGAGCAGGACAGGCTAGAAGTTATAGACATAGATGAAATTGCTCTTTATGCATATATGAAGAATATGAAGGGGGGTGAATAAAATGCAAGTGAATATAAGCAACAATATAAATCTATCTACTCTAAATGTTAAAAATATGGCTAATACTGGTACAGAGGGCTATACAAAAACAAAATCTGAGGATAAATTTGGTTCTGTACTTCAAAAGATGTCTAATTTAACAGATGCTTCATCTGCACCGAAGAATAATGTAGAAGTTAAAGAAGTTAAAACAGAAGTTGAGAGATCAATTGAAGAACTATCTAAAGATGATATTATAAGCTCCTTAGCAGGAATTGTTGAATTAGTTAATAAGATGGCTTCAGCTAAAACAAATACTCAAGATCAAAATATCAATACACAAAGTAGTATGAATCAAGAAGATGCTGTTAAAGTAATTAACAACCTTTTGTCAGATTTAGAAACTGGTAAAGAAAATG
>NZ_PVXQ01000065.1 GCF_002995745.1 Clostridium vincentii | reverse complement strand
TAAATCCAACTCCATTCTTTTTATCTTAGCAATAAAATTATAATGGATAATTTATGTATTGGGGAGATGTTTTTACATCTCCTTTATTTTTTTGCTACCTTTGCCTACTAAAATTATACTCTAACGTAACTTGATCTAAATATTCTTCATAACCTAATTCTTTCATTTTATCTATAGGGATAAATTTAAGTGATGCTGAATTAATACAATATCTTAATCCGCCCGTTTCCTTTGGACCATCACTAAATACATGTCCTAGATGAGCATCACCTATATTACTTCTAACCTCTGTCCTTACAGTTCCATGACTTGCATCAATCTTTTCTTTAACAACTTTTTTTGTTATAGGCTTTGAAAAGGCAGGCCATCCACATCCTGAGTTAAACTTGTTAGAAGATAGAAATAAAGGCTCACCTGTAGTTATATCCACATAAATCCCCTTCTCGTAAAAGCTATCATACTTATTATTAAACGGTTTTTCCGTAGCACTTTCTGCTGTTACTCTATATTGTTCTTTAGTTAACTGTTCCTTCAATTCTTCCATTGATTTTTTAGTATATTTTTTATCCATTTCATTACCTCCTTGATTCTCAATCAAAGTATTTGCTTCTAATCTTAAATCTATTCTAATATATTTCTATTATAACAAAATAATATCTTTAATGAAATGGCTATAATTTAGTTGTTTTTCAATTCTTATATGAATTAGACGTTAAATTTGCTAATCTTCTAAGCTGAGTCTCGTAAATCATTTTAAAATTCTTATATAATTCGTCATAATGCTCCAAATTGAATTTTACTATCATAGAGAAAAGTTATATAATTATAATGGAAACAATTGCAAATTAATATACATTAAGGGGGATTTTTTTATGGCAAAAATTATGATTTCACCAGGTAAATATATTCAAGGTAATGGAGAACTAGCAAATATTGCACAATATGTATCTGTACTTGGTGGAAAAGCATTATGCTTAATTAGTGAAAGTGGTTTAAAAAGAGTAAAGGCTACTGTTGACAAAAGCTTTGAAATTGAAAATATCACTGTTAAATATGATTTATCTAGCGGTGAGTGCTGTATGACAGAAGTAAACCGTATTATCAAAGTTTGTGAAGATAATAATGTAAATGTTCTTATTGGTATTGGTGGTGGAAAAATTATAGATACCATTAAAGCCGTTGGTTATTATAAAGATATTCCAGTTGTAATTGTACCTACTATCGCAGCTACCGATGCTCCATGTAGTGCTTTATCAGTTTTATATACTGATACTGGTGTCTTTGATAAATACTTATTCTTAAAGCAAAATCCTAATATCGTTTTAGTTGATACTGGCATAATTGCAAAAGCTCCAGTTCGTCTACTCGTATCTGGTATGGGTGATGCCTTAGCAACATATTTTGAAGCAAGAGCTTGTGAGAAATCTAACGCTATAACATGTGCTGCTGGTACTACTACCCTTGCAGCTTCAGCATTAGCTAAATTATGTTACGATACATTAATTGCTGAAGGTTACAAATCTAAATTAGCTGTAGAAGAAGGCGTTTGTACAAAATCAGTTGAAAAAATAGTAGAAGCTAATACACTTCTTAGTGGTATTGGTTTTGAAAGTGGCGGTATTGCAGCTGCTCATGCTATTCATAATGGTTTCACTGTATTGCCAGCTTGCCATCATATGTATCATGGTGAAAAAGTTGCATTTGGTACATTAGCTCAATTAGTACTTGAAGATGCTCCAATGGAAGAAATCGAAGAAGTATTATATTTCTGTAATAATGTTGGTCTTCCAACTACTTTAAAACAATTAGGTATTAATGAAATTAAACCAGAAGAAATTATGGAAGTGGCAAAAGTTGCTACCTCAAAAGAAGATACTGCACATAATATGCCATTTGATGTTACTCCAGAAGATGTTTACGCTGCTATTTTAACAGCCAATAAACTAGGAGAAGACTACATTTAATTGATAATTTTTTTACATGCGTATTAAAATTTCCCATCAAGTGAGTTATTTAATCCTACACTATAAACCTATATTATTAGCCAGCGTCTCAAGACGCTGGCTTTCACTTTTAAAATAATTATAACTGGACTATACTTATAATCCCTCAGCTTATTTCTTTACCACAGGTATTTGCAACTCTGTAAGCCATTCATCTTCACTTTCTTTGTTCCAAATTCCATCGATATAGTTTTCTCGTGGACTGTCAGCCATTATATATCCATTCTCTTCAATCCACTTAAACCCAAATGCATACGCCTTTGCGAGTACATCATATGCTCCCTTGTGCATAATAGAAACTGCAGATACACTTTCAATCTTTTTAAACTTAATATCACCAGTTTCTTTACCCATTTTGTCTACCGCTTCGCAGAATTCAATGTTAATATCTTTATCTTTGTATTCATTGTCAAGATACTTGATGAAACAGTACCCAGGCGCAGTACATTTTAATTCAGGATTTGCTGCAACAACCTCTTTCCCGATTGCCGGTATAAGCTCAAAATATGACTCATAACTTGGCACTGTCAGCCTCTTTGAATAGATGACGCACTCTGGTAATTCTTTCAAAATCGCTTGATAATTCATAATTAACTCCTCCTCTTTTCCTTGTAATATAAATTCAATTCGAGAAAGTTGTGCATTACCTTCAGCGATAGTATCTTCAATTTGACTTTTTCGTTTTTCCAAAATTAATTCTATACAGTGCCCGGACATAATCAGCTTGATTTCATCAATTGATAAACCGATTTGGCGAAAAGACTGAATTTTATGAAGTTGTATCAACTGTTTCGTTGTATAAAACCGATAGTTTGTCTCCTCATCCACAAATTCAGGTTTTAACAAATCAATTTCATCATAGTACCTTAGTGCTTTTACTGTAGTTTTCGTAAGTTTTGAAAATTCGCCTATTCTAAACATATACACATCTCCTTTCCTTGTAAATTAAGATTACAGTATCCTCTAAAGGGAGAGTCAATAGATCTTTGAATATTTAAGAACTCCATCATCCATATTTAACTCTATAATTCCTGTTTCATTCAAATATTCAACATAGGACCTTAACATTCTTTCTATTACGGTATATCTATATTTACTCTTTACATGAATATTAAATTTTTTAATAACAGCCTTCAGAATATCTTCCATTGTCATAGCACCATCTATAACATCACCTACTCTTGTCGCTCTATTCTTATAGAAATCTATATTATCAGTTATAAGTTTTGTAATATCATTATACATACCTTTATGTGCCACTACATATTTGCTACATTTTAAGTCATAAAGCTTTAATTTACTTTTCAAATCCTCTCTGAGTATATAAGCATAGGGCATTTTAGCACCCCTCATGACTTCATAGCTTATGAGGGCATCCCCTAAATACGCAACATCATCGGGAGTAGTAATGCATATATGTGCAGGACTATGCCCCGGTGTATGAAGAATTTCAAACTTAATACCGCACACATATATTGTATCTTGGTTATCTAAAATCATAATATCTGTTTCACAAACCATATGTCCAAAATGTTCTGTAACATCAGATAATGTTTGGCTACTATAATAAACCTTGAGATTGACTGTGGAACTGCAAACAAGAGCTTCATAGGCTGACATAGCGATAATACAATTATACTTTTTCTTTAAATATGCATTATTCCCTATATGGTCTATATGAGCATGACTGCATATTATACCAACTACCTTAAATCTGTTTTTTTCCAGAAGCTCATTTATCTCTTCTCTCTCTCCTTTTGCCCATCCTGAATCCAACATAATAATTTCTTTATCATTAATCTTATAAAAAGGTATGTATGACATTCCAGTATCAATACAGAATGTATTTCCCTTTATTTCTTTTATTTGCATGTACTGTTTTTAGCGAGTGTGTGTGTTATAAGTACACAAAATCACTAAATACTCACTTCCTTTCTTTTTATACTCTTTTATGTTTATTACCTGTTAATCCTTTGCTCCTACTATGGTGTCTTAAATACACTAACATTCTTTATTTAAATAGTACCATACATGTATATCAACGAATAAGCTTCTTTCTTTTTCCATTGTTTTATTTTGGAATGAGCCGGATAATTTTATCATCAGCTATATCTGGATTTCCTCTGCCATCTCTATTACTTGTTGTCAGGTAAATCGATCCATCTTTCCCCTGAACAACATCACGCAAACGTCCATACTCATTTCTCAACCATGATTCTATATTCTTCACTACCGTTCCTTTTCCATTTAACGAGATAGCAAGTAGTTGCTGTCCACGCAAAGCAGCAACGAGTAATTTTCCTTGCCATGGTCCTTGATTTAGGAAGGCAATACCGGAGGGTGCCCATGTCTCTTCTCCGCTGTGTATCAATGGTTTTTGTATCATAATTTCCTTGGAGTCCTCATTTCCTTGAACGAGAGGCCAGCCATAATTTGCTCCTGGTTGTATTATGTTTATCTCATCATGTGCTGACTGTCCATGCTCTGATGCATACAAGACATTTTTTGAATTCCATGCTAAACCTTGTGGGTTTCGATGACCTAAGCTATAAACAGGTGAATTAATAATTGGATTATCTTCAGGAACCCTGCCGTCTAATTCTATCCGGAGTATTTTTCCAGCTAGACTTGTTGGATCTTGTGCCAATGCAGAATTCCCTGCATCGCCCACTGTTATATATAATTTCTGATCCGGACCTACCTTTAACCTTCCTCCATTGTGAATTTCTCCCCCAGGGATTTTATCCAGAAGAACCCGGTCAATGGATGCCCTGTTATTCTTTTCAACCAATCTTACAACACGATTATAAATTCGATTACCTTCTGAATATGAATGCATAACATACATATAATGGTTTTGCGAATAATTTGGATCTAAGGCAATACCCATTAAACCTCCTTCTCCCTGACTTACAAAGGGTGCACGAAATGTAATGAGTGGCTGTGGATTAAGTTTACCATCTTCAATAATTCTAATTGCCCCAGACCGCTCCGTAAAATATAAGTTACCTTCATCACTTATGGCTATAGCCCAGGGTACATATAAATTTTCAGCGATAACTTTAATTTCGTAAGAAAATTGCCTTGATGTGATTGCTTTTGCCTTTACATTGACCGTATCAGGACCATGAAATATTCTACTAGACAAAATATTATAAATCATTTTTTTCATACTGTTATCCTCCAAATTGAAATGAATACATCTCTGAATTCACACTTTTTACCTTTATTATTTATATAGTTATTTCTGAATAATTATTATTTATTTGCAAATAATAATTCGTGTATCAATAAACCAATTATTAAGGAGGTTTTATAATGGGAATAGCAACGAATTCAACAGACAAATTTCAAACATGCATTGATGAATGTAATAGGTGCGCTCAAGCATGCTATGAATGTTTCAAAGCATGTTTAAATGAATCTGACGTTCAAGCAAGAAAAAACTGCATAAGCACTCTTGTTGAATGTGCTCAAATGTGCCAAATGTCTTCATCACTTATGTCAATGAATGCACAATTTATGAAAGAACATTGCACATTATGTGCTACTATTTGTTCCAAATGTGCATCAGAATGTGATATGTTTAAAGATGAGCATTGCACAAAATGTGCTACAGAATGTTATGCATGTGCTGATGAATGTAAAAAAATGACTAGTATGTAATTAGCCCTTAATATAGAAGTCAGTATAAATTTACTGGCTTTTCTATTATTATTAAGCATATCTGCAACGATTCCAAAGAAACCACCAGTATCTTTAGATATTTTAATACCGTATTCTTTCCCTTCAATTTTGATATCAAATCCCTAAAGCTTTCCTCCATATGTTTAAAATTCAATAAAAAAAACACCAGAGAAAATCTCTGATGCTTTATCATCATTCAAAAGATAGATTTAAATTTAATTTTATTTATTTGCTGCTTCCCAGTCTGAAACAAACTTTGCTATTCCTATATCTGTTAGTGGATGTTTTATTAAACTATCTATAACAGTTGGCGGTACTGTTGCTATATGAGCTCCCGCTTTTGCTGCTTCAATTATGTGAATAGGATTTCTTACTGATGCCGCAATTATTTCAGTTTTTATATTATGTTTTTCAAATATTTCACTAATATCTTTAACAAGGATTATTCCATTTGATCCTATATCATCAAGTCTTCCTAAAAATGGTGATACATATGCTGCTCCTGCCCTAGCTGCTAATAATGCTTGTGTTGCTGAAAAAACCAATGTAACATTTGTATTTATTCCTTTTTTTGAAAGATATGAAACTGCTTTAAGACCCTCTCTAGTCATTGGAATTTTAACTACTATATTCTTATGAATATTTGCTAGTTCTTCTCCTTCTTTTATCATATTCTCATAATCTAAGCTAATAACTTCTCCACTTATTGGTCCATCTACTATAGAGGCTATCTCTCTAATTGTTTCTTTTAAGTCCCTTTTTTCTCTTGCAATCAATGAAGAATTCGTTGTAACACCTGCGATTATCCCTAAGCTATTTATCTCTTTAATATCCTCAACATTTGCTGTATCTAAGAAAAATTTCATAATAACATCTCCTCATATCTATCTTGTAGAATATACTACAAGTATAGTATTTACTTATATTCTTTAATAAGTTCTTTAGCTTCTTTAACTATATTTAAGCTTGTTAATCCATACTTTTCTAATAATTCATTTGGTGTTCCTGATTCTCCAAAAGTATCATTTACACCTATTTTCTTAACTTTTGTAGGTGCTTTTTCACAAACAACACTACAAACTCTATCTCCAAGTCCACCTATTATTGAATGTTCTTCTACTGTAACAATTCCTTTTGTTTCTTTAGCTGCTTTTATTAAGATTTCTTCATCTATAGGCTTGATAGTTGAAATGTTTATTACTCTTGCATTTATTCCATCTTCTTTTAATAACTTCGAGGCTTCAATAGCTTTTTGAACCATCATTCCAGTTGCTACTATTGTTAGGTCATTCCCCTGAACTAGCTGCGTACCTTTACCTATTTTAAAAATGTAACTATCATCATAAATATCTTCAGTGTTACATCTTCCAAATCGTAAATATACTGGCCCATTTATTTCTGCGGCGGCTTTAACTGCTGCCATAGCTTCTCTATGATCTGCTGGTACTATTACCGTCATATTAGGCAATGAACACATTAATGCTATATCTTCTATTGATTGATGTGAACCTCCATCTTCTCCTACAGTTAACCCTGCATGTGTAGCTGCTACTTTCACATTAGCTTTTGGATAACAAATTGAATTTCTTATTATTTCAAAAGCTCTTCCTGTTGCAAAAACTGCAAATGTACTTGCAAATGGAATATATCCTACATTAGCCATTCCTGCTGCCATTCCCATTAAGTTTTGCTCTGCTATTCCTATATTAAAAAATCTATCTCCAAAGTTATTTTTAAAATCATTTGTCTTAGTAGATTTTGATAAATCTGCATCTAAAACAACTACTTTCTCATTTTCTCTTCCAAGTTCAACTAACGCCATCCCATATGATTCTCTTGTTGCCTTACCCATAATTCTCACTCTACCCTTCCAGTTCAATTATTGCTTTTTCTTTTTGTTCTAAACTAGGTGCTTGTCCATGCCATCCTGCTATATTTTCCATAAAGCTAACCCCTTTTCCTTTAATAGTTTTTGCTATTATTACTGTTGGCATGCCTTTTACTCTATCTGCTCTTGTCATAGCTTTATCTATTTCATCAAAATCGTTTCCATTACATTTAATAACATTAAATCCAAAGCTTTTAAACTTATCATCTAATGGAGCTATAGACATTACCTCTTCATTTTTACCATCTATTTGTAATCCATTATTATCAATTATAGCAACTAAATTATCTAACTTATAATGAGCTGCTGCCATTGCTGCTTCCCATACTAAACCTTCTTGCAGTTCTCCATCTCCAAGTAAAACATAAACCTTTGATTTACTCCCTTTATGTTTAAGGCCTAGTGCCATTCCAGCTGCATTAGATATACCTTGTCCTAATGATCCTGTTGATACATCAACTCCTGGAATATGTTTAGAATCTGG
Source organism: Clostridium vincentii (assembly GCF_002995745.1). Classification (GTDB taxonomy): domain Bacteria; phylum Bacillota; class Clostridia; order Clostridiales; family Clostridiaceae; genus Clostridium; species Clostridium vincentii. Next base: position 1,526 of record NZ_PVXQ01000065.1, on the reverse strand, counting down.
ATGCCCTTGAAGCAACGCACCTATTTTTCTAAGGCTCTTCATTTCCTCTCTTGGGAAAAATCCTTTTTCTGCTAACACTGAATATAAAGCTGGAGCTGCATGCCCTTTACTTAAAACAAATCTATCTCTTTCTTCCATCTTAGGATTTTTTTCATCTACATTCATCTTTTCAAAATATAAATAAGTTATTATATCAGCACAAGATAGAGAACCTCCTGGATGTCCTGATTTTGACTCATATATCATTTCTATAATATTTTTTCTAACATTCTTTGATATTGAAATTAAATTTTCCTTATTCATTTTATATCAACCAACCTTTCTTTTACTTTACAGTCTCACGATCTACTAAATATGGCTCTAAAATAATTGTTTCCACAGGACTATGTTCATTATTTATTGATTTTAATAATAACTTAAAGGCCTCTTCACCCATTTTGTATATTGGTTGTGCCACAGTTGTAAGCTCTGGTTCTATAAATGATGAAAACCCAATGTTGTCATATCCTAATATATTTATATCTTTTGGAATTTTGTATCCATTTCTAATTAAGTACTTCATTCCACCAATAGCCATAATATCACTGCTATAAAAAATAGCTTTTAAATCTTTATTTTTATTCATTATCCTCTCTGTAGCTCTTATTCCTCCACCCATAGAAAACTCTTCCTCTTCTATAAGATCCTTATCTAATATATTTAACTCTAATGAAATCTCTTCAAAATAGCCTAAACGTGTATCTACCCCTTGTATTAAACCTCCTACAAAAGCAATATTACCTACTTTTTTATTCATAAGATATTCTACCCCAAGCCTAATGCCTTTGTTATTATCACAAAAAACTCCATTATATTTTTCATTACTTTCAACTTTTCTATCTGCAACAACAAAGGGTACATCATTAGCACTTAATAGCTCTAATGCTTCATTACTTTCTCCACTTGGAACTATTACTACACCATCAACTAACCTGCTTATAAGTAATTTTATATACTCATATTCCCGTTCTCCTCTGTTTAAAGTATTACATAATATCATACTATATCCACATTTCTCCGATTCTGTTTCTATGGCTTTGGCCATTTCTGAAAAGAATGGATTTTCTATATCAGGAACTATAAATCCAATAGTATAACTTTTATTTGTGCTTAAACTTCTTGCTACTGAGTTGGGAATATATTTAAGCTCCTTTGATGCCTCTAATATTTTCTTTCTTGTTTCATCTGAAACATTTATATTCTTATTATTTAATACCATTGACACTGTTGTCTTTGATACATTAACATACTTAGCTATGTCTGATAATGTTGTTTTCCTCATTATTTACCTCATCCTTTATCTGTTTTAACTAAGCATATTATACCATATCTACTTACTTATAATTTTCAACTCTGCTACTAGATTGAGTCAAGTAAAAGTGGGCAACTATTTTATTATCCATTATTTTACAGTATATATTTATAACTTCCCTTAAGCATTTTTACTCTTAATTGTAACTAATATCTCCAAATCCTTTTAATCCACA
>NZ_PVXQ01000064.1 GCF_002995745.1 Clostridium vincentii | reverse complement strand
TACAAGTATCATCCATTCTTCTTTAGATCTTCTTTCTGCCATGCAAATTACCTCCTACTAAGTATAGGAGTATTATCACATTAATTTACTGCCAGTCCTAGGTGATGAGTTATTTGACGCTTACTTTTAAAATGCTAGATACTTCTTTGTGAGACCAGTCTAGGGTGTCTATAGACCATAAAATAGATACACTATTGCTATCCTTTATTACTTTGATGACAGTTTCATTAGAAGCCCCGTAGGGTGGTCTCATAGCTGTAGTTCTTTTCCCAGTAATTGATGATATAACCTCTTCGGTTTTCTCTAGCTCATCTTTTATTCCCTCGGGACTTAAAGTAGTAAGATCCTCATGATAATAGGTATGATTTCCTATAAAATTTCCACTATCAAATGTCCTCTTTACAACTTCTGGATACATTTTTGCATTTTCCCCAAGGAAGAAGAAATTCCCCTTAACATTGTAAGATTCTAATATATCTAAAATCCTAGGAGTAACTTCTCCATCCGGTCCATCGTCGAATGTTAAATATACTGAGTTGCTTTCTGGCTGATCATTTAAGTAAACTGTATCCTTCTGCTTTATTACTTTCAACTTTGTAATTTTCTCAATAGATTCTTTATCAATTACAGAAATATTAAATAATATTTCTCCTACATTAAATTTTTTTATTTCCACTGACTCCTCATTTAAATCCTTCACGGTACCGTCGATATTTACCTCATTTTCTTTATTGGACATAACTTCTCTTTCTTTTATATTAATAAACACACATATAATTCCTGATAGCATTATTGATGTTACAATAAAAACAATAAATTTTTTCATTTCTTTTTTCCTTTTTTAATAATTAATCTTTATACATACTATTACAGTAAAAGTAAATTGATCCTTAAAAGAGAACTTACCTTCAATATTCTATATTTACTAATTATAATATTATGGAAATATCCATATATAATATTATGTTTATACTAATCTTAACTTTAGATTATAAGGAATATCGCAAATGATATTGACTGTTTAAAGTAAGTATATTATTGTAAAATCAGTTGCACTAGGTGAAACTGACTCTATTTTTTAAAACTTAAGGGGAGATTATTATGAGCAATAATCAATTTAAATTACATGAAGTTTCATTATTTGGAAATCATGAAGAGAAGACAAATGAATTTTTAGATGTTCTAAAAGAAAATCCAACTGAAGGCTTAGTTGAATGGCTTAATGCCTTTCAATCTAAAAGTGTTGTTTTATTAACTGGAGAGAAGTTTAGTTATGGAATTAATTTTCTTTACAATGATTCAATAGGATGCCCATTTTTAATTAAAGAATTAGATTCTGTAAGTGCTGAAAATTGTTTAATTGGCGGATGTAATATGAAGCTTGGGCTAATTGTTTATCATCTATTTTCTAAAGCTATAAGCTGCTTGCAAACACTTAAGGATTTAGAAAAAGATGATCTATCTTGTGAGAGTTTTCCGGATTTTAAAATTAAAGTTCTTGATGATCCTAACATTATAAATAATGTTGAGGATAAAGTTACAGCTATTACTGATGTAATTAAAGAAACAGAGAGAGACTTTTCACTTATTTTAAGTTTGTCTTTATCACCAAACAAAGGGAAATTAGATGAATTAGCTGATGCTTTATATCTTATGATTCCAGATAAAATAAAGAATGAATTTCAGTTAATGCAACAATAAAATTCCTTATAAGAAAAAAGACTAGATTTATTTAAATATAAATCTAGTCTCTTTTTATTTAGTATACTATTTATTGCTTATTAGAGTTTTAAGACCTTGCTAATACATAAGTGAAACTGTATCATTTAAATATATAATTTTTTATTTTTTATTTTTGGAGGTTTACTTATGACAAAAGATATGACAACCGGGAGTCCACTAAAGTTAATCTTATCTTTTTCAATCCCATTACTTATTGGAAATATATTTCAACAATTTTATAGTATGGTGGATGCTATAATCGTTGGTAGATTTATCGGTGTTAAAGCCCTTGCCGCTGTAGGTTCTACAGGTGCAATGTTCTTTTTAGTTATGGGCTTTACCCTTGGAATAACCAGTGGATTTTCTATAATAGTTGCTCAACGCTTTGGTGCAGATGATAAAGATGGTCTTCGCCGCTCAGTTGCCACTTCTATTATTTTATGTGCAATTATAACTATACTAATTACTGCTATAAGCCTAGTAACAGTAAAACCATTACTTAATTTAATGAATACACCCTCAGATATTATAAATGATGCTAATTCTTATATCACTATTCTTTACGCAGGAATTATAACTACTGTTTTTTATAATATGATATCAAGTATATTACGAGCTCTTGGAGATAGTCGAACTCCTTTATATTTTTTAATTGTTGCATCAATTTTAAATATAATTTTAGATGTATTTTTTATTGTTACTTTATCTATGGGAGTTTCAGGTGCTGCCTATGCCACAGTAATTTCCCAAGGAGTATCTGGACTTTTGTGTTTAATCTATACTGCAAAAAGATATAGAATTTTAAAATTACAGAAAAAAGATTGGAAATTTGATATTCCCTTCTCATTACTGCACTTAAAGGTTGGAATTCCAATGGCATTACAATTCTCTATTACAGCAGTTGGAGTAATAATACTGCAAGGTGCCCTTAACGCTTTTGGTTCCACCCTTATTGCAGCCTATACAGCTGCTATGAAAGTTGAACAGCTTGTAATGCAACCTAGCATTTCCTTTGGTGTCACTATGGCTACCTATGCTGGTCAAAATCTTGGTGCTGGGAAAATTCATCGTATTAAAGAAGGAGTAAAGAAATGTTCTTATCTTTCTTTAATTGTAAATGTTTTTGCTGGAATTGTTGTTTTTCTTTTTGGGCGCAACTTTACTAGATTATTTATAAGTGGAGCTGAAACTGAAGTTATAGAATCAGCACAGCGGTATTTAAATATAGTCGCACCATTTTTTATAATTCTTGGATTGTTATTTATCTACAGGAGTACTCTTCAAGGAATTGGAGAGGCATTTGTTCCTATGATGGCCGGGGTAGCTGAACTTGTAGTTAGAGTTGTTGTTGCCTTTACATTGCCTCAGCTCTTAGGTTATACAGGAATTTGTTTAGCTAGTCCAATTGCCTGGATTGCTGCTACCATACCACTTGCAATAGCTTATTTTATGAAAATAAATAAGCTGCTATCTAAACAAAATGAAAACCTTAGTTTATCTAAGGCTCAATAAAATTCACTATATACATATGTAAAAGGTAGAAATTCTCTGAGATTCCTACCTTTTATTTATTGTGTATAATAATAATTCTAGATAAATTTTTTTTATTTTAGCAATTATCTAATAGTTTATTGAAAATAGCACATTACTATATAGATATAAAGAAAACATAAATTTAAAAGGAGTGTTAATTATGAAAAGAAAAAATATTATAATTACCTTAGCTATTACAATGATGGTGAGCACTGGAATTACTGCTTATGCTTCACCTATACTAGATGCAACACAAAGCAATAGTGCTACTACTGCACAGAATTGCTTAGGTACAGGTACAGGTACATCTAGAGTATCAAACCTTCATGGAAGCGAAATCTTAACCAATCTATTAAAAAGCAAGGGCGTAACTGACGAAGAAATTAATTCTGCTTTAGATTCAGATAAATCTCTATACACACTTTTAACTGAAAAGGGTGTATCTACTGAAGAGATTAATGAATACCTGCTAACTGAGCGAATAAAAATAATAGATGAAGCTGTTGCCAATGGCACTATTACAAAAGAGCAGGGTGAAAAGACAAAAACTAAAGTGAGAGAAAAATCTGAAAATGGTAAAACTCCAGGCGAAGGACACGCAAAAATGGATCGTTTTGAAAAAAAGACTAAATGAACACAACCAATGAAACTAATAATTACATAAACTAGTGTAAAAAAGAGCAGTTAGTCATATTAAACTAACTGCTTTTTCTTTTGAATGCCTCCTTTGGGATAAAGAAGAAAAACTCAGCCCCTTCTCCGCTTTTACTAATAACTCCATACCTAAAATTATGAAGATCTAATATTTCACTACATATAGCAAGGCCAAGACCCATTCCCCCACTTGTTTTATTTTTATAATATCTTTTCCATATATCATCTATATAATTATTATCTATTCCTATACCCTTGTCTCTTACAGATATTTTAATATCTCTACCTTCATCTTTTACATAGAGTTCTACAGTACTATCTTCTTTACTAAACTTTATTGCATTATCAATAAAATTATAAATTATCCTGTATAAGTAGTTTCCATCTGCTAATATTTCTATATCAGAATCTAAAGATTTTATATTTAGTGTTATGTTTTTGCCTTCTAATTTCATTCTAAAAGCACTTTTAAAATCTAATAAAAATTCAGAGAGATTAAAATACTCCTTTTTTAATATATCTGTACTTCCTTGAAGTTTTGAAAGTTCAAGTATATCCACTACCAAAAGATTTAATCTATCCACTTCTTTTATAATGTCTTTTAGGAATTCTTTTTTCTCATCTTCATTAAGAATGTCATCATATATGGCCTCACTGTAATTTCTAATAACACTTAAAGGAGTTTTAAAATCATGAGATACATTAGCTATAAAATCTCTTTGCATAGTATTTTTCTTTTCTATAGTCTCTGCCATAACCTTAATACTTTTTGATAAGTCCTCTATTTCATCCTTTGTATTTATATCCACATCAATATTAAAATTTCCTTTAGTTATATCTAAGGATGCATTTTGAAGCTTAAGGATTGGTTTAGTAAGTTTCTTTCCTAAGACTGAAACCATGGGAATTGAAATTAGTAAAGCAACTAAAAATATAACTGCTAGTATAATATATGTAGATCTCATATACTCCCCTGAAAAACTATTTCTTTTAAGTAGTATTATATCTCCCATATCAGTGTTGTTATTATAATACAAAAATTCTTCTTCATTTGGAGTAACATACTTTCCTTTTATCGATAATTTTTGTAGATTAACATTCTTTATAATTGACATAGTTCCCATCTTTGTAGAGGTCAGAGTATTAACTTCTCCATCCTTTAAAAGAATTGCACTAGATATCTCATATTTTGAAATTACATCTGAATATTCACTTCCATTTTTCATAGCATCATACATCTGATTTGATGCAGTCTTCAAGTCATTATATTGCATGCTAGTGTAAAAAAAAGATAGAAATATACTTACAGACAGAAAGCAAAATACAATTACTAAAGTTATTATTCCAATGAAGTATTTTATTAATCTTAAAGTTAGTTTTCCCATAATGTCACCTCCAATAGCTTTTATATAAAGTTAATCTATCTTCATTTGCAATTTATATCCTACACCCCAAACTGTTTTTATATGTTTCTCACAATACTTGATTTTTTCTCTAAGATTTTTTATATGTGTATCTATAGTTCTAGTATCTCCAACAAAATCATAGGCCCAAACTTTATTTAGAAGTTGTTCTCTATTAAAGACTTGTTCAGGACTTTTACATAGAAATAATAGAAGATCAAATTCCTTTGGGGTTAAATTAATTTCAACTCCATTTTCTGATACTGTTCTTTTAGAGTCCGAAATTATAATATCTTCAAATGCAATATTACCACTTAGTTCTCCAGTACATTTTTTAATTCTAAGACTAACTCTTAGTACAAGTTCCTCCATACTAATTGGCTTAACCATATAATCTACAGCCCCAAGCTCTAACCCAAATATTCTATCTTCTTCTTCTCCTCTAGCTGAAGTTAGTATTACAGGTGTCTCCCCTTCATTTTTAATTTTCCTTAGTACGGACCAACCATCTTTTTCAGGCATCATAATATCTAATATTATTAAATCATACTCCCCTTCATTTATAGCTTCCTCTCCTTTTCTTCCGTCTAGAGCAATTTTTACTTCATAACCTTCCTTTTCTAAATAAAGCCTCATAACCTCTGTAAGCTTTTTTTCATCCTCTACTATAAGAATTTTGCCTTTCATTTTTAACACCTCTTTAATAAAACTAGAGTTTTTTTCAGTTTTCACACTTCTATCACAATTATCTCATAGTTTAATCAAAATAGTGCATTAGTATATAGATATAAACAAAATATAAATTAAAAAGGAGTGTTAATTATGAAAAAGAAAAACATTATAATAACCTTAGCAATTACAATGATGGTGGGTACTGGAATTACTGCCTATGCTTCAACCACACCAGATTCAACACCAAGAAATAATGGTACTATGGAAAACTGTATAGGTACAAGGGGCGAAAGAGCTACACAGCTCCGTGGTCAGGATATTTTAACCAATCTATTAAAAAGCAAAGGAGTAGAAGATGAAGAAATTAATTCTGCTTTAGATTCAGGAAAATCTCTACACACTCTTCTAACTGATAAGGGCGTAACTGCTGAAGAGATTAAGGAATATATGTTAACTGAAAAAATAAAAAATATAGATGAAGCTGTTACAAATGGCACTATGACAAACGAATCTGGAGAAGAATCAAAGACTAGGATTACAGAAAATTCAGCAAACTGCGAGACTCCAGGTGAAGGAACTGGGAAGATGAAAGATTCTGACAATAGAGGCTATATGAACAGAAATAACAAATAGTAACACTGGCATAAAAGTGGGGTGTATCAAATAGAAATTTAATTTCTATTGATACACCCCATTATATTTTACTAACTATGAATTAACCATTATTAATTTCTATTATATTTCCTGTATTGTTATATAAGTATTTTTCGCCTAACTTTTCTTTTATTTTCTCTGTAGCTTTTTCACCTGTACAGTGAGAGAAAGCTAAAATACTTATATCCTTTTCTTTGAAATAGTTAATTGTCTTTTCTATCCTTGTCTCATCTGCTTCAATCAAATGAGTTCCACCAAGAACTCCGTAAATAGGCATACCAGTTCTTTTTACTATTGTTTCTAATATGTTGCAAATTCCAACATGTGAACATCCTACTATAACAAATAAACCTTTTTCTGTTTTTATAGCTAATGCTATTTCATCTGGAAAATTATCTGGAATATACTTTCCATCCTTTTCTATATAAAACATTTTATTAACAAATTCATAATCGTTATTCTTCTCAAAATTTGAAATTACCATTATATTTTCATTAATATAAAATAAATCTTCTTTCATATATTTTATAGGAATATTATTTTGCTCAATATAGTCCTTATCGAAGGGATTTCCAACAAATCTGTAGTTTTCTGTTTCAACTAATGCATATTTGTCATAAAATAATTTTTCTCCAACGATTAACTTAAAGGGGTTTCCAACCTTCTCCACAAGCCTTTTAAACCCACCAGTATGATCATAATGTCCATGGCTTAATAAAACATAGTCCAAATTATTTAAATTAACTTTTAGCTTTTCTGCGTTTTTAATAAAATCTCCACTTTCACCTGTATCTATTAGCAATTTCATTTCATCAATTTCTATATACAGTGATAACCCGTGCTCATTAAATAAAATATTATTATCATCAGCATTGTTTTCAATTAGAGTTGTTATTTTAAAACTCATATTTCCTTCCCCCAATCTAAGCTTTTGTTTAATTTAAATTATACTTTTCCCTTTAGTTATTGTCAAATACTAGTAGCTATTATTAATAAATGACTTTACAAAAAGAGGCTATCTTAAAATTTAAGACAGCCTCCTTTCATATCTAATATAAAGTTAATTCAATATTTTCACAGTATTTTTCTCAATGTATTCTAAGTTTTCCTTTCCTATATCCCCCTTTTCTTTTAAAATATTAACTGCTGCTTCTGGTAAATATATTTCCTCTGTAATTTCAAATTCAATACCTTTATACAATGCCACAAATAATCTTATGGAACTTGTCCCTATTTCTTTATCTATATTCTCACCATAATAGATTTCTAAATCTTTAGCTTTAAAAGATTCAATTGATTCTACATTTTTTATCTGAAATGCTTTTTCAAGTACACTTACTGGAATATCATAATTATTACTTATATCTAAGAAACTAAAGGAACCTTTTATATCCTCAGGGTCTTTTTCTCCAGCTGAAGAACCCTCTTCAATTACTCCTGCTGTTTTTGAGGACTCTGTTTTCCAAAGGCCAGCAATATCACTTGCAAATATTCCTCCAAAAATCAGAATTACTAATACTATTGCTAAAGTCCCAGATTTAATTTTCATGCTACTTACCTCCTTTAGTTTTCATCATAAGGGTATCATCTATTGGACAAGATATTTCAGAGGTGCATTTTAAGCAACTTATACATTGATGATTAGTTACTTGCTTTTTATCCGATATCTCTATATTCATAGGACATGAATTATCACATTTTTTGCAGTCTACACAAGTTGAAGATTTTCTTCTTATTTTAAATATACTTATGAAATTTGTAAGCCCCATTACTGCACCAAAAGGACATGCATATTTACACCAAGGTCTCTCCACAAATAAGGATGCTAAAAAGGTTATGCTTAGGACAATAATTCCCCCTATTGCAACTTCAGAAGTCCAAAAATTAAATAGTGCATAGTATGGATCAATATCTGAGAAGGCAAGCTTCCCTGTATAAGCTGTCATAAACACTACCCAACCTAAAACTATATATCTTAAATTCCTAAGAGGTTTGTCATATTTATATGGTATAAATTTATTATACCTATTTTTAAATATCTTCTTTCCAAGCTTTCCTACAAACTCCTGTACCGTTCCAAGGGGACAGATCCATCCACAAAATACCGATCCAAATAAAATCCCAAGAATAATAACTATTCCTAAAAGAATAACGGTAGCTTCATGAATTTTCTGTACAAAGTTCCCATCTGTAACTAATGAATATATTGACACAACTCCTCCAAAGGGACAAATAGAGTGCAAAGATGCTGATGATATTATAGGTATTATTATCCCCTTTTCAACAAGCTGATGACTTATAGATATTAATAATACCAAGGATAAAAAGAATATTTGGACAGCTGTTCTTGTAAACTTCTTCTTATTAAACATTTTCATAATTATCTCTCCAATCAATTTTTATTTTATTTACATTTTAATATTAAAATAAAAAGTTGATATATATTTGGGGAATTTGTGAAGAGTTTGTGAATACTTGTCTTCAGATTCAATACTTCCTTCACCACAAAATATCGTGAGTACCAGCTTTCCATATATGGCCTTGTAGTTAGTATGGAAGTTATGACTGTGAGCTTATTGTCATTTATATAAAGCTAAAGGAGTGCTACTACAGCACTCCTTTAAATAAATCCTTATATATTTACTAGTCAAACCATGGTCTTGTTTTATTTGCAATCTTAACAAGTGCTAACATTACAGGTACCTCAACTAAAACTACAACAACCGTTGCAAGGGCAGCGCCTGATTGTAATCCGAACAATGATATTGCAACTGCAACAGCTAGTTCGAAGAAATTACTTGCTCCAATCATTCCCGCCGGTGCTGCAATATTATGAGGTAATTTTAATAATTTTGCACCTAAATATGCAATTGTAAATATTAAGAAAGTTTGAATTGTAAGTGGTATTGCTATTAATAATATATGAAGTGGATTATTTAATATAATATTTCCTTGAAATGAGAATAATATTATTAATGTTAAAAGTAATCCTACTATAGTAGTATTATCAAATTTCTTTATAAAGGTATTATTAAAATAATCTTCTCCTTTTTTCTTAACCATAAGTGTTCTTGTTACATAACCAAATACTAAAGGAACAACCACAAAAAGTACTGTTGATAAGTAAGCGTCAAATAACTCATCACCTAGGACTGGCAGTAAATTAATGTGATAATACTCCTATACTTAGTAGGAGGTAATTTGCATGGCAGAAAGAAGATCTAAAGAAGAATGGATGATACTTTTAA
>NZ_PVXQ01000063.1 GCF_002995745.1 Clostridium vincentii | reverse complement strand
TTTACAAGTATCATCCATTCTTCTTTAGATCTTCTTTCTGCCATGCAAATTACCTCCTACTAAGTATAGGAGTATTATCACATTAATTTACTGCCAGTCCTAGGTGATGAGTTATTTGACGCTTACATTGCAACCAATAGGGACAAGCGTTTGAATTAAAACAACCTGTAATAATTCTAATTTACTTCATAAAACTATTCATAACTCTTAATAGTTCTTTAAGCTTTTCTTCATCTTCAGTCTTCTCCCCTAATTCCAAGCAATTATAAGCATAATTTTCTATCATAAGAACCCCCACCTTATTTATAGCCGCTCTTATAGCTGATATTTGCACTAAAACATCCGTGCAGCAGATTTCTTTTTCTACCATACCTTGAATTCCCTTAACCTGACCTTCAATTCTTCTTAATCTATTTAATATATCCTTATTTTCTTTCATAACATTATTCTCCTAGCATACCCTCTGGTGGTATATATCTATCTATATTCTACCCTAAAATCTACAAATATAAAAGTAGGAGGTCAATCTACTTATATATTAATTCATACCTTGTGAGATTAATTTTTCCTATATATTATCTCTACACAAAAAAAGAGCTGAAAAGTTATAATAAACTTTTCAACTCTTATATACTAACTTAAAATTGTAATTTTTTTAATCTTTCAGCAGCTTCAATTACATTTTCTTTTAATGCAAAACAGCTTAATCTGAAGTATCCTTCTCCATTTTTACCAAAACCAACTCCTGGAGTACCTACTATATTTGCCTTTTCTAATAACATATCAAAGAGATCCCATGATGACATTTCATTAGGGCACTTTAGCCAAATATACGGAGAATTTTCTCCTCCTATATAATCTATACTCATTTCCTTAAGTACAGCTCCAAGGACCTTAGCATTTTCCTTATAAGAATCTATAACTTCTTTAGTTTTAGCTCTTCCTTCCTTTGAGAAAACTCCTGTTGCAGCCTTTTGTACAATATATGGAACACCATTAAACTTTGTTGATTGTCTTCTGAGCCACAACTCATTTAAAGATGTTTCTCCACATTTTAATTCCATTGGAATTACAGTATATCCACATCTTAATCCTGTGAAACCAGCTGTCTTTGATAAAGAGCATACTTCTATAGCACAATCTTTTGCACCTGGAATTTCATATATACTATGAGGAATGCTTTCATCACTTATAAATGCTTCATATGCCGCATCAAAAAGTATAACAGCTCCCATTTCCTTTGCATATTCAACCCACTTAGTTAGCTGTTCTCTATTATAAACAGCTCCTGTTGGATTATTTGGTGAACAAAGATAAATTATATCTGCCTTAACACTATAATCAGGTAATGCTAAGAAGTTATTGCTTATATTACTATCCATAAAGACTATCTTTCTTCCATCCATAACATTTGTGTCTACGTATGCTGGATAAACTGGATCTGGTATTAAAACTACATTGTCCTTTGAGAATATATCCAATATATTTCCTAAGTCACTTTTAGCTCCATCGCTTACAAAAATTTCATTAGTGTTTAATTCAACTGAAAATTCTTTATAATATCCTTGAAGTACATCTCTTAAAAATGCATATCCTTGTTCTGGTCCATATCCCTTAAAGGTTTCTATTGCAGACATATCTTTAACGCCCTCTTCAAGTCCTTTTATAACAGGAGCACATAAAGGAAGTACAACATCCCCTATACCTAATGATATAACTTTCTTATCAGGATTGTTAGCCTTAAATTCGTTAACCTTTTGTGATATGTTTGAAAACAAGTAACTCTTGGTTAAATTTGAAAAATTTTCATTTACTTTTAACATTAATTATTCCTCCTTAGCAGCTTTTACTAACCCTACAAAAAGTGGGTGTGGTCTATTTGGTCTAGATAAAAATTCTGGATGATATTGAACTCCAACAAAAAATTTATTCTCTTTTAATTCAACGGCTTCAACTAATCTTCCGTCTGGTGAAATACCACTTAATATTAAGCCATTTTCAGCAAATCTTTCTCTATAGTCATTATTAAATTCAAATCTATGTCTATGTCTTTCGTGAATAAGATCCTTGCCATAAAGTTCATGCAGTTTGCTACCCTTCATTACATTACAAGGATATTGTCCAAGACGCATTGTTCCGCCCTTAGCTTGAACTCCTACCTGATTTTTCATTAAATCTATTACAGGATTTTCTGTCATTTCATCAAATTCTCTGGAATTTGCATGCTTAAATCCTAAAACATTACGACCATATTCAATAACTGCAACTTGCATTCCCAAACAAATTCCTAAGAAAGGTAAATCATTTTCTCTAGCATATCTAACTGATTCAATTTTCCCTTCTACCCCTCTTTGGCCAAATCCTCCGGGTACTACTATTCCCTTACAGTCCTTTAAGATATCCTTTGCAGTTTCTTTAGTAATATCTTCACTATCAATCCACTCTATAGTAACATTAACTCCATTTTCATAGCCAGCATGTTTTAAGCTTTCAACAACAGATATGTATGCATCATGTAATTTAACATATTTACCAATAATCCCTATCTTAACTTCTGTCTGAGCTTCTTTTATCTTTTCAACTAAAGCAACCCATTCTCCAAGTTCACATTTAGTCCCTTCAATTCCTAATTCTCTACAAACAATTTCAGAGAAATTGCTCTTTTCAAGCATTAATGGTGCCTCATAAAGAATTGGAACTGTAGAATTTTCAATTACACAATCTCTTTTTACATTACAAAATAAAGATATTTTATTTTTAATATCGTCATCAAGTGGTAAATCGCATCTGCAAATAATTAAGTTTGGTGCAATTCCAAGACCCTGTAGTTCTTTAACACTATGTTGTGTAGGTTTTGATTTTAATTCTTCTGAACCTTTAATATATGGAATTAATGTAACATGTATAAACAAACAATTTTCTCGTCCAACCTCAAGAGATACCTGTCTTATTGCTTCTATAAATGGTAAAGACTCTATGTCACCAACAGTTCCTCCAATTTCAGTTATGATTATGTCACTATCTGTAACTTCTCCAACTGAGTATACTTGGTTTTTAATTTCATTTGTAATATGAGGAATAACTTGAACTGTATCTCCAAGATATTCTCCTTTTCTTTCCTTATTTAAAACGTTCCAATATACCTTACCTGAAGTTATATTAGAAAACTTATTAAGATTTTCATCAATAAATCTTTCATAGTGTCCTAAATCCAAGTCTGTTTCTGCACCGTCATCAGTAACAAAAACCTCGCCGTGTTGATAGGGACTCATTGTCCCCGGGTCAATATTAATATATGGGTCGAACTTTTGAGCTGCTACTTTTAATCCTCTACTTTTTAAAAGTCTTCCTAAAGAAGCTGCTGTAATTCCCTTTCCTAATCCGGATACAACTCCGCCTGTTACAAAAATATACTTTTTCTTCATATTCAATTAAATCCTTCCTTCAAAAACAAATTCAGCTGGACCAGTCATATAAACCAATCCATTAGATAAATACTTTATTTTCAAATCTCCTCCTAGTAGTTTAACAGTAATTTCTTCATTAGCTTTGCAGTATTTATTAAGTACTGATGCAACAACTGCTGCACAAGCTCCCGTACCACAGCCATAGGTTTCTCCACTTCCTCTTTCCCATACACGCATTTTAAGAGTTTTCTCATCAATTACTTCTAAAAACTCTGTGTTAATTCTTTCTGGGAACATAGGATGATTTTCAAACTTAGGTCCTAGCTTTTCTAATTCTAACTCATTAATACTATCCATGTAAACTACGCAATGAGGATTTCCCATTGAAACGCAAGTAATACCATATTCTATATTATCCACTATTATTCTTTCATTTACAACAAAATCTTTATGAAAATTCACAGGTACATCCTTAGCTTTTGTTATAGCTTCTCCCATATTAACTTCAACTACAGTAACTTTATTATCCAAGACAGTAAGATTAAGCTCCTTAATTCCACCTAAAGTATCTAAAGTAACCATCTTTTTATCTGTAAGACCTTTCTCATATACATACTTACCAATACACCTTGATGCATTACCACACATCTTTCCTTCTGAACCATCAGCATTAAACATTCTCATTCTAAAGTCTGCTCTATTTGATGGTAAAATCATTACAATTCCATCTCCGCCTACTCCAAAATGTCTATCACTTAATTTTTTAGATAATTCTCCGGGATTCTCAAGTTCATTCTCCATACAATTGAAATAAATATAATCATTCCCTACTCCATGCATTTTTGTAAATTCCATTGTTACACCCCTAAACATTCTATAATTTTATCTGCCACCTGACGCCTACTTAATCTTGAATCCATAGCCTGCTTCTCTAAATATTTATGAGCCTCTTCCTCTGTTAATTTATTATATTGAATAAGAAGACATTTGGCTCTATCAATTTTCTTTATATCCTCTACCTTTTTCAAAAGCTTATTCTGCTCATTTTTAAGAACACTAAATCTCTTTACTGATGTAAAAACAAATTTTATTCCTTGATGAAAAATTGATTTTGTAAAAGGTTTTGGTATTACAAAAATTCCATAGTCCTCTACTTTAGCCGAGATCATATCAGAACTTTCTGATTTAACAACCAAAACAACCCCACTATTATCCCCTTGTGAAATCTTCATAGCAAGATCACTTCCGAATTCATCTTTTAGTGGAGTGTCAATAAGTACCATACTGTAGTTTTCTTGAATTAATCGTCTTCTTGCAGCATTACCATTTCCCTCAGTATCAATATTGACATACCCCATACTTTTTAAATTATCAGAATAAACTTTCGTCCCCTTTTCCGAGCTGCATACCAGCAGTATCTTATCCATGTAGCACTTCCTTAAATACAAATTTTAATTAAAGTTTTTGAAAATAATTATTAAATTCCCATTCACTAACTTCGTCATGAGATTTGCAATTACTTTCGTATTCTTTCCATTCCATAAATTTGTTTTCTAAGAATTTATTATATACAAATTCCCCCAACGCATCTTCGACAAAATTACTTTTAGCCATTATATCAAGAGCTTCCTTAAGATTTAAAGGTAACTTTTCAAACTTAGATGTTTCTACATTATAAATATTCCCTTCAACAGCTTTTGGAAGTACTTTTTCCTCTTTAATCCCTTCCATTCCAGCACGTATTAAAAGAGCAAAAGCAAGGTATGGATTACAAGTACTATCTGGACTTCTAACTTCCATTCTACTATATTCTCCTTTAGAGGCTGGTATTCTGATTAGTTGTGATCTATTTTTATGAGACCAAGTTATATATTTAGGAGCTTCAAAGCATCCAAATCTTTTGTAGGAATTAGCATTGGCATTTAATACTGCTGTAATTTCCCTCATTCTATATATAATTCCAGCGATAAAACTTTCTGCCTCTGGAGAATGACTTCCATCTGTATGAAACAAATTTTTATCTCCTTTATCTAGAGATAAATTAATATGAAGCCCTGAACCGCTTTTATCCGCAAAAGGTTTTGGCATAAAACTTGCATAAAGTCCATTTAAACTTGCTATAGTTTTTATAACATTTTTGAATGTTATAAAATTATCAGCAGAGATTAATGCATTATCATATTTAAAGTCGATTTCATTTTGTCCGGGTCCAGATTCATGATGAGAACTTTCTGGTGTTAATCCCATTTCTTCTAGTGTCAAACAAATTTCTCGTCTTATATTTTCTCCCTTATCAAAGGGTGCAACTGCAAAATATCCTGCATCGTCATGTGGTATTAATATAGGTTCACCTTCATCATCTGTCTTAAATAAATAAAATTCACACTCAGGTCCAACCTTTGCTGTATAACCTAATTCCCATAATTCTTGCACTGCTTTGCTTAATATATTTCTTGAATCTCCTTGAAAAATCTCACCTTCTGGTGTCTTTATATAACAAAAGAATCTAGCAACTCTTCCTTCTTGTGGTCTCCAAGGAAGTATTGTTAATGTAGAAGGATCTGGAAATAAAAACAAATCTGATTCCTCTATATCTAAAAATCCTTTAATAGATGAAGCGTCAAAACTTATTCCATGTACAAATGCTTTTTCCAATTGAGATGACATTATTGATATGTTTTTAAGTTCCCCAAAAATATCACAAAACTGTAATCTTATGAATTTAATATCATTCTCCTCGACAAATTCTATTATTTCTGTAATTGTTTGGTCCATATATAACTACCTCCTGATTTTTAATTTGGTCCATCTAAATCCCTTAATTAGTAATTACTTACAAGAAGCTTTTTTGGATTAAATCTTGTTAAGAAGTTTAATTTCCTTATTTTTTCATTATACCACACCGGCCTACTACATAAAAAAATTGCCACTATCTTCATTCCAAAAAAATATTTATATTTAAAAAAGCGTCCCTTAATAGACGCACTGCAGTACGCAAATTAAGAACGCCATTGTTCTTAATTACTATTTTAGTAGGAAGCAATTTTTTTGTCAATAAATAATTGAATTCACTTGCATTTTCGCCTGTATTAGAATATAATAATAAAAAAAACAGCAATGGCGCTGTACGGAATCCGTACAGCGCTTTTAAATTTTAAGGAGGAATCTTATAATGGAAAATAAAAACCGTATCCCAGAATTATTTGGAAGTATGGTGTTTAATGAAAATACTATGAAGGAACGGTTACCGAAGCAAATTTACAAGGATCTAAAGAAGGCTATCGCAAATAACATGACTTTAGATCTTGGAGTAGCTAATATTGTAGCAAATGCAATGAAGGATTGGGCTCTTGAAAAGGGTGTAACTCACTTTACTCATTGGTTCCAACCAATGACTGGAATAACTGCTGAAAAGCATGATGCATTCATATCTCCTACTAATGATGGAGAAATTCTTATGGAATTTTCCGGTAAAGAATTAATACAAGGTGAGCCAGATGCATCTAGTTTCCCATCAGGTGGTTTAAGGGCAACATTTGAAGCAAGAGGATATACTGCATGGGATCCATCATCACCTGCATTTATCAAAGATAACGTATTATGTATACCTACAGTATTTTATTCATATACTGGAGAAGCATTAGATAAAAAGACTCCATTACTTCGTTCAATGGAAGCTTTAAATATACAGGCTTTAAGAGTATTAAAATTATTTGGACGTGACGAGGTGTCAAGAGTATCAACTACTGTTGGTCCTGAGCAAGAATATTTTTTAATAGATAAAAAATATTATGATCAAAGATTAGATTTAATGTTAACTGGAAGAACTCTTTTAGGTGCTATGCCTCCAAAAGGTCAAGAAATGGATGATCATTACTTCGGTAACATTAAAACAAGAATAGCTGTATATATGGAAGATTTAGATAGAGAATTATGGAAAGTTGGAATCTTAGCTAAAACTAAGCACAATGAAGTTGCTCCAGCTCAACATGAGTTAGCACCAATTTTTAATTTATCTAATGTTTCTACAGATCATAATCAACTAACAATGGAACTTATGAAAAAAGTTGCTGAAAGACATGGTTTAGTTTGTCTTTTACATGAAAAACCATTTGAAGGTATTAACGGTTCTGGTAAACATAACAACTGGTCTCTTTCAACTAACCTTGGAGAAAACCTATTAGAGCCTGGAAAGAACCCTGAAGAAAATCTTCAATTCGTTACTTTCCTTTGTGCAGTAATAAAGGCTGTTGATGACTATCAAGACTTACTAAGAATTTCTGTTGCTAATGCAGGAAATGATCATAGATTAGGGGCAAACGAAGCTCCTCCTGCTATTGTATCTATGTACTTAGGAGCTCATTTAAATGAGGTCTTAGCATCAATTGAAAATGGTTCTAATTATTCTTCAAAGAAAGAAGAAAGAATGGAACTTGGAGTTGATATAATTCCTAAGTTTGCTAAGGATACATCAGATAGAAATAGAACTTCTCCTTTTGCCTTTACTGGTAATAAGTTTGAATTTAGAATGCTTGGTTCTACTTTCTCGATATCTTGTTGTAACGTAATGTTAAATACAAGTGTTGCAGAATCACTTTGTCAGTTTGCTGACGAACTTGAAGGAAAAGAAGATTTCAAAACTAGTTTAAATAGTCTTCTTAAAAGAACTATTAAAGAAAATAAGAAAATTATATTTAATGGTAATGGTTATGCAGAAGAATGGGTTGTAGAAGCTGAAAAGAGAGGTTTATTAAACCTTAAAACTACAGTTGATGCACTTCCCCACTATATAAAAGAAAAAAATCTTTCATTATTTGAAAAACATCATATCTATACAAAAAATGAAATACATTCAAGATATGAAATACTTTTAGAAGAATATTCTAAAGTAATCAATATTGAAGGTTTAACAACTGTAGAAATGGTTAGACGACAATTACTTCCAGCTATTACTTCATTTATGAAGGAATTAAGCGATACAATAATAAGTAAAAAAGCCGTTGGTCTTAGCACAAGCTGTGATATGGAAAGAGGTATTTTAACTCAGGTTTCCACATTAGCTAATAAGCTATATGAAGAAGTTGAAAAGTTAAATACATTAATTGGAAAAGGTGTTGATTATGCTGATGCATATGAAAATGCGAACTTCTTCAAGGAACAAATCATACCAGTTATGGAAGCTACAAGACTTGCTGCTGATTCTTTAGAAGGATTAGTCGGACAAAGTTACTGGCCACTTCCAAGCTACTCTGATTTAATTTATAGAATATAATTATATATCATAAATAAATCAATAATTTAATCAATATTACTAACACAATGGCGTGTATCTTAATTTATGGATACACGCCATTTTTATTAATAAATTTATTTTAGGGGGAATTATTATGTTTTCATCAGTAGATACTTTATGGGTATTAATTGCAGCGGCTTTAGTATTCTTTATGCAAGCTGGATTTGCAATGGTAGAAACAGGTTTCACAAGGGCCAAAAATGCAGGTAATATAATCATGAAAAATTTAATGGACTTTAGTTTAGGTACAATAGTATTTTGGGTTCTAGGTTTTGGACTAATGTTTGGAACTTCAAACGGAGGATTTATTGGTACTCCGGACTTCTTTGTACAAGGAGATTATTCAAGCACCTTCCCAACATACGCGTTTTTAATTTTCCAAACAGTTTTTTGTGCTACAGCTGCAACAATTGTTTCAGGTGCCATGGCAGAAAGAACAAAATTTATTTCATATTGTATTTATAGTGTTGTTCTTAGTGCTCTTATTTATCCAGTATCAGGTCATTGGATCTGGGGCGGCGGTTGGCTAGCAGAAATGGGATTTCATGACTTTGCTGGTTCTACAGCAGTTCATATGGTCGGTGGTGTTGCTGCACTTGTTGGTGCTAAAATCCTTGGACCTCGTATTGGTAAATACGCTAAGAACGGTAAACCTAATGCAATTCCCGGACACAGCTTAACTCTTGGAGCTTTAGGTGTATTTATTCTTTGGTTCTGTTGGTTTGGATTTAACGGTGGTTCTACAGTTTCTGCAACTGGAGATGATGCTTTAACTTCAATGGCTACAATCTTTGTAACTACTAATTTATCAGCTGCTACAGCTGCTACTGTTACAATGATAATTACATGGCTTCGTTATAAAAAGCCAGATATCTCTATGACATTGAACGGTGCTTTAGCCGGTCTTGTGGCTATAACAGCTGGATGTGATTTAGTATCTCCTTTCGGGGCTTTTGCTATCGGTGTAATCGCAGCATTCGTTGTTGTATTTGGTATTGAATTTATTGATAAGACACTAAAAATAGATGATCCAGTTGGAGCTATAGGTGTACATGGACTCTGTGGAGCTACTGGTACTCTATTAGTTGGTTTATTCGCACTAGATGGTGGTTTATTCTATGGTGGCGGATTTGAAATGCTAAAGATACAATTTATTGGTGTTGTTGCAGTAATCGCTTGGGTAGCTATTACAATGACTATAGTATTTACTGTAATTAGCAAAACTATTGGTTTACGTGTATCTGAACATGAAGAAATTGTTGGATTAGACATAGAAGAACATGGTCTTGCAAGTAGTTACGCAGACTTTATGCCAGTTGATTATTCTATGAACTTAAGTTCTACATCAAATAATACTCCATCAGCAGTAACAAATACTGTTGATAAAACATCTTTACCTGTAAAGATGACTAAACTATCTATAATAATAAATCAAGAGAAGCTAGATATTTTAAAATCTGCTCTAGATAGCATTGGCATTACTGGTATTACAGTAACTCAAGCATTAGGTTGTGGTATGCAAAAGGGTCATACTGAATTCTACCGTGGTGTTGAATTTGATACACAACTACTACCTAAGATTAAGGTTGAAGTTGTAGTATGTAAAATACCTGTTGATTTTGTTATTAACACTGTTAAAAAGGTTCTTGGTTCTGGTACTATTGGTGATGGTAAGATTTTCGTATATAACATTGAAAATGTTATTAAAATCCGTACTGGAGAAGAAGGTTACTTAGCATTACAAGATGATAATTAACCATAGTAGTTTTATATAATTAAAAAGATGTCTTTTCAAATTATTTGAAAAGACATCTTTTTTATGCAATAAATCAATTAATTTTACGCACCTTGTACCTTATCTAACCTTTTATTAAATATAAACATATATAAAGCTGCTATAAATATGATTCCATATCCAATAAAGCTTAGTGCATCTGGTAATGCTCCAAATAGAGCAAAACTAATAATAGCTGCAAACATTATATTAGTATAATCAAAAATTGATATCTCCTTAGCAGGTGCATATTTATAGGCAAAAGTTATACCGAATTGCCCTATACTTGCGAAAAGTCCTGCACATATAAGATATAAGAATTGCATAAATGTCATTGGTTTATATGTCATTATCACAAATGGTGCAATTATCACACTAGAGAACAAAGAAAAATAAAATACAATAGTATGAGGTTTTTCTCTTCCTCCAAGAACCCTAATACATGTATATGCAGCCGCTGCAGAAACTCCACCTAAAATTCCTATTAATGCTGGAAACATTTCAAAGCTAAAACTTGGCTTAACTACAAATAACATACCTATCATTGCAATTAATAATGCAATACTTTGAGGTCTTTTAATCTTTTCCTTAAGAAAAATAGCTGAAAATATAATTACAAAAAAAGGACTAAGCTTATTTAACATATTTGCATCAGATAAAATCAAATGATCTATTGAATAGAAATTAAAAACTATTCCAATTGTTCCAAATAACGATCTTACTATAAGTAATTTTTGATTTTCTTTCTTTCCAAAAAATTTATCTTTATGTTTAGTTACTATTATAAATGCCACCGTTAAAGAAACTAAATTTCTGAAAAAAGTTTTTTCAACTGCAGGAAGATCCCCTGAAAGCTTTATAAAAGCAGACATTACTGCAAATCCAAATGCAGAAATTATTATAAATATTATTCCTTTTGTCCTATCAGTTAAATTATTAAAACTCATCTTTTCTCCTTCCATACTTAATATTATATTATACACCCATATAATATAATTGTATATTTTACAGCAAACCATGATTGAGTCAAGTAAAAGTGGGCAACTATTTTATTATCCATTATTTTACAGTATATATTTATAACTTCCCTTAAGCATTTTTACTCTTAATTGTAACTAATATCTCCAAATCCTTTTAATCCACA
>NZ_PVXQ01000062.1 GCF_002995745.1 Clostridium vincentii | reverse complement strand
TGGATTAAAAGGATTTGGAGATATTAGTTACAATTAAGAGTAAAAATGCTTAAGGGAAGTTATAAATATATACTGTAAAATAATGGATAATAAAATAGTTGCCCACTTTTACTTGACTCAATCTAAATAATCAAAAACGCATTACTCTTTAACCAAATAATGTTATAATTAAATATGTAATATATTGAAAAAATTATTTTATTATGGAGGTTTCAAATGGAATACGAAAATGAAAAAGAAAACAAAGTAGGTGCAGGCATACTTACAATATGCATAATACATTTTATAGTTGGAGGTCTAGGGCTTTTATTAGGTGGTATTGGCATGTTCGCATTGGCATCTGATCAAATAACAACCATCTTAATTATATCTATGATTATTGTACTAGTACTTATAGTATCTTGTATAATGTTGTTATGTAAGCAAAAAGTAGGTATTTTCCTTTATTTTTTTGCTACTATTGTAAATTTAATTATAAATATTATCGCAGGTAGTGAATTATATTCAATAGGTTTATCACTTATTCTTCCAGTACTTATGGCAATATTTATTTCAAAGAAAAAAGAACTTTATGGTTTTGGTACAAAATAAACTAAATAATTCTAAAAAGGGCTGCCCTAAAATAGAAATTTCTATTTTAGGACAACCCTTATTTTATTTAATATCTATTTAATATCCTTAGCCAAAGGTATTGAATCTATAGCTCCGTAATTAGTACATGTAATGGCTCCAACCTTATTAGCATAAGCTATTATCCTCTTCCATTCTTCAAAAGGGATGTTTTTCTTGTCTTTAAGCTCTGCAACTTTCTTTAGTGCAGCACCAACAAACGCGTCCCCAGCACCTGTTGAATCGACTTGCTTGATTTTTATTGAAGGGATAATTTCGCTTGTTGTTCCATTACTTATTAATGTTCCCTCTGATCCTAAAGTAACAGCTACTACCTTAGCGCCAAACTCATGAAGCTTCTTAACCCCATCATTTAAATTTATTTCTCCAGTTATTATCTTAATTTCTTCATCACTTAACTTTATAAAATCAGCAACTTTTATAAAACTCTTAGAATCTTTTATAAATTGTTCTAACTTATCCTCAGTAATTAAAGCATCTCTATAGTTAGGGTCAAAAGAAATAAATATATTCTTTTCTTTTCCATAATCCAAAAGTTTAAAGTAAGTTTTCTTTAACTCTCCCTCTAATAAGCCTGTCGCTGAACCAAAGTGAAGTATATCAGAATTTCCAATCTTCTTTAAATCTATACTATCAAAAGAATATTCTCCGTCACTACCCCTATTAAATTCAAAATCTCTTTCGCCATTTTCATCAATAGCAACAAAGGCTAATGTAGTACTACCCTCCATTTTAGTCATTTCCACATCAATCTTTACTTCCTTTAGCATATCAACTAGGAATCTACCGAAGGAATCATCTCCAACTTGCCCTAAAAAAGTAGCTTCTCCGCCTAACTTACAAACTGCGGCTGCAACATTAGCTGGTGCACCCCCTGCCTTTTTCTCAAAATTAGTTCCATCCTTTAGTCCCTTATTAATATCTTTACCTATAAAATCAATTAATAATTCTCCTATGCAAAAAACTTTATTCATTATATCTCACTCCTATTAAATTCCATATTTTCATTTTGTCAATTCTTATATCCCCCCCTTTAGACAATAGTTCTATTCCTATACTACCATCCTGAGGATAGATTCTACTAGACATAACTTCTCTTCCATCATTTAAATATATTTCAAATGATGACTTATCCATAAACATCTGTATTTTAAAAGTCTCTTCTTTATGAAGCTTAAGTTTTCTTATACCTTTGCCTCCTAGCTTCATATTAGTTCTATCTAAAATAACTATACTCTTTTCAAAATCATATTTAAGTGTCACGTCTTCATTATTTCCGATTGCAAATCTTAACTCAACTTGTGATGCATTCTTTTCATTAACCTCTAATAAAAATTCATAACTATTTTCTTCAATATTATTACTTACCCACTTATTAATATCTACTCCTTCTATATCAACTAAAAGTTCTTTTCTTAAGTTATTATACTCTTCTAATGGTCTTTGATATAGCACATCATCCTTAATAGATAACTCCCTTGCCATTGTTAAGCAATGGATTCTATTATATTTAGAAGTTGGATGTTGTTCATCCTCTTCTGGAAGTCCCATCCATCCAATCATTATATCTCTGCCTTTATCATCTCTAAAACTTTGAGGTGCATAAAAATCAAACCCCATGTCCAGTTCCTTAAATTCATTATGGTTGAACATTAATGTATCATAGTCAAGATTTCCAATTAGGTATCCCGATTGATATATATTTTGATTCTTAAACTCTTCTCCCTTTAACCCCTGAGGTGAAAATATGAATAGATCTTTATTATCCATATTAATAAGTCCTGGACATTCCCACATGAATCCAAAATCCTTATATGCAGTCTCTATTTCTCCCTTTAGGGTCCATGTATTAAAGTCCTCTGAGCTATATAAAAGAACTCTACCCTTTAGATCCTCAGTTTGTGCTCCAATAATAAAATAGTATATCCCCTTATACTTAAAAATCTTAGGATCTCTAAAATGGGCAGTGTAACCCTTTGGAATGTCTGATACTACAGGCCCTACCTTAGTTATACTTCCATTATCATCACATATAGCTCTAACTTGGTAAGATTCTCTATTACCCTTAGCATCCTTCACGTTACCTGTGTAAATTAATTCTAACTTACCATTATGCGACAGAGCACTTCCTGAATAACACCCATCTTTATCATACCAATCAGTTGGTGCAATAACTACTTTTGGCATAGTATAATCTATAAAATTCTTAGTCTTCACTAGCCCCCAATGCTTATATTTGTGCTCACAAGTATATGGATTCCATTGAAAAAACAAGTAATATTCTCCATTAAAATAGCTTAACCCATTTGGATCATTAATTAATCCAAATGGGGGCTCAAAATGATAGTTCAACTTCCAATTATCACACTGTATATTATCTTTATAAAATTTCTCTCCATCTAAATTCACTTCTTCTAAAGACTTAAAATTCTTCATTCTCTAACCTCACTATATTTTTTTGATTCTCTTCTACCATATACTAAGGTTCTTATTTATTTAAGTTCCTTATACTTTCTCTCTCAATTAACTCTAATGGAATTTCAACATCCTCTTCTAGCTCTTTTAATTCTATAGATGCTACTATAGATTCTGCAGCTTTTTCACCCAACGCTTCATAATCTATCCATACCGTAGTTATAGTAGGATGGACGGCTAACCCTACATCATAACCACCAAATCCAGCTACTGAAATATCCTCTGGTATTTTGTATCCCTTTTCAAAGGCATATCTAATAAAACCAAGAACTATATTATCTGTTGCTCCCACCACTACTGTAGGTTTATATGAAATAGCTTTTTTAGCTACCTCATAAGCTTTATTAAAACTAAAATCAGTTTCCACGAAATTTATTGTACAATCTGAATCTTTAAATACTTGACAAAAGCCTTCTTTTCTTTCAATTCCAACAGCCTTATCATCTTCTGCAACTCCCAAGAACACTATATTTTTATGCCCCTTAGATTTTATATGTTCCCCTAAAATTCTGCCTGCCTTTATATCATTTATTTTTATACATTTAACTAAACTATTTTTTTGTCCTGTAAATAGAATTGGAATGGATAATTTATTTACTAAAGCTATATTTTCCTTTGTTATATCAACGGCCATAACAATTATTCCATCTACCCCTTGTTGATGGAGTTTAGCCATATGATTAAGTTCCCTATCCTTGTCTAATTCGCTAGTTAATATTATAACTTGATACCCTTTTTCCTCTAGTCTTTTATTCATACTCTTTAGTATTTTCATTGCAGTAAAGGAGTCTAGTCTAGGAATAATAACCCCTATCAATCTACTCTTGTTTGATTTTAATCTTGTGGCAAAATAATTAGATCTAAATCCCGTTTTATCAACAGCTTCGCTAATCTTCTTCATATTATCTTCACTTACATATCCGCCGTTTAAATACCTTGATACCGTGCTTTTTGATACCCCTACCATATTAGCAATATCTTGAATAGTAACTTTCATATTTATTCTCCTCACATAATAGAAATAGAGACTTTAAGCTCATTATATATAAAATATTATATCATATATAAAGCAAAAATTTATACGCACATATGAGAAATAGAGAGCCCTAGCATTGCTATTAGGACTCTCCTTAATTATATTTTTATTACTCTTGTGTCTTAAATAAGAAATAAGTTAGCGAAAAGGCTACGCCTATAGCTATACCGCAAGTTATAAAATATCCAGCTATATTTGTATTTAAATATAGTAATATTCCAGGAAGTGCTGTAATACCCATTCCGGTTCCAGCAAGCTTTATTATTCCTGCAAATAATCCTGCAGAAGCTCCTCCTATACAAGCAAATATGAAAGGCTTAATAAATCTTAAGTTAACTCCAAATATTGCTGGTTCAGTAATTCCTAAGAATGCTGGAACTGCTGAAGAAATATATAATGAACGTTTCTTTTTATCTTTTGTCTTTAAAGCTACTGCTAAAGCCGCAGCGCCTTGAGATACTATACCACCTGTAATCATAGCATTAAACGGATTTAATCCTGTTGAAGCTAATAATTGAACTTCTAAGGCACTAAATACATGATGTATTCCTGTTACTACTATAACTTGATGTAATCCACCAATGAGTGCGCCACCAATTCCAAGAGGCAATCCTATAAAGCTATTACAAACTGCTAATATACTGCCTTCTAATGTGTGCATTATTGGTCCGACTATTAATAATCCTAAAATCATTGCAATTGTTAAAGTTAAAAATGGTGTAACTATTAAATCTAAAACATCTGGTATAAATGTTCTTAGTTTCTTTTCAAGTTTTGCTGCAATTATACCTAATATTAATGCTGGTAAAACTGAGCCTTGGTATCCTACTATTGGAATGTTAATCCCCATTAACGCAATATATATTGGGCTCGCATCTCCAGATGCTACTGCATAAGCATTGGGTAGCTGTGGTGCGACTAACATAAGTCCTAATACAATTCCTATAACCGGGGTCCCACCAAACTTCTTAACTGTTGACCAAGCAACTAAAGCTGGTAAAAATGCAAAGGCTGTATCTGTTAAAACCTGTGTTAATATTAAAAAAGTTGGATCCATTTCTACGCCTAAATTAACTAATAATCCACGTATTCCCATAAACAATCCCGTTGCAACAAGAACAGGTATTATAGGTACAAATATATCTCCTAGTGTACGAGAAATCTTTTGAGGCATTGTCATATTGCTATAAGCTTCTTCTTTAGCATTTCCCGTTTCTATTCCTTCCTTGCTCATTTCTTCAAATACTTTATTTACAAAGCCTGTCCCTAAGATAATTTGATATTGAGCTGCGCCAAAAAATTGTCCCTTTACTCCATCAATGTTTTCTATGGCCTTCTCATTTATTTGCTCTTTATCTTTTAATATAAGCCGCAATCTTGTCGCACAATGCTCCATGGATTTTATATTTTCTTTTCCGCCAATGTTTTTCAATATCTCTTTAGCTACATTTTGCTGTTTATTCATTAATGATCCCCCTTAATTTGTAACGTTTACTTCCTTGACTTTATGATATCAGTTCCATACATATACTGTCAAGTAAAGGTTTTGATAATTTTCTATTTATTATAAAATTTGTTGAATTTACAAGCATCATACCTTGTTTAAATTAATTTGTTTTAAATGAATCAATTATATGCGGTATCAGTTCCATATATGTTTATATTTTCTTTTAATATTAGTTTCCACAAAAAAAATAGTAACAAGTATTACCTTGCTACTATCCTTTTAGTCTCAATAACATAATCTAATTAAAACTATTTTTATATATTAATATTTATGCTAGGATTCCAGCCCAGTATCCTAAAATACCAATTGCAAATAATCCGAAAATTATATATAATGCATTAACTTTTTTCTTTAATAAATACATACATATAAATGTTAACACTAATGGCACTAATCCAGGTAGTAATGAATCTAAAATACTTTGGATAGTTGTAACAACTGCTGTACCATCAGGTGCTGTATATTCGGAAAGTACATATGGTAAATTAACAGATGTCCACTTAGAAACAAGAGCTCCCATAACGAATAGTCCTAGGATAGATGCCCCTTCAGTTAACTTTTGAAGCTTATTTCCACCTATATCAGCAACAAGTTCAGTACCTTTATTATAACCATATTTTAATCCATACCATTTAGTAGACAATCTAAGTGCATTAAATGCTGTGAAGAAGAATAATGGGCCAATAATACTTCCACTAGCGGCTATAGATGCCCCTACAGCAGCTAGTACTGGTCTTGCAGTTCCCCAGAAAATCGGATCTCCAACTCCAGCTAAAGGTCCCATAAGTCCTACTTTAACACCACTAATTGTAGCATCATCTATAGGCATTCCATTTGCCTTTTGTTCTTCCATAGCTGCAGCTATTCCCATTATTGGTGCTGCGATAAAAGGTTGTGTATTAAAAAACTCTAAATGTCTTTTAAGAGCTGCCTTTAACTCATCTCCTTTATATAATTTCTTCAATGCTGGTATCATGGTCACACAAAAACCTATTGATTGCATTCTTTCAAAATTAAATGATCCTAGAAGAAACCAAGAACGAACAAACATACTATTTAAAACTTTTTTATCTAATTTCTTTTCACTCATTTTGTAAACCCCCTTTTATAATAAAATATATTAGTCTAACTCTGAATCGTCAATTCCATCATTTGCTCCGGCTCCATTGAACCTAGGATTAAGCTGAATGTATACTATTGCTGCTACAGCTCCAACTATACCAAATCCAATTAAGTTGAAAGTTGTAAATGCTGCTAATACGAATCCTAGAAAGAAGAATGGCATTAAATGCTTTGCTTCCATCATATTTATTACCATTGCATATCCAACAACAACTATAAATCCGCCTGAAACTTGTAACCCTCTTGTAATTACCTCAGGTATAGCTGCAAGCATTGATGTTACTGCATCTGTTCCTGCTAATGCTCCTACTATCCCAGCTGGTACTGCTACGCGTAATCCCTGTAGTGATAATCCAAGAAAATGACACATTTCTATTCCTCTAGTATTTCCATCTTCAGCATATTTATCAGCTAAATGTTGGAAAAATACTGTTATAGTTCTTACAAATATAGTAAGTACTTGTCCTGCTGCTGCAATTGGAATTGCTATAGCTATACCAGCACCCATACTTCGGTTACCATATATTACAAGTATAGCTGCAATAACACTAGCAAGAGCTGCATCTGGAGCCATTGCTGCCCCAACATTCATCCACCCTAAAGCCAACATTTCAAGCATACCACCTAATATAATTCCGGTTTGAAGATCACCTAACACAAGTCCAACTAATGTACAAGCTATTAATGGTCTATGAGTTTGTCCTTCATCAAGAACACTTCCCATTCCGCAAATAGCTCCAACTATTATGACTAAAATTAATTGTATACCACTCATTTATAATTCCTCCCTTTTAATAAAAAAATTCTGTTATAACAATTTTGAACTTTTTAGTTTTTCCATAAGACTAACTTTACTTTCATTAGCTACTTTTCTCACTTCCAACTCAATGCCCATTTCATTTAATTTTTTAAATGCTTCAACATCCTGTGGACTTACTGATACTGCGCTAGTGATTAAAGTTGTTCCCGTTTTATAGCACATTCCTCCGACGTTTACTGATTTTATATCTATACCTCCTTCTATTGCTCTAATCACATCGGTAGGGTTAGTAAATAAGAATAATGTTTTGAATTCATTATACTTTGGATTTTTATATGCAGACACAGCTTTATCAATTGGTAAAACATATGCCTTAATCCCAGCTGGAGCTACCTGTAATAATAATGTTTTTCTTAAAGTGTCTGCAGCCACTTCATCGCTGCATGCTATTATTCTGTTGCATTTACTAACCTTTGCCCATACTGTTGCAACTTGTCCATGTATTAATCTATCATCTATTCTTACAAAACTAATTTCCATATTATAATTCCTCCATTTCGATATTTTCCATAGATTTTCTAAAAGATTTTATTGTATC
The DNA here is from genome assembly GCF_002995745.1 of Clostridium vincentii. Taxonomy (GTDB): domain Bacteria; phylum Bacillota; class Clostridia; order Clostridiales; family Clostridiaceae; genus Clostridium; species Clostridium vincentii. Next base: position 3,626 of record NZ_PVXQ01000062.1, on the reverse strand, counting down.
TATTGTTGTACTAAGAGCTGTATTAACTAATTCATTAACTGTACTAAAACTCATTGCTTGTGATATTTCTAGATACATAGGTAAGTTGACTCCTGCGATTATATCCATATTATCATTATTTATTGCAATTCTACTTGCAGCATTATAAGGGCTTCCCCCAAATAAATCTACCATGAATAAAACTCCATCCTTGCAATCCAGTTTTGCTAGTACTTCCTCATATTTTGCTACTAACCCATCTGCACTCTCTCCCGTTTGAAATGTCACATATCCAACATTTTCTTGAATTCCGCAAATCATTTCTCCTGATTTCACAAGTTCTTTTGAAAAATTGCCATGAGATCCTACTACTATTGCTACCATCTACTTACCTCCAAAACTTAAATTTATAAATATACTAACCTCCTATTAATAAAAAAACTTATTCTCAGAAGTTACAATACCATCTACATCATTATCATAATTTCATTTAATACTAATATTATGATATCTAAAATGGTCTTACTATATATACTAGCAATTCTCATGCCAAAATAGAGTATTAATGTTCATTTTACCTTGTAAACCTTTTAAGCACCAGCCTTTATTATTATTTTAATATTTATAGAAAAAGAAAAACTGATACACAATGAATTGTATATCAGTTTTTCTTATGATTATTGATACTGTTTTTAATACTCTCTTTGATACTATTCCATAATTTCAACTATAAAATATATTTCATCATCAGTTAATTCTATATTAATAGACTTCTTTATAAAGTCATTGCCCATTTTTAGCGCTCTAATTCTATTTTTATCCAAGCTTTCTATATTTTCTTCATATCTAAGTCCATTCTTAATTAACATTCTCTCCACAGCACACCCAATATGTATTATAAGTTTAATACACATAGAATTATCAAATGTAATATTAAGTTCCTTCGATACTATTTCTATAAATTTCATTAACACATCCACTATTTTAAAAGGATTTAAATATGTTAAAAATTGTTTCAATGTATCAGTACATAAATCCTTAACTACCACTTTAGTATTACTTTCTTTAGTTACAAATCCATTATTTTTAACTATGCTAGCTAAAATACGTTCTCCATTTCCATCGATTAAAGCTACTAACGATATAAATGGAGCTTCAATATTAGGATTTACAATTCCCACTGTTGCAATAATATTTTTCTCTTGTTGAATTAGCTTAACCCTATTAGTTACATCTTTGACTCCAATAGGAATTATTTCTATTTCTTCATCTGTCAAACTTACTATTATGTTATTTACAATTTCTTTAAGTTTTTTAGCGGTACCTTCACCAGTAGAACATATTGTTATTATTGCCCTCGGTTTATTTGAAACAATATCCACCGAAGATTCTAATCTAGCATATCCTCTAAAATCCTTTAGTGTCTCATATATTGTATTTAGATCCATATCTAATCTACTTGTTTTTCTCACAGCTTCTAATACTAAAGGAGTTGATACCATATCTATACACCTTATATTAATTCCTGTTTTCTCTATAATCACAGGAGCAAAACTTGATAGAGAACCCATATCTACAAGAAGTAATACGCCTTTACCTCTATCTATTTCTTGAACTTTTATAATCATCTCATCAAGAATCTTTTTAGGACTTACTTCTAGGGGCATATCTATTGCGTCTACTATCCCTTCTCCTAATAATTTCTTAGTTACATTTACCATACCGCTAGCTACACTTACCCCATGCATAGCTACTAGTATTGCTACATGTTCTGCCCCTATTTCTTCATTAATTGCACTTATTAAGAGGGTTAAATATACTACTTCCATTTCAGGCACAATTAGTTTATATCTTTCTTCAATAATTCCTTTTATGTTCATAGCTATATCAAAATCTTCTTTATTTTTTTTAATAATATTCTCAATATCAATATAGTTTAGTGCTGTGTGTTTTTCCATTCTCTTTAAAAAAGCACTTAAATGAAGGCTTAATGCATACAAAAATCTATCATCTAATTTCTTGTTTTTCTTCTCTTCAATAAACCTCTTTATCTCTTCACAAAAATTCAGTATATCTTCATCAACTATCTTTAATATATTCTCTCTACTTGATTCATTTTTGGTGAATTTAGTATAGAAACTTTTTATATGTATATTTATGTCTGTTGTTATATATTCTCGTATAAAATCTTCATCTACGCCTTCACATTTTAACAGTGTTGATTTATCTTCTATAATTTTATACAAGTTAAAAGGGGGCTCGTATTTATCTACTTCTATTCCACAGGGCATCATAGCTAGTTCTTTGTCTGATCCTGCAGGCATTATAACTAGTTCTTTATCTAAATACTTATCTAATTCCTCTACTTCTTTTCTTTTTCCAGCCAAACTAAATAATCCATTCTTAACTTCTGTTGGCAATGAATTAAATGTTATTTCTATATTGTCACTTTTATCTATGCTATTTAAAAATCCTTTAGCACAAACTAGTTGTATATTAGATTTTATTTGTCCAACATTTCCATAGGAAGCACTGCCTATTAGAGCTTTTACAACATCTGATTCTAATTTTATTGATTTATTCACTCTATTTGCTTCCTTTGATAATAAGAACCTTACTATATCCAATCTATCCTTTATAGGTCTATCTTCTAAATTTGGAATACTAATTGTTATAGGAATTCTTCTCATAAAAGTTTTCAACAAAAAGGACCCGGGTTCTTCAGTCGTAGCTCCTATTATAAGGACCTTTGCGCTCCTTTTCCTATCAGTATCCCCAAGTTTGTTATAGGTTCCTGTATCAATAAAATAAAAAATCATTTCCTGCCCTTCTGGAGGAAGTCTATGAATTTCATCAAGAAATAATATCCCATTATTTGCTTTTACAACAAGTCCATCTTTTTCTGTGTCGGCCCCCGTAAATGCCCCTTTAGCATGTCCAAATATCTGAGATATTAATAATTGAGGGTTATTATAATAATCAGCACAATTAAATACAATGAACGGAGCATCTTCTGTGAACGCCTTGGTAAACTTAGAGTAATTATACATCATACTTGCAAAAAGAGTCTTACCTACGCCTGTTTCACCTACTATTAATGTATGAAGTCCATTAGGTGGATACATTATTGCAGCTTTCGCTTGCTCAATTTGATTCTTAAGTCCACTATCTGAACCAATTAGAAATGTAAAGGGATTTTTAGCTTCCTTTTCATCCATTTTGCCTATCTCTAATATTTCATCTATATTTTCTATCTCAATACTTTCATCCTCTAGCTCATATCCTAAAAGGTCTTGAAAGCCTTCCTTATCTAAATATAATACAGGGCGTCCCTTTATTTTAATAATCTTTTTTTCTCTTGAAAGTGTATTAAGCTCCTTACTAACATTGTTTCTCAATATATCCAGTGCTTGTGAAATATTTTCAGCACTAAATCCTGCACCTTCTTTTATATCTTTAGCGGTAAGCTTCGCAGAATTTTCTATAATATAATTGTATATTTTATCAATTCTTTTCATGATATAGTTAGAGTATAATTTTAGTAGGCAAAGGTAGCAAAAAAATAAAGGAGATGTAAAAACATCTCCCCAATACATAAATTATCCATTATAATTTTATTGCTAAGATAAAAAGAATGGAGTTGGATT
>NZ_PVXQ01000061.1 GCF_002995745.1 Clostridium vincentii | reverse complement strand
TCGCGGTGCGAAGGCAAGCGCAACAATCTATAGTATTGTAGAAACTGCCAAAGAAAATGGTTTAAACCCAATGAAATATTTAACTTTTCTATTTGAGAAAATTCCTAATATGGATTTCAAAAATGATTCAGATTTATTTAAATCACTATTTCCATGGAGTAATCTTCCTGCTGAATGCTATTTAAATAAAAAGGATTGAAAATAAGCGGTTAATGACTGTCAACGTGACGAGTTATTAACCGCTTACGTATCTTTATCAAAAAATAATTAACTTTTTAAATAAAGCTCAAATCATTAAGATATATCTTAATGATTTTTTTAGGTTTTAAATAGTGCAAAAGATAGAAAAAACCATAATTTAAATGTTTTACACGACATCTAAGCTCAATTCCCCTTGAAATAGCCAAATTGAGTAACATAATGTAGGCCTAATTCATAATATAAACTATAATATAACTTTCTTATATTATGAAATATAAAAATAATAGGAGGGTTTTGTATGAATTCTTATGTAGATGAGTCATATAAAGGGTATAACCATTATAAAGTAACTAATAGTTCAAAAAGTAATTCAAATAAATCAAATAGTAATGCAAGCAAATCAAAGAGTAACTCAAGTAAATCTAGGAGCAACGCAAGTAATTCATATAGTAATTCAAACAACTCATATAGTAGACCATATAGCGAATCTTATAGTCGATAATCATATGTTATATAAATTTACAAATAGAGATTAGTACTATGGATAAATATTATAAAATAAAAGAAATAGTAAATGGATACTCTATTCTTAAGATAATAGGGGAAGGACGATATGGAATTGTATATTTGGCTATAAATGACAACCATGAAAAATGTATACTAAAACAATTAAAAAAAGATATGCTTAAAAAAACTAGAAAAAAATTGTTTTATGAGGAGCAGATATTACAATCTTTAGATAACACTAAATTCCCCAAATTTATATCGAAATTTAAAGATAAATATAGAGAAGGCTATATATTAGAATATATAGAAGGAAAAGTGTTTGAAGATTTATTAGCTGAAGATGAGTATAAATTTAGCAAAGACGAAATTTACAAAATTTGCAGCCAGCTTTTAGAAATAGTAGAGGTATTGCATAGTAATAATATAGTGCATAGAGACATTAGACTTCCTAATGTAATACTAAAAGAAAATAAAGAGCTAGCTTTAATTGATTTTGGTTTGGCTAGAATTATTGATGATAAAAGATATGTAAAAGAGATGGATTATTGGTTTATAGGTGATTTTTTAATCCACTTGTACTATTCATCTTATGAAGAAACTGACTCAGTAGAAAGACCTTGGTATGAAGAACTAGATTTAAATTTAGAAGAAAAAAATTTTCTAAAAAAACTCATGGGTATACAAGAGAGTTATCATAATATTGAGGAAATAAAAAAGCAACTTGAAAAAATTAAAAATATGAATTGATCTTAAAAATAAACCATGCGATTAAAAAGTTTGCATCTACGACCGCATGGTTTATTTATACAAAAAGAGGAAAAAAGATTGTACACGAGAGGCAGGTATATATTATGCCAAGTTCAATTAGAATATTAAAAATATACAATGAAAGTTTCAGAGCAAATATGTATTCTAGTGAACCTTTTAGAATGATTGGTCTAATAGATGTAAGTATTGAGTATACCTATGGAATAGAAAGAGTAACGTTATCTTTTTTTAGATCATCAGGAACCAATAGTGGAAAAATTAAAGGGTTATGGTATCCTATTGTTGGAATAAAGACTTACTCAGGACTATTCAGTGAATTTACAGAGTATCTAAATTTTGTTTTAACAAATTCTACAAGAATGGGAATGGCAGATGAAGGGTGGCTTGCTAAATCTTTATTTTTTGCTAACGGTACAGATAGTTCTAGAATAAGAGGTTTTTCAAATGGAATGCATTACGAAAGTCTTTTAGAAATAGGTGAAACTCTAAGAGATTTGTATGAAAAAGATAAATTTCAAAAAATGGATTCATTAGATGCTAGTAATTTAAATAGCATAGTAACTTCAAAAGAAATATATCAAGATAATAGACATACTCAAAGGGAAAACTTTGAGAAATTTATAGATGATATATTTAATGAAGATATTAATAATACAAAACTTGATTTGGGGTAGTCCCCTTGTAATTCTTTTCTACCATAACAATACTTATATATTGTTGTGGTTTTTTCGTATTTTAATAGGTTGTTGAGTAAACATATTTATATGATTGGTTAAAATATAAATTTAAGAATTGAAATTAAAAAACAGAAAATTTCGCTTAAATATTTCTATTATTGGCATTTGACAATAACTCATAATAGGAGTAATATAATAATTATCAAATGCCAATAATTTATAGGAGATGATTATTAATGAAAATAGCAATTTCATCAAATGGAAACAATAATGAAAGTTTATTAGATATGAAATTTGGAAGATGTGAATATTTTCAAATTCATGATACAGAAAATAAAGAAGTTAAAATTTTAGAAAACAAAGGAGCATTAGCAAGTGGAGGTGCAGGTATTGCAGCTGCTAACCAGCTTATAGATGAAAATATAGGTGTTATTATTACTGGGAATCTTGGACCTAATGCTTTTGAAATTATCGAAAAGGCAGAAATTAAAACATACAAATGTGATAGCATATTAATAAAAGATGTTTTAGATAAATACAATAATAATGAACTTAAAGAAATAAAAAATTCAGGTGCTGCATATCATGGGATGAATGCATAGATTGGAGGAATAGATGCTATGAATATAGCAGTTCTTAGTGGGAAAGGTGGAACAGGAAAAACTACAGTTTCAACAAATCTTGCTCTTGCATTAAAGTCAAATTATATTGATTGCGATGTAGAAGAACCAAATGGATTCATATTTTTGAAACCTAAAATAGAAAAAACAGAACAAGTTATGGTTGAATATCCTTTTATAGATGATGATAAATGTACTTCCTGTGGAAAATGCGTAAGTGTGTGTCAATTTAATGCACTTGCAAAAGTTAAAGGAGATATAATGCTCTTTGAAAAATTGTGTCATGGTTGTGGTGCATGTGAAATTGTATGTGAATATGATGCATTAACTTATAAGAAAAGAGAACTTGGTAATATTGAATTTGGAAAAGTAAGAGATATAAATTGTAGTAGAGGAATATTAAATATAGGTGAACCTATGGCAGTTCCAGTTATACGTGAACTTCTTAAAAATTTATCTAAAGATATTAATTTAATTGATTGTCCTCCAGGTACATCTTGTAATGTAGTAACGGCTTTAAAGTATGCTCATGGATCAATACTTGTTACAGAACCTTCAGCATTTGGACTTCATGATTTAAAAATGGCTGTAGAACTTGTGAAAATGTATAATATACCTTTTGGAATAATCATAAATAAGGATGATGGTAAAGATAATATAATAAAAAAATACTGCAGAGATGAAAAGATAAACTTAATTGGAACAATACCATACAATAGGAAGACTGCAGTATTATATTCTAATGGAGACATATTATATGATGATTTAGAACATAAAATCTTATTTGATGAATTATCCAAGAGTGTTAAGGAGGTGCTAAATTGGAATTAGTAGTTTTAAGTGGAAAAGGTGGAACCGGTAAAACTACAATTGCAACTGCATTAGCTGAACTTGCACAAGATGTAGTTAGAATAGATTGCGATGTAGATGCTCCAAATTTTTATATGTTTTATCAAGGAAATGATATTGAAAAAAACGAATTTTCAGGTGGTAAAAAAGCTATTATAGATGAAACTCTTTGTGTTAAATGTGGCAAATGTGAAACCGTATGTAGATTTGATGCCATAGAAAATTTCAATATTAATTCTTTTTCATGTGAGGGTTGTGGTGCTTGTGCTTTAGTATGTCCAGAAAAAGCTATAACCTTAGTAGATGAAAAAACAGCAGATACATTTATTACTCAATTAGATAAAGGTATACTTTCAAGAGCAGAAATGGAAATAGGAAGCGATGGTTCAGGAAAATTAATAATGTATTTAAGAAAAAACGGTAAAAAATTTAGACATGATGAAAAGTTTATTATAAGTGATGGTTCTCCAGGAATTGGATGTGCTGTTATAGCTTCTATTACTGGATGCGATGCTGTTTTAGTTGTTACAGAACCTACAAAATCTGGACTTGAAGATTTAATTAGAGTAGTAACATTATGTGAACATTTTGGAGTATTTACTATGGTTTGCATTAATAAATTTGATATAAATGAAGATATGAGTGATAAAATAGAAGAATTTATTAAAGAAAAAGAATTAATTTTAGTAGGTAAAATTCCATATGATGATACCGTAATGAAATCTATAAATGAATTAAAGCCTATTATATATTATGAAGATAGCGAAGCTTGTAAGTCTATTAAAAGCATGTGGGAAAATATGAAAAAACATATTGTTTAGTATATGAGTTGCAGGTAGTAGGGGGAGGAAACAAATGACAAGAGTAATACAATTTCATAAAGAAGGTTATAATTGTGCAGAATCCGTGCTTAAAGCATTTAATGAGGATTCAGGTTTAAATATTCCGGTATCAATTGCTAGTCCTTTTGGTTCAGGAATGACTGTAGGAAGTACTTGTGGGGCAATTACAGGAACACTTATGGCAGTAGGAGCATTAAAAGGAAGAAACACAAGTGAAGAAAAGAATAATTCAAGAACACTTACAAAGGAAATAATAATTAAGGTTAAAGAAAAATATGGAACTATTGAATGTATTGAACTTAAGAGAAAAGGTGTAACTTGTGATGAAATCATAGAGTATGCTTATGGTATTTTAAAAGAATATACAAATAATAGTCAAACAAAATATGAGGAGGAAATATAAATGAGAATAGCAATTGCAAGTGAAGGTAAAAATATAAGTGGACATTTTGGGTACTGTGAAGGGTTTACAATTTATGAAGTAGAAGAAGGTCAATCTTTAAAAAAGGAATTTGTAGCTAATCCAGGACATAAACCAGGATTTCTACCTGTATTCTTAAAAGAAAAAGGTACAAATGTTATAATTGCAGGAGGAATGGGAGAAACAGCTCAAAATTTATTTATAGAAAATCAAATAGAAGTAGTTGTAGGTGCACAAGGTTTTTGTGATGATGTTATTCAACAATTTATAAAAGGTGAATTAAAATCAACTGGTAGTGTATGTAGTGAACATGAACATTAAGACCATTGTAACGAGTAAGATATGCCTTAGTTAATATAAAATTAAAACTATTTGTTAAGAATCCTTGCATATTCAGTTCAAATGTTCTAAATATAATAGTATAATACATTTAGGGAATATGAATCTAAAAATTAAGTACATTAAAGAAGAAGTTATGTAGATATTAATTAATAGAATTATGCAGTGAATGCAAGGAGGATACAAATGGCAAGACCTATAAAATTCAGAAGAGTAGAGTTTTTCCCAGAGGACAATTATTTTATACCATGGGGAAAGCCAAAATGTGAAATTGAAGAAATAATTTTAAAGGTAGAAGAACTTGAAGCAATGAGATTAAAAGATATTGAAGATTTAAAGCAAGAAGAATGTGCTGAAAAGATGCAAATATCAAGACCGACATTTCAAAATATAATAGATAGTGCAAGAAAAAAAATAGCTACTGCGTTAACAGAGGGTAAAGCAATAAAAATAAGTGGTGGTAATTATACTACAAAGCTTTGTAAGTTTAAATGTATAAAATGTGGAACTGTTTATGAAATAAATTATGAACAAGATAGAATAGCATGTCCTAATTGCGGTTCAGGAAAAGTTATGTGTAGTAAAAAAGAACAGTTTTGTAAAAATTGGTGTAAAGGTAATAACAGAAATATTAATACTTTATAATTGAAATACAGGAAGTGAAATGCATGAATATAGAAGAATATTCAGATGTTGTTATAGATCATTTTATGTGCCCAAGAAATATGGGAGTAATAAATAATCCAAATGGAGTAGGAACCAAGGGAGATCCAGGATGTGGAGATTCTTTAAATATATATATAAAAGTAGAAAATAATATAATAGAAGATATTAGCTTTTTAGTTTTTGGATGTCCAGCATCAGTTGCTACAAGTAGTATAACAACTGAAATTGTTAAGAAAAAAACATTAGAAGAAGCCTTGGAGATTACAGAAGAATTTATAATAGATTCTCTGGGAGGATTACCAGAACATAAAAAGCATTGCTCTAATCTTGGAGTTTCGGCTTTAAGAAATGCAATTGAGGATTATTATAAAAGAAAAATATAAAATTATAATAATAGAAGCATCTAATTTAGTTTAGATGCTTTTATTATATTAACTATAATTTTCTATCTTTTGACTAATAGTCAAAGAAGGTTGACATTTCATAAGAAAATTACTAAAATTACTAATTAGGGAGTGATTTAATATGAGTAATAAAAAAGGTAATATATCAATTCATACAGAAAATATTTTTCCAATTATAAAAAAATGGTTATATTCTGATAAGGATATATTTGTTAGAGAATTAATAAGTAATGGCTGCGATGCTGTTAACAAGTATAAGAGACTTAGTTCTATGGGGGAAATTACAAGTGCAGAAGAAAAAAACTTTAAGATAGTTGTTTCTGTTAATAAGGAAAAGGGGATTCTAAGCTTTACTGATAACGGAATAGGTATGACTGAAGAAGAGGTAGAAAAATATATAACACAAATTGCTTTCTCAGGGGCAGAGGAGTTCGTAGAAAAGTATAAGGATAAAATGGGAGAAGGAAATGATATCATAGGTCATTTCGGACTAGGATTTTATTCTGCTTTCATGGGTGCTGATAGAGTCCAAATAGATACCCTTTCATATAAAGAAGAATCAAAACCAGTTAGATGGATTTGCGAAGGTGGTACTGAATATGAAATAGAAGCGGGAGATAAGACTGAAAGCGGAACAAAGATTACATTATATATAAATGAAGATAGCAAGGAATTCTTAGATCAATATAAGGTTCGTGAAATTATAGCTAAGTATTGTGCTTTTATGCCTGTTGAAATTTTCTTAGAAGATGAAAATGCTGAAAAGAAAGAAGATGAAAAGGCTCCAGAAGCTATTAATGATACAAATCCATTATGGCAAAAGAAGCCAAGTGAATGTACTGATGAAGAGTATAAGGCATTTTATAAAAAAGTGTTCAATGATTATCAAGATCCATTATTTTGGATACACTTAAATGTAGATTATCCTTTTAATTTGAAGGGTATACTTTACTTTCCTAAGCTTAAAGATGAATTTCAATTAGTTGAGGGAGAGGTTAAACTATTTAATAATCAAGTTTTTGTAGCTAATAATATTAAAGAGGTTATTCCTGAATTCTTACTTCTATTAAAGGGAGTTATCGATTGTCCAGATCTTCCTCTAAATGTTTCAAGAAGTTTCCTTCAAAATGATAAGGATGTTTCAAGAATTTCTAAACATATTGTTAAGAAGGTTTCAGATAAGCTAAATTCAATATTTAATCTAGATAGAGAAAAATATAATGAATTTTGGGATGATATTCAAATATTCATTAAGTATGGCTGCTTAAAGGATGAGAACTTCTATGATAAAATTAAGGAGTCTATAATCTTTAAAACTATTAATGAAGAGAATGTAACTTTAAAGGAATATCTAGAAAAGGCAAAGGAAAAACATGAAAATAAGGTATTCTATGTGTCTGACCTTGAAAAACAGGCTCAGTACATTAAATTATTTAAGGAATATGAACTCGATGCTATTATTCTAAATACTCCTATTGATAATAATTTTATTTCCTTCTTAGAATATAAGGATAATGGAGTGAAATTTACCAGAGCAGATTCAGGTATAGCTGATGTGCTTAAGGATAAAGATGTTAAAGAAGAAGATAACACAGAAAAGGATAAGATAATTCAAGTCTTTAAAGAGGTAATTGGTGATAAGATGAAGAATTATTCAGTTGAAAGCCTTAAAAATGAAAAGACTTCAGTTGTTATTTTAGTTTCTGAAGAATCAAGGAGAATGGCAGAAATGCAAGCTCAATTTGGAGGCGGGATGGGTATGGCTTTCCCAGAAGAGAGAAGCCTTGTTATAAATGATAAAAATCCTATAATTAAGAAACTTATGGAATTAAGTAGTGATAAAGCAAATAAAGAAAAAGTTCAATTAATTTGTAATCAAGTTGTCGATTTAGCTTTAATTGGTAATAAAGCATTAAATGCTGAGGAACTTGATGTATTTATTAAGAGAACTAATGAGTTAATGATGGAAGTTCTTCTATAAGACTTCAAGAAAAAAGGCTGTGGGTTTACCCACAGCCTTTTAATTATTTATTGTTTATGTCTTATAACTAGTTTTAGCAACTCATTTACTACTAATGGAACTATAGCAAACATCATAACAAAACCCCAATCGCTAAGGCTTAAAGGGTATACTTTAAATAGATTTGCTAGAAATGGAACTGAGATTATAACAAGCTGTATAGCTATACCAAAAACAACTGAAGCAGTTAAATATTTATTTGTGAATAGCCCAAGGGTAAATATAGACTTTTTAGTGCTTCTCATATTTAGTGAAAAGAAAAGTTGTGAAACACTTAATACAACAAAAGCCATGGTTTGTGCATGTCGTAAAGAATCAGGGTATACATATTGACCATATTTAAAGGCAAAAAGAGTAAGGACACCAATTAGAGTTCCATTAACTATAAGGTATAAACCCATAGATCTAGAAAATAATGTTTCCTTTGGATTTCTAGGAGGCTCCTCCATAACTGATTCATCTCTTGGATCAACACCTAGTGATAATGCTGGGAAGGTATCTGTAATTAAGTTTACCCATAGAATATGAATAGGTAACAGGGGAGTTGCCCAATTTAATAAAATAGCTATGAATAGAGCTAATATTTCTCCTAGGTTACAAGAAAGTAAAAATATTATTGATTTTTTGATGTTGTTATAAATATTTCGTCCTTCCTCAATAGCATTAACAATGGTGGTGAAATTATCATCAGTTAAGATAATATCAGCAGCTCCTTTAGCCACATCAGTACCTGTAATTCCCATAGCAACTCCAATATCAGAGACCTTTAAAGATGGAGCATCATTTACACCATCACCAGTCATAGAAACTATATTTCCATGAGATTTAAAGGCTTTAACAATTTTCACCTTGTGCTCAGGAGAAACTCTAGCAAAAATTTTATAGTTATTTACAATCTTATTAAATTCTTTTTCTTCATAACCATCAATTTCTGATCCAGACATACACTGAGATATATTATCTGCAATTCCTAGTTCTTTACCTATTGCAAAGGCTGTATTCTTATGATCTCCAGTTATCATAACTGGAATAATACCCGCTTTTAAACAAAGATCAATAGACGGTTTTACTTCTTGACGAGGTGGGTCAATCATTCCCATTAATCCTACAAAAATTAATCCATGCTCAAGCTGATCAATAGCAATATTTTCATCTTTAATTTCCTTATATGCTAAAGCTAAAACACGTAGTGCATCATTACTCATAGAATTTGCTGAATTTAATAGAGAAGTTTTCACATCCTCTGTTAAGGGCTCAATGATGCCATCTATTAAAATACTATTACAAATAGTAAACAAAGAATCTATGGCACCTTTAGTAAATACATTATATCTATTACCATAGGAATTAACAGTTGTCATAAGTTTTCTATCAGAATCAAAGGGAACTTCATTAACTCTATTATGTTCCTCGTTAAGAGAATCCTTTAAAATATTGAGTTTAATACCAACATCCAGTAGAGCTATTTCTGTAGGGTCACCAGTTTTAGATGTTCCGGTTGAAGTAGCATCACTACAGAGTATCATACCTTCTACAAGAATTTTACTTTCATTATTAATTATATCAATATTATCTAAGTCATTAAGTTTGTTATTTACAAAGAATTTTTTCACAGTCATTCTATTTATAGTTAATGTTCCTGTCTTATCGGAACATATTATGCTAACAGATCCTAAGGTTTCAACAGCAGGAAGTTTTTTAACTATAGCATTATGTTTTATCATTCTTTGAACACCAAGGGCAAGTACTATAGCAACTATGGCAGGTAACCCTTCAGGGATAGCTGCAACTGCTAAACTTATTGAAGTTAATAATAACTCCAGCCAATCGCGTCCTTGAAACATGCCTATTATAAAAATAAGTGTACATATGATAACAGCTGCAAAACCTAGATTTTTACCAAGCCCTGATAATTTCTTTTGAAGTGGAGTAGACTCATCTCCCTCCTCATCTAGCATTTTAGCTATTTTACCAATTTCAGTATTCATACCTGTGGCAATAACAACTCCGGTACCTCGGCCATAGGTAGATAGGGTAGACATAAATGCCATGTTACGCAAATCTCCAATTTGAGGTTTTTCTTCATTAATAATTAAATTTGCATCCTTTTCTGCAGGAAGGGATTCACCAGTAAAAGCAGACTCTTCAATTTTTAGGTTAGCACTTTCAATAAGTCTTAAATCCGCAGGAATATATCTTCCAGCATCGATTATTGCAATATCTCCAACAACAACCTGCTCAGACGGAATTTCAGTAATAACACCATCCCTTTTTACCAATGCTTTAGGAGTACTAAGATGTTTTAAAGCTTCAAGAGCTTTTTCTGCCTTAGATTCCTGAATTAATCCAATTAATGCATTGATAAGTATAACTATCAAAATTACAATTGAATCACTTATTTCTCCCATAACACCTGAAATTATAGCTGCAGCTATAAGGATATATATCATTGCATCATTTATTTGGGAAAAAAATAACACTGCTAGAGATTTTTTCTTTTTACCAGCAAGCCTATTCTCTCCATCTCTAGCTAATCGAATATTTGCTTCTTCAGTAGTTAACCCTTCTAAGGGGTTAACAATTAATTCTGTTATTACATCTTGGGGGCTTTTTTTAAACCACATAATAAGTTCACCTCTATATATAAAATTGCTATATAGTTAGCATATTGTTTTTTTAACTGTTCTATACGTGGGAAATAGTTGAATTTTAAAAATCAGATATCCCTTTTACTTGACTCAACCCAAAATACGAGATGATTTGACAAATTCGCTTGACTTAAACAAAATACGAGTTAATTTGACAAAGGAGTATAACCATATATAATTATAGGATAGATAGATATTATATTATTGAACAAAGGAGAGATGAAATTGGGAAGTTATATTTTAAAAAGACTTTTTGCAGGAATTATAACAATATGGGCTGTTGTTACTATAACGTTTTTTCTTGTAAGGTTAATGCCTGGAGGTCCTTTCGAGGGAGATAAAATGACGCCGGAAATAAAAGCTAATTTGGAGGCTAAATATGGAATTGATAAGCCTTTAGGAGAACAATATGTTATGTATATGAAAAATCTTCTAAAGGGAGATCTAGGAGAATCAATGAAATTTAGAGGAAGAGAAGTTACGGATACTATTAAGTATTCATTTCCTAAATCGGCTATATTAGGTGGAGCTGCAGTATTAGTTTCTTTAGTGCTCGGAGTAGGACTCGGAGTAGTTTCGGCACTCAAGTCTGGTAAATGGCCAGATAGAGTATCTATGCTTATGGCAACCTTGGGAACAACAATTCCAAGCTTTGTATTAAGCGCAGTACTAATATATATATTTGCCAGTAAATTAGGTATACTACCAACCACGGGATTTGGTAGCTGGAAGCATTTAATAATGCCAGTTATAGCTCTTTCAGCAAGCTCAACTGCTTTTATTACTAGGCTTACAAGAAGTAAGCTAATGGATGTTTTAAAATCAGATTATATTAGAACAGCAAAAGCTAAAGGACTAAATAGCAGGACTGTAATTTTAAAACATGCGTTAAGAAATTCATTAATACCAGTAATAACATATTTAGGACCTTTAATTGCTAGTATTTTAACTGGTAGTTTTATAGTAGAGAGTATTTTTGCTATACCAGGACTAGGTAATGAGTTTGTATCAACAGTAACCAACCGAGATTATTCAGCTTTACTTGGAGTTTTGGTATTCTATAGTACATTAATAGTAGTATCTAATATTATTGTAGATATTATGTATGTAATAGTTGATCCAAGGATAAAACTAGATAATGTAGAAATTTAAAGGAGGAGAAAAGAGTGGAAAAATATATAGACTTAGATAAGAACTTATTTACTCCTTTAAAGGCAGAAGATAAGAAGTTTGAACAAGTTGTAAGACCAAGTGTTGGATATTGGAGTGAGGCATGGACAAGACTTAAGAGTAATAAGGTAGCATTAATATCTTTAATTGTAGTAATTTTGGCCATTGTTTTAGCAATAGTTATTCCTTTAATTTCACCCTATGGATATGAGGAAACTAATCTAGCTAACACAAATATAAAACCAAATTCACAATTTTTATTTGGAACAGATGCATTAGGAAGAGATTTATTAGTTAGAGTAATGTATGGAGCTAGATACTCTCTGATAATAGGTATAGCAGCAGCTATCATAAACCTTGTAATCGGGGTGTTGTATGGCGGAATAGCAGGCTTTTTTGGTGGGAAAATAGATAATATAATGATGAGAATAGTAGATGTTCTTTATTCTATTCCTACTATAATATATGTAATATTGCTTATGGCTTTCTTTACCAACAAATCTGGTGGAAGTGGAGTTACAAATATAATAATAGCATTATCTATTTCATATTGGGTAGGAATGGCTAGAATTGATTGAGTCAAGTAAAAGTGGGCAACTATTTTATTATCCATTATTTTACAGTATATATTTATAACTTCCCTTAAGCATTTTTACTCTTAATTGTAACTAATATCTCCAAATCCTTTTAATCCAC
>NZ_PVXQ01000060.1 GCF_002995745.1 Clostridium vincentii | reverse complement strand
TGTGGATTAAAAGGATTTGGAGATATTAGTTACAATTAAGAGTAAAAATGCTTAAGGGAAGTTATAAATATATACTGTAAAATAATGGATAATAAAATAGTTGCCCACTTTTACTTGACTCAATCTTCTTATGTGAGTTATTTGTTTTTTAGCGAAAATAGTGTATCACAAAAGAATGGCTTCTTTAAGTACTTTGATTTAAAAAGAAACTCGGTTTTTTACCTTGCAAGTCGAGGTGACCCTAAAAATCAAAGTTAGAAACGGTAAACCTCACACTATTAAAATTTGCATTCCAATTTTAATAATTCTATAAAATTGAAAATTTATATATTGTAGTACTATTATATTCTTCACTAGATTCTAGTAGTGGAGAAGTAAATTTATTATTATTTATAGCATTAGGAACATATTGAGTTTCAAGACAAAGTGCACCTCTCTTTTCATAGGAAATACCACCTTTTCCAATATCATATCCATCCAGGAAATTAGCACTATAAAATTGTAGTGCTGGTTTTGTAGTATAGACGTCCATAACTCTACCTGTAGTTTCATCAACTAATTTAGCAGCTATTTCATGAATATTTCCATTAGACTTTAACATCCAATTATGATCATATCCTAAGCCAAAGTGAAGTTGCTCATAATCAACATTGATTTCCTTTCCAATGGGCTTTAATGTTTTGAAGTCCATTGGAGTTTCAGTTACTACTCTAACTTCTCCAGTAGGGATAGAATATTTATCATTTAAAGTAAACTTATCTGAGTTAATCATTAGTTTGTGGTTTAAAATATTTCCAGATCCATGTCCACTTAAATTAAAGTAAGAATGGTTAGTAAGATTAACAATAGTAGCCGTATCACTTACTGCTTTATATTCTAATTTTAAAGAATTATCTTCTAGAAGAGTATAGGTAACGTTGACAGTAAGATTACCAGGATATGATTCTTCACCATCTTTACTAAAATAAGAAAGCTCTAATACATTATTTTCATTATCAAGTATTTTGGCATCCCAAACAACTTTATCAAAACCTTTAATACCACCATGTAGGTGGTTATTACCATCATTTTGAGCTAATGAATATTCGTTATATTTAATTTTGAATTTCCCATCCTTGATTCTATTGGCACAACGACCTATTGAAGCACCAAAATATTTAGTCCCCTTTTCATAGAGAGCAATATGGTCATACCCTAATACAACATCATCAAAGTTACCATTTTTATCAGGAACAATTATAGAAACCACTGCAGCTCCATATGTAACGATTTGTACTTTCATACCATTATCATTTGTAAGAGAAAAGATATTTACATCAATGTTATCTTTTGTTTTTCCAAAGTCTTTTCTTATAATAGCCATTACAATGCCTCCTTTAGTATAAGATATAAAATGTACAGTATCTATTTTAATTAAGCTATTCGATAAGATTATTTTCCTGCTACATTTATAAGAACTTGTTGAAGAATAAAATTTATAAGCCTATTTATTTCATGATTAATCATATTATAAGTCTACTATTCAAAGCCATATGGATGAGTTTCGTGCCAAGTCCAAGCATCCTTAATAATGTCTTTAACATTTGTATATTTTGGAATCCATCCTAAAACATTTCTTGCCTTTTCACTTGAAGCAATTAATTGTGCAGGGTTTGCGGCTCTTCTTTCACCTAAGACAACCTTAATATCACCTTTATAAAACTTTGCTTTTTTATTAACAGCTCCAATGTGACTGCTTTGTAAATTATCTACTATACTACATCTTTACCTTGTTCTATAAGCTTATGAACTGAATGAGAACCTATATATCCAGCACCACCACAAACCCTAATTGACATAAATAACAACTCCTTTTTGAATCATATCGTTTAGTTATCAAAGCGTATGTTCCAATAGTAAGTGCACAAGGAAATACATTGCACACTTTATAGTATTAGAGTAATCGCTTACTATGAAAAAGTAAAGATATAAATTTGAAAATTTTTTAATTCATCCACAAAAAATATTTTCTTAATTTTCAAGAAATTTAAAGTGAAAGTTAAGTTAGTTTAGAATATATAAATAAATTTAAGATTTGATGCTGGTATACATGCTGGGAACATGAACATGAAAGCTATGAATGGATTTATATTGAAAAAGGAACAATGAAATATTGGTGTAACGGTATTTGTATGCAAGCTTCGGAAGGCGATTTTAAGTTAAATGAGATTTCAGAAAAAGTTGGAATGTTTGATGAATTTCATTTTTTAAAAAGATTCAAAAAGCTTGTTGACGTGTAGCCAAAAGACTATAAGAACAAGACTTAAAATATGAATATACATTTTGATTGCGATAAAAAAATTATCAAATGATTTAACTACAAAGGCAGTATCAAAAGTAGCAGATATAACAAAGTATAGTACATAGAAAGAGAGTTTAAATGAAAAAATCATTTAGCTCTCTTTTTTTAAAAAAATAGAAAATTTTGTTTAATTATTAAGTAAATTAAGCAAATTTGAATATAAATAATTATGAAAAAGTTTACTTAGATATATTGACTAAAAAAAAAAATAGAAGTATAATCAACTTATTAAAATACATTTAAAAAGTTAATTTAAAACTTAAATATATATCTAAAAATAGGAGGGTTACTATGAGATCCTTATTAGGATTGGATATTGGAACATGAAGAACTAAGACAGTTTTATTTGATGAAGAAGGAAAAATAATAAAAACTGCAACCTATAGATATGATTTATTTCAACCGCAAGCAGAATGGGCAGAACAAAACCTAGAGGCGTGGTGGCAAGCATGCGTTAAAGGAATAAAGGAAGTTATTGAAAAAAGTAATATACAAGCTTCTGATACTAAAGGTGTTGGATTAAGTGGTCAAATGCAGTTAGAGTATAATTGACATAAATAACAACTCCTTTTTGAATCATATAGTTTAGTTATCAAAGCGTATGTTCCAATAGTAAGTGCGCAAGGAAATACATTTCGCACTTTAAAGTTTTATAGTAACCGATTACTATAAAAAGTAAAGATACAAATTTAAAATTTTTTAATTCAGCCAAAAAATGTTTTCTTATTTTTTAAGAAATTTAAAGTGAAAGTTAAGTGAGTTTAGAATATATAAATAAATTTAAGCTTCCACGCTGGTATACATGTTGGGAGGGTTACTTTTTGTAGGGAGAATAGTAATTGACTTCTGCGGTTGTAGAACAATAATTTTATAAAATTAAAAAGGTGGGTATTTATGGATATATATGAAAATAAAATAGGTCTTCGATATAACGTTGAGGAAGATATACTGAAATATTATGCGATTCCCCAATTTATCCATGTGGGAAGGATAGAAACAAAAGAACATTGGGATTGCTGGGAACATGAACATGAAAGCTATGAATGGATTTATATTGAAAAAGGAACAATGAAATATTGGTGTAACGATGTTTGTATGCAAGCTTCGGAAGGTGATTTTTACTATATACAACCCGGACAAACACATAAAGAGGACAGCTTAACATCTGGGGTGGATTTCTATTACATCAAATTTGGGTATTTTGATTTAAGGGGGAGACCGTTTTTTCTTATGCCATTTCCAGGGGATCCTGAAAATCAAATAGTTAGGAGAATTGACAACGATTTCAGAGAAATGATAAAAAGTGTGTATAGAGAGGGTATAGGCAAACAACCTGGAGCAAAGCAGATTATTGAGGCAAAACTTCTAGAAATGATATGGATTATTAGACGGAAGCTTAATACTTGTGAGGAAACAAAGGAGCAACCAGACCGTAGAACTGAGCTTACTAGAACAGCTATAAAATATATAAAAACAAATTACTCCAAGAAGATTTTACTTGAAGATATATGTGAGCACTGTGAAATTTCAACTGGCTATTTGTCTCATGTTTTTAAGAAAATTACGGATTTCTCTCCACTACAGTATCGAGATAGGATTAGGATGGAGGAAGCAAAGAAACTCATAAGGGAAGGTGATCTTAAGTTAAATGAGATTTCAGAAAAAGTTGGAATGTTTGATGAATTTTATTTTTCAAAAAGATTCAAAAAGCTTGTTGGCGTGTCACCAAAAGACTATAAGAACAACGCTTAAAATATGAATATACATTTTGAATGTAATAAAAAAATCATTTAGCTCTCTTTTTTTAAGAAAGTATAAAATTTTGTTTAATTATTAAGCAAATTAAGAATATAAATAATTATGAAAAGTTTACTTAGATATATTGACTAAGAAAAAAAATAGAATTACAATAAACTTATTAAAATACATTTAAAAAGTTAATTTAAATATTAAATAAAAAGTATATATTTAAAAATAGGAGGCTTATTATGAGATACTTATTAGGGTTGGATATTGGGACATCAGGAACTAAGACAGTTTTATTTGATGAAGAAGGAAAAACAATAAAAACTGCAAACTATGGATATGATTTATTTCAACCGCAAGCAGGATGGGCAGAACAAAACCCCGAGGATTGGTGGCAAGCATGCGTTAGAGGAATAAAGGAAGTTATTGAAAAAAGTAATGTACAAGTTTCTGACATTAAAGGCGTTGGATTAAGTGGTCAAATGCACGGCCTTGTTTTAGTGGATAAAAAATATAATATAATTAGAAATTCTATAATATGGTGTGACCAAAGAACGGAAAAAGAATGTGAGTACATGACTAAGGTTATAGGGAAAAAAAGACTTATTAAAATAACAGGAAACCCTGCTTTAACTGGATTTACACTTTCAAAATTATTGTGGGTTAGAAATAATGAACCAGATAATTATAAGAAAATATATAAAGTACTTCTTCCAAAGGATTATATAAGACTTAAATTAACAAATGTATTTGCAACAGAAGTTTCAGATGCTAGTGGTATGCAAATGTTAGATATAAATACTAGAAATTGGAGTGATGAAGTACTAAATGAGTTAAATATAGATAAAACTATATTACCAGATGTTTATGAATCAATTGTTATTAGTGGACGTATTACAGAAAAAGCCTCTGAATTAACAGGATTAGATGTAAATACACCTGTTGTTGGAGGCGCAGGAGATCAAGCAGCTGGAGCGATAGGAAATGGAATAGTAAGTGAAGGAATAATATCAACAGTAATAGGCACATCAGGGGTTATATTTGCAGTAACGGACACACCTAGATTTGATAAAGAAGGAAGAGTTCATACTTTATGTCATGCTGTTCCTAATAAATGGAATATAATGGGTGTTACTCAAGGTGCAGGATTATCATTAAATTGGTTTAAAAAAACTTTTTGTGCTAAAGAAATTGAAGAAAGCGAGAATTTAGGAATTGATATATATGATATATTAAATAAAAAAGCATCAAAATCAAAGCCAGGATCTAATGGAATAATATATTTGCCATATCTTATGGGAGAAAGAACACCTCATATAGATCCAAATGTAAAAGGGGCATTCTTAGGGATATCACTTATAAATAATCATGATGACTTTGTACGTAGTATATTAGAAGGTGTAAGTTTTAGTTTAAAGAATTGTCTTGACCTTATTAAAGATATGAATGTAAGTATTGATGAGATAAGAGTAAGTGGTGGTGGTGCGGAAAGCAATATATGGAAACAAATATTAGCGGATGTTTTCCAATATCCATTAACCACAGTTAAAGCATCAGAAGGACCGGCCCTTGGTGTGGCAATACTTGCAGGCGTTGGAGTTGGAATATATGATTCAGTAGAGTCCGCTTGCAGTAAAATTATAAAAGGAAATGCAAAGGTCAGTCAAAATACTGATCTAAAAGAAGTGTATTCTAAAGTATATAAGGTATACAACTCAGCTTATCCTAAAATAAAAAACATTTAATAAAAATAGTAATAGTGATATTATTTAAGAAAAGCTATTATTGTCTATAATAGTAGGCGAGAGGGGTATTTTCGAATTTTATGGAGATGAATCATAGTAGAATAAAGGAAACGAATAGGAAAAAGATAATAAAACTATTATTAGAGAAAAATGAAATTACTAAATTGGATATATCTAGAAAGTTAGATATAAGCATTACAACGGTTTCTACTAATATTACTGAATTAAAAAATGATGGTATTGTAGAAGACGTAGGTTCATTAGAATCTACTGGTGGACGAAAAGCTATTGCAATTAAACTAAATGAGAACTGTAGATATTCCATTGGAGTAGCATTAACACCGAAGCACATAAAGATATCACTAGTTAACTTAAAGAAAAATATTATTGAAAATATAAGGATTAGGCATAAAAATGATGGAATAGAAAATATAATAGTTCTTCTTAGTGAAAATATAGAGATGATAATTAACAAGTATAATCTAACTTCTGAAAATTTATTAGGACTTGGAATTTCACTTCAAGGAACTGTAGATTTTAAGACGGGTAGAGTAAAATATTGCTACCTTCTAGGCATAAAAGATTTTGGTTTAAAAGAAAAATTTGAATATCTGAATGTACCCATATATGTAGATAATGAAGCCAATTTATCAGCTTATTATGAATTTTTAAATAGAAAAGATGAGTTGAAGAATTTATTATATATATCTATAACAGATGGGTTAGGTCTTGGGATTATAATAAATGGCAAAATATATAGGGGTGATAATAATTCTTCAGGCGAAATGGGCCATATAAAAATAACTATTAATGGAAAAAAATGCAAATGTGGTGCTAGAGGGTGCTTAGAGGCATATACCTCTATGAATTCTTTAATAGAAAATTATAATGAAGTATCATGTTGCAAGGTCTCGGATATAGATGAATTTGAAGAAAAGTATATTCAAAAGGATGAAATAGCAGAAAAGACATTAAATAAATATTTAAAGATATTAGGTCTTGGTATATCAAATTTGATTATGATATTAGACCCAAACACTATAATGTTGGGTGGAGATATAAATAATTTATTAAAAGATAAAATAGATATGTTAATAAAATATATTTATAAGGATAATTTATTTACCGATGAAAATAGTTGCGCAATTAATGTTGCGAGTTTTAAAGAATCTTATTTGTTGGGCGCAGCAATGATGCCTATAGAAGAATTCTTGGAAATTAAATAGTAGAGTAGTAAAAGCTACTCTATTTATTTGGCAACTTATTAAACAATATTTAAAAAGACATTATATATGTTTTTAAATTTTTAAATAATAATATAATCAAAAATATAAAATAGGAGATGTTAATAAAATGAGATTTTTTTTAGATACAGCAAAAATCGAGGATATAAAAGAAGCAAATGAAATGGGAGTAATAAGTGGTGTTACTACAAATCCATCTTTAATTGCTAAAGAAGGTAGAGATTTTAATGAAGTTATAAAGGAAATAACAGAAATAGTTGACGGGCCAATAAGCGGAGAAGTTATAAGTGAAGATGCGCAAGGGATGATTAAAGAGGGAAGGAAAATCGCAGCAATTCATAAGAATATGATTGTAAAGATTCCAATGACAGCACAAGGGCTTAAGGTAACTAAAATTTTAGCTAGCGAAGGGATTAAAACAAATGTAACTTTAATTTTCTCAGCAACACAAGCACTACTCGCAGCTAATGCAGGAGCAACATATGTAAGTCCATTCTTAGGAAGAATAGATGATATTTCAATGGATGGAATGGAACTAGTTAGAAATATTGCAGATATATTTGAAATTCATGGAATACAAACAGAAATAATAGCAGCTAGCGTAAGAAATCCAATTCATGTTATTCAAGCAGCGCAGGCTGGAGCAGACATCGCAACAATACCTTATAGCTTAGTTTTGCAAATGATAAAACATCCATTAACAGATCAAGGGCTAGAGAAGTTTAAAGCAGATTGGGCAGCAGCATTTGGGAAATAACAATTAGACACTATAAAGTTGTACAGTGAAAATATAATAAAATTAATTAGTAAAGTGAGGAACAATATGAGTAGAGAATTAGATAAACTATCGATTAATGCAATAAGAGTGCTTTCAGCAGATGCTATTCAAAAGGCAAATTCTGGTCATCCAGGATTACCACTTGGAGCAGCTAGTATGGCATTTACACTATGGATAAAGATGAACCATAATGGGAAAAATCCGACTTGGGATAATAGAGACAGATTTGTATTATCAGCAGGGCATGGTTCAATGCTTGAATATTCATTATTACATTTATTTGGATATGGATTAAAAGTTTCCGATATTAAACAATTCAGACAAGTAGGTAGTTTAACACCAGGACATCCTGAATATGCTCATACTAAAGGGGTTGAAGTTACAACAGGATAGCTTGGACAAGGAATATGTAATGCGGTAGGTATGGCTATGGCAGAAGCTCATCTTGCAGAAAAATTTAATAAGCCAAACTATAGTGTAGTTGATCATTATTCATATGCAATATGTGGAGATGGTTGTCTTATGGAAGGAATTTCAGGAGAAGCATCATCCCTTGCCGGAACTTTAGGTCTTGGAAAAGTGATCGTATTATATGATTCAAATAATATTTCAATTGAAGGAAGCACAGAGATAGCATTTAGAGAAGATGTTGCTATGAGATATGAAGCTTATGGATGGCAAGTATTGAAAATTGCAGATGGAAATGATATTGATGCAATAGAAAATGCAATAGAGGAAGCTAAATCAGAAACTTCAAAACCATCAATCATAATAGTTAAAAATCAAATTGGTTTTGGATGTGCAGCAAAACAAGGAAAAGCTTCAGCTCATGGAGAGCCTTTAGGTGTTGAAAATATATTAGAAATGAAAAAAAACTTTGGTTGGAAAATAGAACCTGCATTTTATGTGCCAGATGAAGTATATACAAATATGAATGAGCATATAAAAAAGGGTGTTTCAAAGGAAGAAGCTTGGAATAAACTATTTAAAGAATATAAAAAAGCTTATCCAGAACTAGCTGCAGAATATACTAAATGGTTAAGTGGCGAAATTGATAAAAAAACATTATTAAACAATGAAGAATTATGGAGCTTTGATAAAGAAATGGCTACAAGAGAATCTTCAGGAATAATGATAAATAGATTAGCTAAGTTAATTCCTAATTTAATAGGAGGATCAGCTGATCTTGCTCCTTCAAATAAAACTTATATGGCTGGTAAAGGAGATTTCTCAGACGAAGATAGAAGCGGACAAAACCTTCACTTTGGAGTTCGGGAAAATGCTATGGCAGCTATCGTTAATGGTATGTATGCTCATGGCGGACTTAAAGTATTCTGCTCAACTTTCTTTGTATTTAGTGACTACATGAAGGGTGCTATGAGATTATCCGCAATAATGAATCTACCAGTAGCCTATGTTTTAACTCATGATAGCATCGGTGTCGGAGAAGATGGACCAACTCATCAACCTATAGAACAGTTGGCAGCACTTAGAAGTATGCCAAATATGACAGTATTTAGACCAGCTGACTCAAAAGAAACAGCAGCAGCTTGGTATTATGCTGTAACTAATGGAGCTACACCAACATCATTAGTTTTAACAAGACAAAAGTTACCACTATATGATGGAGACCCTACGAGAGCATTAAAGGGTGGATATATCCTTAAAGATTCTAAGAAAGACATTCCAGATATACTTTTAATGGCATCAGGGTCAGAAGTAGAATTAATATTTAAAGCAGCATCTGAATTAGAAGCTAAGGGAATAGATGCAAGAGTTATAAGTATGCCATCATTCGAGTTATTTGATACTCAAGATGAAGCTTATAAAGAATCTGTTATGCCAAATAAAGTAAGAGCTAGAGTTGCTGTTGAAGCATTAACATCATTTGGATGGCACAAATATGTAGGTCTTGATGGAGATGTTATATCATTAGATACCTTTGGAGCATCAGGAAATGCAGACACTTTATTTAAGCAATTTGGATTTACTGTAGAAAATGTTGTAAATAAAGCAATTAATGTACTAATTAAATAAAAACATATCGCGAAATTAAAAATATAGAAGAAGGGATGATTAATATGGTTATTAAAAGTGTTACTGATAAAGAGTTCAAAAAATATGGACAAGTATTAAAAAAATACGATTGTTCTGAGCTAATTGAAAAGATGAAAAGCACAATATTACCAAGGGGCATAATATATGAACCGTCTATAAAAGAGCTTGAAGATTTAAAAATTGCTCAGGATTTAAGAAAAAGAGAATTTGGTGAGCTACCAATTCAAATAGGATATTGTAATGGTAATAATTATTTGCTAAATGCAGTTGAATATCACCGCTCATCCGAAATAAATGTGGCAGTAACAGATCTTATTTTACTTATAGGTTGTCAGCAAGACATTGAAGACGATTACTCATATGATACTTCAAAAATAGAAGCTTTTATGGTTTTAGCTGGTACCATAATAGAAGTGTATGCAACTACACTACACTATGCACCTTGCAATGTAAATGAAGATGGATTTAAATGTGTTGTTGTTTTACCAAGGGATACTAATTTATCTTTAGAAAATAATATTGAAAAACTTGGAGAAGATGCATTGTTATTTGCTAAAAACAAATGGTTAATTGGGCATAAAGATACTGATCTAGGTAATCAAGGAGCATTTATAGGCTTAGTTGGAGAAAATATATCAATAAAATAAAAATCATAATATAATGGAGGAATTAAAAATGAATAATATACCAGAAGTAAAATTAGGAATAGTTGCAGTAAGTAGAGATTGCTTTCCAATGGAATTGTCAACTAATCGTAGAAAGGCTGTAGTAGAAGCTTACAAGAAATCTAATGGAGATATTTATGAATGTTTAACAGCGGTTGAAAATGAAAAACATATGGAAAAAGCATTATCAGACCTTAAAAAAGCTGATGTAAATGCATTAGTAGTATACCTTGGAAATTTTGGACCTGAAACTGCTGAAACTTTACTTGCTAAAAAATTTGATGGACCTGTAATGTTTATTGCAGCATCAGAAGAAACTGGAGACAACTTAATTAATGGTCGTGGAGATGCGTATTGTGGAATGCTTAATGCAAGCTATAATTTAGCACTTCGTAATATAAAAGCATATATTCCTGAATATCCAGTTGGAACAGCAACAGAAGTTGCAAATATGATTTCTGAATTTGTACCAGTTGCTACTGCGTTACTTGGATTACAGAACTTAAAAGTTATTTCATTTGGACCTCGTCCACAAGACTTCTTAGCTTGTAATGCACCGATTAAACAATTATATAACTTAGGTGTTGAAATAGAAGAAAACTCAGAACTTGATTTATATGCTTCATTTAATGAACATGCAAATGATTCAAGAATTCCAGAGGTAATAGCTAGTATGGAAAAAGAATTAGGTGAAGGAAATAAAATGCCTGGTATTTTACCAAAACTTGCACAATATGAAATTACATTATTAGATTGGATGGAAGAACATAAAGGCTCAAGAGAATATGTTGTTTTTGCTAATAAATGTTGGCCATCATTCCAAACACAATTTGGATTTGTACCTTGTTATGTAAATAGCCGTTTAACAGCCATGGGAATCCCCGTATCATGTGAAGTTGATATTTATGGTGCATTAAGTGAATATATTGGAACTTGTATAAGCAAAGATGTTGTTACTTTACTTGATATTAATAATTCAGTTCCAGCTGATATGTATGAAAGCGAAATCAAAGGTAAATTTGATTATACATTAAAAGATACATTTATGGCATTTCACTGTGGTAACACAGCAGCATGCAAATTAACATCGTGTACTATGAAAAACCAAATGATTATGGCAAGAGCCTTAGAACCAAATGTAGAACCAAATATAACTAGAGGAACACTTGAAGGAGATATTGTTCCAGGTGATATTACCTTCTTCCGTCTACAAAGCAATGCAGAAGCACAACTTACAGCTTATGTGGCACAAGGAGAAGTTCTACCAGTTGCAACACGTTCATTTGGAGCTATTGGTATTTTTGCAATTCCTGAAATGGGAAGATTCTATCGTCATATATTAATAGAAAAAAGATATCCACATCATGGAGCAGTTGCATTTGGACATTATGGAAAGGCAATTTTCAATTTATTTAGATATTTAGGTGTTAATGAAGTAGGGTTTAATCAACCAAAAGATATACTTTATAAAACAGAGAATCCTTTTGAATAATATAATTAATTATTAAATTATAAATATGTATGCTGGGTAAATGAGTTAACATGTATCTAACTTTTTTACCTGGCATTTTTATACTCATAATTCACCCACTGCTCATTTGAATTAATAACCAATAGAATATAAAAAAGTTTAAAATAATAATATATTTTGTAATGTAATAAAGAAATTTAGATTATTTGATGAAGTCTATTTTTTATCAAAATTTATCAGAATAATCCATTTATTATTATATTTTTGGTAAAAATAGCAAGATTGAACATGAAATAATGAAGATTATACATGTTCATGAAAAGTATTACGCAACATTATAGTATTATAAATATAAAAGGGGGTATTGTAATGTATGAAAAAACACTTTCATTTTTTTTGGCCTTCATGCTTTTACTTACGGGGTACACAATGATCCCAATATCCAAAACTGTATATGCGGCTAGTGCAGAATACACAGGCAGGTACTGAAGGCGTTGCAATAGTTTCTAGATCGGGATTACCAGGAAGCTATATTACCTATAAGCCATATCCAGCACAACATCCTAAGTTACATGTGGTAAACTCATGGAATCATATTCTAATAACAGCTAGCTATATTAGAATTGAGGGATTTGAAGTAGAAGGAGATGCAAAAAATATTACTGTAAAGGATGAGGAGAGTGAATATGATTCCACAATAGCAAATGGTAAGGTGAATTGGAGTTCACCAACAACAAGGAAATTAAATACTAACGGCATTTCCGTCAGACCGGATTCTGACATGACTAAGTATGGTTTGAACACTTATATTATACCAAACCATGTTGAGATAATAAATAATAATGTTCACGATGTTCCAGGTGGTGGGATATATACTGACGAGGCAGATTATATAACAATAGAAGGCAATGTAGTTCATGATACAGCTATAGGCATGTTTGCTAACAGTGGTATATCAATTTTCCATAACCACAATACAGATGAAGAAAATACAAGCTATAAGAACGTTATAAGAAACAATATTTCATATCATAATACTCCTTATGTAAAATGGGTTCTTAATGGTAAGTGGTCTGATGGTAATGGTATCATAATAGATGATACTAAGTGCACTCAGAATATGAAAACTGATAGATATATTGAATATACAGGAAGAACATTAGTAGATAATAATATTGCATATGAAAATAGTGGTTCTGGAATACATGCTTTCAGTTGTGATAATGTAGATGTAATCAACAATACTGCTTATAATAACAATTCAGAACATCTTAATTGGGGACAAATATTTGCTCAAAATTCTAATAATGTCAGAGTAGTAAATAATATTGCTTATGCTAAAACAGGTAATATTGTAACCCTAAATTATGATAGTGTGAATAAAAACGTAATTTATTCGTAAGCGGTTAATAACTCGTCACGTTGACAGTCATTAACCGCTTATTTTCAATCCTTTTTATTTAAATAGCATTCAGCAGGAAGATTACTCCATGGAAATAGTGATTTAAATAAATCTGGATCATT
>NZ_PVXQ01000059.1 GCF_002995745.1 Clostridium vincentii | reverse complement strand
CAGATTTATTTAAATCACTATTTCCATGGAGTAATCTTCCTGCTGAATGCTATTTAAATAAAAAGGATTGAAAATAAGCGGTTAATGACTGTCAACGTGACGAGTTATTAACCGCTTACTTTTAAAAAATGTTACAGATAATTTAATACCTGGTGATATAATTTTAATGCATTCTAATGGGGACAAGGGTGTTACAGCTGATGCTCTTCCTTCTATAATAGAGGCAATTCAAGCAAAGGGATATAAAATATCTACTTTAGATAAGTTAGTAGGCTAGTGATTTAAATCATTAGCCTTTTTTTTGAGAATATGTTTAAATATACTAGGATTAGTATAAACAGAATAATATGATAATATATAGATATAGAACAGGAGGAAGAATTTATGGTTATATATGATTATAATAGAAAAATATATATTGAACTAATAGAGGACAAGCTTATTTTATATAGAAAATTTAGTAAAAAAGAATTTAATTTAAAGGATATAAAGGCATCATATTTAACTGATGATTATTTATTGAAACTTATTTATAAAGATAAACTTAAATCTTATATTATCAATAATATAAGAACAGATGATAGGCCCAAATTAGAGGAATTATTAGTTGAATTAAATAGTGATAGAAATGTTTTTTATACTTTACATTCTTCCAGCAATGAAAAATTTATAGCAGTAGTATGGATTTTTATGTCCGCTATTAATTTGATAGCAAGATTAATAGAAAAAAATTGGGGTGCTATTTTTTGGGCTATGTCATTAATATTTTATATTGTTATCTTTTTTAAGGGCTCTGGTAATATTTCAGGATTATTTTATTATGTTAAGGAAGAGGAAATAGAATATGGTATAGGGCCTAAAAATAGTAAATTCTCTATAAAGGATGAATTTACTTTTGATTATAATAGTATATATAAAGAGTACTTATTTAAAAAAGGAAAAAAGAAATTAAAGTTTCCTGATAATATAATATATCCTAAATATTATAAAGAAGAATTAAAGAAATTAAGTGAGAAGAAGATGAGAAGAGTTATGGATGAAGAATATATAGTTTATGATGTGGTAGGCGTATCTGAGAATATAATAGGAAAGTCCTTAGAAGATATGAATGCCATGAGGGAAAAGATGAAGAATCAGGCAATAAAGCATAGGGATACAGTTTTCTTAAATGATCAACCAGAAAGTAACTCAGTATATTTAACATTTGATGATGGACCTGATGGACAATCTACTCCTAGAATTTTAGATATATTAGAATCTTACAATGTTAAGGGGAATTTCTTCTTTCTTGGAGAAAATGTAAAAATGTATCCAGAAGTTGTAAAGAGAACCTTTGATGGTGGACATTTTATAGGAAATCATAGTTATTCTCATCCGGATTTTACTCTTTTAAGCCCTGAGGCAGTAAAAGACGAACTAGAGAAAACAGAAAAGGTTATATCAGCAATTACGGGAAAAAGAACTACAGCTATGAGACCTCCCTATGGAGCTTCTAATGAAACTGTAATCAAAGTAATAAAGGCGAGTAATAGCGTTTCTATTTTATGGTCCATAGATACATTAGACTGGTCTAAAAGGGAAGTATCTAGTATTTTAAAAAATGTTACAGATAATTTAAGACCTGGTGATATAATTTTAATGCATTCTAATATCGATAAAGGCGTTACAGCTGATGCTCTTCCTTCAATAATAGAGGCAATTAAAGCAAAAGGATATAAAATATCTACTTTAGATAAGTTAGTAGGCTAATGCTTTAAAGCATTGGCCTTTTTTTTCTTTGAGAATAAATATTAATAAGTTGACATAAGCTAGAAAAAGAATATAATTTAGTTAAGAGATACCCCCTAGGGGGGGAGGGGAGAAAAATAATGCAAGAAGAAAGAAAAAAAGCATTACAGTCTTTGAAAACTGCCAAAGGACAAGTTGAAGGGATTATTAAAATGATAGAGGATGAGAGATATTGTGTGGATATTTCGAATCAAATTATGGCAGCACAATCTCTGCTAAAAAAAGCAAATTTAATTATATTAAAAAATCATCTACACCATTGCGTGAAGGATGCGTTTAATACTGAAGATGCAGAGGTGAAAATAGAGGAAATCATAAATATTTTAGAGAAAGTAATGTCTAAATAGGAAGGTGGAAAGAATGGATAAAAAAACATATGTAATTGAGGGAATGACCTGTTCAGCTTGTGCTAATAGAGTGGAAAGAGTAGTTAAAAAGCTTGAAGGAATAGAAAGTGCAAGTGTGAATTTTGCTACAGAAAAACTTACCGTATCTTTGGATGGAGCTATAATAAATGATGAAAAAATCATAGCTACTGTGGATAAGGCCGGATATAAATTAATAGAGGAATCAAAGGTAAAGAAGGAAAGTGAGGGAATTACTGAAGCAGATAAAATTTTTAAAAGATTCATAATTTCTTTAGTGTTTACTTTACCTCTTCTTTTAATAAGCATGGGGCATATGCTTGGGATGCCACTTCCTAGCATAATCGAACCTATGGATAATCCATTAAATTTCGCTTTGTTACAATTAATATTAGCCTTAGTAGTTATGGTCACAGGAAATAAGTTCTACAAAATAGGAATAAAAAATTTATTTAAGCTAAGTCCTAATATGGATTCTTTAATAGCTGTAGGAACTTTATCAGCATTTTTATATGGAGTCTTTGCAGTATTTAAGATTATAGAAGGTGAGACCGAATATACTATGCATTTGTATTTTGAATCAGCAGCAGTAATACTAACATTAATAACCATGGGTAAATATTTAGAAGCTGTTTCAAAGGGGAAAACATCGCAAGCTATTAAGGCTTTAATGGGATTGACTCCAAAAACTGCTACCATTGAAAGAAATGGGAAGCCTCTTGAGATTAAGGTAGAGAATGTTGTTGTTTCAGATATTGTATTAGTTAAGCCGGGAGAAAAATTGCCTGTTGATGGAGAAGTTATAGAAGGAAACACTTCTATAGATGAATCCATGCTTACAGGGGAAAGTATTCCAGTTGAAAAATCTAAGGGAAGCTTAGTAATTGGAGCAAGTATAAACAAAACTGGTTTTATAAAATATAAAGCCACAAAGGTAGGCAAGGATACAGCAATAGCCCAAATAATTAAATTAGTTGAAGATGCTCAAGGGTCAAAGGCTCCAATCGCAAAACTTGCAGATGTAATTTCATCTTATTTTGTTCCAGTAGTGATAGCTTTAGCCTTTATTGCATCTATAGGATGGTTTATCTCAGGAGAAGATTTTGACTTTGCATTAACAATTTTCATTTCAGTTCTTGTAATAGCGTGTCCGTGTGCTTTAGGATTGGCAACTCCAACAGCAATAATGGTTGGAACGGGTAAAGGGGCTGAAAATGGGGTATTAATAAAAGGTGGAGAGGCATTAGAAACAACTTACAAATTAAATACTGTAGTATTTGATAAAACAGGAACTATTACAGAAGGAAAACCAGTAGTTACAGATATTTTAGGCGATGATAAAAATGATCTTCTTGTCTTAGCTGCTAGTGCAGAAAAGGCTTCAGAACATCCTCTAGGAGAAGCTATTGTTAAAGAGGCTAATGAACGGGGATTAGTTCTAAAAGAAATACAGAACTTTAATGCTATACCGGGATATGGAATAGAAGTTAAAATTGAAGAGAAGAATATCTTTTTAGGTAATAAAAAGTTAATGGTAGAAAAAAATATTAATATAGAAGATTTAGGAAAAGAATCAGATAGGTTAGCGCTAGAAGGGAAGACTCCAATGTATATAGCAATTGATGGACAGTTTAAGGGAATAATCGCAGTTGCAGATACAGTAAAACCAAGTAGTAAAAAGGCTATTGAAACTCTACATAAAATGGGGATAAAGGTAGCAATGATTACTGGTGACAATAAAAAAACTGCGGAGGCAATAGCTAAACAAGTTGGAATAGATATAGTTTTATCGGAGGTTTTACCTGAGGATAAGGCCAATGAAGTTAGTAAACTTCAAGCAACAGGAGATAAAGTAGCAATGGTTGGAGATGGAATAAATGATGCTCCAGCGTTAGCAAAGGCTGATATAGGAATAGCAATAGGATCAGGAACCGATGTAGCTATAGAGTCAGCAGACATTGTCCTTATGAGAAGTGACTTAATGGATGTGTCTACAGCGATAAAGTTAAGCAAAGCTACTATTAAAAACATTAAGCAGAATCTTGGATGGGCATTTGGATATAATATTCTTGGAATTCCAGTTGCTATGGGAGTACTTCATATTTTCGGAGGACCATTGTTAAGTCCAATGATAGCAGCAGCAGCTATGAGCTTAAGTTCGGTATCAGTTTTACTTAATGCTTTGAGACTTAAAAAATTTAAAGCATAAATTTATTTTAGGAGATGAATAATATGAAAAAGAAAATATTAATTGAAGGAATGAGTTGTAATCATTGTGTTGGACATGTTAAGGATGCTTTAGAAGCCTTGGATGGAGTTTCATCTATAGAAGTTAGTTTAGAAGGAAATTGTGCTACTGTAGAGACTTCAGTTGAGGATAATATTTTAAAAGAAGCTATTGAAGAAGAAGGATATGATGTTATAGGAATCGAATAATATTCACCTAAAGCCCCCAAAATGTTTAAGATAACATTTTGGGGGTTTTAACAATTTACAAATATTAAACATATATATAATATTAAGAAATATTTATTTTGTATTCTTAAAAGTATGAAAATAAAGGAGTATTAGTATGTGTGGACATGTTTCAATATTTCTAAAAAATAGCTCAAGTAAAGTATTAGGAGAGAAAATAAGAAAGTGCTTAGATAGTATTGTTCATAGAGGTCCTGATGATGAAGGAATATATGAAGATTATAATGCTATATTAGGCTTTAGAAGATTAAGTATTATAGATTTAAAAGATGGTCATCAGCCCTTTGAAAAAGACTCTTATGTATGTGTTTTTAATGGAGAAATATACAATTATCAAGAGATAAAAAAAGAACTTGAAGCAAAAGGATGTACATTTGAAACAAATTCAGATACGGAAGTATTATTAGCGAATTATATAGAAAAAAAAGAAGAAGCTATATATGATTACAGGGGAATGTTTACTTTCTTAATATACAATCAAGAACTAAATGAAATATTTGGAGCTAGGGATATTTTTGGGATTAAGCCTCTCTATTATATAGATAATGAAGAAATGATAGCTTTTGCATCAGAATACAAGGCTCTCTTGCCGCTAATAGAAGAGCCTCAAGTTGACTTGAAAAGTCTGCAAGAATATCTATCATTTCAGTACATTCCTGGAGATGGAACTATGGTTGCTGGAATAAGAAAAGTTCCAGCTGCTCACTATTTTACAATTAAAGAGAATAGACTAAGATTTAGGAGATATCATACAACAGAGTTTAAGGAGGATTTAGATGTAAATAAAAATGATGTATTGAAAAGTATGTCTGGTTCTGTTAAAGCTCATTTAATTTCAGATGTTGAGGTTGGAACCTTTTTATCAGGTGGAGTAGATTCATCAATAATAGCCACCTTAGCTAGCCAGATTAATCCTAAAATAAAATCCTTTACAGTAGGGTTTGATGTTGAAGGCTATGATGAAATAGAGATTGCAAAAAAGACCAGTGAGGCTTTAAATATTGAAAATATTCACATTAAGGTTAGTCAGGAGGACTACATAGGAGCTATACAAGATGTGGTTTACAAATTTGATGATCCTGTGGCAGACCCTTCGGCAATCGGTTTATATTATTTATCAAAAGAGGCTAGTAAGCATGTTAAGGTAGTTTTATCTGGAGAAGGGGCGGATGAATTGTTTGGCGGATATAATATTTATAAAGAATATTTTCCTTTAAAGATTATCAGTAAACTTCCAAAAATAGTAAAAAAGATAATAAATTATATAGCAAGAAAACTACCTAAAATAAGAGGGAAAAGTTATTTAGTTAGAGCTACTACCCCTTTGGATAAAAGATATATAGGTAATGCTAAAATTTTCGATAATGAAGAGTGTAAAAAGGTTTTAATTAATTATAATAGTGAAAATAATTTTGAAAATGTTGTGAAAGATATCTATAAAGAATGCAGGTTAAAAGGCTATGATTATGTAACTACTATGCAAAATGTAGATATTAATACTTGGCTACAAGGGGACATATTAGCAAAAGGAGATAAGATGTCTATGGCTAATTCTATAGAACTTAGAGTTCCTTTTCTAGATAAAGAGGTTCTAAAAGTTTCTCGAAGAATTCCTCTAAAGGGGAGAGTATCAAGAAAAAACACTAAATTATTGCTAAGAAAAGCATTTGAAGGGATAGTTCCAGAACATGTTGTTAATAGAACAAAGCTAGGGTTCCCAACGCCTATTCGTGTATGGCTTAAGGAGGATCTTGGGAGAGTAGTTAAGGATACAATACTTACTGCAAATGTTAGTAAGTATATAAATAAGTGGTATGCTTTAAAATTATTAGAGGATCATATTAAAAATAAGAGAGATAATTCAAGAAAGATTTGGACAATATTTATTTTTTGTGTTTGGCATCAAATTCATATAGAAGGAAAAAAGAATTGAACTATTTCGGGCAAGCGATATAATATTATATGAAATAAAATTTAAAAGTAAAGAGGATTAATATGATGAATATAAATTATCAAAAAGAGCTAGAGGCTCTAATAGAAAAACTAATAGACAAAGAAGAGGTGCCAACACTTTTACTTCATAGCTGTTGTGCTCCTTGTAGTAGTTATGTTTTAGAATATTTATCAAATTATTTTAAAATAACTATATTTTATTATAACCCTAACATTTATCCGGATGAGGAATATTCTAGAAGGGTTATAGAACAACAAGATCTAATTAAGGTTATGGAATCTAAGAATCCTATAAAATTCATAGAAGGAGACTATGATACAAAAGAATTCTATTCTATAGCAAAAGGTTTAGAAGATGAAAAAGAGGGCGGAGAGAGATGCTTTAAATGTTATGAACTAAGACTTAGAGAAGCTGTAAAAGTAGCCAAAGTGGGAGGCTACGATTATTTCACCACTACTTTGTCAATAAGCCCTCATAAAAATGCTAATAAACTTAATGAGATAGGAGAAAGTTTAGGGACTAAATATGGAGTTAAGTATTTATATTCAGACTTTAAAAAGAAGAATGGATATAAAAGATCAATAGAATTGTCTAAGGAACATAATTTGTATAGGCAGGATTATTGTGGATGTATATTTTCCAAAAATGAAAGAGAAAATACACTTGCATCTACAAAATAATTATGGTATTATAAGAATGTAGAAATACAAAAAATAAAAAATTAAAGATTTAGTAGATAATAATGTTCTCCGATTTAGGAATCATTAATCTAAAGTGGTCTTTAAATTGGAGGAATTTAAAATGGATAAGACTTTAATATGTGTTGACTGTGGTAATGAGTTCATCTTTACAGAAGGGGAACAAGAATTTTACAAAGAAAAGGGATTCGAGAACGAACCTAAGAGATGCCCAGACTGCAGAAGAGCAAAGAAAC
This sequence comes from Clostridium vincentii, assembly GCF_002995745.1. GTDB lineage: Bacteria > Bacillota > Clostridia > Clostridiales > Clostridiaceae > Clostridium > Clostridium vincentii. Next base: position 6,954 of record NZ_PVXQ01000059.1, on the reverse strand, counting down.
AACAAAACAACAGAAGATAGTTTTAAACTATTAGAAAAAGTTATAAGAGTTCACTCTTATAACTTTTTTGTTTATATAATAAAAAAATATTAAAAAGAACTTTAATTTAGGCTATCCTAAATTAAAGTTCTTTTTAATATCTATAAAATTATTCCGTTTGGCTGTCTATTATCATAAGTAAATATATGCTTAAACCCAATATCCCGTAACATATCATATACATAACTTATGTTCTCGCCAACTCTATCTGTAGTATGAGCATCAGAGCCAACAGTTAAAATTTCTCCTTTTAAATCTTTGTACATATGTAATATTTCTAATTTTGGAAAAAGTAAATTATTGGCTAAGCCAGAAGTATTTACTTCAATTCCTTTTCCTCTAGAAATTATAACTTTCAAAATTTCATATATGTAATCTTTATAATCATTAAAATTATATACTCCGCCATCTGCTAAAGCATAACGTTGTACAAGATCAAGATGGCCAAGTACGTCAAAATCACCCATTTGAACAAATTTCAGAATCTCTTTAAAATAAGCTTTATAGGTAGAATTAACACCATTTTCAGAAATATTTGTTCTTAAGCCTTTTCTATTAATATTATGTATTGATCCTATTATAAAATCTAAATAATATTCTTTAAAGTAATTATCAAAACTCTCTTTGTAGAGATGATATTCTCCAATCTCTAGACCAGTTTTTATATTAATTTTTCCTTGATATTTCTCAGAAAGATTCTGTATTTCATTTTCATAATTCTTGAAATCAAAGTAGTTGTAACTACTGTCTTCAGGGGAAAAGCTAATATGCTCTGTCATGCATATTTCATTTAAGTTCATAGAAATAGATTTAATTATAATTTCTTCAATGCTTTGATTAGCATCAAAAGAATATGTTGAATGTATGTGGTAATCACTTAAGTATGGCCTGTGCAATTTATCATCTCCATTAGTATTAATTATTGCGCTGTCATAAAATAAAAGATTAGACAGCGCAATATATATTTAATATATAAGCCTGAGCAGTACTATTAAACTTGTTCAGCTATATAATAAAGTAACTGTTCAGTAGCTTCCCAGCCTAAGCAAGGGTCTGTGATTGATTTGCCATATATATGATCATCAATTTTCTGAGTGCCTTCCTCTATATAGCTCTCAATCATAACACCCTTAACTAATTTTTTAATATCACTATTATAGTCTCTACTATGAAGTATTTCTTTTATTATACGAGGTTGTTCTGCAAATTTTTTCATGGAATTAGCATGATTTGCATCAACAATTATTGCTGGATTAGCGAAGTTAGATTCACCATAAGCATCTGCAACTCTTCTTAGATCTTCATAATGATAATTAGGTATATTGTTACCATGCTTATTAACTGAACCACGCATAATTGCATGTGCATATGGATTACCAGTTGTATTAACTTCGTTATGTCTATATAGGAAGTTATGTTTTGCATGTGCTGCCTGAATTGAATTAAACATTACTGATATATCACCACTTGTTGGATTCTTCATACCAACAGGAACATCAATGCCGCTTGCTGTAAGTCTATGTTGTTGATTTTCAACACTTCTTGCCCCAACTGCTACATAACTTAATAGATCATCACAATACATGTAGTTAGATGGATAAAGCATTTCATCAGCAGGAGTAAGATGAGATTCTTCTATTGAACGAATAAACATTTTTCGAATAGCAAGTAATCCTTCAAGAATATTAGGAGATTTTTCTGGGTCAGGTTGATGGAACATACCCTTATATCCTTCACCTGTAGTTCTAGGTTTATTTGTGTAAATTCTAGGAATAATAATAAGTTTATCTTTAACCTTTTCATTTACTTTTGCTAGTCTACTAACATAATCACAAACTGAATCTTCGTCATCTGCTGAGCAAGGTCCTACAATAACGATAAATTTATCGCTCTTTCCAGCAAATGCTTTTTTGATCTCTGTATCCCTTTCAGCCTTAATTTTTTTTAGACTATCAGATAGAGGAGTAAGATTCTTAATTTCCTCTGGAGATGGTATTTTCCGTACATTTATAAAACTCATTATAAAAGCCCCCTTAATATTATGTAATGCGACTATATAACTATATAATTATTGAAAAATCTAGTCAAGTTACAATGGAATTAAAATTAAAAAAATATCCACCAATACGTAGTATTGGTGGATATTTTTATTTATAATCATATGATATTATAAGATTATTCTCTCTAAACACTTTAAGTCTCTTGCAGTTTTAGAAGTGATAAATTTTAAAGCTATAATATCATCGTGAATAGCTTTTAGAAGAACAGCTTCTTCTGGTGTAATACAGCCTCTCTTAGCAAGTAATTTTAAGAGCTTACAGAATAATTTCTCAATTTTTTCAACATTACCAATTAAATCGCAAAATTCATCTTCTAGGTCATTAAAAGTTTCAACTATTTCTTTGTCAATATCACCAGGACAACAAAATTGTGCTTTTAAATCATCATAGAATCTAGTTTTTTTACATAAACCCAAAGTATCATCACATGAACAAGAATCGTAATTTTTTCCCATAGTATCCTCCTAAGTTAATATATTTCTTTTAATTCGTTTATTTCCTTTAATATATATTATGTAGATAAAGAAGAATTGTGAATATAAAATGACCCGTATAATTATCAAAAATCTATATAAAGTTAAAATATGATTACTATAAAAAATAGAAGGGCTGTTGCTGAATGATTTCTAAAATAATTCATGGCAACACCCCTTTTTTAATGATAGGTTATAAGATTATTCTCTCTAAACATTTTAAGTCTTTTCCGGTTTTAGCAGTGATATATTTTAAAGCCTTAATGTCCTCTTCAATAGATTTTAGAAGAGCAGCCACTGCTGGTGTAATACATCCTCTTTGTGCAATTAATTTTACAAGTTTACAGAATAATTTTTCAATCTTTTCAACATTACTAATTAATTCACAGAATTCATCTTCAAGATCATTAAAGGTGTCAACTATTTCTCTGTCAATATCTCCACAATCACAGAATTGTGCTTTTAAATCATCATAGAACCTAGTTTTTTTACATAATACAGAATTATCATCACATGAACTTTTATTTCTTCCCATAGTATCCTCCTAAGTTAATATATTTTTTGATCCTAATATATATTATGTAGCTAAATAAAAAGTGTGAATATATAACTCAATACAATAAAAATTCTTTATAATAATATGTTTATAGAATAAATATTCTGCAGAATATTATGGTAGAATGCGGGTTTGAAGGGGGTAAAGTGAAAAAGTTTATAAATAAGGATGACAATAGAAGCTAAATTAGATATAATATAATCTGTGATGGGGTATAGCCAAGTGGTAAGGCATCAGATTCTGATTCTGAGTATCGTAGGTTCAAATCCTATTACCCTAGCCAAAGTTTATGTTAGCGCTCTTCTTTTTTTACACAAGAAGATACCTAGGAAAGAAGAAAAGAAGAAAAGAAGAAAAGAAGTTAATTAGAAAAATATTAAATAAGATAAGAAGTTATAGGAAACATAAGGTATATGATCGTTAGGTGGGGTTTGGGAAGAGTTTAAGTGCTTGAATTTGAAAATTTAATAATATGGTATTGTTAGGATATAATAAGAAAAGAATATCAACAAGAAGGATTAGGTCAGAAATTGATAGAGTATTGAAAATTAGATTAAGGTTATATGAGAGAGGTTGAAGAATATGAATTTTATAAAAGAAACTCCTGATAATATTAAAGAATTAATAAAGATGGCTAGAGATTACAGAAGTTGGAAAACAAGACTAGAAGCTGTAGAACAAATGAAAAAATATGATTGTCAGCAAGTTAAAGATGTAATAGCCAGACTAGCGTTACATGACAAGGTATATAGAGTAAAAGAAGAAGCTTTTAAAGTAGGAAAAGAACTAGGAATCAAGAAACATGGAAAGCCTATTTTCTTAGGTAGAAAGGACATAGGTTATAAATCAAGTGATTTCACAAAAGTATTTAAAAAAATTAGAACAAAATGTGAAATGGAAAATTTTAATCTAAATATATTTAAAGAAAACATGCTAATAATCGATCCTGAAATGTATGATGTAATGAGTTATGAAAAAGGACCTAACCTCGATATGTGGATAAAAGAAATTTATAAAAGTCTTCCTGATGATCAAAAAATAGAATAAAAAATTAAGAACTCTAGAAATAGAGTTCTTTTTTTATGGAAAGATGTCAGAGTACCTTAATGTGTCAGCTTGATAAATTAAAGCAGAGTTTGAACATCATCTATTATTTAATATAGCTAAAAACTATAACAAGCAATAGTTTTTTAGAGTTACGCTATAAGCAATTTTTCTTGTTATGATTACTCCATAGAAAATCTTTACTGAAAGGATGTAGTGTTATGAGAAATTCAATTATTGGATATCCAAGAATAGGCGGACAACGTGAACTAAAATTTTGGATAGAGGATTACTTCAAGGGAAACTTGTCCTTGGAAAAGTTACAAGAAAATGCTAAGGTTCTAAGAAAGGAACAGTGGTCATTACTAAATAATACTGGCCTTGATTTTATACCATCAAATGACTTTTCTTTCTATGATGGAATCCTTGATATGGCAGTACTTTTAAATGTAACACCGGATAGATATAAATCTTTAGACCTTAATGAACTAGATACTTATTTTGCAATGGCTAGAGGATATCAAGGAGAAAATGGTGATGTTAAGGCACTTACTATGAAAAAGTGGTTTAATACAAATTATCACTACATAGTAACTGAAGTTGATGATAATACAGAAATTAAGTTAAATAGTGATAAACTTTTTGAGCAATATAGTGAAGCGCTTGCAGATGGAATTAAAACGAAACCTGTAATCATTGGTGGATTTACTTTCCTTAAATTAGCAGACTATACTGGTAAGAAAAAACTTGAGGATTTTATCTCAGATGTGGTTAAAGTATATGGAGATATTTTCACGAAATTAAATGAATTAGGTGTAGAATGGGTGCAAATCGACGAACCTATTTTAGTTACAGATCTAAATCGAAAAGACATAGAAATATTCACTAAGATATACACAGAATTATTAAAAAATAAAGGCAACCTTAAAATCTTAATACAAACATATTTTGGAGATATTAGAGATTGTTATAGTGAAGTTACGTCTCTTGCTTTTGATGGAATAGGTTTAGACTTTGTAGAGAGCAAGAAGTCTCTAGAATTAATTAAAGAAAAGGGGTTTCCTAAGAATACTACTCTTTTTGCTGGTATAGTAAACGGTAAAAATATATGGAAAAACTCCTATGAGAAGTCAGTAACAACTTTAAATGAAATTTCAAATGTTGTTGATAAAAATGATATTGTAATAAATACTTGTTGCTCGCTTTTACATGTGCCCTATTCATTAAAAACAGAAGAAAAACTATCTGAAAATCATAAGGCTAAGTTAGCTTTTGCAGAGGAGAAATTAATAGAATTAGCTGAATTAAAAGAGCTTTTTGGTGAAAAAGATTATTTAAATAGTGGGAAATATAAGAATAATGTTGCTTTGTTTGTAAAAAAAGAAAGTAATACTGACTTAGAAATCAAGAAAAACCTTAATAAATTGACAGAGGAAGATTTTACAAGATTACCAGAATTTAAGGAGAGAATGAAAATCCAAAGGGGCTTTTTGAAGTTGCCATTATTACCAACTACAACAATTGGATCTTTCCCGCAAACTGCTGATGTAAAATCAAACAGAGCTAAATTAAAAAAAGGACAAGTTACACAGGAAGTGTATACAGAGAATGTAAAGAAAAAAATTGAGGAATGTATAACACTTCAAGAGGAACTCGATTTTGATGTTTTAGTTCATGGTGAATTTGAACGTAATGATATGGTTGAGTATTTTGGAGAGAACCTAAATGGGTATATATTCACACAAAAGGGGTGGGTTCAATCCTATGGTACCCGTTGTGTAAAACCTCCTTTAATATGGGGAGATGTTTCTCGAGCCAAATCAATTACTGTTGAATATTCTAAATATGCTCAAAGTCTTACATTAAAACCTGTAAAAGGTATGTTGACTGGCCCTGTAACTATTCTTAACTGGTCTTTCCCTCGTGAGGATATTTCACTAAAGGAAATGGCATTTCAAATTGCATTAGCAATTAAAGAAGAGGTTTTAGACCTTGAAGCAAATGGTATTAATATAATTCAGATAGATGAGGCAGCATTAAAAGAAAAGCTTCCAATTAGAAGAGCTCAGTGGCACAGTGATTATTTAGATTGGGCAATTCCTGCCTTTAGACTTGTTCATAGTACAACTAAGGCAACTACACAAATCCATACCCATATGTGTTATAGCGAATTTGAGGAAATAGTGAAGGATATAGACTTGATGGATGCAGATGTGATTTCATTTGAAGCATCACGTTCCAAACTATCGATTATTGAAGTGCTAAATAAAAACAATTTTATTACTGCAGTTGGGCCGGGCGTATATGATATTCACTCACCAAGGGTACCTAGTGTAGAAGAAATTGTTATTGCGATTAACTTAATGCTTGAAAAAATTAATATAGAAAAATTATGGATTAACCCAGATTGTGGATTAAAAACTCGTGGTTTGGAGGAGACTATTACTAGTCTTAAGAATCTTGTAGAAGCAACTAAAAAAGTAAGAGATGCATTATAAATATTAAAGTGAGGCGGAAGAAGCTGCTTAGCTTATAATATCATCGCCGGGGGTGGATTGAGTAGGCTGTTACATCGAAGCTATATAGGCTTGTTGAGAAGCCAATGTTATCATTGAAAAATGAAGAGAGGGGAATAGTATTCCCCTCTCTTAGTTATAGTGCGCCCAGCATGGGCGTGCACTAATCGGTGAAAGTCCGTAATGGAGGCTGATAGTGCCAACCATTTAGCTTAAGACAAGGGTGTCCATTGTGAGGTGGAATCTGAAGGAAGTCGGCGGCAAAC
>NZ_PVXQ01000058.1 GCF_002995745.1 Clostridium vincentii | reverse complement strand
ATAAATCCAACTCCATTCTTTTTATCTTAGCAATAAAATTATAATGGATAATTTATGTATTGGGGAGATGTTTTTACATCTCCTTTATTTTTTTGCTACCTTTGCCTACTAAAATTATACTCTAACGGTAGAAAAATGTTTCATAAGAATTTAAAGAATTTTCCTAAAGACTTTTTATGGGGTGCTTCAACATCAGCATACCAAGTAGAGGGAGCATATAATGAGGATGGAAAAGGGCTATCAGTTCAAGATACAAAAGAAGTGATAAAGGACACACCAGATTTTAATGTTTCTAGTGATCACTATCACCATTATAAAGAAGATGTAGCCTTATTTGCGGAAATGGGCTTTAAGACCTATAGATTTTCAATATCTTGGGTAAGAATATTTCCTAATGGAGTAGGAGAAGTAAATCCTAAAGGAATCAAATTCTACAATGATTTAATTGATGAGCTATTAGCACATAATATAGAACCATTAATTACTATGTATCATTTTGATTTGCCAGATGCACTTCAACAAAAAGGTGGCTGGTCAAATAGAGAAACCGTTGATGCATTTGTAAATTTTGCTAAGGTATTATTTGAGAACTTCGGAGATAAGGTAAAGTATTGGTTAACTATCAATGAGCAAAATATGATGATACTTCATGGGGCAGCAATTGGTACAGTTAATCCTGGTGCTAAAAATATCCAAAAAGAATTATATCAACAAAATCACCATATGATGTTAGCGCAAGCTCAAACAATGAAGTTATGTCATAAAATGTGTCCTAAGGGTAAGATAGGACCAGCTCCAAATATTAGTTCTATTTATCCTGCAACTTCAAAGCCAGAGGATGTATTAGCAGCGCAAAACTTCTCAGCAATTAGAAACTGGTTATACTTAGATATGGCAGCCTATGGTAGATATAATGCTATAGCTTGGAGTTACATGGTTGAAGAGAATATTGAACCAACGATAGAAGAGGGAGATATGGAAATACTTAAGGGTGGAAATCCAGATTTCATAGCATTTAATTATTATTGTACAGCTACTGCACAAGAGAGCAGAATAGAGGATAAAGGTGCAAAGACATCAGGTGGAGATCAACAAATATCAACTGGAGAACTTGGAGTTTTCAAGGGTGCACAAAATGAAAATCTTCAAAAGACTGAATTTGGTTGGGAAATTGACCCAGTAGGATTTAGGACTACATTAAGAGAGATATATGAAAGATATAATTTACCATTAATAGTCACTGAAAATGGACTAGGTGCTTATGATAAGGTTGAAGAAGATGGAACTATTATTGATGATTATAGAATAGATTATTTAAGAAAACATATAGAACAAGCAAGATTAGCAATAACCGATGGGGTAGAATTATTAGGATATTGCCCATGGTCAGCGATTGATTTAATAAGTACACATCAAGGCTTTAAAAAGAGATACGGATTTATATATGTAAACAGAGATGAATTTGATCTTAAGGATTTAAGCAGAATTAAAAAGAAAAGCTTCTTCTGGTATAAGAATGTTATAAAGACTAATGGAGAAGAAATATAAGAAATTTTTAAGGGAACCTGCGAAGGTTCCCTCTTTTTCATTCTTTAGGAAATTATATTAATTAAAAATCTATAGTAGCTACAGTTTCTCTTTCAACTAAAAGATTGTCCAGTAGTATTCTCTTACTATATTTATTATCACAATCTATTTTATCTAAAAGTAAAAGTCCAGCATTAACACCTAATCTAAACATATTCTGATCCATGGTGGTTAATTTTGGTTCTACAAATCTACTTAGCTCTATATTATCATATCCAATTATAGATAAATCCTTAGGAACGTTTATGTTTAATTTTTTGCAAGCATTAAGTGTTCCTACAGCCATAAGATCATTACAGGCAAATACAGCAGTTGCTTGGCTATTTTTAAGAACTTTAAGCATTATTTCAGTGGTAGTATCAACCGTATCACTATTGTTTCCTCTGCCTATATTTATAATATTTTCGGCTACAAAGATATTAAGTCTCTGCATGCATTCAATATATGAAGTTTCTTTAATATCATAGGAGTAACTGTCCTCTCCCCTAAGGAAGAGTATGGTTTTATGATTATTATGTAAAAGATGCTCTAGAGCTAAATTAGCACCTAGAGCTTCATCATTAGAGACTGAAGAAATATTATTGATATTTGTATAACCATTTACAAATACAATAGGAATCCTTTTGGAGATGTCATTATAAAACTTTTTCTTAATGTTATCTGTATTTGGATCAACAACTATAATTCCAGATACATTTCTAGATAAAAGGTTATTTACACATTTTTTCTCTTCAATATTATCATTATTAGAGCAAGTAAGAATTAAGGAGTAATTATGATCCTTAAGCTTTGCTTCAATACCCGTAAATACTTCTGGGAAAAACATATTATTAATGCTAGGAACTACGACTCCTACAGTAGTAGATCTCTTTTGGGTAAGCTCACGAGCTTGCATATTAGGGATATAATTAAGTTCATCAATTACCTTTAATACTCTTTCTCTAGTTTCTTTTTTAACGGGGTAGTTTCCATTAGTTACTCTAGAAACCGTTGCAACAGATACTTTTGCTTTTTCAGCTACTTCAACTATAGTGACCTTCATAATTTTTAATCCCCTTACAATATATTAATAAATCTATCAAAAGCAGCAGCTCCATCTTCAGTTCTTTTAAAGACACCTGCATGAGATAATACCTCTAGAAATTTAAGACCTACCTCTTCCTTTAATATTAAATCTACATTTTCTTCTGATATATTTGAATGTTTTTTAGTAAGGTAATTATACCATTGAGAATGTTTTGTTACAATTTCATCCTTGGATATATCCTCAGTCTTTGAAAGAAAATAATGTTTAATTATATTTAATTCATCCTTCAACCTTGCAGGTAAAACTGCTAGTCCCATAACTTCAATTAAACCTATATTCTCTTTTTTTATATGATGTACATTAGAATGAGGGTGGAATATTCCAAGGGGATGTTCATCAGTGGTCCTATTGTTTCTTAGGACTAAATCAATTTCATAGTAACCACTTCTTTTTCTAGCAATAGGGGTTATTGTATTATGGGGTTCACCCTTAGTGGTGCTTAATATGCTAACAGATGAATCAGAATAATTTCTCCATTTAGTTAATATATGATCTGATAAAGAGATTAAACTAGCTTTGTTTTTACTTGAGAGTCTTAATGCTGCCATAGGCCATTTTATCCTTCCTATAGAAATATCACTATATCCAGTTATAGCATAGGATTTTTCTATTGGTGCAGTTTCCATAGCAAAGGTATAGTTTCCCCCTTGATAATGATCATGTGAGAGAATTGAACCTCCAACTATAGGTAAATCAGCATTAGATCCAGCAAAATAATGTGGAATTATATCAATAAATCCAAGTAAATTTTCAAAGGTATCCTTACAAATTTTCATTGGAATATGCTCTTCATTTAAAACTATACAATGCTCATTATAGTAGGTATAAGGAGAGTATTGTAAAAACCAATTTTGGTTGTTAAAACTCATTGGAATAATTCTATGAGTCTGCCTAGCAGGATGATTCATAGAACCCGCAAATCCTTCATTTTCTTTACATAATAAGCATTTAGGATAAGAAGTAGATTTAATTAATTTAGCTTTTGCTATATCCCTTGGATCTTTTTCAGGTTTTGAAAGGTTAATAGTTATATCTAGTTCTCCATATTCTGTTGAAGCTTTCCAGGCTAGATTTTTATCTGTTCTACTTTTTCTAATATAGTTTGAGGCTATACTTAGATTAAAGTAGTAGTCAGTGGCTAATTTAGGCGAAGTCTTATATAATTCATTAAATTTATGGATGACTTCAGAAGGCCTAGGCATTAAACAGTTCATAATTTTAGTGTCAAACAAATCCCTTTCAGTAACAGTATTCTCTATCATATTATTTTCTACAGCGTAATCTAATATATTTTCTAAAATAGAAGTAGGCGTATCAAAGGCCTCTTCTACGTTAGTTTCTTTGAATTCAGTAACATTTAAAAGGTCCATTAATGTATTTGTACAATAAATAATGTCCTCTTTAAGAATAAGATTTTTTTGCAATGCAAAATTTATAAGTCTGTTTATTTCATGATTGATCATAATAACACCTCTTTTTAAATAAGTTTTCTAGCACCATCCGAAATATTTACAACATAAAAGCTTGGTTCATAACCAATTTTTTCAGTATATTTTTTAGTTAATTCTTCAATGAATAAATCCACAAATTCTTCCTTTATAAGAGTAACAGTGCATCCACCAAAGCCTGCGCCTGTCATACGAGAGCCAAGTACACCTTCTATATTCCAAGCTAGTGATACTAAGGTATCTAATTCTATTCCGGTAACTTCATAGTCATCCCTTAAAGAGATGTGAGATTTATTCATAAGCTGACCAAAAAGTTCTAGATTATTATCTTCTAGTGCCTTTACTGCTTTAAGGGTCCTCTGGTTTTCATAGATAGCATGCTTTGCTCTCTTTGCCATTATAGGATTTGAAACAGAGTCCTTTATATTTTCAAATTCCTCTTCTGTTAGTTCACATAAACAAGCAATATTTTTAACCTTTTGGAGCTCAGCCAAAGCTGTTTCACATTCATTACGTCTTTCATTGTACTTAGAATCAGCTAATCCACGTTTCTTATTAGTATTTGCTACTATTAGCTTGTGTCCAGTCATATTTAGTTCACTGTAGCGATATTCAAGTGTATTACAATCAAGTAGCATTGCACAATTCTCTTTTCCCATACCTATAGAGAACTGATCCATAATTCCACAGTTAACACCAATAAACTTATTTTCAGCCTCTTGGCACATTTTAACCATACTTATCATATCTATATTTAGGTTAAATAAGTCATTTAAAATAACAGCAGTTAACACTTCAATGGAAGCAGATGAAGATAGACCGGCCCCGTTTGGAATATTACCGTAAAATAATATATTAAAACCAGTAGGGATATTAAAGCCATGATCCTCAAATGTTTTAATAACACCTTTAGGATAGTTGGCCCAATCGTGTTTCTTTTCGTAGGACAGATTATCTAAGTTAAAGTCTATTGTTCCTAATTGTTCAAAATTTAAAGAGTGCACTGATATCTCTCTATCCTCTCGTTTGGAGACAACAGCATATGTTCCAAAGGACAGAGCACAAGGAAACACATTACCTCCATTGTAGTCTGTATGTTCTCCAATTAAATTAACTCTACCTGGAGAAAAAAACACGTTTTCAGAATTAGTCTTGAAAGTAGTAAAAAAATTATCTTTTAAGTTGTTAATAATAGTCATTTTAAATCACCCCTTTACTTTATAGTAAGCGATTACTATAAAAAAGTAAATAACAAAGATAAAATAAATTTAGTTTCACAGATTATGGCGAATATAGGTGAGGGTAGTATTAGAAATTGATTACTAGAATTAGAGGCTAATTAGGAAATTATTTGAAAGGAATTAACATTTAATAATTGGATAAACTAACCTTATCAAAGAATAAGGAGAGTTTATTATGAGAAAGAAAAAGATAATTACCAATTTACTTATAGGAAATTTAACGCTTGTTTTTTTATATTTATTAGGAAAATTTCAAATTATTTATGACTTTACAGAGGTTTTTCTTTGGGTCATAGTTAGTCCTATAATTTTTGGAGTATTTCTATTTTACATATTGAGGCCATTAAATAGACTTTTTACTAAAAAAGGGATTAAGAATTCCATAGCATCAACTATTACTATTATGATTGCACTAATTATATTTGGCTTTATAATTATGCACTTTGGAAGATATTTAAGTGAGCAGATTTATTATTTAAAAGAATTAATCACAAAAAATGTAGAAGAAGAAAACATTGTAAATATTGGAAAAGAGTATTTAAAGAATAATAGCATAACAGGGTTTATAGAAAATATATCAAAGCAATTTATGGGATACATAAGTTTATTCTTCTCAAATCTAAGAGAAATGTTTAATAAAGGAATGATGGTGTTTTCAAATATATTACTAGTTATTCTAGTTACATTCTTTCTACTTAAAGATGGAGGAGAGTTTAAACAATTAGTATTAAAATATTCTCCTGAAAAGTACACCGAAGTAACTGGTGAAATATTAGATGGTGGAGATACGGTATTATCCACTTATATAATTGGTCAGGCAACGGTGGCCCTATCACTAGCTATTATGATTTTTATAGGTTATAAGCTTATTGGAATGCCAAGTGCTTTACTATTTTCTTTTACAACTTTTATACTAGCGTTTATTCCTTTTATAGGATTCTTAATTTCTATGATTATTCCTTTTATTATAGCTACAACACTAGGAAGTTCAATGCTAATTAAGCTTGCAATATTATTTCTAGTAGCCCAAACTCTAAAAGGGAGAGTTGTAGTACCTCTAATTATGGGAAAGATTATGAAGATACATCCAATAACTGATATATTTTTAGTGGTAGGGGCAGCTGCCTTAGGAGGTCCTATTGCTGCTTTTTGCATTGTGCCAGTTTATTCTCTTATTAAGGTTATTTTAAAAAAGCTTAGGGAAAAGAAAATCCTTTCATTTCCATGGGATGTTGATAAGACAAATAAGGTATAGTAATATTAGTACTATAGAGAATAAACAATTAATTAAGGGGTTGTCGAAATGGGCTTTCGCAAGAATTTAAAGAATGCTAAAAGAATAGTAGTTAAGGTAGGAACATCGACCTTAATCTATGAAAATGGAAATATAAATTTGACTAGAATTGAAAAATTAACTAGAGTTCTATCAGATATTATGAATTCAGGCAAAGAAGTAGTGCTAGTTTCATCAGGAGCAATCGGTGTAGGCATTAGTAAGTTAAAGTTAAAAAAGAAGCCACAAAGTATAAGACAAAAGCAGGCAGTAGCAGCAGTTGGACAATGTGAGCTTATGCACATATATAGTAAGTTTTTTGGAGAATACAGCCACATTGTAGGGCAAGTATTATTAACTAGGGATGTGGTAGAGGATGAACATATAAGAGAAAATGTTTGTAATACCTTTGAAACTCTACTAGAGCATACAATTATTCCAATTGTTAACGAAAATGATACTGTTGCCATTGATGAAATAGAAAACATAGTGAATTTTGGAGATAATGATAAACTATCAGCTATTGTAGCTGGTTTATGTAATGCAGACTTATTAATAATACTATCAGATATAGATGGTTTTTATGATTGTGATCCTAGGAATCATGAGGATGCAGAGCTTTTAAAGGTAGTAGATACTGTAACAGAAGAACTTGAAGAATGTGCTGGAGGAGCCGGAACAAATCTTGGCACTGGAGGAATGATAACTAAGCTTGAGGCAGCTAAAATAGCGGCAGAGTTTGGTATAGATATGGTTCTTGCAAATGGAGATGAACCAAGCATATTGCTTGATATTATAGATGGAAAAGATATTGGTACATTTTTTAAAGGAAATGAATAAGGGGGAAGAAAAAATGAGTAAATTAATTGAAATGGGGAAAAGAGCAAAAGAATCATCATATATACTTATGAATGCCACAACAACTGAAAAAGATAACGCATTAAATAAAATGGCTGAGAAGTTAGCAACCTATAGCGAGAAAATATTAAAAGAGAATAAGAAGGATTTACAGATAGCTATGGACAAAGGAACTTCAAAGGCTATGCTTGATAGACTTTCATTAGATGAGAGTAGAATAGAAGGTATGGCTGATGGATTAAGACAATTGGTAGGACTAGCTGATCCAGTTGGAGAAGTGACTTCAATGTGGAGAAGACCTAATGGACTTCAAATAGGAAAGCAAAGAGTCCCTTTAGGGGTTATTGGAATAATATATGAATCTAGACCAAATGTTACCTGTGATGCAGCCGGTCTTTGTTTAAAGGCAGGAAATGCTGTCATTTTAAGAGGTGGTAGTGAAGCTATTAATTCTAATATGGCTATTGCTAGTGCTTTAGCTGAAGGAATAAAAGAGGCAGGTCTTCCTGAATATTGTATTCAATTAGTTGAAGATACAAGCAGAGAAGTAGCTACTGAAATGATGAAACTTAATGATTATATAGATGTTCTTATCCCAAGAGGCGGAGCAGGCTTAATTCAAGCAGTAGTAAAAAATGCCACAGTTCCTATAATAGAAACTGGCACTGGAAACTGTCATGTATATGTAGATAGTAATACGGATTTAGAAATGGCAAAAAATATTGTAATAAATGCAAAGACAACCAGACCTTCAGTATGTAATTCAGAGGAAAAACTTATTGTTCATGAAAGTGTGGCAGAGGAATTCCTACCTATAATTATCAAAGCTCTAAGAGAAAAAAATGTTGAGGTCAGAGGAGACGAAAAGGTAATGAAGATAGTTGATGATATTAAGAAAGCAACAGAGGAAGACTGGGGCAAGGAATATCTTGATTATATAATTAGTATAAAGATAGTATTTAATATAGATGAGGCTATTGCACATATAAATAAGTATGGGACAGGTCATTCAGAAGCTATTATAACTAAGGATTATGATAATTCTCAAAGATTTTTACAAAGAGTAGATGCAGCGGCTGTTTATGTTAATGCATCAACAAGATTTACTGATGGATGTGAATTTGGATTTGGTGCAGAAATTGGAATAAGTACTCAAAAGTTACATGCTAGAGGACCTATGGGATTAAATGAACTTACAACTAATAAATACATTATTTATGGTAGTGGACAGATCAGATAATTATATAAAAGATCAAGGTAGAGAGGGTTTTAAAATGGGAAAGAAGAAAAAAAATATAATTATTATATCAAGTTTATTGGGTACCGCTATAATAGGTGGACTAGTATTTGCAGGGAATTACTTCTATAACCTAGCAGTAAATCCTAATGCATCAAAGGAAATGGTATTTGGACCTGAAAATGAAACTGTAGAAGCTAGTACAAAGGAAGAAAAAGACAAGACAAGAGTAGCTTGGATTATGGATAGTTTAAATTATAAGGATTCCTATAGAATATCAGCGGATGGATTAAAACTTCATGGATATGAAATAAATAATACAGTAGAAACTAAAGTTTGGGTAGTTACAGTTCATGGATATATGATACAAGGAAAAGACATGTCTGACTATGCAAAGGAATTTTATGGAATGGGATATAATGTTTTAATTCCTGATTTAAGAGGACATGGTAAAAGTGAAGGAGATTATATTGGAATGGGCTGGGATGACAAGGAGGATATTCTTAGCTGGATTAATTATATAATTGAAAAGGATAGTAATGCTAAGATTGTGTTACATGGGGTTTCTATGGGGGCTGGAGCTGTTATGATGACCTCAGGAGAGGAACTTCCTAATAATGTTAAAGCAATAGTAGAAGATTGTGGTTACACATCAGCTTGGGATGAATTTTCTTATCAATTAGAATCTCTTTTTGGATATCCTAAATTTCCAATTTTAAATATGGCAAGCTTAGTAACAAGGGTTAGAGCTGGCTATTGGTTAGGAGATGCTTCAGCTATTGATCAGGTGGCAAAAGCAAAGGTCCCAATGTTATTTATACATGGGGATAAGGATGAGTTTGTTCCCTACTATATGCTGGATGAAGTTTATAATGCAGCTAATTGTGAGAAAGAAAAAGTAACAATTGAAGGGGCTACACATGCAGAAGCATCCACTACTAACCCTGAATTATACTGGACAAGCATTGAAAACTTTATTAATAAGCACTTAAGCTAGAGGAAGGTAGGTAAGAAATTTTATGGAATGGAAGGTTAAGAGTTTTAATGAACTTACGGTTAATGAATTATATGAAATTTGCAAAGCAAGATTTCAAGTATTTACATGTGGTCAAAGAATATATGAAGAAAATGATTTTGACGATATAGATAAAAAAGTATATCATCTATTCCTTCAAGATGGAGATAAAGTAGTTGCCTATGCAAGAGTAATTCCAAAGGGGATTACCTATGAAGAAGCGGCGATAGGAAGAGTATTGGTTTTAGATGAATATAGAAGACGCGGTATAGCCACTGAACTTATGAAAAGGTCTATTGAGTTTCTTAAGAGGGAATTGAAAGAGGATAAAATTGTTATATCTGCGCAGGTTTATGCAAGAGGTCTTTATGAAGCTGTAGGATTTAGAGATGCATCTGATATTTATAATGAGGTTGATATTCCACATATAAAGATGATATTAGATTAATAGTATAAAAAAAGGATCATTTAGATATGCTAAACTCAATAAGCATATTTCTATAGTTCTCATAGCTTATAAATGGCTTATATAAAAGAGCCCTATTTAAAATATCTTATTAGTACAATAATAAGAGTTTAAATAGAGCTTTTCTTATGGAAAAACAATCAATTATTATAAAATTTAAAATGATATGTGAATCCATTGTATGATTAACTATAAGAAAAATAAAAATCATTAATATCTTATTTTTCTTATAGTTAAGGAGATGATTAAATGAAAAGGCAGATTAGTAATAACTTGTTACTTGACACGTTATTCTTATTAAGAGATTTCATTAACAATAACTGTAAGCTAAATCTAAAAGTATCAGTTAGTAATACTAAAGAGATTGTATCTAAAGTTGATAATAATATGTTTTTTAAAGCAGGGCAATTACTTATGTTTTTTTTCATCACAAATGTTAATAATTTGCGGAGGGAAAATATAAAGTATGATAAAGAAACATTTTATATTATAAATTCACCAGTAAACAAGATAGATGAAAATTATATAAAAAGCCCAACATCTGAAAATATTATTGTGGATATGATATATAAATCAACATATAATAAAGAAGTTTTACCTATAGAAGTAGAGAGTATTAGTAGAGAAAATTTACATGAACTAAAAAGAGGATTTGAGTTAACTTATAAAACAATGATAAATGAAAAGATAAATTTAATAAATTTTTTGCAAAAGTGTGAGTTGAAAAATAGTTACTTAAATTTAATTAAAGATATAAAGCTTTTAAATCCCCATGAGCTAAATGTACAACTTCAATTTATTGAATTAAGATATAGCAAAAATCTTATTAAAAATGAGCTATTAGAAAAAGTAATATCCTGCAAAGATAACTATGATGAGTTTATTAGTGCGAGTAGTGAACTTTTAGATTTATTTATTAAAAATGCTATAATTGGGTTTGGTGAAAATGGTTTAGAGTTAATGTGGATAGGGTATATTGATGAAAGCTTAGAAGCTATTAAATATAGAAATATTTATATAGCAATATTTTTTGAATATATTGGGGAGGTAACATCAAATAAATATTATTTGCAAGCAACTAAACATTCAGTAAATCCCTTATTAACGTATATAAACAATTTAAATGATGATGAAAAACTAGTATATAATGAGGAATATTATGAAATGTTAAAGTTATTATATCTATTAAATGATTCTATAGAATTAAATTATATAGAATTAGATAAGGTCATCCAAAAGAATACAAAAACATTTTCTTCAATGGCTTTAAGAGAAAAAATTAGATATAGTTCTAATACAGATAAAATAATTTTAGAGTTCATTCAAAATAAGAGTTTAGATGTATTACATTCTGTGATATTGGAATCAGTTTTAATTTAATATAGAAAATAGAGATTAATAAATGAGTTGTTACAAATGAATTAAAACATTTTGTAACAACTCATTGTTTTTTATAATTAGAATTTTAAAGAATGTTAGCGTTTTATATATATAATAGTGCAGTTATTATAAAACTTATAATATTTGTTTCATAAATTATATAAGTTTTATGAGTATTTATATAAAGTAATTTTAATTGCTTTTATGTTGGTATAATACTCATATAACAGGGTTTATAAAAAGGGGGATTTCATCGTGCTTAAAGTATTCATTTGTGAAGATAATAATACAAAAAAAGAGAAGTTTGAGAAGATGATTAGAGATATTATTATTATTGAAAATTTAGATATGGAGATAGGTTTATCAACGGATAGACCAAAACAGATACTTGACTATTTAGATAACAATGAAGTTAGTGGATTATATTTTCTTGATGTAGATTTACAAAGGCAAATGAATGGAATTAATTTGGCGGAAAAGATAAGAGAATATGATCCTCGAGGATTTATAGTTTTTGTAACTACCCATGCTGAAATGAGTTATTTAACTTTTATGTACAAGGTAGAAGCTATGGATTATATTATAAAAGATAATTATTCTAATATACAAAGTAGAATTCATAAATGTATATTAAATGCAAATAAGAAGTTTTTATCAAAAACTACTGAACTTCAAAAGAATTTTACTATAAAGGTAGATGATAAAATTATAAGTATTGAATTTAGTAATATATTGTTTTTTGAAACTTCTCAAACCATACATAAGGTAATACTTCATGGTGAAAATAGAATAATAGAGTTTTATAGTAAAATGAAAGATATTGAAGAAAATTTAGATAGTAGATTTTATAGATGTCATAGATCTTATTTAGTAAATAAGGATAATATAAAAGAAATTGATAAGAATGAAAGGGTAGTGCATATGATAAATGGTGAAGATTGTTTAGTATCTACAAGAGCGATAAAGGGGTTAATAAAAATCATGGAAAGTAATTATGTTGCTAGTTTAACATATAAAAAAGACAGCTTATTAATATAAGCTGTCTTTTTTAGTATAAGTAAATTTGTTATATATATTTTTTTTACTTACTCTTTTTACTTTTCCCTGCATATATACAAATAAATATTGCTACTATTACAGCAACTAAAACTGATGTTTCCATAATATCAAACTCCTTTATTAATTCTATTTATCGGTATTGTATATTAAAATTTATTAATAACACTCATTATAGTAATAATTGATAGTTCTAACATAATTATCGCAGAAATCAAGGGTTGATTTTTTCTTTTTATATATATAACACACTAAAATTTACAAATTTACAAATTCATTATTATTAAATGGTATATTTATCTAAAGTAAGGTATTAAAAGGAGGATCATATATGGAAAAACAAAGTAGGGATATAACTTATTTAGATATAAAAAATTATTGGTTTACACTTTTCCCTGAGTTAAGTTCTATGGATGAGTTAGACAAAATATTAGAAGAAGTGTCTCATATCAAAAAAGATAATATAGAAAGTTTTATAGAAGACTATGAAAATAAAATTGAAATAGGTGTAGATGGGTTGTTTAAAAAGGAGTCTTCAATTGTTTTAGAAGACATAAGTTATGATATAAAAAAAGAAGTTTCTTTTTACAATTTTTTCAAACCAATATTAAATTTCTTTATAGCTGATTGTTATGAAAAAATTAAATGCTTAGATATTATTGAGAATCCAAAGACTTTTATATCATGTTTTATAAAGAATGAATGTATAAAATTATTGGAATTTTCTCAAAGAATTTTAGTTCTAGAAATTAATATTGCTAGATTAAACGGTAGTCTTAAAGGAAGTACAAAAGAAGAGCGGTTTAATTATTATACAGATACTATTTTAAATGATAGTGATTATTTAAAGTCAGTGTATAAAGAGTATTCATATATGTATAAAATACTAGTTAATAGATGTAAGTGGGATTTTGAATTTATATTAGAAGTTTTAACACATACAAAAGAACATATGAGTGAAATAAAAAGTTATATATTAAATTCTAATGAAGATATAAAAGTTAAGACTATAGTATCATCATTAGGGGATAGCCATAAAAGAGGTAGAACAGTATCTATAATAAATTTCACCAACAGAGATAAGGTTATATTTAAGCCAAGATCCTTAGAACTTGACAACGGGTTTAATAAATTTATAGATTATTTAAATGAAAAGCATAATGATGTAAATAGTAATCTTTATAAGGTCAAAGTTATAAGCGGTGAAAATTATGGATTTTGTGAATTTATAGAACGTAAAGATTGTAATAATGAAGAAGAAGTAAAGCAATTTTATTATAGAACAGGTAAACTTTTAGGTGCTCTTTTTGCTTTAAATGCAAAAGATATACATCATGAAAATATTATAGCCATGGGAAATCAACCTGTAGTTATTGATTTAGAAGCATTATTCCATTCTGATGTAACACTTATGGATAAAAGGTTCTTTAAATCTATTGAAGTAGCTCAAAAAATTATAGAATCTTCCGTATATTCTATTGGGTTCTTACCCCAAAAAATATCAAATCCCTATAATAATGACTCTTCAACTTATGTAGATGTTAGTGCCTTTGGTGGAGAAGAAAATCAAGCTGCTCCTTTTAAAGCTTTTAAGTTGGTTAATAGTAATACTGATGAAATAAAGATTGAAAAAGTAGAAGGTTTTATTGAATCTCAAAATAATAATCCCAAAGTTAATGGCGAAATAAGAAAATCAGAATATTATATAGATGAAATAAAGCAAGGTTTTGCAGATATATATAGTATTTTATATGAAAATAAGAATGAAGTAGTAGAGCTTGTTAACTATATATTTAAGGGTATGAAAAACAGGTTTATATTAAGACCTACTTATATATATGGTCAGCTTATGAATACAAGCTATCATCCGGATTTTATGAGAGATGAAATTCATAGATATATAGTAAGCGGTTAATAACTCGTCACGTTGACAGTCATTAACCGCTTATTTTCAATCCTTTTTATTTAAATAGCATTCAGCAGGAAGATTACTCCATGGAAATAGTGATTTAAATAAATCTGGATCATT
>NZ_PVXQ01000057.1 GCF_002995745.1 Clostridium vincentii | reverse complement strand
TGTGGATTAAAAGGATTTGGAGATATTAGTTACAATTAAGAGTAAAAATGCTTAAGGGAAGTTATAAATATATACTGTAAAATAATGGATAATAAAATAGTTGCCCACTTTTACTTGACTCAATCAACAAGAAGTTTTTTTTTGTAGCAAATTTTATTTTATGGTAAAATATATATATGGAATGGGGTGAGAATTATTATATTGGGTGTTTTGGTTATTATAGTTCTTATAATAATTTTTTCTTCAGGATTTACAATGAAAGAGGAGGTGTTCACTATGTCAAGATTAAGAAATGTATATCTTTATCTTGTAAGCTTTGTTTCATTAATGATGATACTTATAGGAGTTATTCTTACTGTGCAAAATATAACAGATGTGATATTCCCAACCAATTATTATTATGATTCAATACCATATGATAAGACAGGTAGTTTATCAGTGGAAGAACAGGAAAATTATGAAGAAAATCAAAAAAGGAATGCGGAAAATAGTATTACTGAGAGTAAGAAGAATGTTGCAAAATCAATTGCTGTTGTATTAGTTGCGTTACCGACATTCGGATATCACTGGAAAAAAGTTGAGAAAGAGAAAAATGAGCAAAAATAGTTATGATTTATAAGTTAATAATTAAGCACCAGAGAATTTCTCTGGTGCTTTTTTTGCTGATTTTGAAACATTTGAAACATTTATAAAATAATACAATTAATGACTTAGTTTTACAATTTAGGAGGGTTTTTTTATTATATGGCGAATGTATTTATTAATGATGTTTTGTAAAATCAAACATTTACAGCGCAAAAAGAATTTCTGACGGATACCCTGTTATTATAAAGGTGAAGAATAAAGAATATCCAAGGAAAATTTGAACAATTTAAAAATGATATTCCATATAGTGCGATAATTCAGGCGCTGGATAATTTTATAAATCAACGAGTAGTAGCAAGCTCGTCACTTTGATCAGTCCAAAGCGTTAGATGTTGTTTATAAAATAAAGAGGGAGTGGAAATAATGAATAATATTAAGGAATTCAATTTTAAAGTAAATGGGTTTGATATGAAGGCATCTTATTTCCAGAAAACTATAGATGAGGTTTTTATTCCAGTGTTAAGGAAGTGGACAGAGATGAATAATGGAAAAGGCGAAAGATTAATTATTTTTCTTGTTGCACCTCCTGCAGTTGGAAAAACAACTTTATCGTTATTTCTTGAGTACTTATCTAAGAATATAAAAGGAATAGAAGAAGTACAAGCTATAGGATTAGATGGATTTCATTTTCATGATGATTATATACGGAGCCATAGTGTTAATATACAAGGCGAAGAAACTCCTATGAGTGATATTAAAGGTTGTCTAGAGACTTTTGATATAGATAAATTAAAAGTTAAATTGGAAGAACTTAAAAATAATGATATTAAATGGCCAATATATGATAGAAATATTCACGATGTTGTAGAGGATAGTATATTTGTTGATAAAAAAATAGTATTAATAGAAGGAAATTGGCTTTTAACGGATGAGGAAAAATGGAGAGATTTAAAAGAGTTTTCTAATTATAATATTTTTATTTATGCTGATGAGGAATTATTAAAACAAAGATTAATTGAAAGAAAAATGAAAGGTGGTCTGAGCTATGAAGAAGCTCTAAGATTTTATGAAAAGAGTGATAGTGTTAATGTTAGAAAAGTCTTAAAAAACCATCTTCCAGCAGATTTAGAGTTAAGTATGAAGGCTAATGGAGATTATACACACTAATATTATACAATAAAATAAAACCAGGGCTTATTTTTAAGCCCTGGTTTCATTTGGAAATAAGTGTCTTTATGGGGACTCTAAAATTATTTTCGGAGTAATCCTAAAATATTATTATTAAAATCTATCACCATGAGAACCACCTCTTTCGGTATTATTATGTGCAGTATTAAAGTAAATATACTTCTTTTTTTAAATTTAATCTGTTACTATATTAAAAATATCGCTACAATTAGCGGAATAGTGAAAACAGAAATCAGTGTTGTAATAAATACTGATTTAGCAGCTAAGTCTACATCACCATTATATTCATTAGCAAATAGAACTGCACTATTACCTACTGGCATGGCAAGATTAATCAAAGCTACTCCTAAAACCAATGGACTAGAAATAAAGTAATGTAGGATTGGATAAGCAATAAAAGGTATTAAGAGTTGTTTAATGATAGTATAAGGATAAATCCTGAATTCTGTAAACACTTCTTTTATATTTATATTAGCTAAAGTTGATCCAATCAACATCATGGCAAGTGGAGTGGTAATATTACCAA
The DNA here is from genome assembly GCF_002995745.1 of Clostridium vincentii. GTDB lineage: Bacteria > Bacillota > Clostridia > Clostridiales > Clostridiaceae > Clostridium > Clostridium vincentii. The sequence goes on along the minus strand of NZ_PVXQ01000057.1, from coordinate 12,521 downwards.
CCATATCAAAAGTAGATCCTAATACAGTAGGCACTGGTATTTTTGAAAAATAAACTATAATTGCAATTATTGAAGATATTATTCCTGGTGATAAGAGATCTTTAGCTTTTAATTTAACTTGATTAGTAGTACCATAATTTATTAAAACAACTCCTAAAGTAAATACTAAAAAATTAAAAATCATATTAAATATCGCTGTATAAAAAACTGCTTCATTACCAAAGATTGCTTTCATTACAGGAAATCCCATAAAACCAATATTGGAGAATACTGTCATAAACATATATATACCCCTTTGATGGAGTGGGATATTCATGATTTTCACGAGTAAATAACTTATTACTGGTAAGCAGGCAAAAATAATTATAGCTACAATGAAAACAACGAAAACTTCTCCATTATCGCTACTTTGTTTAATTGAGCTAACTGATGCCAATACCATTGCTGGAGTAGTTACATTAAGTAATAGTTTGTTTAACTTTTTATTTAAACGAGTATCAAAGAGATTTATTTTATTTAGAAAATATCCTAAACCTAAAATCATAAATAACTGAACCATTTGATTAATTACAACATTTATATCCATAGTGCTCCTCTAGCTAAAAAAAGTAATAACATTTCGTTATTACTTTTTTTAATAATAATTATTTAAATAAGTATTCTCCATTTGATTCAATTACATTTTTATACCAATAGAATGATTTTTTAGGAATACGAGTATAAGTACCTTTTCCATAATCATCACAATCAACATAAATGAATCCATAACGTTTAGACATTTGTTTAGTTGATTCAGATACTAAATCAATACAGCCCCAAGATGTATAACCTAAACATTCAACACCATCATATTCAATAGCATCTAGCATTGATTTAAAGTGAACATCAAAATAATTAATACGATATTCATCATCAATAGTTCCATCTTCTTTAACTTCATCTTTGGCACCTAAACCATTTTCAACAATGAATAATGGCATTCGGTAACGATCGTATAAATCTACCATGGATATTCTAAGTCCGATTGGATCAATCTGCCATCCCCAATCACTTGATGGTAAATATGGATTTTTAATTCCAGTTATTGTATTGCCTGCTGCAACATCTAAATCTTCTGTTGATGATGCTGAACATGATGACATATAATATGAAAATGAAACGAAATCTACTGGATAATCTTTCATTACTTTATCATCACCAGATTCTTTTTTAATTATAACACCATGATTTTTAAATCTAGACAATAAATATGATGGATATTCTCCAAATACTTGAGTATCGCTATAACAATAAGTACCACGCATATCTTGTTGAGCTTTTAGAACATCTTCAGGCTTACAAGTGTATGGATAGTAAGTTAATTTTGTAAGCATACATCCTACCATTGATCCTGGAATTATTTCATGACAGATTTTTGTAGCAATTGCACTAGCAACAAATTGGTGATGCATTGCCTGGAAAATTACTTGTTCCCACTCTATTCCTGGGAATCTATCTTCAATCAAGCCACCAGTTGTATAAGGATGTCTGATCATCGAATCGATTTCATTAAAAGTTAGCCAATATTTAACTTTATCTTTATATCTTGTACAAATCGTTTTTGCATATGTCTCAAAAAAACCTACTACTTCTCTTGAATACCAACCATTATAATTTAATGTTAAATTAATTGGTGGCTCATAATGTGACATTGTTACCAATGGTTCAATTCCATATTTTAAACACTCATCAAAAACATTATCATAAAATTTCAATCCTTCTTCATTAGGTTGTGTGTCATCACCGTTTGGGAATATTCGAGACCAAGCAATGGACAAACGATATACCTTAAATCCCATTTGCGCAAACATTTTAATATCTTCTTTATAATGATGATAAAAATGTGATCCATGGCGTTTAGGATATAAAGATTCATCATCTGTTTTTAATGCTGTTTCAATATCTTTACTTGTAATTGCATTTTGCTTTTTAAAATTTTGAACATCTACATCAAGATTGTGATGAGCACAATCAGAAACACTAATTCCTTTTCCGCCTTCTTTCCAGCCACCTTCAACTTGGTTAGCAGCAGTTGCGCCACCCCATAAAAATCCTTCAGGGAATCTTCTTGTTACCATAATCATTCCTCCTATTATTTAATAACTTAATTATAGACTAATTTTATAATAGAGTTATAGAAAAGTTATAATATGGCTGTGATATCCAAAGAATATGTTTTTTTATATTATATTTTGAAAGAAAGTACCAACTTAGTCAGATATTTTTTAACCATTTAGATCTTTCTTCTTTTAACGCGGTGACGTTTTTTGCAACACTATCATAACGATAGACTAATAATGAAGCAACTATTATATCTAATATATATTGGGTAGACATTGTGAAGATAACAGTTGAGAATTCCAAGGTGTTTTCTGAAGTCATTATATGAATATGATCATCTGTTAATTTTGACAATCTTTGATCAATATTTCCGCTAATTGATAGAGTAGGAATTCCATATTCTTTTAGTCTTTTAGCGGCATCATATATGCTGGGATTTTTACCAGTATGTGAAATCAAAATTGAATAAGTGGGGATTTTTTCTGTTTGCAGTATTTTACAATGATTCCACTGAATACTATTACAAGCATTAGCCATAACACCTATTTCTTCGAGTTTATAACAAAACATTTTGGCAACTTCATAATTAATTCCATCACCATAAACATCAATTACGGTTGCTTGTTTTATTAAATTAGTTACCTTTATAAGTGTATTACGATCAAGCATACTTCTAGTATGGTTAATTGCCTTAGAATAGATTAGGGGCATAGTATTTATAATATCATCAATTTCACTGCTTTTATCATAAGGCTTTGTTCTCAAAGATTCTTTAAAGTTCATCATTTCAGGATACTCTGAAGCATAGATAAACTTTAAGTCTGCATATCCTTTTGTCCCTAGTTTCTTACACAATCTAATAATTGTTGAAGCACTAGTATAACTTGCTTCTGCCAATTCCGTAACGCTCATTTCTAATAAGTCTTTAGGATGTTTTATTATATGTTCTACAGCAGCTTGTTCTTGAAAGGTAAAATTATTTAAATTTTGCATTTTATCTACTATCATAATATACCTCCATTTTCATCGTATATTATCATTTTACTATTATTTTTGAATTTTGAAAGTGTTTTCGTTGAAGCAGTAGAAATGATGAGTCCATTATTAAGAAATAAATTTGTGATATTTTTTAATTTGTAATACTAAGAATATAAAATTTATAAGAAGGAAAAACTAAATCGGAGGTGATAGAAATGGCAAAAGATAATTCTAATAAAAATAGGAATGATGATAAATCATCAAAACCCAATACCGCAAATCCTATCCCAAAGGAACGAGATACAGATACGTATACACCTATAAGGGGACTTCCTAGAATCTGAAAATTATAGCTATTCCTTAATATAGATGAAATTAAGGAATTAGTTTATGAAAAATATTTAAATCAAGATACGCGTTAGTAGTTGATTATCAAGCACCAGAGATTTTCTCTGGTGTTTTTTTAATTGAGTTTTAAATAAGTGGAGATATGCTTAGTATTTTAATTTGAACTAAAATATTATAATTGTTACAATATATATAAGGGAAGTTTAAATTTTATTTTAAGGAGAGGATTGAGAAATGAATATAACTACAAAATTAGAAATGAATAATGGGAAAGAAATTTATCAATTTGGCTTAGGAGTATGGAGAGGTGGAGAGGAAACAAAAAATTCTGTACTTGCAGCTTTAAAAGCCGGATATCGTCATATAGATACTGCGGCAGCATATAAAAATGAGGAAGCTGTCGGAGAAGCAATAAGAGAAAGTGGTATTGCAAGAGAAGAATTATTTATTACAACAAAATTATGGAATCAAGATATGAGAGATCATAAGGTAAAAGAAGCTTTTGAATTAAGTTTAAAAAAATTAGGATTAGATTATGTGGATTTATATTTAATTCATTGGCCAGTTAAGGGTGAATATATTAATTCATATAAAGTTATGGAAAAGCTTTATGAAAGTAGTAAGACTAAAGCTATTGGTGTTTCAAACTTTAAAGTACATCAATTAAAAGATTTACTGGAAAATACAGATATTGTTCCAGCAATAAATCAAATGGAGTTTAATCCACAGATGCAAGACAATGAAATTTTAAATATGTGCACTGAAAAGGGGATAATTTTAGAAGCATGGTCACCTTTAGGTTCAGGAGCTTGTTTAGAGGATGAAGCATTAAAAGTAATAGCAAGTAAACATAATAAGTCAGTAGCACAAGTTATTATCAGATGTTTATTACAAAAAGGGATTGTTGTATTTCCTAAATCAGTACATGAAAATAGAATCAAAGAAAATTCAAATGTATTTGATTTTGAACTAACTTTTGAAGAAATAGAATTAATTAATAATATGAATAAAAATTTAAGAACAGGCCCAGATCCAGACACATTCAATTTTTAATAAAGTAAAATAAACCATAAGTAAGTATAAATTAGAAAAGCTAGATAAAGAGAAAATATAAGACGAGGAGCAAATGAAATGATAGCAGTTTATGCAAAAAATATTATAAAAGAAATCCATATTGAAAAATTTATGTCATTAGCAAAACCATTAATTGAGGAAACAAGAAAAGAGAATGGAAACATAAGCTATGAGTTAATACGTGTAATGGATCGAGTAAATGAATTCGCCTTTTTAGAAAAATGGGAAAATAAAGATGTACTTGATGCTCATATGAAGACAGAACATTTTACAAGATTGATTCCACAAATATCAGAATTGCTTAAGGAAGATATGTCAGTAGAAATACATGAAGTAATAATTTAGATAAAAAAACACCAGAGATTTTCTCTGGTGTTTTTTTAGATCGAGTTATAGTACAGTTGGCTTTTGTAGTTTTATACGTTCAATTCTGCTTTGATTTCTTCAAAAGGGAAATTTACTCCTGGACACTCTGTATTTCTTACATCCTTATGCCTTTTTAAATCTGTAATATTATATTTGTTCATTAAGTATTTTGATAATGCAATAAGGCTATCCTTTTGTTGCATAGTTAAATATTCATTATTAAAATTCCCCTCCAAAGAAATACCAAAGGCCCTAGCATTTACACCTTGTGCATGTGACCCTATTGCATTTTCTGGTCTACCTCTATATATTGTGCCATCTTTCCGTATATAGAAATGATAGCCGACACCGGACCAACCTCTTTCCTTATGAAGTTCATCTATTCTTTGAGGTGTAAGATCAGTTTTTACTGTATGATGGTAGACTATCATATTAGGATTTAAATCATAACTTAAAGGTTGTGCCCAATTATAGGTTATTTCCATAATTTCAGGCGCTTGAGTTGAAAAAGTATCTTTTCGATTTACTAAATCAGATCTCATAACTACTCCAAACTTATTAATATAATTAAATTATATGTGTTTAATTTTATTTTTGTTACTATATGTAACACTAAAATTAAGGAGGCAATTCTGATGAAAATAATTAAAGATATTGAGATTGAAAATAAACGCCTTTACTTATATAATAAATATGAAAAACGTCCATATAAATGTTTCTATAACAGGAGGTATCCATGAAGAAATTATCAAAAAATAACCTTATACTTATCAGCTTAACATTATTTTCAATGTTTTTTGGAGCTGGTAATTTAATTTTTCCACCTTTTTTAGGGGCGCAAGCAGGAACAAATACCTGGATTGCAATGCTAGGTTTTTGTGTAAGTGCCATTGCATTACCTATATTTGGAGTTATTGCGGTAGCTAAATCTGGAGGGCTAAGAAATTTGGCATCCAGAGTTCATCCTATATTTGCTGCTGTTTTTACATTTTTAATTTATTTATCAATAGGACCATTATTAGCTATTCCACGTACTGCGAGTACATCTTTTGAAATGGCAGTTGTTCCTTTTATGTCTGGTAATAATAATTTAAGTTTAATGCAGGTTGCTTATTCAGTAATATTTTTTTGTATTGCACTATCTTTAGCGCTAAATCCAGATAAGTTAATAGATCGCTTAGGAAAAATATTGACTCCATGTTTACTTACATTAATTCTTATTGTTGTTATAGGCTGTTTAATAAGTCCAGTAGGAAAGTATGGGGTACCTTTAAATGATTATGCAGCACAACCATTAATTAAAGGATTTTTGGATGGATATCTTACTATGGATACTATTGCCGCTTTGAACTTTGGAATTATTATATCAATTAATATTCGGGCAAAAGGAATTCAAGAAGAAAAATCTATTGTTAAAGAAACTATTAAAGCCGGCTTAATTGCAGGATTTGTTTTACTAATTGTCTATATTTCATTAGCTCATGTGGGAGCCTTATCTGGAGGAACTTTTACCAATAGTACAAATGGTGCTCAATCGTTGACAAATATTGTTTCAGCCTTATATGGTAAATCAGGAATAATAATTTTAGCCATTATTTTCGCAATTGCATGTTTAAATACTTGTGTAGGTCTTATTAGCTGCTGTAGTGAATATTTCTACACAATAGTACCATCTATAAGTTATAAAAAATGGGCGTGCTTTTTTGCTTTTATTAGTATGATTATATCTAATGCTGGTTTAAATAAGATATTAGAAGTATCAGTTCCAATATTAAATGCTATTTACCCAATAGCTATTGTTATTATTTTATTATCATTCATACATAAGTTGATTAGAAATTATAGATTTATTTATCCAATAACTGTTTTAATGACTGGGACAGTAAGTATTACTTATGCACTTTTTCAAAGTAATATTTCTATTCCCACGCTTACTTCATTAGCTAGTAAAATACCTTTTTATAGTGTAGGTCTTGGTTGGATAATTCCAGCTGTTATAGGAATGGTTGTTGGAATCATAATGTCTATAAGTTCGAATAAAAATATAGTATAATAGAAAGACTTTGTAAGATCAAATAAAAAATATATAATAAGGGGTTTAATAATGAAAAAAAGAATATTAGGGGTATTATTAGTAGTAGGAATGTTGTTGGTATTATCTGGTTGTAGTAAAAAAGAAGCTGTGACAGCTGATGGTTTCAAATCAACAATGGAAGATGCAGGATATACAATAACTGATTCTACTAAACAATTTGAAGGACAACCAGTTGATTCAGTTCAATTAGCAGTCAAGGATGAGTATCAAATTGAATTTTTTGTTGTACCAACTGTTGATCAAGCACAAAATGCATATAATCAAAATAAATCAAATTTTGAAAAGGCAGAAACATCATCATCATTAATGAAGTCAGTAGAAATGAAAAATTTTAGCTATTATGCAATGACTTCAGGCGGAATATATTATGTTGTATCTAGAGTTGATAACACATTTATATATGTTCATGCTCCAGAAATATATAAGGATGAAATAAGTGATATTATTTCAGAACTTGGTTATTAAGCGATAATTTATAAAAATTTAATTAGACTAAAATTTAATTAAAGCCAGGGGTTTAATATGCTGACTTTTAATTCACAAAAAAAGCTAAGATAAAACTTAGCTTTTTTTGCGTTTTAAAATAATAATAATAAAAATTTAGAAAACAATAAAAAATACCTTGCAAAACGATTACATTTGAATTACAATGTAGTTAATCGGTTCAGTGAAACGGTTAACTAAAATGAAAAAAGAGCAAGGAGTGATATTTATGAATAAAGTATGTGTATTTGGAAGCATGAATATGGATCTGGTTATGAAGATTACAGATTTGCCTAAAGACGGTGAAACAATATTATCTAAATCATATGAAAAAATATCAGGAGGCAAAGGTGCTAACCAAGCAGTGGCTGCAAAAAGATGTGGAGCAGATGTTTCTATGATAGCAAAGATAGGTAAAGATGATAATGGGGAAATTTTAAGCGATAAATTAAGACTTGATAAAATAAATATAGATTTAATTTTTGAAGATGAATTAGAAGCTACAGGAACAGCAATGATAATGGTAACTGATAGTGGTAGCAATTCAATAATAGTTAATGCAGGATCTAATATGACTATTACTGAAGAAGAAATAGATAAAGCAACTCAAACAATAAATAATAGTGATATAGTGATTTCACAATTTGAAACTCCTGAAGACATGGTTTTAAAAGTATTTGAAAAGGCTAAGGCAAAAGGGAAGATAACAGTTTTAAACCCTGCACCAGCAAAAGCTATAAGGGATGAACTTTTAGCAGTGACAGATATTATAGTTCCAAATGAAACAGAAGCTGAAGTTTTAACAGGAGTAGAAGTGAAAAATATAGATGATGCAAAAAAAGCAGCAGAGATATTTATGAATAAAGGAGTCAAGTTTGTAATAATAACACTTGGTTCTAAGGGCGCAGCAGTAATAGGAAGAGATTTTGATGAGCTAGTTCCTGCATATAAAGTTAATGCAATAGATACTACAGCAGCGGGAGATAGTTTCATTGGAGGGTTAAGCACAAAACTTAATCCAAATGGGATAACAAAAGATAACTTAATAAAAGCTGTTAGATTTGGAAATAGAGTATCATCTTTAGCAGTACAAAGAGAAGGTGCACAACCTTCAATACCATATTTAGAAGAAATAATAAAACTTTATGGAGATGAATAGAGGATATGAGAAAGACAGCATTATTAAATAGTAATTTAAGTTCAGTAATTTCAAAAATGGGACATACAGATATGTTAGCAATAGGGGATTGTGGTTTACCAATACCTAATGAAAGTGAAAGAATAGATTTAGCACTGATAAAAGGAATTCCAACATTTATAGATACATTAAAAGTAACACTTTTAGAATTAGAGATAGAAGAGGTAATGTTAGCTAAAGAAACTAAAGAAGTTAGCCCGGAATTATATAAAGAAATAAAAGATATTGTTGGAGAAGAAAAAATAACATTTATAACACATGAAGAGTTAAAAAGTAATTTAATGAAATGCAAAGCTGTGGTAAGAACAGGGGAACAAACTCCATATGCAAATATAATCCTAAAATCTGGAGTTGTATTCTAAGAAGGAGGGTCTACTGTGAGTAATAAAAAAATAATGTTACAAATGAATGGAGTATCTAAGATATTCCCAGGGGTAAAGGCGTTAGATAAAGTAAATATAAAAGCATATGGTGGAGAAGTAACAGCACTTATGGGCGAAAATGGCGCTGGTAAATCTACATTAATGAATATATTAAGTGGAGTATATAAAAAGGATGAAGGTAAGATATTTATAGAAGGGCAGGAAGTGGATATAAAAGGTATAAAATCTGCTGAAGAGTATGGAGTAACAATAATTCATCAAGAACTTAGTTTACTAAATAACCTTACAATAGCAGAAAATATGTTTTTAGGAAATGAAAAGTTCGAAAAGTTTACTAGAAGGATAAAACAAGATGAATTAGTAGAAAGAAGTAAAACATTTTTAGAACAAATTGGTTGTGAAATAGATCCAAATGAATTAGTAGGAAACATAAACGTAGGGGAAAAGCAAATGATTGAAATTGCAAAAGCATTAACTAAAAATGCAAGTATAATCATAATGGATGAGCCTACAACAGCTTTAACAGATAAAGAAACTAAAAAGTTATTTGGTGTAATAGAAAACTTAAAGAAAAAAGGAATAGCTATAGTTTATATATCCCATAGAATGGAAGAGATATTTTCAATTTGCGATAGAGTAGAAGTCTTAAGAGATGGTAAGTATGTGGGAAGTGCCAAAATTAAAGATATAGATAACGATAAACTTATTTCAATGATGGTTGGAAGAACAATAGAAGACCAATTTCCGTATAAAGAAATAAAAAAGGGCGAAAAGTTTTTAGAAGTAATTGATCTATGTGCAAAACAAGGTATTAGCAATATATCATTTGAGGTAAGAGCTGGAGAAATATTAGGAATTGCGGGGCTTATGGGATCGGGTAGAACTGAAGTCGCAAAAACAATATTTGGTGAATATAAAAAAACTGGCGGAAGAGTTAAAGTAAAAGGTAAAGAAGTTAATATAAAATCAATTGGAGAGGCAATAAAAAATGGTATTTGTTATTTATCAGAAGATAGAAAAAAAGAAGGGTGCGTTTTAGGATTATCAATAAAAGAAAATATGTCAGTATGTAATCTTATTAAGTATGAGGATAAATTTAAATCGATAGATCTTAAAAAAGAAATTGAGGATGTAGATTACTACATTAAAAAGATAAATATAAAAACTCCAAGTAGAGATCAACTAATAGGAAATTTAAGTGGAGGAAATCAACAAAAAGTAATACTTGCTAAATGGCTTATGCTATCACCTGAAATATTAATAGTAGATGAGCCAACTAGAGGAATTGATGTTGGGGCAAAAAAAGAAATTTATGATTTATTAAATGATTTAAAAGCAATGGGAAAAGCAATTGTAATAATTTCATCTGATTTATCAGAAGTTCTTGGAATAAGCGATAGAATAATGGTTATGAGTGAAGGTAAAGTATCAGGAGAATTATCAAGAGAAGAAGCTTCACAAGAAGAAATTATGAAATTAGCCGTTGGCATTAAATAGTTAGGAGGACAACATCATGAATGAAAACGTTAAAGAACAATTAGCTAAATATAAATCACTTATAGGACTTGTACTATTATGTATAGTTATAACATTTGTAACACCAAACTTTTTAACATTAACAAATATAACTAATGTTTTTACACAGGTTTCTGTTAATGCAATAATTGCTATAGGTATGACATTTGTAATATTAACAGGGGGAATTGATCTATCTGTTGGTTCAACACTAGCAATAAGTGGATCACTTGCAGCCTCAATAATTAAATCCACAGGAAATGTGCCCTTAGCAGTTTTAGTAGCATCTTTAGTTGGTATATCAGTTGGTTTAATAAATGGATTGTTAATATCAAAAGGTAAATTACAAGCATTTATAGTTACATTGGCAACAATGACAATATTTAGAGGCTTAACATTAGTTTTCACAGATGGTACACCAATATCTAAGTTACCAGAATCATTTGTAAATCTAGGTAATGGTAAAATAGGATTTATGCCAATACCAGTTATTATAACAGTAGTAGTTGCAGCTTTTGCAATATACTTACTATCTAAAACAAGGTTTGGAAGATACTTATATGCTTTAGGTGGAAATGAAGATTCAGCAAGATTATCAGGGATAAATACATCGAAGATAAAAGTTTTAGCATATGTAATTTCAGGGTTTGCAGCATCAATTGCAGGGGTAATTATAACAAGTAGAATAGGATCAGCATCACCAAATGCTGGTATGGGGTTTGAACTAGATGCAATTGTAGCAGTAGTAATTGGTGGAACTTCACTAGCAGGGGGAGAAGGCAGAATAACAGGGACAATTATTGGTGCATTAGTTATAGGAGTTTTAAATAACGGATTAAACTTAATGAATGTATCACCATTCTATCAATCAATAGTAAAAGGCTTAGTTATTTTAATAGCAGTATTATTAGATAGAAAGAGTAGAAAAAAATAAGTTGAATTTATTTTTTAGAAAGTGCCTAAGGAGGAGAAGACCATGAAGTTAGTAAAAAAGATATTAGCATTTGGATTAATTAGTGTAATGGTAGGTTCTTTTATTGGATGTTCAAGAACTAATGAAGATAAGAAAATAGGTATGGTTTTATCAACATTAAATAACCCATTTTTTGTAACAATGAAGAACGGTGCAGAAAAAGAAGCAGAGAGGTTAGGTTTTAAGCTTATAGTATTAGATTCTCAAAATGATGCAGCAAAAGAAAGATCAAATGTAGAAGATTTAATAGAACTTGGAGTAACAGCATTGTTAATTAACCCAACAGATAGTGATGCAGTTGTTAAATCTATAGAAGTTGCAAATAATAGAAATATACCAGTAGTAACTTTAGATAGACAATCAAATGGTGGTTATGTAACAAGCCATATAGCATCAGATAATGTTGCAGGTGGAGCTATGGCAGCTGAATATATATTAAATTCTTTTGAAGGAAACGATACTATAAATATAGTAGAGCTACAAGGTATTTCAGGATCATCAGCCACTCGAGATAGAGGTGCTGGGCTACATAGCATTATAGACAATAATAAAAGATTTAATTTAGTATCTAGCCAATCAGCGGATTTTGATAGACAAAAGGGCCTTCAAGTTATGGAAAATATAATCCAAGGTAATGGAAAAATAGATGCAGTATTTGCACATAATGATGAAATGGCACTTGGAGCACAAAAAGCAATCAAAGCAAGTGGATTAAATACAATAGTTGTAGGGTTTGATGGAGTTGATGATGCACTAGATGCTATAGAAAGTGGAGATATAAAAGCGACAGTAGCACAACAGGCAGATCTAATTGGATCATTATCAGTTGAACTAGCACAAAAAATATATAATTCAGAGGAAGTAGAAAGTGAGATAGTAGCAGGTTAGAGTATAATTTTAGTAGGCAAAGGTAGCAAAAAAATAAAGGAGATGTAAAAACATCTCCCCAATACATAAATTATCCATTATAATTTTATTGCTAAGATAAAAAGAATGGAGTTGGATTTA
>NZ_PVXQ01000056.1 GCF_002995745.1 Clostridium vincentii | reverse complement strand
AAGTATCATCCATTCTTCTTTAGATCTTCTTTCTGCCATGCAAATTACCTCCTACTAAGTATAGGAGTATTATCACATTAATTTACTGCCAGTCCTAGGTGATGAGTTATTTGACGCTTACGATATAAAGACACCAACAAATGGAACGACTGGAAATACAGATACAAAGACATCAACAGGTGAAACAACTGAAAATACAGATACAAAGATACCAACAGATGGAACAACTGAAAAAACAGATGCAAATACATCAACGGTTGAAACAACTGGAAATACAGATACAAAGACAGCAATAACAGGAACTACTGAAACAACAGGAACAACTGGAACTATAGGTAACTAATATGTGTTATTATTTAGATTAAACAATAAATGAAGAAACTAATGAAGAAATAAACACTACATAAGTCAAACCTATCAACAGGTAGCATTTAAAGACAGGACAAATAAGTAGAAAACATTCAATATAGAAATAGAGAGGAGTGGTTTTATGGATTGGCTTGAGTCAATGAACAAGGCAGTAGAATACCTAGAGGATAACATTACTGAAAAGCTTGATATCGAAAAGGTGGCGAAAATTGCATTATCATCTACGTTTCACTTTCAGCGTATGTACCATATGATAACTGGTGTTACAATAGGCGAATATATACGAAGAAGAAGGCTTACACTTGCTGCACAAGATATTATATCTGGTGAAAAGATCATTAATGTAGCTTATAAGTATGGTTATGAGACTCCAGAAGCATTCACAAAAGCTTTTGGGAAAATGCATGGAATAAGCCCATCAGCTGCGCGCGAGCTGGGAGCAAACCTTAAGGCATATCCAAAGCTCTCCTTTCACATTTCAATAAAAGGAGATAAAGATATGAATTATAAAATTGTTGATAAGGGAAGATTTACAGTAGTAGGTAAACAAACAAGGATAACTATGGTGGACGGAGAAAACTTTAAACAGGTACCTGAATTTTGGGGTGATTGCATGAAGGATGGCTCATACCAATGGATTAGCTCAAAGGCAGGCAAACTTGGTGTCCTAGGTATATGTAAGGATTTTAGTCAAGATGATGAATTCAATTATATGCTAGGAGTTGAGGAAATCAAAGACACACTCCCAGAAGGATATATTTCGTCAATTATACCTGCAGCAACCTGGGCTGTATTTGAAACAGTTGGAGCACTACCTGAAGCTATACAGAATCTGACTCGAAGAATATTTACAGAGTGGCTGCCGTCTACGGGATATCAGCTTGATTGCGCACCGGAGCTTGAGGTTTATCCAAAAGGTGATATGTACTCGGATGATTACAAATGTGAGATTTGGATTCCTATTAAGAAGTAAAAAAGAGTAATAAGTGGGTTGCTATGTAACTCACGATTTAGAATTTAATTATCAAGCACCAGAGATTTTCTCTGGTGTTTTTTTGGGTTTATATTTAATTTGTGATAGTATTATAAACATGAGTAAAATTTATTTATATAATTAATTATAAGGAGGAACAAAATTGAAAAAACTATTTAATAAATGGGATCATATCAGCCTTGTTAAAAGAATAATAATGGGCTTGATTATCGGGGTTGTGCTGGCGGTAACGATTCCTGATATAGCACAACCAATCACAATTTTGGGATCTTTATTTGTCGGTGCTTTGAAAGGCATTGCACCTCTATTGGTATTCTTTTTGGTTATGACGGCTATATCTCAGCATAAGAGCGGTCATAAAACTAATATGAAAACTATAATTGTTTTGTATTTACTTGGAACATTCTTATCAGGATTAGTTGCGGTTAGTGCAAGCTTTATGTTTCCTGTAAACCTCACATTGGTAACTGGTGCAGAAGGTTTTTCAGCTCCAAGCGGTATAGGAGAGGTTCTGAAAACATTGCTTTTGAATCTTGTTGATAATCCTATAAACGCACTTGCCAGTGCTAACTATTTAGGAATACTGGCTTGGGCATTGGTTCTTGGGTTAGCTTTGAAAAATACGCAAGATACAACTAAAACTATGATGAAAAATGTCTCTGATGCAGTATCTAAGGTTGTTAGATGGATTATAAGCTTTGCTCCATTTGGAATTATGGGACTGGTATTTGACGCAATTGCAACAAGTGGACTAAGTACACTTGTAAGTTACGGAAATCTTCTTCTTGTTTTGATTGGATGTATGTGTTTTGTTGCACTTGTTGTTAATCCAATATTAGTTTTTGGTTGTACTCACCAGAATCCATATCCACTTGTTTTTAAATGTCTGAAAGACAGTGGAATAACAGCATTCTTTACACGTAGTTCAGCTGCAAACATTCCTGTAAACATAGAATTATGTGAAGAACTTAATTTAGATAAGGATACATATACTGTATCAATTCCACTAGGAGCTACTATAAACATGGCTGGTGCAGCTGTTACAATTTCAGTAATGACTTTAGCGGCAGTTCACACCCTTGGCATTCAAGTTGATATACCTACAGCGATTATCCTAAGCGTATTGTCAGCTGTGTGCGCTTGCGGTGCGTCAGGTGTGGCAGGTGGATCGTTACTCATAATTCCTTTGGCATGTAGCTTGTTTGGTATACCAAGTGAAATTGCTATGCAGGTTGTTGGTGTAGGTTTTGTCGTAGGTGTTCTACAAGATTCTTGCGAAACAGCCCTTAACTCATCCACTGATCTTCTCTTTACAGCATCTGCTGAATATATGAAAATTCGTAAAGAAGGACAAAAAAATACGAAAAGGCAACTGAGCCTTGAGAAGAATAGTATATAAAAAAAATAAGTACTCTCATCACAAATTGTGATGAGAGTACTTATTGCATATGGATTTGTTGGGGGACAAATGAATATATTTTAATTATAGACAATAATTAAAATATATATACACCTGTAATTAAATTATTATTAATAAGGCTATATCATAATCTGTACATTAATAGTTTATAAAGAGTCTTCTATCTCTCCAGCCTTTTTTAGAACTGTCTTTGCAACAATTGGTCCAATTAATTCGTATATAACAGTTGCACTGAGTATTATAGCTCGAATTTCACTTCCGTAATCAGGTACTACTGCCATTGCCAGAGTGGCAAGCCCTATTGCGACACCGGCTTGTGGGATCAAAGTAAACCCTAAGTATTTTTGTACTACAGGTTCAGAATGTGCAATCCTTGCTCCAAGTGCTGCTCCTCCGACTTTTCCAACTACACGGAAAATAACATATATAGCACCTATTACTCCAACAGAAGGCAATATACTCATATCAAGTTCTGCACCGGATATAAAGAAAAAGAGCATGAAAATTGGAGGTGTCAGTCTATCAACTTGTTCATAAATTGTGATGCTAATATTAGATATGTTGACGAATACTGAGCTCATAGCCATACATGCTAATAGAGCAGAAACCCCTAATAGATTAGAGACACCTATGCAAAATAATATCATTGCAATACATGATGTTAAGCGATTACCACGACCTGTATATAATTTAACTAGAAATTTCAAGATAATTCCAAGTATTGCTCCGAAAATTAAGGCTCCGACTATTTCTATTATTGGATTAAATAAGGAAGATGCTAAGGGCACTGTTCCATGTGAGTCAATTGCTTTTGCTATGGCTATAGATATACCATAAAGCATTAATGCTAATGCATCATCAATAGCAACAACAGGGAGCAAGGTTCTGGTTACGGGTCCTTTTGCTTTGTACTGACGAACTACCATAAGTGTCGCCGCTGGCGCAGTTGCTGCTGCAATGGCTCCTAAGACTAGTGAAAATGCTATATCATGTCCTGTTATGATTAATGCAATATCAACTACAAGTACTGCACCTAGTGCTTCTGCAATTGCAATAATCACCGGTGATTTTCCAACTTTCTTTAAATAGGAAAGCTTAAATTCTGATCCAATGGAGAATGCAATAAAGCCAAGCGCAATCTCTGGTATAATTAAAAATTGTTCTATAACTTCTACAGAAAGAATTTTCAAACAATATGGTCCGGCAATCAAACCTATAATAAGATATCCTGTTACATTAGGTAAATGCAATTTTTTCATTATCTTACTAGATAAAAGTGCCAAAAATAATGCTAGAGCGAGATTTGTATATATATTTAGTTCCAATCTATTCACCTAATCCTTCCACATTATCAATGGAAATAGAGAACATAATACCTGTATTTGGTGCATTAAAATCGCCAATAGTGTTCTTTATGATTTCTCTGCTTGTCCTTAATTGTTCATCTTTAAGTACAAATAACATTACCTTACAAACCTCTTTTTCCCCATCTGCTAAAATATTTTTCATCATGCCAAATATTGGCAAGTCTTCCATATCAGATATAGCATCTGCCATTCCATTAGCGTCTAGTGTAGTTCCACCCTTAATTCCAGACTCGGCAAGTTTTTGGAAAATTTCATTTGTTAACTCGATTTTTTTCAATATTAATATTAATAACTGCATATTATACCCCCAGTCTTTTCATTTTGATTACGGTTACATTACTTTAATGCTATAACTTTAGATAGCCAAAGTCAAATAAAGGCAATCGCCCGTTTATGATGAGTTGTGATACAATATTTCTAAAGATTCAAACTATAATGAAAATATTTAGTGAATTCTATAAAAAAACTAAAGCAACATATTTTGGTAGGAGGTATTAATATGCAAAAGGAAATTTATTTAGCGGGCGGATGTTTTTGGGGAACTGAGAAATACTTTGAAAATGTAAGTGGTGTTATGCAAACAGAAGTTGGTTATGCAAATGGCCAAACAGAAAAGCCAACATATAAGGAAGTATGTAATGAGAACACAGGTCATGCAGAAACGGTAAAACTTGTGTATGATGAAAGCCAAGTCAGCTTAAGCTCTATTTTAGAACTATATTATGATGTGATAAATCCAGTGAGCATAAATCGCCAAGGCGGTGATGTAGGATCACAATATAGAACAGGAGTATATTTTGTAGATCAACAGGATGAAGTGGTTATTAAAAATTCAATAGTGGAGCTTCAAAAAAAATTCAAAGAAAACATTGCTATTGAGGTTAAACTACTTTTAAAGTATTTTAAAGCTGAGGAGTATCATCAAAAATATCTTGATAAAAATCCAAATGGGTATTGCCACATTACTAAAGATAAATTTGATAAAGTGAAGTAAATCTGTAAATTCACACATTCATAAACGTAACTGTGACCTGGAAAAAATAGAGGAATATAAATGAAAAAATAAGTATTATCATTAATAATGATAATACTTATTTTATATGTGCGTATAGGTGTATAAATGATGGGGTCCGTATAATTAAATACATTTTAATTATAGACAGTAATCTAAAAATATATACATTTGTAATTATAATATTGAATCAAGTCGAGATCCATCTTCCCCAAAATAACTATATTTATCATACCAACCATATTCGCTATAAAGTTCCTCATCTAATCCATCGCTCAATTCCGCAACATTATGCCCATCTACAATTATTTGGATATCATCGTTCAAGTCTGAACTTTCTTGCAATGCAAATAGAAAATCATGAGTGGCAGTATCAATACTCGATACAATGCATTGTCTTATAATACATAACTGCTTTTCATCAAATTGATTTAAATTTTCTTGAAGTAATTTTAGAGAGGAGGCCTTCCATGAACCTTGTACAAGTTTATCATAATAATCAATTCCTCTGTCTCTCATGTTTTCAACTATAAATTGACCGAACTTATCTAATGGATTATATATATCAGACATAGTTATCCTCTCCTTAAATTTTTTAGTTAGTGCATATTACTATACTATTGTGTCTTTATTTAATTATGCAACATAGCAACATAATTATTAATTTATGACTTTATTTCCATAATGTATGTAAATATTTATTGAATATAATCTTTATATATGTAACTATGAAAATTTTACCCATTTGTAGAAAAAACTGACCTTGAACTCAATAGATTCATAGTCTATAATAGGCAATACCATGTTGATGATTAATGTAACTTGTAATAATAAATTAATAAGTTGCAAATAAAACACAAGGAGTGGTTGGTTGTTTAAATTGAAAAGACATATGATAAGAGTATATATTATCTTAGCAATATGTGTGATTGGTATTGGAGCAAACTACCTCAATATTGAATCGGAAAATATTACAACAAATAAATTTGTTGTAGGCAAATATGAAAAAAAATCTGTTATAGGAAATGCTGATATTAAAGAAAATCAGAATCCAGTAGGTACACCTATTAAAGCTGAACTAACTGCCTACTGTAATGATCCAAGATGCTCAGGTGAATGGGGAGCTCAAACGGCAATGCAAACAGTGACCCGATTAGGGGTTATCGCAGCTCCTACGGATATATCCTTGGGCAGTAAAATGTACATACCAGAGTTAGAAAATTATAAAGCAGATGGTATATTTGATGTTGAAGACCGAGGTGGAGCAATTAAAGTAAAAAAAGATGGTACTTATGTAATAGATGTTTGGGTACCAACTTATGAAGAAGCCGTAGAATTTGGAAGAAAAAAGACTACTATTTATTTATTGGAGTAATCTTTGTATAAATTGATATTTTACGATAAAATAAAACCAGGGCTTATTTTTAAGCCCTGGTTTATTTAGAAATTAGTGTACTTATGGGGACTTTAAAATTATTTTCGGATTAATCCTAAAATATTTTTATTAAAATCTATTACCATGAGAACCACCTCTTTCGATATTATTATGTGTAGTATTAAATTTAATATGCAATATTCGATTAAATAATTTCGAAATTTCAGAATATGATAGTAAATTTCAAAAATTACATATTTATTTCAAAATAAATTGTAATTTATAATAGTATATGATATTATGAAAAGGCAGTAGAGAATACTGTAAAATAAAAAGTTCCATTTGGATAAATAGTTTCTCTTAATAAGAGGGTATATTATCAAAGTAGAATCTTTAAACTAGGAGGAATTATTATGGAAGATAAAACAATGGTATGCAGAGATTGTGGTGCTGAATTCATATTTTCAGTAGGAGAACAAGAATTCTACAAAGAAAAAGGATTTGAAAATGAACCAACAAGATGTGCAGATTGCAGAAGAGCTAAGAAAGAACAAAATAGAAGATAATTTCAGATATTTCAAAGCTGTAGTTAATACTACAGCTTTTTTTTGGTTATATGGCTAGTTTATTTAGTTGATCTTCATATAAAGTTTCTTTATCTAATAATTCTAAAGCTATATTATCAAGAGAATTTTTATTTTCTTGTAAAAGTTCTACAGTCTCCTCATAAAGTGTATTAACAAGAGTTTTACATTCATCAATTACAGGATTTCCATAACTACTATATAGAGATCCAACACTTGAAAGTTTTATAAGTCCCAAGGTTTCTCCCATACCGTATTCGGTAATCATTTTTAATGCAATATCAGTAGACTGAGATAGATCTCCTACGGCTCCAGTAGAAACTTTATCTTTACCAAAAATAATTTCTTCAGCAGCTCTACCACCAAGGGAAACTTTGATTTTATTTTTTAGATAATCTAGCCTATGATATCGACTATCTTCAGGAATAGTTAATGTATAGCCCCCAGCACCTTTTGTAGTAGGTATAATTGTTATCTTAGATACTTTGTCCTGTGGAAGTAGTAACATGGAAATTAAGCCATGTCCGGCCTCGTGATATGAAGTAAGAAGCTTGTCCTCTTCTTTAAGATAACTTCTTTCTTTTTTCTCATGGCCAGCTAAAGTTATTGAGTAAGCAGATTCTATATGTTCTGAAGTAATAAAATCGCTATTATCTTTAGCGGCTAAAATAGCACTTTCATTTATCAAACTTTCTAATTTTGCTCCAGAGAAGTATATAGTTTTTCTTGCAATATCTCGTATGTCAAGATTTTCATGTGGTTTGTTTTCTAAATGAAGAGATATAATTTTTTCTCTAGCATTAACATCAGGCAATTCTATTTCTATATGTCGATCAAATCTACCTGGCCTAAGAAGAGCAGTATCGAGCATGTCTAATCTGTTTGTAGCAGCAATTACTACTATACCTTCATTTTGCTCGAAACCCGACATTTCTGTTAAAAGAGCATTTAATGTCTGATCTTTTTCATCATTGCTAGATCCATTTTTATTATTACTTCTTGCTTTACCTATAGCATCAATTTCATCGATGAATATTACGGCTTGTCCATGAGATTTTGCTTTTTTAAATAAATTCCTTACTCTTGCTGCACCAACACCGACATATACTTGTACGAAGTCTGAACCACTAAGAGCATAAAATGGAACACCAGCTTCACCAGCTACTGCTTTTGCAAGTAATGTTTTGCCTGTACCAGGATCTCCGTAGAGGATAACCCCCTTAGGCATTCTTGCACCATATTTTTGATATTTTTCAGGGTTCTTAAGAAAATCTACAATATCCATTAAACTTTCTTTAGCTTCTTCGTTACCAGCTACAGCATGAAAATTTAAAGCAGCCTTTTTGTTTTTGCTAAAATCCTCCATGTCCATAGAGGTTATGGAAGAACCACCGCTTTTAGCTTTAGATACAAGCATAACCATTAATGCTAAAAGTGATAACCCTAAAATACCAGCAGGAATAGTTTTTGAAAGAGGTGCTCTAACTTGATCTTTAACCTCTATTCCATTTAATAATAACTTTTCTTTTAAAGTATCTGTATGTGGGTTATCTGTAGAGTATGTATCACCGTTATTTAGTGAAATAATCATTTTAGACGAGGTGTCTATTATTACTGTAGATATATTATTAGAATTCAAATCCTCCGTAAAGAGTGAATAACTTTTATCAACTATTGTTGTATTAAAAGATGTCATTACAATAACTATAAGTGATAGTATCGCTGTAATTATAGGAATAATAATGTAATGTTTTTTTATTTTATTCATTAAGTACCTCCCAAATTTAAAAGTAACCTACATTAAGTATATAGACTTAAAAATTATAAGTCTAACTTTTATCATGACTTTTACCAGTGTAATGTTTGGGAAATTAACATAAAAATCTCATATTATGAATTATATATTTCATATTTCCTCGAAAAACATGAAATATATGCGCGCATCATCTAAATATGAAATATGAAATAAATATACTATCATTTATCAGAAAACATATTGTATTCTGATAAATACCGTGTTATAATAAATACAAGAAGAAACAAAGAAAGTTCTTCTAGCAATCCTAACTCAATAAAATTAAAAAAGTTAATTACAATTACAATTACAATTACAATTACAATTACAATTACAATTACAATTACAATTACAATTACAATTACAATTACAATTACAATTACAATTACAATTACAATTACAAATTTCAATCTATAAAATTAGCGAAATTTAATCTATAAAATACTTTTAATGTGATATAAAGTCAATATAAAAGTTTGCAAGAATAATACAATAGAAGAGGTGATGAGAATCCAAGAAGAACCATTACAGTCTAGAAATGAGTTAGGATTTGCTTAAACACCAATTAGTTAATATGATTTAACTAATTGGTGTTTTTTGTTACGTATATATTTAATTAGAGACAGTAATTTTAATATATAGATATGCAAATAAATATAATAATTGTAGTACTTTTAACTTAAATAGAATATAATGTAATTATATACATAGATATTTAGCTAATGGTCTAAATACTTAATAAAGGAGAGATTATATGGTTGCTTTAAATTTACCTTTTAAAGCTTTAGCAGACCCAACGAGGAGGGAAATCATAATGCTACTTAAGCAAGAAATCCTTACAGCAGGTGAAATTGCAGAGCATTTTGATATGACAAAACCCAGTATTTCTCATCATTTGAATATGTTAAAACAAGCTGACCTGGTAAGTGATGAAAGAAAAGGACAGAAAATTTATTATTCATTAAATACTACTGTACTCCAAAATGTTATTGGCTGGTTCATGGATACAACTCATTATAATGAAGGAGAGGATATTAATGATAAAAAAGATTCTTAATTCCATAAAAAAAGATTGGTTTATTATCGCTGTACTTGTGGTAACTTTTATAGTTAGTTTATATTTTTATGCAAGTCTTCCCAGTCAGATTCCAATCCACTGGAATGCTAAAGGACAGGTTGATGGCTACTCAGGAAAGTTATTTGGAACATTTGCAATGCCTTTAATGAATTTAGCTTTTTATTTTTTCTTTATAGTTTTACCATTTTTAGATCCTAAAAAAGCAAATTATGCAAAATTTCAATCTGCATATAAATTAATAAGGATTACATTTCATATATTCTTTGCAGGTATTCAAGCTATAGTTTTATTAGTTGCACTTGGACATACTGTAAATGTAAGTATGTTTGTAGGTTTAGGTACATCCTTATTATTTGTAGTTATAGGAAATGTCATGGGTAAATTCAAGCATAATTATTTTGTTGGAATAAAAACTCCTTGGACTCTTGCAAATGAAGAAGTGTGGGCTAAAACTCACAGGATGGCTGCCCCATTATGGGTAGTGGGAGGTATTATATCTGCGATTTTTGCAATAGTTGGGGGTGAATCTTTTTTCATAGCTTTATTTATAATATTGTCTATAGTTTCCATTGTTCCAATAATATATTCTTATATTATATTTAAAAAATTTGATAAAAAAATAGTGGAATAGAATTTAACCTGATTAAGCACCAGAGATTTTCTCTGGTGCTTTTTTGCTGAGTTTTGATGAAAGGACCCTCTTTAGCCTACTCAGTATATATAAATACAGCTTCAATGTTTGCAGTTATTTCATTTTCGCCAGCTTCAATAGGTGTAGCTCCACTTACTGATTTAAGAGTCATTGTTGTTAATGGAGATATGGTTCCCTTATCCTGCTCATTTATTTGTATTGGGATAGTATCGAGGCTTACTTTAAGTTTATTAGCCATAACACTAGCTTTATTTTGAGCATCTTCAACAGCTAACATTAATGCTTTATAATAATAAGTGGTTTGATCTGAAACAATAAAACTAATACCACTTACAGTATTTGCACCATTTCTTACAGCAGTATCAATTAATTCACCTGCAAAATTAATGTTTCTAATAATAACTTTTATATTATTACTTACTTCGTAACCTCTAAAAACCTGTCTCCCATCAATATAATCAAAAGTAGGTCTAATATTATAATTTTGAGTTTGTATATCTTTAGGGAATACCCCTATACCTTGTATACTATTTATAACTTGTTGAGTTGCAGTAGCATTTTCGGCTTGCCCCACTTCTAATTGTGCATTTTCTGTTATAACACCAATTACTACCTCGGCTGCATCAGGATTTACATTTACTGAACCTTTCCCAAAAACTTTGAATTTACTACCACATTTAGTGCTGGAATAATAATCTAGGCCACAATTATCATTATCGTCTAATCTATACATGATTTTCGTCCCTTCAAAAGAATTAACTACTTCATATTATGATTTATTCTTCTAAATGGCTTAAATATATATTACTATTAACTATATATATCGGAAAATTCAATCTGTATTTTTTCAACATTTGTTTGAATTGTAAAATCTTTTTTTGAATCCTGATTATCAGAATCAGAAATAATCTTAACGGGTAGACTTATTATAAATTCAGTACCTTCATTATACTTACTTTTCACATCAATTTTACCTTCATGAAGTTCAACTAGAGATTTAACTATAGACAATCCTATTCCACTACCTTCATGACTTCTACTTAATAGACTATCTACTTGTTTAAACCTATGGAAAATTTGCGATAGCTTCTCTTCTGGAATTCCTAGACCATTGTCCTTTACAGAAATTATAACGTGATCATTTTCATCATATACTGAAACCTCAATTGTGGCTCCTGGGTTAGTGAATTTAGTAGCATTAGAAATTAAATTAAGTAAAATTCTTTCAATCTTTTCTTCATCAAACGCCATAAATTTTTCTTCTATATCTGTATCAAAAATAATGGTTCTTGACATATTGTTTATATAATCAACAGTTGATAGTGTTATTCCCTCAACAACTTCTACAATATTTTGATTCTTTAAATTTAACTCCATAAATCCGGAATCAAGTTTGCTAATATCTATTAGGTTGGTTATTAATCTTAATAACCTATAACAATTCTGTTTTATAGTATTTGTGTATTTGTTTAATTTATCAACATTATCGAAATTTTCATATTTGCTTAAATATAAAGAAAATAATTGAGCAGTTGAAAAGATAATATTCAAGGGTGTTTTTAATTCATGGGACATATTAGCAATAAATTCAGTTTTTAATTTATCATATTTAACTAATTCATCTAATAACAGCTTGTTTTCATCCATCATATTGTTAAAGCTATTAGATAATATTCCTATTTCATCCATGCTCTTTATATCAGAACGTATAGTCAAATCACCTCTACCTGCTATCTCCATACAGGCTTTTAATTTATTAATAGGATTAACTAGAGACTTAGCCATAAATAAAGCTATAAATGTACCTATTAAAATTATTATTAATCCATTAAATAATATTGTATATAAGACTGATATATAGGAAGATTTTAAATCATCATAACTAGCTGTAGTAATAATATACCAATCCCAAGGCTCAAAATAATTATAACAAGCTAATTTATGTATTCCATCATAGGTGTATTCAATTGTTCCACTTCTATTTGCGATTATTTCTTTAACAAAATCATATTCTACTTGATTTTGACCTTCTTTTTCAGGATGTACAAGTACATCCCCTTTTGAATTTATTACATATGCGTAACCTGTTTTTCCAAGCTTAATATCATTTAATGTTTGTTTTAAATAGTAATTAAGAACTATATTACCTACACCTAGTGCACCTATAACTTTTCCGCTTTTATCTAATAATGGTGTGTATTTTGTCATATAACTTTGATTTTCAAATGTCATTCTACCGTTATAATCTTCCTTATTAATTATTTTATTGTAGATATCTGAATCACTGGATATGTATGTTCCTACACCGCTTTGATTAACTTTCATAATATTTGTAGATACTCGTATTAGCTTATTATCATTTAACAAAAATATACTAGCTACTGTATTTGTAGATGTTGTTATATCGTCAATAACATTAGTATTTAATGCTAATATTTGATTTCCAGCATATAAAATTGGTAAATCATAATCCCCAACTTTCATAGTTTGAGTATTATCTATATCTAAATCTCCTATATGGTTTAATGTATTTTCAGCATAATTTAAATCACTGAAGTTTTTCTCTGTAAGTAAATCATTTCTTATGCTCGCTGTAGTATTAATTAATGCTGTTATACTATGACTTTTTTCTCTAACTTCTTCGAACACTACATCTTTTGTTTTTTTTGCTATTAAAAATCCTAGGAAAGTTACTGAAAATATAATTAATATTAAGTAACTAATAATCAATTTAGATTTAATACTCATAGGTTTAAGCCACCTTTTTTAAATAATGAAAAACATAGTGTGTATAATTATACATTTCTATTATAGTTGTATTTATAAAATAAAGAAATAGATATTAGAAAGCTGGTGACTCTGATTATCTTAAAAATCCTGATGTAGGCTGTGCATAATTAAAACATTGAACTACTATAGCCTTTATGGTTAAATAGTATAAAAGTTAATATTTATGTTGCAAATTTCATTGAAGATTTCTAAGTGAGGGGAACGATAGATATAGTTAACACATAACAATTGAGGAGGAGACATATGAGTAAAATCGGGAGAAATGAACCATGTCCTTGTGGTTCAGGAAAAAAACATAAGAACTGCTGTATAGATAATTCAAATAATAATGTGGTGATTCTACCAACTAATAAATTGAAAACCCAATTTATTAATGAGTTCAAGAAAAATCCATATTATAAAGTAGAAAATGGTAGTGTGATTCCAATTCATGAGGCATTAAAAAGTTCAAGGAATTTTACATTGGCAATATTAGAACAAATGATTGGCTTTTTAAGTAGTAGTGAAGTTAGAGATGATTTAGTTAATGTTAATTGTAATGATTTAATTAAATTGGTTGATATGGGTGATGAATATTTTTATAATACTATTATTAAAGAGATTTTAGAAGTTAATGGACATAAACAGTTCAGCATAGATAATTACATTAGAAATAGGAGAGCAAGTGATTTAAAAGATTCATTAACAAACTCTGAAAAGATAATATTAAATCATGTTGCAATTAATATTATATCTGAATATAGACTTAAATCTGATTTTAAAAAACTTGATTATGGCGCAATGAAAGTGTTAACAGAATTTGCACATCAGATAATTTTAAAAGGAATTGATGAAAATATAAATATTAGTGGAGTTACTATATACATAGATAAAGATGAACTAAAATCCTGGGAAATCCATGTTGAGGATAGCTTATTTCAGACTATAGATGTGAAAAAAAATATTTATCTTGAATGGGAGCCACTAAGTGTAATTGATAATTTCAACAGTATTAATAAAACAGAGTTATGTGGACTAACATCAGAATCACAGAAAAAATTGGCAACAGCATTAACTATTGAAAAATTATATGGAAATGATGACAATTCTATATTTTCATTTAGTTCGTTAGTAATAGAATATTTTGGAGTTGTAGAGAAGGAACTTGGAAATATAATTAGATTACATGAGAAATCGCCTAAACCAAAAAGACGGATGTGGAATGATTTATGCAATTATTTTGAATCTCATAATATACCTCAATTAAGCGAAAAACTTCCTATTTACGATATTCTAAGAGCTTTGCATCCAATAAGAAACAAAGCAGCTCATGGAGAATTTATAACAAAAGAAGATTTTGACAAGGTCAAATCGCTGACATATTCAAATAGGCTAATTGAGTTTATTTCATTGGAGTTAACAAGAAGGTTAGAGTATAATTTTAGTAGGCAAAGGTAGCAAAAAAATAAAGGAGATGTAAAAACATCTCCCCAATACATAAATTATCCATTATAATTTTATTGCTAAGATAAAAAGAATGGAGTTGGATTTAT
>NZ_PVXQ01000055.1 GCF_002995745.1 Clostridium vincentii | reverse complement strand
ATAAATCCAACTCCATTCTTTTTATCTTAGCAATAAAATTATAATGGATAATTTATGTATTGGGGAGATGTTTTTACATCTCCTTTATTTTTTTGCTACCTTTGCCTACTAAAATTATACTCTAACGTTTTCTATAACTGTTTTTATAAAATTTTCTTGTATCTTTTATTATGATAATTTATAATAGTTATATACTTTGATAGTCAAAGTATTTTTGAAATAATGTGAACCACCACTACCCTACTGGGATAGTAGCTTCTAGTAGACAATATTTGAAGACTAGGTGCACCAGACTAAATAAAGCGAGGTAAAAATAATGAATATAAACCCTTTAAAAATAGAAAATTTATCAGTGCGTCTACCTATAATTCAAGGTGGTATGGGAGTAGGCGTATCTTTATCAAATTTAGCTTCTGCTGTTACTAATGCAGGAGGAATAGGCGTTATATCTGCAGCACAAATTGGCTTTCGCGAAGAAAACTTTGAAAACAATGCGTTAGCTTGCAACTTAAGAGCATTAAAAGAGGAAATTAAACTTGCAAAGGAAAAATGCAATAACGGTGTCCTTGGAGTTAATATAATGGTTGCGACTCGTGGTTATGCTGAGTATGTTCAAACTGCAATTGAATCTGGTATCGATTTAATTATTTCTGGTGCAGGACTTCCTACTATGCTTCCTAAATTAGTTAAGGATTCAATGGTTAAAATAGCCCCTATAGTATCCTCCCTTAAGGCTGTTAAGGTTATCTTAAAGCTTTGGGATAAACATGATAATATTACAGCTGATATGGTTGTTATAGAAGGCCCTAAAGCTGGTGGTCATTTAGGATTCAAGGCTGAAAACTTAGAATTAGAAATGGATAATTTTGATGAGACCATCTTAAATATAATAGAAGAAGTTAAAAAGTATAGAGAGAAATATTCAAAAGATATTCCTGTAATAGTAGCTGGTGGAGTTTTCACTGGTGAGGATATTGCAAAATTCCTAAAACTTGGAGCAAATGGAGTTCAAATGGGAACAAGATTTGTTGCTACAGAGGAATGTGATGCTTCATTGGAATTTAAAATGGCTTATATAAATTCCAAAAAAGATGATGTAACTATTGTCAAAAGTCCTGTTGGAATGCCAGGACGTGCTCTTCTTAACCCTTTTGTTAAGGAAACTAGAATTAATAAAATTAAGGTTACGAAATGTTATAATTGCTTAACGCCTTGTAACCCTGCAGATACGCCTTACTGTATAAGTAAAGCTCTAATTAATGCAGTTAATGGGAATATGGATGAAGGTCTTATCTTCTGTGGAGATAATGCTTATAGAGTAGAAAAAATGAGTACTGTTCAGGCAATAATGACTGAATTAGAAAATGATATTCTTGCAATATAAATACAAATAAAAAATGGATTACCTTTTATTAAGGTAATCCATTTTTATTTTATAAATCAGCCGGAAATTCAAGTCCAATCTGTTTTCTAGCATTCTCCATAATTTCACTAACCCATAAGGAAGTTTCAAGAGAATTTATCTTAGATACCTTTTCTCCTGAATTAATTACATTTATAAATTCTTCAATTTCATAGCACATATCATCAGCTTCTTTAAATACAGAAATATTTTCTTCGTGTCCATCTCTATACTTAATATTTATATCTGCTGGACCATTTATTTTATCAATAATAATATTTCCCTCTTCACCTTGTATTTCACAAGGCAAATATGAATTAGCTATCTTAGAATATTGAACTACTCCATTCATATCTTTATAATTAAATAAAATTGAACCTTGCCCATCTACACCTGATTCTAACATTATAGCATCTGCTTTAATATTTTCTGGTTTTCCAAAAAGTACAACCATAGGATAAATACAATAAATACCTATATCCATTAAGGCACCATTAGATAATTCCTTCTTAAAGGCATTCAATACTATCCCTTCCTTATATTTATCATATCTAGATGAGTACTGACAGTAGCTTGCAAAATATCTTCTTATCTTTCCTATCTTATGAATATTCTCCATTAAAGCTTTAAAATTAGGATTTACTGTAGTTTTCATTGCTTCCATTAAAACAACATTATTTTTATTAGCAGTCTCAATCATTTTTTTTACTTCCTTTGAATTAGAAGCAAATGCCTTCTCACATAAAACATGCTTTCCATTTTCTAAACAAGTAATAGCTTGACTAGCATGCATAAAATTAGGAGAAGCTATGTAAATTGCATCTATTTCCTCACAGCTTGCCATTTTTTCTAAAGAATCAAAAAACAATCTAGCTCCCTTTTTTTCTCCAAAATCTTTAGCTTTATCCATATCCCTTGAATATACCCCAACTAATTTAAAATTTTCAACCTTAGTAGCTCCCTTTAAAAAATTCTCTGTTATTCCACTAGTTCCTATTATCCCAAATCTTATTTTTCCCATTTTACACCTCTTATTTATAAATTTTACCTACTAATTAGTTAATTCTTTTAATCTATTATAATTAATATTTGTCATTAAAGGCTTCTTCATCCAATGGTTTGAACATCCACAATAATCTAAAACTATACATTGAGGATTAAATCCTAACCTTAAGGCTTTCCAGCCTCCAGAGATTAAATTAAGGACACAAGCTATTCCTATTACTCCAACTTGATTATTCTCTTCATCATATGTATTAAATAATAAGCTTTCATGAGGAATAGTATACACTTTAAATTTGTACTCATTTTCTAAGGCTGTTAATTTGCTAACATTGCAGACCTTAGAGCAATTTATACACTTATAACCCATATTTTCTATAATTCCTTTACAGCTTGTATTAATTTGCCTCATACATGCAGGTAAAAATACTAGTTTTCCCCTGCACTTAAGAAACTTTTCTTTGTATACATCATTCATAATTTCTGCACTTACCATATTAAAATAGTATTGTATTTCAGACTTACCACAATAAATATAATCCTCTTTATATTTATGTTCTATACCGTAAGTTTTCAAGTAGCTTTCTACATTTTCAGTATATATATGAAGTTGCTTTTCACCAATATCATTTAAATAGTTATTTAAATTTTCACATTCAATTACAACTTTATCTATATATTCATTGTTTCTATTCTCTAAAAATTTCATCCAATTATTTAACCTTATTACTTCTTCATTAAAATCTCCTGTTGCTTGGAGCCATTTTATTATTAATTTTATATCATCTAAGGATATGTTTTTATTTACGTATTTTTTCTTGATAAGTATCTTACTCATCAATTTCCCACGAAGCTCATCAATTTTATATTTATTTTTTCCCGTGCTTTTCATTCTTAATTTATTTAAGAATGAAAAAACACCTCTTGTAATAACTTTAAACGCTCTAGCATTATTAATATATTCCTTTATTACCACTCCTATTAAAAGTAATTCAATAAAATACTCTTCTCTTGTCCTAAGATTCTCTATTTCATTATTTTCAATGAAACACATAAAATCCTTTAGGATGTCTCCAGTATCTCTTAAACATTTCCCGGTAAAATCTTTACTGATTTTGGATACAAGCTCATAATATTCATTAGAATCTTCATTATCTAATTTTAAGGAATAAGTTAAATAATTCATTGTATCCTCCAAAAATTATACTTTGCTTAAAGTCCCTCTATTAAACTCAATTATAAGAAAAATTATATGTCTATCCTATCATTATATAATAAAAACTCTCCTTAATCCTTATTTAAGGCAAGAAGAGTCTCTTTACTCATTATTTATTTTCTTTCAGCTATTACCTTATCAATAATCTCTATTCTTTCTTTTCCCAGGACTATTGCTATCTTTCCTTCTATGTTTCCATTTTTATAGATTTCATTAACATCTACCATCTTAAGAACCTTCAGTTCAAATTTTTCATAGCTCATTAGCCCATCTAAATTTAAATCTACTAAGTCTTTTAAACACATTGCTAACTCTCTTGGGTTTTTATAAACTGCTCTCATATTTATCTCCTTAAACTTTACCGACATTTATTTTACTTCTATGTATATTGTCATTATAAATTATTCTCTGATTATTATCAATATTTTTTGTTATTTGATAATTTTCGCCCGAAATATTTAATATGCCTCGAATCTAAAATTTCAGATAAATCTAAAAATTCAATCTATTACAATAGGATCTGGAGACTCTGGTGCTTCTGGTGCTTCTGGGGCCTCCGGTGCTTCAACTCCATTATTTTCTTCTTCTACTTTTTCTTCTATCTTTTTATTTTCTTTTATTTTTTCATTGTTCTTTTCAGCGTTTGTACTTGAATCTATATTTTTGGTGCTATCTGAACTCTCAGCACTACTATCCTCTATACTATCTTCTATAGTTTCAACCTTGTTCCTATTTACTATAATTCCATCATTGGTACACTTTATTTTTAGATGTTTTTCTATAAATGCCATAGGAAATAAATATCCATCTCCATCCTTAGTGATTTTACTTAGGATAGGTAATTCATATCTCTCATTGCTATCTATATCTATAACAACTCTACTCTTTAAAGTTAAAATTTTATCATCTAAATAAATGTAGCTTCCTTCTGTATCAAATGAAAGCTTTCTATTATTAATAGTCATTTCTATTTTATTATTATTATTTTTTGTTTCTATATTCATTGCCTTAGCAAGTTCTATAATATTAATAGCTTTACTACCACTATCATCGGTATAGGGTACAGTAACAACTTCCGCTTTGATAACAATCCCCCTATAGAAAATAGAAAGCAGAAAGATTAGGCCAAGTACTAGTCCTGTTTTTTTAATATTTCTCATCAGATTTACCTCCATAGTTTACATGTCACTTATCTCTACTATGCTTAACAAGCCAACTTTAGGAGAACAATATTTATAAATATTTCCTGTTTCTGCATAAATATTAACTTGTACCCCAGATATTTTTTTATCTGGATTAGTTCGTATAAAAATATCTCCATAGGTTTTAGCTTGAGCTAATATTTCCTCATTACTTAAATTATCCAGATCCATGGTTAATGCTAAAGTAATAATACCATCCTTAGAACCTACAAGGTCTTGATCTGTGTATTCTTTAATATTCTGACTTGGCTCTGCCCGTACTTCTTCAAAGTGTTCAACCTCTATAGTCTTTTCTTCTAAATTAATATTTGCTTTTGAAATTAATCCTTCATAATAGAAATCATCATCTAAAACTTCAGTTCCTTCTATGTATTGAATGCATATTTCATTTTCTTTTACGCTATTATCAGTTGCAATTTCATATATATTTTCATTCAATTCTTTAATTTCATCTAGGGATAACATACCTGATATAACTATATTTATTATTTCAGAATCCTCTTCTACTTTTATTACGTTATATTCTGTAGCTATTAAATCTTTAATTCTTCCTTCATTAAAATTATTGGAGAACTTAATAAAATATATAGCTACACATAGTGCAGCTATACTAATAAACAAAATGATTATAATACTTCTCTTGATCTTCATTCTTTTTCCCCCTGAAAAGTTTAGTACCACATATAAATTGTACCAAACTTTCTTAAGTCCTCAAATATTGTTTATTTTATTTAAATATCCTAATGGCTGGTGTTTCCTACATCTTCTTATCTTGTTATCATGATATCTCTTTATCTTCTTATCATCATATCTTGTTATCGTGATATCTCTTTATCTTCTTTCCTAGAAATATTCTTCACTTACAATAGCTTATTTATTATCTTTAATCAAACTTTCAATTTTATATCTACACCTGTCACCGTTACATCCGCCTGTACCAGCTCCAGTTTCTTCTTTTACATCCTGAAAAGTAGTAGCGCCAGCTTTCACTACTTTAATTATTTTTTCTTCAGTAACTCCTCTACAAAGACATACCTTTGACATTGTTTCATCTCCTTTTTTATTTGTATTTAAAATCTATAGTTATTTATTCTTCTTAATTATTTTTTTAATTTTATCTTTGCACTTATCTCCTTTGCATCTCCCAGTACCAGCTCCAGTTACTTTCTTTATATCATGGTAAGTAGCAGCTCCAGCTTTCAC
Organism: Clostridium vincentii; assembly: GCF_002995745.1. GTDB lineage: Bacteria > Bacillota > Clostridia > Clostridiales > Clostridiaceae > Clostridium > Clostridium vincentii. The sequence goes on along the minus strand of NZ_PVXQ01000055.1, from coordinate 9,206 downwards.
TGCTTCAATTATTTCTTTTTCAGTAACTCCTTTGCAGGAACAAACTTTTGACATAATTTCATCTCCTCTTTTTCACTTCTTTATGTATATTCTAATCAATAACTATTATTTGTCAAGCTTATATGAATATGGTGTTTTAGAACTATTCTTAATTCGTGCTAATACCCTATTATACCCAATATAAAGAAGCTATATAAAAAATAAACCTATTCTAAAAACTTTTCTGTAACTATTATTCTTTGAATTCATATTTTATATCGTGTTATGAATTATTTTGAAAATAAGAAAAGAGGCTATAAAATGTGTGGAATTGCAGGAATAATTAATTTTAAGAAGGATATTTCAAATAATAGACATACTCTTCACTCTATGAGTGATACCTTAGCTAAGCGTGGACCTAATGCTGAAGGGTACTACATTTCAACTAATGTTCTCCTTGGTCATAGGCGATTGATTGTAGTTGATCCTGAGGGTGGCAAGCAACCTATGATAAAAAAATTAGAAAACAGAGAATATACTCTAGTTTATAATGGTGAGTTATATAATACTGAAGACATAAGAAAAGAATTATTACAAAAAGGGTATAACTTTGATTCCTACTCAGATACTGAGGTTTTACTTACTTCTTATATTTGCTGGGGAGTTAAATGCCTAGAGAAGCTTAATGGAATTTTTGCCTTTGCAATTTATGATAAAGGTAATAACAGAGTATTTTTAGCTCGTGATGCCATGGGAGTTAAGCCTTTATTTTATACAATTAAGGATAATAACTTTATCTTTGGTTCAGAAATTAAAACATTACTTGCTCACCCTCTAGTTGAAGCTTGCATTGATGGCAATGGATTAACAGAGATTTTTGCATTAGGTCCTGCCATATCACCTGGAAGTGGAATTTTAAAGGATATAAAAGAGATTCCCCCTGCTCACTACGGGATTGTAACTCCTAGTGGTTTAACGCTAAATGAATACTGGAAATTAACCGCTACTGAAAATATAGAAAGTGAAAAAACAATATTAGAGCATACAAAAGACTTGCTAACAGATGCTATTAAAAGACAGCTTGTTGGAGATGTTCCTCTATGCACCTTTTTATCTGGGGGGCTAGACTCTTCTGCCATATCAGCTATTGCAGCTGAAGAATACAAAAAGAAAAATAAAATATTAACAACCTACTCAATAGATTATGAGGATAATGATAAATATTTTAAATCCTCCTTATTTCAACCAACTGCTGATCAATACTGGGCAGTAGAAATGTCTAAGTTCTTAAATACTAACCATCGTACAGTGACTCTAAATCATAGCGATTTATTATATGCCTTAAAGGATGCAGTTCATGCTAAGGACCTTCCTGGCATGGCTGATGTAGACTCTTCCCTTTTCCTTTTCTGTGAAGAGGTTAAGAAGGACTTTGTTATTGCACTATCTGGCGAATGTGCAGATGAGATTTTTGGTGGATACCCTTGGTTTACTAATCCAGACCTTAAATATGCTGATACCTTCCCTTGGTCTAGATTTATTAATAATAGAGTTGATATTTTAAATAAAGATTTAAATCATCTTAAAATATATGATTATGCTCAAGATCAATATCATTCAACCCTTAATGAGGTTCCTCATCTTCCTAATGAATCTAAGGAAGAGTTTAGAATGAGAGAAATGTTTTATTTAAACCTAAAATGGTTTATGGTAACTCTCCTTAATCGTAAAGATAGAATGAGTATGGCAAATAGCCTTGAAGTTAGGGTTCCCTTTGCTGATTATAGATTAGTAGAATATGCTTTTAATATTCCATCTTCAATAAAATTGCTAGAGGGACGGGAAAAGGGACTTCTTAGAAAATCTCTAGAAGGAGTACTTCCTAAAGACATAATTTATAGAAAAAAGAGTCCTTATCCAAAGACTCACAATCCAATATATACAGATTTGGTATGTTCAACTATGGATGATATTTTGAACAATCCTAATTCTCCTATTCTTTCTCTAATAGATAAGAAAAAAATCAAAGAAATTGTAGACTCTAGGGGTTCATCCTATACTAATCCATGGTATGGACAGCTTATGACCGGACCTCAACTTATAGCCTACCTTATTCAACTAAATACTTGGCTTGAAGATTATCATATAAGAATATGTTAAAATGATTTAAATACAAAATAAATAATAGGAAAAACAAATTAACTGCACTCTATCTAATTGACAGAGTGCAGTTAATTTAATCTATGGCATCCTTGATTTGTTATTTTCTTTCATGTGCCTTAAATATAATTTCTAACATTAACAACCTTACCATTTTCTATATATACCCGTGGTATTCTTTGTTTAATCATACAAAGAACTTCATAATTTATAGTTCCCATAGCCTTTGCCATATCATCAGCATTAAATTTTAGATTATCAGCTTGTCCAAGAATAATAACCTCATCCCCTACCTTAACTTCACCAACATCAGTTACATCAATCATACATTGATCCATGCAAATTCTACCTACAACGGGGGCTAGCTTCCCATTTATAATCACCTGAGCTTTGCCACTTAAAAGTCTTGAATACCCATCACCATAGCCTATTGGCAAAGTCGCAATGATACTTTCCCTATTAGTTTTAAATGTTCTACCATAGCTTACATACATATCCCTATCAAGTATCTTCACATGACATACCATAGTTTTTACAGTCATCACATTTTTAAGAGTTAGATTTTCTTTCTTTACTTTCTCTGAAGGATAATACCCATATAATATTATTCCAGCCCTTACACCATCTAAATATGTTTCTGGCAAATCAATAATTGCTCCACTATTTGATACATGTTTTAACGGAATATTTATTCCTCTTTCCTCAAGCTTATTAATAAACTCCTTCAATTTTGAAAATTGTTCATAAGTATATTCCTTATTCTCTTCATCTGAAGTAGCAAAATGAGTAAATAAACCTTCAATGCTTATACCCTCTAATGCTGATATTTCTTCAATTATTTTAATATTTTTATCCTTAGGTAAAAATCCTATCCTTCCCATACCTGTATCTACGGCAATATGTATTTTTGCAGTCTTCCCTAATGATAAAGCCATTTCAGATAATCCCTTTGCATACTCTAAATCATAAACCGTTTGCTCTATATCATTTTTTATTAGATCCTCTCCGTATTCCAAAGGAGTATACCCTAATATAATAATAGGTACGTTAATATTGTTTTCAATAAGCTCTAAAGCCTCTGTAATTAATGCTACAGCTAATTTACTTGCTCCATTGTTAATAAAAACTGGGGCTAAATCTATGGCTCCATGTCCATAGGCATCTGCCTTCACCACTGCTATTACTTCTTTACTTCCAACTATCTTTTTTATATTTCTTATATTACATTTAGCCGCATCTAAATCTATTTCCGCCCACACTTGTCTCATAATTTTATTCATAACCTACACCTCTTTATTTCCTCATATTCATTATTTTTTTTGAAAATACCGTTATTAAAATTATTACGGCTAACGGAATCATAAATTTTAATGAAAAAGGATGTCTAAAGCTTGGACCTAAAATGGAAAAGCATAGAGTCTCAGGTATTATTCCAATAACTGAAGCAACTATGAATGTACTATATTTTACATTTGTAAATCCACACGCATAACTTAATGGGTCATAGGGTAATATTGGTGGTAATCTTAATAAAAATAAAATTTTAAACCCATTCTTCTGCATATTATCATCCAATTTTATAAACCTATCACCAACTATACCTTGTACAAAATCCTTTCCTAAAAATTGAGCCAAGTAAAATGCTACAGTACCAGAAATGAAAAATCCCACAAGACTAAGAATAAATCCATTTATTGGTCCAAACAAAATCCCTCCAGCAACTGCAAGAAGATTACTTGGCACAATCACGAAGAATGGTTTAATTGCAAAAATTAATAAATATACTCCAGCAGCATAATGTCCTTTTTCATGAATGAAATGTACTATTTTTTCAATTCTTAATCCTTTTATAAAATGCCAATTCATTACTACTATTGCCAATGCAATAATTACAAATATGATAAAAATTGCAAACTTAATTCTGTTCACGTTTTTGTTTTTACTCATCCTTTACTCCACACTTTTATATTCGACAAAACCTTATACAAAATTTTACCACATATTCCACATAATTATATTAAAATCTTTAAAAAGATAAATATTAGTAGACTTTATAGGCTTTAAATTTCTCTAGTCTGTATTATTAAAAATTCTTTTTCTTCATTATTCAAATAACTATTTAGTTTATCATAAACAGTTTTATGATATTGGTTTATCCATTTCTTTTCTTCAATCGTCATCATTTCTATTTCAATACCCTCTAAATCTATAGGACAATATGATACTGTCTGGAACTTATAGAATTCTCCCATATCTTCATCTTCACATGATTTGGTTACAAGGAGAACATTTTCTGTCCTTATTCCGTGCTTACCTTTCTTATAAACTCCGGGCTCATTAGTTATTATCATCCCTGGCTCTAAAACAGTATTACTACCTTGCTGTCTAAAGCTCTGAGGTCCCTCATGGACATTTAAGAAGAAGCCTACTCCATGTCCTGTTCCACACTTATAATCTATACCATAGTCCCAAAGAGGTCTTCTAGCTAGTATATCTAAATTCTCACCTGTTGCTCCCTTTAAAAAATTAGCTGAAGCTAGGGCAATATGTCCTTTTAATACTAATGTGAAATCTCTTTTTTCCTCTTCACTTAAATCACCTAAAATAAAAGTTCTAGTAATATCTGTAGTTCCATCTAAATATTGAGCACCTGAATCTACTAAAAACATTCCTTCAGATTCTAATGTATACTTACTTTCTTCTGTAGCTGCATAATGCATCATTGCTGCATGGTCTTTATAACCTGCTATTGTATTAAAGCTAAGTCCCTTAAAATTTTCTCCTTTAGACCTAAAATTCTCTAACTTATCTGCTGCAGAAATTTCTGTAATATTCAAATTCTTAACATTTTCATTTAGCCATTTAATAAATTTAACCATAGCAACTCCATCTCTGACTTGGGCTGCTTCAATATTCTTAATCTCTATTGCATTTTTTATAGCCTTTAACTTTGTTGTTATATTCATATGTTCAATAATTCTAATTGTCTTCTTAATTGACAAATATATTTTGGCATTCACTTTACTGGAATCTATAATTACAGAATCCTCTAAATCTTTAACATCTCTAAATATATCAGAGTATTCTTTTATTATTGTCTCTTCACTTTCTAATTTCTGTGAAACTTCTTTATTAATTTTAAAATTATCCACATATAAAATTGCTTTATCCACAGTTATTAGTGCATAACTTAAAGTTACCGGGTTATAATCTATATCATTTCCTCTAATATTAAAAAGCCATGCAATATCATCTAAGGATGTTAAAATATAATTTTCACCCTTTAAAATTTTCATTTGATCTCTTACTTCCAATAATTTTTCTTTAGTTGATTTACCTGCAAATTTTATTTCATGATTGAATACTTTCTCAGTTGGCATCTTTGGTCTATCAGTCCATATATCAACTAAAATATCTCTTTTAGTTTTTAATTTAAAATCATTTTCTTCAGCTATTTTTTCGTATTTTATATAATCCTTAGCTGATATTACATTGCCATCAAAGGCTAATACTTCACCTTTTTTTAAATTTATTTTAATCCATTCATCAATGGTTTCATAACCTGGCATTTTCATTTTCATAAGTCTTATTCCACTCTCTTGAAGTTCTGTCTCTGCTTGGATGAAATATCTCCCATCAGTCCATAAAAAAGCTTTTTCTCTACCTACTAAAAGTGTCCCTGCTGAACCACTGAATCCTGATATAAATTCTCTTCCATTATAGTAATCAGGAACATACTCACTTTGATGTGCATCCGAACTTGGAATTATATAATAATTAATTTCATACTTATCCATTTCTTTTCTTAATTCTTTTAATCTATTCATTATCATAATTCTCCTTAAAAAGTTTTATTAAATTTAATTATATTATATCTTACTAGGATATACATTTAAACATCAAAATATAATTATTATCCCTATAAAAAATACTGCCTTAAAATAAAAATTTCTTTTCATTTTAAGACAGTATCCTCTGAGTTTAAATATTACTGCATACTAAGCCCATTGATTATTTGTTGCAGTCTTCTTTTTCCCCTTAGAATTACTTCCGCAGGAAGCTAAACTTTTAGGTTTTTCTTTGTTCCCTGAATCATTATTGTCACGCTTTTCATTCATAATATTAATCCCTCCTCAACTAAACTTCTCTATTAGTATCTGCAGGGATTAAATATTAATGCTATGAAAAGTATTCCTTATTTTTTTATAAAAAAATAAAACCCGCAAGCATTTCGGTTCAATTTAGTTCTTTTATTTGGTATCACTTGGTTTTATTTCGTCCCCTATTCTAGTAATAGACTCATTCTATAAATTAGCTTGTCCCTCTTTATACCTCCTTATTTTACCCTATAAGGGGTAAAAAAGGAGGTAAACTTATTTTTACCTCCTTTATTTTAAAAAATATAAAAAGACACCTATATCGCTATAAGTGTCTTTTGCTTATATCCTGCATTTCTTTTTATAATCACTCTTCTAATAGTTCACTACAATGGTATCTCATATAACCTTGAACATCATCTAAATTGTTATTTAATTGATTATAAGAGTTAGGGTCCTTCTGGTTTCCAATGATATCATATATAGCATTATAGTTGTTATCATTATAAATAATATCCTGCACTATACACTTATTATAGTAATCATATTCAGGCTTCATGATTTTTCTTATTTCTTGTAATATATCCATGGCAGCTTTTTTATCCTCATTTATTAATAGTTTAAATCCTTCTTCTGATTTATATATATAATTTTATATGTTCTTTTATTACAGTTTATCATTCTACATCATTACTTTACTATATATTCACGTATCTTCTAATCTAAAAATCTATACGCCAAAACCACTCCAACCCCTATTATGTAAGTGATTGAAGTGGCTTTAATTTTGAAATAATTATCCTTAATCTATTATTGCCATAGATTTTAATAAAAAAATATTGTTAATTCCATTAAAATCATTGGCTACATCTTCTTCATATTCATATGTCTCACATCTCTTTTCCAATGTAAGTCTGAAATCTCTAATTTCAACTCTCTTAATTACTTTAAATTCACTTTGATTTTGAACCTCTAATGTTGCACTCATTTCATCTAGAAAATCATAGACATATGCAAATGAATCGTATTCATCTTCTTTTAAACATTTTTCTGCTAATTCCAGAGCTTTATCATTAAATTCATCATCCCACATTAAATCTCTATTACCATATAATAAAATTTTATTTCCACTCTCGTTACCTTCTGCAAATTCTATATTAGGATATAACTCTTTTAATTTTTTTATTAATTCTTCCATAATTAACACCTTCTTATTTTACTAAATCCTTAAAAAGTTTAGCCAATTTTATTGCATCATTTACATCTATTTCGTTCATATCATCTTTTTTATAATCTGCTTGATGTCTAAGCCTTTTTAGATTATACGCGCATGTATTAACTCGTGGTCTTAGTACTTTTTTTGAAAGTCCTTTATCAAGAAAATACTCAATTGTAAACTCGTGACTCCCTTTGAATGGTTTTTCAGTTTGATTTCTACATTCTACTTTAACTTTATCTAATAAGTCTAAAGAGTCTAATTTAAATAATATCCTTTGGTATAAACTATAGTATGCCCTATTCACGCATGAATTATATTTTTTATTTTCCCTCAAAATTTCACTAGCTTCTAAAGATTCCTCTGATTTTAGATTATATGTCCTTTACTTTACCTCAGCAAAACTTAATTCTCTAGGCAATGTATTTTTAATCCCAGAATTATCATAAGTAATATCCAAGTATTTTAAAATATCAGGATAAATAAAATTATTAACAATATAAGGCATAATTTCATTAGAATCTTTGTCATTAAGAAACTCATTCATAATATAATTCTTTACTTCAAAAGTTGAAACATATTCAATTTTCAACCTAGACAATTCTTCTTCTGAATCTTTTCCTTTTTCTGTTATTTGTATACTTGTTTTTATACCAAGTTTAGCATTTTCTTCTTCTGACAACTTTCCTATTGCAAATTCACCTGTTAGATTATTGCTTTTTAGTCCTTTCGCTCGTTTTCCACTAAAATTTATACTTGTTAATTCATTACTGATTAACTTAAAATCCTCTACCTTCATATGTACCCCCATATCATTATATTTATACCTCAAATTAAGCATTTTTCAAATATTTGGATATAAATATATAAAAAACAAGCACTATGCTTGTCCATTCTTGACTAGTTGTTTTGTTCTTTTGTTCTTTTGTTCTTAGTATTATCTTATCTTAATTCTTCCGTTTTGTGAAGTAAAATAATATGTTTTTAATATAAAATATTCCATATAATCTACTATGACCCTTTAAATGACTCATTGTACTTATAATATTACTTCCTTAATTTATCCTATTAAATATATATCCATATATTATTTTATATTATGTTTTATCTTCCTTACTACTATTTCCAGGTACTTATTTGAATATCCTTGGGTCTATTTGTTAATACTATAAATAATTAAATAGTGAAGGAGGGCTTATTATGACAAGGCATGATAGTATGTATGTAATCTCCTTGATTGCATTAATTATCTTAGCTGCTATCTTTTTTAGATAATGACTAAGCTTATAGGATATCTTATATCCTATCGGTGTGCCTTATAAACAAATTAAATGATAATAAGCCCATAAAATAAAAGGTGTCCCCCTATAATCTCATTTTGGGTGGTACCTTGATTTTTTCATCTGGCATTTTTATTTTTCTAAATTACTATACTCATATTTCTTAATCTTTTAAAATTTCTATGTTTTTTATGCTATTACATTTTATCAAGACAGTTTTATTATCATCATTATAATCTTCAAATATTTCTTTGTTACTATACCGATATGACGTATATGATAATAACAATAGTTCTCTTTCTTTGTCATCCGGATCTAATGTGTAACTGTCAAGCTTTCCTATATATACGTAAGCGTCAAATAACTCATCACCTAGGACTGGCAGTAAATTAATGTGATAATACTCCTATACTTAGTAGGAGGTAATTTGCATGGCAAAAAGAAGATCTAAAGAAGAATGGATGATACTTGTAA
>NZ_PVXQ01000054.1 GCF_002995745.1 Clostridium vincentii | reverse complement strand
TACACCATTCTTCGATGGATATAGACCACAATTTTATTTCAGAACAACAGATGTAACAGGATCAATTAAATTACCAGATGGAATGGAAATGGTAATGCCAGGAGACCACATAGATATGGTTGTTGAACTAATTACTCAAGTAGCAATGGATGAGGGGTTAAGATTCGCAATTAGAGAAGGTGGAAGAACTGTAGGATCAGGTGTTGTTACTAGCATCGTTTTAGAATAATAAGTAAACTTAGATATTAGAGGAGTGGGTACTCACCCAGTCCTTTGCATGCAAATGCTGCATTGACATGAAGGGACTTTTATGGTAATGTAAGAAAGTGATTCATAGTTCCGTAATTAGTCAAACGATAAGAGTATAGTCTCTTAAAATATATAGTAATAACTGGAGGTGCAGACCGTGAGAGTAAAAATAACTTTAGCATGCACAGAGTGTAAACAAAGAAACTACAATACAATGAAGAACAAGAAAAACAACCCAGACAGAATGGAAATGCAAAAGTATTGTAAATTTTGTAAAATACATACTGTTCATAGAGAAACTAAATAGGTTAGCAGTTTAGTAAAGACACATACTTACCAGATTTAAGGATGTGAGCAAATGGCTGGAAATAGTATAAATGTACAAAACAACGCTAAAAAAAGCGGAATTGTAAAGTTTTTTAAAGGGATGAAGGCAGAAATAAAAATAATAACTTGGCCATCTAAAAAAGAAACAAAAAAAGCATTAATAGCTGTTGCTGTAGTCACCTTAATATATGTTATTTGGGTTGGCGGATTCGATTATATTTTTCAAAACCTCTTTGAAGCGATTTTGAAACTTAAATAAGGGGGTTTGGGTGATATCACCTAGTGAAATATGAGTGAAAGAGCAAGATGGTATGTTGTACATACCTATTCAGGATATGAAAATAAAGTTAAAATAAGCATAGAGAAGGTTGTTGAAAATAGAAACCTTCAAGATTTATTATTAGATCTTCAAGTTCCTATGGAGGAAGTCATTGAAGAGAAAGATGGTAAAGAGAAAGTTTGCTTAAAGAAAAAATTTCCTGGGTATGTACTAATAAAAATGTTTATGTCAGATGAATCTTGGTATGTCGTAAGAAATACAAGAGGAGTCACGGGGTTTGTTGGACCTGGATCTAAGCCAGTTCCGCTTACCGATGAAGAAGTAAGATCTATGGGAGTTGTAGAACTTCCAAAAGATATAGGCTTAGAGGTAGGAGAAAGCGTAAAAGTAATCTCAGGACCACTTAGGGAATTTATTGCTGTAGTTCAAGAAATTAATTTTGAAAAACATAAAATCAAAGCTTCAGTGGATATGTTCGGTAGAGAAACTCTAGCTGAATTAGACTTTAATCAAGTTGATAAATTAGTTTAATAATTATTTATGAAACTAATTTTTAAATAAGTGGGAGGACTAAAGTCCGTAATCACCACAGTATGGGAGGAATAGTAAATGGCAAAGAAAGTAACTGGAATGATCAAACTTCAACTTGCTGCAGGGAAGGCGACACCAGCACCACCAGTTGGTCCAGCGTTAGGTCAACATGGTGTAAACATAATGGGATTCTGTAAGGAGTTCAATGCTAAGACTGCAAGTCAAGCTGGATTAATAATACCAGTAGTAATTACAGTATATCAAGACAGATCTTTTAGTTTTATATTAAAGACTCCTCCGGCTGCAGTTTTAATCAAGAAAGAATTAGGGTTAGAAAGCGGTTCAGGAGTTCCAAACAAGACTAAAATCGGTGTATTAACTAAAGATCAAGTTAAGAAAATCGCAGAAATGAAAATGCCTGACTTAAATGCTGCTACAGTAGAAACTGCAATGAGCATGATCGAAGGAACAGCAAGAAGTATGGGAGTAACTATTGAAGAATAATTCATAAATTAGTGGGAGGCCAAGGCCGTTATTACCACAAAGGAGGCTTATTATGGGAAAGAAATATGTTGAAAGTGCAAAGTTGATTGATAAAAAAACTCTATATGGTCCAGCAGAAGCGTTAGAACTTTCTGTAAAGACTGCAAAAGCTAATTTTGATGAAACTATTGAGCTACATGTAAGACTTGGAGTTGATCCAAGACATGCAGATCAACAAGTTAGGGGAGCTATTGTTTTACCAAATGGTACTGGTAAGACTGTTAGAGTATTAGTTTTCGCTAAAGGTGATAAAGCTAAAGAAGCAGAAGCAGCAGGAGCAGATTTTGTTGGGGCTGAAGAATTAGTTCAAAAGATACAATCAGAAAACTGGTTTGACTATGATGTAGTTGTAGCAACTCCAGATATGATGGGTGTAGTAGGAAAAATAGGTAGAGTTTTAGGGCCTAAGGGATTAATGCCTAATCCAAAGTCAGGAACAGTAACATTTGATGTTGCTAAAGCTATTGCTGAAATAAAGGCTGGTAAGGTTGAGTACAGAGTAGATAAAACTGCTATAGTACATTGTCCGATAGGAAAGAAATCATTTGGAGCTGATAAGCTAAAAGAAAATTTCCATGTATTAATGGAAGCTTTGGTTAAGGCTAAACCATCAGCATCAAAGGGTCAGTACCTTAAGTCAGTAACTGTTTCAAGTACAATGGGACCTGGATTGAAAATTAATTCAACAAAAGTTTTAGACTAATATTGACTTAAGAAAATTAATATGATATAATTTATTAGGTTATTAAAAAAAAAATATTAACTCCGTAGACAGTAGGTGCGAAAGCGTAAAGTAGATCAACCTGCCGAGGTAGATATATTAGTTTATAATAGGTCTTCCTTGTGTCTACGGGAAGGCCTTTATTAATACAAAAAGCAGTTAAAAACTGTGAGGAGGTGGACACACAGTAATGAACAAAAACAGACAATTAAAAGAAGCAAAAGTTGCTGAAATTAAAGAGAAATTAGAAAAAGCACAAGCTGTTATTCTTGCTGACTATCAAGGTCTTACTGTTGAGGAAGATACTCAACTAAGAAAGAATTTGAGAGAAACTGGTATAGAATATAAAGTATATAAGAACAGATTAGTTATACTAGCAGCTAAGGAGTTGGGACTTGAAGGCGTTGAAAAATACTTGAAAGGACCAGTAGCTATAGCTTTCAGCTATGAAGATGCTACAGCCCCAGCAAGGATTATTAATGATTTTGCAAAAACTCATAAGAAACTTGAGCTAAAGGCCGGTATTGTTGAAGGACAAATCTTTGACACTGAGAAGATTATCCAAATTGCTTCAATACCATCAAAAGAAGTTCTTATTGCGAAACTTCTTGGAAGTATCAAGGCTCCATTATCAAACCTTGCGTACTTACTAAGTGCAATAAAAGATCAGAAGGAAGCTGGATCAGCTGAATCAGCTGAATAATTTTAAAATCAATCGATAAGAAATTTTGGAGGTGCAATTTAAATGACAAGAGAAGATATAATTCAAGCAATAAAAGAAATGAGTGTTTTAGATTTAAACGAATTAGTTAAAGCTTGCGAAGAAGAATTTGGCGTAAGTGCAAGTGCTCCTTTAGCAGCTGCAGGTGCAGCGGCAGGTGCTGTTGTTGAAGAAAAAACAGAGTTTGATGTAGTATTATTAAGTGCTGGAGCTAGCAAGATTAAGGTAATTAAGGTTGTTAGAGAAGTAACTGGATTAGGATTAAAGGAAGCTAAAGAAATAGTTGACGGAGCTCCTAAAGCAGTAAAAGAAGCAGTTACTAAGGATGAAGCAGATGAAGTAAAAGCTAAATTAACTGAAGTCGGTGCAGAAGTAGAAGTTAAGTAGTTTTTAGATAATAAAATAAAAAAGGTGCTAGTTTATTAGCACCTTTTTTATTATCTAATATATGAGGATAAAGTATTTAAATATTTATCCCTGCTTTTTAATAGTAATATTGACAAAAATTTGATGTTGTGATACTATCATTCATTATACTGTTCAATATGTAACAATATAGTAAATGGAAAAAAAGAGTATATTCCATAAAATTATGGTTATACTAAAGATGATGCTCTCCGAAAGCACAAGTCCTTAGGGATAGTGGCTTTTGGGTTATTTTAGTTTATACAAGGGGTGAAAATTCATGGTACATCCTGTCCAAGTTGGAAAAAGAACAAGAATGAGTTTTGCTAAGGTTAAAGATGTAACTGATATGCCGAACTTAATAGAAGTGCAATTAGATTCTTATGATTGGTTTTTAAGAGAAGGACTTCATGAAGTTTTTAGCGATGTGAGTCCTATAACTAATTTTACAGGAAACTTAAAATTAGAATTTACTGATTATAAGCTTGATATGGAGAATATCAAGTATACAGTTGAACAATGTAAAGAACGTGATGCTACTTATGCAGCACCACTAAAAGTTTCTGTAAGATTACAAAATGAAGAAACAGGAGAAATAAAAGAACAAGAAGTATTTATGGGAGATTTTCCATTAATGACGGAACAAGGTACTTTTGTTATCAATGGAGCTGAAAGAGTAATAGTAAGTCAACTAGTAAGATCTCCTGGAGTGTACTACAATAGTAGCAGAGATAAGAGCGGTAAGAAATTATTTTCAGCAACGGTAATCCCTAATAGAGGCGCGTGGCTTGAATATGAAACAGATTCTAACGATATTATCTATGTAAGAATTGATAAGACTAGGAAATTGCCAATTACAGTAGTTGCTAGGGCTATGGGAATAGGAACAGATCAAGAATTACTTGATTATTTTGGCGAAGATGAAAGATTCAAAGCCTCAATAGAAAAAGACAATACAAAAACAAAAGAAGAAGGACTATTAGAAATATATAAGAGATTAAGGCCAGGAGAACCACCAACAATTGATAGTGCTGTATCGCTTATTGATTCTTTGTTTTTTGATGCAAAAAGATATGATTTATCGAGAGTTGGAAGATATAAGTTTAATAAAAAACTTGCAATAAACTTAAGAATTGCAAATCAAGTTGCAGCAAGTGATGTTGTTAACCCTTCTACTGGAGAAATAATGGTAGAAAAAGGCGGAAAGATTAGTAGATTAATGGCAGAAGATATTCAGAATGCTGGTGTTAATTCTGTTGATATATTAGTTGAAGATAAGGTATTTAGAGTGGTTGGAAATAATTTTGTTGATATACATAAGTATATTAATTTTGATATTTCTGAATTACACATAAAAGAATCTGTACATTATCCTACATTAAAGGAAATCCTTGATAATTTTACAGAAGAAGATGCTATTAAAGAGGAAATTAAGAAGAATAAAACTAGATTAGTGCCAAAGCATATAATCAGAGAAGATATATTCGCAACAATTAGTTATGAACTTGGGTTAGCTCAAGGTGTTGGTAATATTGATGATATTGACCATTTGGGCAATAGACGATTAAGGTCTGTAGGAGAATTATTACAAAATCAATTTAGAATTGGTTTGTCAAGAATGGAAAGAGTAGTTAAGGAAAGAATGACTATTCAAGACCAAGAAACAATAACTCCTCAAATGTTAATAAATATAAGACCGGTAGCTGCTGCCATAAAAGAATTCTTTGGTAGTTCACAGTTGTCACAGTTCATGGACCAGACAAATCCTCTTTCTGAGTTAACTCATAAGAGAAGATTGTCTGCTCTTGGACCAGGTGGTCTTTCAAGAGAGAGAGCTGGTTTTGAAGTAAGAGATGTTCATCATTCACATTATGGTAGAATGTGTCCTATAGAAACGCCAGAAGGACCAAACATAGGACTTATTAATTCCTTAGCAACTTATGCGAAGGTTAATGAATATGGCTTTATGGAGACACCATATAGTATTGTCGATAAGGAAAATGCGAGAGTTACAAAAGAAATTAGGTATTTCACAGCTGATGAAGAAGATCAATTTTTAGTAGCTCAAGCAAAGGAACCTTTAGACGAAAATGGTAATTTTATTGATAAAAAAATAACTGTAAGAAATAAAGAAGAAATTTTTGTTGTGCCAGCTAATGAGGTAGATTTAATGGATGTATCTCCAAGGCAAATCGTATCTGTTGCAACATCGATGATTCCTTTCTTAGAAAATGATGATGCGTCAAGAGCTCTAATGGGTTCGAATATGCAACGTCAAGCCGTACCTTTATTAAAGCCACAAGCCCCAGTAATTGGTACTGGTATAGAATATAAAGCAGCAGTTGATTCTGGAGTTCTTCCAAAGGCAAAGAATGCTGGTATAGTTAGTTATGTTGGTGGTAATGAAGTTAGAGTGAAGAGAGATTCTGATGGAGGAACTGATGTTTATAGACTCCTTAAGTTTAAGAGGAGTAACTCTGGTACTAGTATAAACCAAAGACCTATAGTTGATACTGGAGAAATAGTGTTTAAAGATCAAGTAGTGGCAGATGGTCCTTCAACTGATTTAGGCGAAATAGCATTAGGTAAAAATATAAGAATGGGATTTATAACTTGGGAAGGTTATAACTACGAAGATGCTATGCTTATATCTGAAGAATTAGTAAGAGAAGATGTTTTCACATCAATTCATATAGAAGAATATGAATCAGAAGCTAGAGATACTAAGCTTGGGCCAGAAGAAATTACACGAGACATTCCTAATGTTAGTGAAGATTCTCTTAAAGATATGGATGACAAAGGAATTATAAGAATCGGGGCTGAAGTTAGATCAGGAGATATACTTGTAGGTAAAGTAACACCAAAGGGTGAAACTGAACTAACTGCTGAAGAAAGGCTTTTAAGAGCTATTTTTGGTGAAAAGGCAAGAGAAGTAAGAGATACTTCTTTAAGAGTTCCACATGGAGAATCTGGTATTATAGTAGATATTAAAGTATTTACTAGAGAAAATGGGGATGATTTAAATCCTGGAGTTAATGAGCTTGTAAGATGTTATATAGCTCAAAAGAGAAAAATATCTGTTGGAGATAAGATGGCTGGTCGTCACGGTAATAAGGGTGTTATTTCAAGAGTGCTTCCTGAAGAAGATATGCCTTTCTTGCCAGATGGAAGACCATTGCAAATCTGTTTAAATCCATTAGGTGTTCCCTCTCGTATGAACATTGGGCAGGTGCTTGAAGTTCATTTAGGTTGGGCCGCAAGTCAATTAGGATGGCATATATCTACCCCTGTATTTGATGGAGCAACTGAAAGTGATATAGAAGAATGTCTTGTAAAAGCTGGTTACAATGTAAATGGAAAAACTCTTTTGTATGATGGAAGAACAGGGGATGCTTTTGATAATGAAGTAACTGTTGGGATAATGTATATTTTAAAGCTAGCTCATCTAGTTGATGATAAAATACATGCAAGATCGACAGGTCCATATTCATTAGTAACTCAACAACCTCTTGGAGGTAAAGCTCAATTTGGTGGCCAAAGATTCGGAGAAATGGAAGTTTGGGCTCTAGAGGCATATGGTGCAGCTTATACATTACAAGAAATATTAACTGTAAAGTCAGATGATGTCGTAGGTAGAGTTAAAACTTATGAAGCCATAGTTAAGGGAGAGAATATTCCGGAACCAGGAGTTCCAGAATCTTTTAAAGTTCTTATTAAGGAACTTCAAGCACTATGCTTGGATGTAAGAGTACTAAATGAGAAGAATCAAGAAATTGAATTAAAAGAATTCTCAGAAGAGGATTCTCATGAATTAGAAATAAATATAGAGGGCGCTGAAGAAGTGAAAACTGAATCAACGACAGATGAAGAAGATAACTATTTAGTCGAAGAAGAAGAAGAAGAAGAAGAAAAGGAAACTGATGAAGATGTAGAAAGTAGTCAGTCAAATGGATTACAAGAAGATTTGGTATTAGATGACTTCAACGACGAACACTAATTTTGAAGGGAGGATATACCCTTGTTTGAATTTAATAATTTTGATGCAATGCAAATTGGATTAGCGTCTCCTGAACTAGTAAGACAATGGTCTAGAGGAGAGGTAAAGAAGCCAGAAACAATTAATTATAGAACACTAAAACCTGAAAGAGATGGTCTATTCTGCGAAAGAATTTTTGGACCAATGAAGGATTGGGAGTGTCACTGTGGTAAGTATAAGAGAGTAAGATATAAGGGAATTGTCTGTGACAGATGTGGCGTTGAGGTCACAAAATCTAAGGTGAGAAGAGAAAGAATGGGGCATATTGAACTTGCTGCCCCGGTGTCCCATATTTGGTATTTTAAAGGAATTCCATCAAGAATGGGGTTAATTCTTGATATGTCACCAAGAGCTTTAGAGAAAATTTTATATTTTGCTTCATATGTAGTAATTGATCCAAAAGAAACACCACTTTTAAAGAAGCAACTTCTTAATGAAAAGGAATTTAGAGAAGCTGCTGACAAATATGGTGAAGAAGGATTCATAGCAGGTATGGGTGCAGAAGCTGTTAAACAACTTTTAGAAGCAATTGATTTAGAATCACAATCAATTGAGTTGAAGGAAGGATTGAAACAAAGTACTGGACAAAAGAAAATTAGAATAATTAGAAGACTTGAAGTTATTGAGTCATTTAAAATATCAGGTAATCACCCTGAATGGATGATTATTGATGTTATTCCAGTAATTCCGCCAGATTTAAGGCCAATGGTCCAATTAGATGGTGGTAGATTTGCAACATCTGATCTTAATGACTTATATAGAAGAGTTATTAATAGAAATAACAGATTAAAGAAATTACTGGATCTAGGTGCACCAGATATTATAGTAAGAAATGAGAAGAGAATGCTTCAAGAAGCTGTAGATGCTCTTATAGATAATGGAAGAAGAGGAAGACCTGTAACAGGGCCTGGTAACAGAGCTCTTAAATCTTTATCAGATATGCTTAAAGGTAAGCAAGGCAGATTCAGACAAAATCTTCTTGGTAAGAGAGTTGATTATTCTGGTAGATCAGTTATAGTTGTTGGTCCAGATCTTAAGATGTATCAGTGTGGACTTCCAAAAGAAATGGCTATTGAACTATTTAAACCTTTCGTAATGAAAAAGCTAGTGGAAGTAGGAGTAGCACATAATATAAAAAGTGCTAAGAGAATGATTGAGAGACTTATGCCAGCGGTTTGGGATGTGCTTGAGGAAGTAATCGCAGATCATCCGGTCTTACTTAATCGTGCACCTACTCTTCATAGGTTGGGTATTCAAGCATTCCAACCTATATTAGTAGAAGGAAGAGCTATAAAACTACATCCTTTAGTTTGTACTGCTTATAATGCGGATTTTGATGGTGACCAAATGGCAGTCCATCTGCCATTATCAGTAGAAGCCCAAGCAGAAGCAAGATTTTTAATGCTTGCGGCTGGAAATATATTAAAACCATCTGATGGGAAACCCGTTTGTGTACCTACTCAGGATATGGTTCTTGGAGCTTATTATTTATCAATGGATAAAGAAGGAGCAAAAGGGGCAGGGAAACATTTTTATTGTAAAGAAGAAGCAATAATGGCGTATGAAGTAAAAGAAATTGCTATTCAGGCAGAAATATTTGTAAAAATGTCTCAATTAGAAGATGGAGTTGAAAAATCAGGGATAATTAAAACTACAGTTGGAAAGTTATTGTTTAACGAATCAATACCTCAAGATTTAGGTTTTGTTGATAGAAGCAATCCAAGTGAAAAATTTAATTTAGAAGTTGATTTTTTAGTTACAAAGCAATCGCTTGGAACAATCATAGATAAGTCTTATTTAAAACATGGCCCAACAAATACATCAGTAATGCTAGATAAGGTTAAAGCATTGGGATATCACTATTCGTCAATAGGAGCTGTAACGGTTGCTGCATCTGATATGATTGTGCCACCAGCTAAGTTCGTCTTATTGAAAGAGGCTGATGAAACAGTTGGAAAAATTGAAAAAATGTATAAAAGAGGATTTATATCTAATGAAGAAAGATATGAAAGAGTTATAGAGAAGTGGACTAAAACAACTGAAGAAGTTGCAGATGCCTTAATGGAAAGTTTGGATAAGTTTAATCCAATATACATGATGGCTGACTCAGGCGCCAGAGGGTCTAAGTCTCAGATTAAGCAGTTAGCAGGAATGAGAGGGCTTATGGCAAGTCCATCAGGTAAGATTATTGAATTACCTATAAGAGCATCGTTTAGAGAAGGATTAGATGTACTTGAGTACTTTATTTCTACTCATGGAGCTAGAAAAGGTAATGCAGATACAGCTTTAAAAACTGCCGATTCAGGATATTTAACAAGAAGACTTGTTGATGTTTCGCAGGATGTAATTGTAAAGGAAGAAGATTGCGGAACTGATGAAGGCATGATTGTATCAGAAATTAAGGAAGGCACTGAAGTAATTGAGGGTCTTGAAGAAAGATTAACTGGTAGATATGCTGCTGAAGATATAAAAGATCCGAAAACTGGTAAAGTCATTGCTAAAAGAAATTCATATATGGATTCTCATAAGGCAAAGGAAATATCGGCTACTGGAATTAAGAAAATTAAGATTAGATCAGTATTCACATGTGCTTGTAAAACTGGGGTTTGTGCTACGTGCTATGGAATGAACATGGCTACAGCTAAAAAGATCAATATAGGAGAAGCTGTTGGTATAATAGCAGCGCAATCTATTGGGGAGCCTGGTACGCAACTTACTATGAGGACATTCCATACAGGTGGAGTTGTTGGTTCGGATATCACTCAAGGGTTACCTAGAGTTGAAGAACTTTTTGAAGCTAGAAAACCAAAGGGACTTGCAATAGTAAGTGAAATTCCTGGTACTGTTAGAGTTGAAGAAACAAAGAAAAAGAGAATTGTACATGTAATGTCAGCTGATGGTGAGGAAAGAAGCTATGATATACCATTTGGATCTAGATTGAACGTAGTCAATGATGATTTAATTGAAGCTGGAGACGAAGTAACTGAAGGTTCCATAAATCCTCATGATGTAATGAGTATTAAAGGTATAGATGGAGCTAGAAGATATCTTCTTGCAGAGGTTCAAAAAGTATATAGACTGCAAGGTGTTGATATTAACGATAAGCATCTAGAAGTTGTTGTTAAACAAATGACTAGAAAAATTAAAATCTCTGATTCAGGGGATACTGACCTTCTGCCCGGTACTATGATTGATATGTTTGACTTTGCTGAAGCGAATGATAAGGTAAGAAAAGTTGGAGGAGAAGAAGCCATTGGAGATCAAGCATTACTTGGTATTACAAAAGCATCACTTGCAACTGATAGTTTCTTATCCGCAGCATCATTTCAAGAAACAACAAGAGTTCTTACTGAAGCTGCAATTAAAGGGAAGATAGATCCATTAGTTGGGTTAAAAGAGAATGTTATTATTGGTAAGTTAATCCCAGCAGGTACAGGTATGATGAGATATAGATCTGTAAAACTAAATGTGGAAGATGATTGCCACGAAGATACTATAACATCAACTGAATAATATAATGTAATTTTATTGACATTTATGGTCTTAGGTGATAAGATACCAAGTGTGTGATTTCTAAAATTACACTACAGTAAGATTATCTGCATGATATCATTTATGAAAAGTATATTACTTTGAATTTGTGAGTTTATTAAGGGGAGGAATCCTATGTTAGACAGACTTGTAGGTGGGCCAGTGATAGCTATAAAACAATGTAAAAAAGCTATAAAATGGTGAAGGACAGGTTTTGTATGTGGCTAAAGATGTAGACAAAAAATCAATTGTATCATTAATAGACTTAGCAAATAACTGTAGGATTAAGATTGAGGCTGTAGATACTATGACAGAATTAGGTATGATATGTGAGATGGAAGTGAAAGCTTTAGTTACATTGATACTATAATTAATTAGGTTTATCTTTTTATATTAAAATAGATAAAAAAAAATTCAGGAGGTGAAAAAATGCCAACTATAAGCCAATTAGTAAGAAAAGGAAGAAAAGTGGCTACTACAAAGTCTACTGCACCAGCACTTAAAGAGTGTCCGCAAAGAAGAGGTGTTTGTACTATAGTTAAAACTACGACTCCAAAGAAGCCTAACTCAGCCTTAAGAAAAGTTGCTAGAGTAAGACTAACTAATGGATTCGAAGTTACTGCATACATTGGAGGCGTAGGTCACAACTTACAAGAACATAGTGTTGTTCTTATAAGAGGTGGTAGAGTTAAGGACCTTCCTGGTGTTAGATACCATATTATAAGAGGTGCACTTGACTGTGCTGGAGTCGCTAACAGAATGCAAGGAAGATCAAAGTATGGTGCTAAGAGACCTAAGAAATAGGCTCTTAACAGAATGCAGTGCTTATCTTCAGCATTTACATAGATTTAAAGTAAGTTTATATAGATGAAGAAGTTAGCACTTTGCGGTATATATGATAATACCGAGTACCTATGAACTTAAACTATAATTTTAAGGAGGGAAGAAAAGTGCCGAGAAAAGGATGTATAGCAAAAAGAGATGTATTACCAGATCCAATATATAAATCAAAAGTTGTTACAAAACTTATAAATAGTATAATGGAAGATGGTAAAAAAGGAGTAGCACAAAAAATATGCTACGAGGCTTTTGAAACAATGGCTGAAAAAACTGGTAAGGATGCGTTAGAAGTATTTGAAGATTCAATAAACAACGTTATGCCTTTACTAGAAGTTAAAGCTAGAAGAATAGGTGGTTCAACTTATCAAGTTCCAATAGAAGTTAGACCAGAGAGAAGACAAACTTTAGGTATCAGATGGATACTGATTGCTGCTAAAAAAAGAGGCGAAAAGCTTATGAGTGAAAGGTTAGCTGGAGAATTATTAGATGCAGCTAGCAACACAGGCGCAGCAGTTAAGAAGAGAGAAGATACTCACAAGATGGCTGAAGCAAACAAGGCTTTTGCTCACTACAGATACTAAAAAAAACTGTTTTGGTTCTTTTACCAAAACAGTTTTCTCAAATTTAATAATAACTCATTGAGAGGAGGACTAATTAATGGCTAGAAAATTTGCGTTAGATAAATTTCGTAATTTCGGTATAATGGCACATATAGATGCTGGTAAGACTACTACTACAGAACGTATATTATTTTATACTGGCAAAAGTCATAAAATAGGAGAAGTTCATGAAGGTGCTGCTGTAATGGATTGGATGGTTCAAGAACAAGAAAGAGGTATAACAATTACTTCTGCAGCAACTACTTGTGTATGGGAAGGCCATGAATTAAACATTATTGATACTCCTGGGCACGTAGACTTCACAGTTGAAGTTGAAAGATCTCTAAGAGTACTTGATGGAGCTGTTACAGTTCTAGATGCAAAGAGTGGTGTTGAACCTCAAACTGAAACTGTGTGGAGACAGGCAGATAAGTATGGAGTCCCAAGAATGATTTATGTTAATAAGATGGATGCAACTGGTGCTGATTTCTTTAGATGTGTTAACACTGTAAGAGATAGGCTAAAAGCTAATGCTGTTCCGATACAAATTCCAATAGGAGCAGAAGATAAATTTAAGGGAATGATAGACCTTATAAGTAACAAGGCTATATTATTTTACGACGATCTTGGAAAAGACGTTAGAATAGAAGAAATTCCTGCTGAATTAGTTGCTCAAGCTGAAGAATATAGAAGCGCTATGATTGAATCAATAGCAGAAACTGATGAGGAATTAATGATGAAATACCTTGAAGGTGAAGAAATCACTACAGAGGAATTACATGTAGCATTAAGAAAAGCTACTATATCTAACGAAATTTATCCTTGTATCTGTGGATCTTCATACAAAAACAAAGGAGTACAAGAAATGATTAATGGAGTGGTAGCTTATTTACCATCACCATTAGATATTTCTGCAGTTAAAGGAACATCTTTAGACGGAGAAGTAGATACAAGAGAACCTTCAGATGAAGCTGGCATGTCAGCACTAGCATTTAAGATTGCAACTGATCCATTTGTTGGAAGACTTGCCTTTGCTAGAATTTATTCAGGAGTAATGAAAAGTGGTTCTTACGTTCTTAACTCAACTAAGGGCAAGAAGGAAAGAGTAGGAAGACTTGTAAAGATGCATGCTAATCATAGAGAAGAAGTTGATTGTTTAGAAGCTGGCGAATTAGGAGCGATTATTGGATTAAAGAACACTACTACTGGTGATACTTTATGTGATGAAAATGCACCAATAATTCTTGAATCAATGGACTTCCCAGAGCCAGTAATAAATGTAGCTATCGAACCAAAAACGAAAGTCAGTCAACAAAAAATGGGATTAGCACTTGCTAAGCTTGCTGAAGAAGATCCAACATTTAAGACTTGGACTGATCAAGAAACTGGTCAAACAATTATTGCTGGTATGGGTGAACTACACTTAGAAATAATTGTTGATAGGCTTCAAAGAGAATTTTTAGTTGAATGTAATGTTGGAGCTCCTCAAGTTTCGTATAAAGAAACAATTAGAAAAGCTATTAAAGCAGAGGCTAAATATGCTAAGCAATCAGGTGGTAAAGGTCAATATGGGCATGCCGTAATTGAAATGGAACCATCAGAAGGTGAATATGTATTTGTAAATGCTGTTGTTGGAGGAGCTATTCCTAAGGAATATATTCCAGCTATAGATGCAGGTATTAGAGAAGCAGCTTTAAATGGTATTATCGCTGGTTATAACGTTATTAACTTTAAAGTTAAGTTAGTACACGGTTCATACCATGATGTTGATTCATCTGAAATGGCATTTAAGATCGCTGGTTCTATGGCATTTAAGAATGCGATGGCTAAGGCAGATCCAGTATTACTTGAACCAACAATGAAGGTTGAAGTTACTGTTCCAGAAGAATACATGGGTGATGTTATAGGCGATATTAATTCAAGAAGAGGAAAAATGGAAGGTATGGAGGCTGTTAATGGAGCACAAATCATTAGAGCTTTTATTCCGCTAGCGGAAATGTTTGGCTATGCTACAACTTTAAGATCAAGATCACAAGGTAGAGGTACTTACTCAATGACATTTGATCATTATCAAGAAGCACCAAAGAGCATACAAGAAAAAATAGCTGGTGAAAGAAGTAAATAGTAATTTTAATACGAATATAAGTGCACTTTAATTTTAAAATTTAAATAATAAAGCAAGATATTATATATTTCTAAGTCAAATATTGATGAAAGAAATTGTGTATTAATTGCTATTAAGGAGGAATTTACAAAATGGCAAAGGAAAAATTTCAAAGAGTTAAACCACATGTAAATATCGGAACAATAGGTCACGTAGATCACGGCAAGACAACACTTACAGCAGCAATTACAACAGTGTTATCAAAAAAAGGATTTGCAAAGGCATTTGACTATGCAGCAATAGATAAGGCGCCAGAAGAAAAGGCGAGAGGTATTACAATTAATACAGCTCACGTTGAATATGAAACAGAAAACAGACATTATGCACACGTTGATTGTCCAGGACATGCTGATTATGTTAAGAATATGATAACAGGAG
>NZ_PVXQ01000053.1 GCF_002995745.1 Clostridium vincentii | reverse complement strand
TTTAAAAGTATCATCCATTCTTCTTTAGATCTTCTTTCTGCCATGCAAATTACCTCCTACTAAGTATAGGAGTATTATCACATTAATTTACTGCCAGTCCTAGGTGATGAGTTATTTGACGCTTACTTTTTAACCACGAAGGTTGATTACTTTAAGTTGTAATCAGTTTTCGTGGTTTTATTTTTTATTAAATTTTAAAGAAATCTGCTAAATGGATGGAATATGTAGAGGATATTGCAAATATCTTTAAGATGTGTCTTTAAATCTAATCAATACGAAAGGAAGGAATTTTTATGAACCAAAATTCAAATTTACATCAAGTAGTTAGAGCTGCTTTACTTATTGCTATAGGTCTTATATTACCACAAGCATTTCATAGCATTCAAAATGCAGGATCTATATTTTTACCGATGCACATACCAGTTTTAGTTGGTGGATTTATATTAAATCCTTACTATGCATTATGTGTAGGTATAGTAACACCAATATTAAGTTTTGTTTTTACTGGGATGCCGCCTATTCCTTATATATATGTAATGATACTAGAGCTAGCAAGCTATGGTCTATTTATTTCTTTGTTGCACAATAAGGTTAAGATAGGCATGTATCCTTCATTAATAGGAGGAATGCTCGCAGGAAGAGTTGTGAGCATTATAGGAAATTATTTAATACTACATGTACTAATGAGCAGACCATTTAATATTACAACTGTAGCGGCTGGAGTATTTATTCAAGGAATACCAGGTATTGTAATTCAAATTATTTTAATCCCATTAATTATTTATGTACTTAAAAGAAATTTAAATATGGTGGTAAATCATAATGGACAATAAATTTTTTTTAAACAGCTTAGCAGAAAAATGGGATAGCATTTGTTATCATCCTAGTGAAAAAGTAAACTATGTTATTAATAAAATGGGGTTAAAAAATGGAGATAGTATTTTAGATATAGGGAGTGGGACAGGTGTGACTATTCCATATTTAGAAGAAAGAATAGGGACTAATGGCAAAATAACTGCACTAGATATTGCTGAACAAATGATTGAAATTTCAAAGAAGAAAAATATTTATGAAAATTTGGATTTTGAAATCAAAGATTTTTTTCAATATACTACAATTAAAAAATTTAATCATATTTTAGCTTATTCTTGTTATCCTCATTTTAAGGATGAGGAAAGTTTTTTTAAGAAAGCTCATTCTTTATTGCAAAATAAAGGTAAAATTGTGATAGCACATATAGAAAGTAAAGAAGCTATAAATAGCAGACATAGGGAAGAGGAAAACCATATAATATCAGATATGCTTTCTGATGTAGAAAAAATATGTGAATTAGCAAATAATCAAGGATTTAAAAGTATCTATAAAGAAGATAACAAAGAGTATTTTATTTTTGTTGGCGAGAAAATTTAGCCACTAATTATCAAGCACCAGAGATTTTCTTTGGTGTTTTTTGTTGAGCTTATATGAAAATGGGGTTTTAAGGAGGTTTATTATAATATATGTAGAATTATATACTAAAGATAAGTGTGGATATGTAAAAGCAGAAAGGCGTGAATTAAATGTCTATATTAGAAGCGATTTTTGGACAAAAGAAAACTATAGATAAACCAATTTTTATAAAGGATTTTTGTAATGATAATACTCAACTTAAAGATTTGCAGGATTTATTTGATAAGCTGAATGATGGAGAAAAGAAAGATGTTATTGAAAAAGATATAATGCTGCAGAGGTATGGAATATCAGGAGAGAGTAATGTTCATTATGAATTAAAGACCTCATTTATGCCTATGCTTTGTCTACATGATGTAAGAATAGAACATGAAGATTATGTAGCACAGCTAGATTTTGTAGTTATAACAAATAAGTTTTTAGCCGTATTGGAAACTAAAAAGCTTAATGGAAATATTACTGTCAACCGAGATGGAGATTTTATAAGAACTATAAGGACAAGGCGTGGTAGAGAATTTAAAGAGGGGATATATAGTCCAATAACACAGAATGCTAGACATTCAAAGATTGTGAAGGAGTTGCTTTCGCAGAAATTAAACATTAATAAGATACCCCTTAAATCATTAGTAGTTATGGCCAATCCAAAGTCAATTATTAATAAAGATAAGTGTCCTAGTGATATTAAAGCTTCCCTATATAAATGTGATCAAGTTATAAAACAGTTGGAAAAACTTCAGGGTGATAAGAAGAATGAATATAATATAAATGAAAAAAGAATGTATGCTATTGCTGATTTGCTTTTAAAAATGAATACACCAATACATTTTAATAATCATGCTAAATATAATCTTGTAGAGAGAGACTTCTGTAAATATGGTGATGTTGTAAAAACAATTGCTGAAGTTATATCTGAAATTGTTGTAAAACCTGAGATAAATAAGGATGAAGCAATAGAAGAAAAAGTTGAAACTGTCATAAAAGAAAGTTCTAAAAAGGATATAAATTTATTAACTAAGGAATTAAAGAAGTTCAGGCTTGAAGCTTCAAAAGAAGAAAATACGCCTGCTTATTGTGTTTTCAATAATGCTCAAATGGAAGACTTGATTGAAAAATATCCGGTGACACTGGAAAAGTTGCTTGAGGTAAAGGGATTCGGAGAGAAGAAGATAGAAAAGTATGGTGAGGGAATATTGAGGATAATGAATAATTAGTGTGGATAAAATTTCTAGATTGTATTGATAAAAATTATAAAGTAAAAGCATTTCATTAGAGTAAAATTTAATGAAATGCTTTTTGCGTAGGTAACATAGAGTGGTGACTGTCCCCATTGCGAACAGAGTGAGCTTATTTCTCTGACCTTTATTTTAGGTGGAATTATTTTTATATAAACAAGACATACTATGTTTGCTAACTCAATTAGAGTTTGTTCTTCACATAGATTGTGAATTGTCTAAACTTGAAATTAACTAAGAGGTGATAAATTGAGAAAAATATTAATTACTGGCTGTGGTTCTGGCCTTGGACGTGAGGCTGCAATTACTTTAGCAGGTAGAGGGCACTATGTATATGCAACAACTCATACTCAAGAACAAGCAGATAAGTTAAATATCCTAAAACAAAAATATAAGCTTCCTCTTGAAAGCTTTAGACTAGACGTTTTATGTAGGGATGATATAATGAAAGTAATGAATATTAAAATTGATGTTTTAATAAATAATGCTGCTATTGGAGAATCTGGTTCCGCAGCTGAAATAGATATTAATAAATATAGAGATACATTTGAAACCAATGTATTCTGTCCAATTGAATTAACTCAAATTGTTTTAAAACAAATGATTTCTAGAAAAGAAGGGAGAATAATTTTCTTATCCTCCTTAGCTGGACGTTCTCCTATACCATTTTTATCTCCTTATTGTGCAACTAAAGCTGCTTTAGAAGCTATAGGATCATCTTTAAATGAAGAACTTAAAGAACTTAAGGATGTTAATATTCCCGTTATATTAATTGAACCTGGTTCTTATGCTACTGGCTTTAATGAAAAGAATGTAGCTAAACAATTTAATTGGATGAGGATTGATTCTTACTTTAAACCTAATATAAGGTTGTTAGAAAAAAAACAATATGCATACTTTAAGTTAACTGAATCTACTAATATAAATTCAATAATTGATAAATATATTCAAGCTGTAGAAGATAAACATCCAAAAGAAAGATATATAGCCCCTACTATTCAAGGATCTTTTGTTAAAATTAAAAATACACTTTGTAAAATAGCAAGTAGGTCGTTACGAACCCCACAACGGTAACGGTATAGATATAATTCATCTAGACAAGTTTTAGGCTCAGTATATATGAAAAATGGAATTTTAAGGAGGTTTATTATAATATATGTAGAATTATATACTAAAGATGAATGTGGATATGTAAAAGCAGAAAGGCGTGGTAGAGAGTTTAAAGAGGGGATATATAGTCCAATAACACAGAATGCTAGACAATTAAACATTAATAAGATACCCCTTAAATCATTAGTAGTTATGGCCAATCCAAAGTCAATTATTAATAAAGATAAGTGTCCTATTGATATTAAATCTTCCCTATATAAATGTGATCAAGTTATAAAACTGATGATGTTGTAAAAATAATTGCTGAAGTTATACATGAAGTTGTTGTGAAACCTGAGATAAAAAAGGCTGAAGAGATAAAAGAAGAAAATACTCCTGCTTATTGTGTTTTCAATAATGCTCAAATGGAAGACTTGATTGAAAAATATCCGGTGACACTGGAAAAGTTGCTTGAGGTAAAGGGGTTCGGAGCAAAGACGATAGAAAAGTATGGTGAGGAAATATTGAGGATAATGGGTAATGAAATAAAGTTATGAAAAGAAATTTATCAATAGGTAAATTTTTATACTTAAATAACAAAAAACCAAAGCAATGCTCTGGTTTTTTATTTATTAGTGTGTCTACTTGTGTAAGATTAACTTTGTATCCCATATAGTCCAATGCTAATCCATTAAAGCACAGAAAAATTAGGCGCGAAAAAGGGAGTTCATTAATAAGTGTAAATGTATTAGCGTTTGAGAATACAATTGACTAAGCGCTTTAGCTATTTGAAAAGCTATATCTAAAGTCTGTAATGGTCTAAATCTAACAGTTTCCTCTCCTGTTTAAATCTCGTGATAAAGTCCTCACCAATTTTCATGATATTCTTGTTATTTCCGGAGCTGGTTTTGAGATCTCTGCGCTTAGTGGAATCGGTTTTATTGGACTTTTATATGTTATAATGCGTATCAACGGGAAAGTAGTTGGTGCTTGGTTTGGTGGGAAGATTACTAAACAAGACAATAAAATATGCAAATATTTAGGGCCAACACTTATGCCCCAAGCAGGAGTCGCATTGGGATTAATTGTAGTTGCTGGAAATCTTATATCGGAATATGCAGCGCAAATTCGTGTTATTATACTATGCTCAACATTTATATACTCAATAATAGGACCTGTTGCCGCAAAGTTTTCACTAGAAAAATCTGGTGAAATCATAGTTCCAGATAAAATAATATTGCAAGAGCGGGGGAAGAAAATGTTTATAAAAATAAAAAATGCAACCAAGTCTTATGACACCGGAAAAATATCTATCAATGCATTAAAAAATGTAAATTTAACAATGAATGAAGGAGAAATTGCAGTAATACTTGGTCCTTCAGGTTCTGGTAAATCTACTTTACTTAATATAATAGGTGGAATAGACCATATTGACAGCGGAAATGTTATTGTAGATGGTGTAGATATTATGAAGTTAAATGATAATAAACTAACTCTGTATAGAAGAGATTCAGTAGGGTTTATATTTCAATTTTATAATCTGGTACCAAACTTGACCGTTTATGAAAATGTAGAAGTGGCTGCCAACATAAGTAAAAATCCTATTAATATAGATGAAGTTTTAAATTCTGTTGGTATGAGTGAATTTAAGAATAGGTTCCCTAGAGAATTAAGTGGTGGTCAACAGCAAAGGGTATCTATTGCAAGGGCAATAGTTAAAAAGCCTAAACTTTTATTATGTGACGAACCTACTGGTGCTTTGGATTATAAGGCAGCTAAGGAAATTTTAAAACTAATTACAGAAGTAAATAAAAAATTTGCTACTACAGTAATTATAATAACCCATAATACTGCAATTAGTGGAATAGCTGATAGAATAATAAAGCTTAGAAGTGGTGAAATAAGTGAAAATGTAGTAAATGAAAATGTGTTATTAGCTGAAGGGATTGAATGGTAATGGTTATAAAGAAAATGATTAAAAGAACTATATTCGAATATAAAGCACAGTATATAGGTTCTATAATTTTAATAATAATAAGTTGTATGCTTTATAGTTCTTTTAATATAGCTATGTCAGATGTACAGGATAATCTTAGTAAATTCAGGATTAATAATAAATTGGAAGATGCTAGTTTTATAATACAAAATCCAATAACAAATATAAATGAACTGGAGAAAAAGTATGATTTAGTATTAGAAGAAAGGGAATCAATAGATTATACTGATGAAAATAAATCAGTACTAAGAATATTAGGAAGCACTGATAAAATAGACAAATATGCAGTTATAGATGGTAAGTCTATTATAGGAGAAAATGAAATATTAATAGATAAAGCATTTGCTAGTGCTCATTCATTAGATATTAATGCTGAACTAAAGATTAATAATACTGCTTTTAAAATAGTTGGCTATATGAGTACACCGGACTATGTGTATCCATTAAAGTCTGAGAGTGATATGCTAAAGAATCCCAAAAGCTTTGGAGTAGCCGTGGTGTCTAAGGAGGATATTAATAAAATAGGTACAGGGACTACGTTTTATAGTGTTAAATTCAACAAAGAAAATATAGGTGAATTTAAAAAAGATTTAAGTGTGGATAATATATTAATTCAATGGATAGATAAGAAAGATAATAACAGAATTTCTTTTATAGATGGCGATTTGAAGGGTGGAGTTATGATTGGCAAAGTAATGCCGATAGCTATTTTAATCCTAACTTGCATACTTATATCAGTTGTATTATCAAGGCTACTTAAAAGAGAATATTTGGTGATAGGAACTCTATATGCCCTTGGCTATACAAAGAAAGAGTTAGTAAGGCATTATCTTAAATATCCGATAATAACTTCATTAATAGGAAGTACCACGGGGACCGTAATAGGCAGTTTACTTGTAAATCCATTACTTTCTACAGTCACAAAATATTATAATCTCCCTTTATTGACTATTAATTTTGATATTAAATATACAATTTTAAGCCTTATACTTCCATTTGTATTTTTAATTCCAGTAACTTATGCAGTAATAAATAAGGCTCTTAAATTATCACCATTACAGCTAATGAGAGGTGGAAATAATAAGACAAAAGTAAACTTTATTGAAAGAAAGCTTAATTTGGATAGATTTAATTTCAATACAAAGTTTAAAATAAGAGAGCTATGCAGAAGTTTACCTAGAACAGTTCTTATGATTTTAGGTGTAACCTTTGCCTCCATGCTACTTTTAATTGGTTTTGCAACAAAGGATTCAATGGATTATATGGTAAATAACAGCTATACAGATATATATAAATATAATTATGAATACACATTTAATGCACTTCAAATCGGAGAGGTAGATAAGGGTGAGAGGAGATCATTATCAACCTTTACTAGCGAACTTAATAATAAAGATGAAGATTTTATTATTTATGGAGTGGAAAAAGATTCAAAATTAATTAATTTAGTAGATAAAAATAGTGAAATCATAGGCTTCAACAAGGTCATCATAACTAAATCCATGAGTGAGCAATATAATATAAAAGAAGGCGAAAGTATTAAGGTTAAGAATAAATTAAATTCAAAGGAATTCACCATAAAAATAGATGAAATTGCAGAGGCTTATACTGGGAATATAATATATATGCCATTAGGTGAATTCAATAAGGTAAATGATTATCCTGAAAATAGCTATCTTCAAATAGATTCTGATTATAAATTAAATATTCCTGAAAATAAGCTTATATCAGAGACAAGTAAGCAAGATATAATAGATGGGTATAATACATTGCTTATGCCAATTAAATACATGATTGGCGGAATTGCGATTACAGCATTTATTATCGGTCTTATAGTAATTTATATAGTGACCTCACTTGTAATTGAGGAGAATAAAGCTAATATATCGATGTTTAAAATTTTGGGATATAAAAAGAAAGAGATTTATTCTTTGATACTCAGTAGCAATATCATACTTGTCATATTTGGATATATAATATCAGTGCCTTTAATAATAATGTCAGTAGCAAGTTTTTTTAACGTAATGACAAAGAATATGAATATAACTATTCCTACTAAATTAAATATCAGCAGTATTCTTATTAGTTTTGTGATTATTATTATAACCTATGAAATATCTAAGTCTTTAAATAAGAGTAAAGTAATGAAGATATCTATGGCAGATAGCTTAAAGGAAAAGAGAGAATAGCTTGTTAAAAAAAGATTAAACTTCTAATGAAGATATAATTCATTCTGTTATATGTAAAGGTAAACTAATGGTTCATAATTATAAACCTATTGTCTTTGGTGCTTTCGAGAACAATAGGATATAAATTAACCCGTATTATTCATGAATAATACGGGTTAATTTATAGAAAAAATCTATTTGAAAGCTGGTACATACTCTTCTAATATTTTATGAAGCACTTCCCCAATTTTGGAATAAGACTCATCATTTAAGTTTGCTAGTGATATTCGGACAGATCATTCTGGTCCATGAAATCTATCAACACTTAATAACACTATTGATGATTCCTCTGCCAAGCGGAAAAGGATATCCACTGGTTTATAATTCTTTTGCAAGTATTTCGCGAATTCATTACCGTAGTGATAATTAGCCCATCCTAAAATGTCAAATTGTGCATAATAAGCAGCATCATAAGGATTTTTTTGTAATTCTAATCCAAGTCCATTGAATAAAAGATTTTGACGGCGGTGACAAATATCCTTTGTTAATTGTTTATAATTATTTGCCTTATCAAGTAAGGCAAACATTGAGAAAAATGCCATTTGTACTTGCTGAGGAGTTGATAAACCTGAAGTATGATTAAGGACTACCTGACGACTGTCGGCTACAATCCTATCAATAAAGGAAATATCTTCTGGATGAGTAGAAAGAGCTTCGTACCGCTGCTTGAGTTCTTGTTCTTTATCAAGGGGCAATTCCCTTATCAATTTATCAAAAATATTGTTTTCATGAAGGGCAATAGTTCCAAGGCGCCAGCCAGTAGCACCAAAATACTTTGAGAAGGAATAGACGCCAATGGAGTTAAATGGTAAATCTGCTAATAAGGAACGAAAATTGTTTACAAAGGTACCATAAACGTCATCGGAAATGATCATTAAATTAGGATTATCCTTATGTACAACCTCAACTAACTGGTTTATGGATTCAGGTTTCATTGCCACAGATGGAGGATTGCTTGGGTTAACAAGAAATAAGGCCTTAATGTTGGAATCGCAGAGCTTATCTAATTCTGATTTAGGGTATTGCCATGTATGTTTGCCATCTAGGCCTATTTCCGTAGCATTTATATTAACAACCTGAAAATTATAGCGTGGTAGAAGGGGAATTTCAAGATACGGTGTAAAAATGGGTGTCATCAGGGCAATTTTATCTCCAATAGATAGTAATTTATTGGAAATCAATGAATCAAATATATAACATATTGCAGCTGTTGCACCTTCTACAGCAAATAAATTGAATTTGCCAATTGGGGGCTCATTGTAACACATTTCTTGAATCAGATAATCGTGGACAACTTTTTCTATATGAGTTAGCATACGGTCTGGTGATGGATAGTTATCTCCAATAATCCCATCTGTGAGCTCGTAAATCCAATCATCTGGAGAAAATCCTTGCACTGTTATCCCATAGTCAAAGATCTTCCTTAGAAGATCTATTCCTGGGACATCATGATGATTATCAATATAAGCAGATAAACGCGCTGCAATCCCTTCTTTTTCAGGCATTCCAGCTAAATCCTGCTGGTTCCATACTCTACGGGTTTCCAAAACGGCAAATTGCCCAAAAGTGAAGAAGGCTTCACGAGGTGTTGCTGCTGTCCAGTTTGGATTACCCCTTCCTGCATCAAGCAAGGTGCGTGCACTTTTTTTTGTTTGCTCTTTTGCAAGGCTAATTAATTTATTTTTAAACTCAAAGGGGCTGATTTTTCCATAAACGCTTTCTATTTCTTGCTTTATACCATTATTTATATCCATTTCTAGATATCACTCCTTTAACTCAGTTTTTTAATCAGTAACATAATTACAGACTATTTTCAAAGTAAATCATCCATAAAACTGTTCTTATAACTTATAGCATTTCCATGTAGTATATGAATATTCAAAGAATATTCATAAAACAGTATCAAATATGTTTATGAGGACAAGAGAAATGAATATGCGTCTTATAATGTATATATAGATTACACTTCAGAAGGTAAGGTTCAACAAAGAGTGGATAATGGGGGAACTGTTATGACTAAGGTTGATGATGCCATTGAAATTAAATAAATTAATAGTATATAAAATAAAGGAGATGCAAAAACATCTCCCCAATACATAAATTATTCATTATAATTTTATTAACTAGATAAAAAGAATGGAGTTGGATTTAGAGAAGCAAAGATTGATGAGGAGTTACAACTAATTGTTGTACTATTTCTTTATTTATTCTTCATCCTTTTGATTGATTTTGCTTTTATAGAAGCAATAGAAATGATAACAATAATACCTATACCTACAAACAATCCGATGCGATGGGTTGGATTAAATGTCACTCCAATTAAAGTAAGGAGTATAAGTAAAATGCCCAAATATGAACTGTAGGGTGCAAAGAACATTTTAAATTGTTTTCCTTCGGAGGTACTTTTGATAGGATAATATTTCCGATTTTTTATTTGTGAAGCTAAAATAATAATCCAATTAGTAATCAATAATACACCTGCAGAAGTGGCTAAATATTCGTAAAGGGTGTCTGGTAATACAAAAGATAATATGATGGTTACAAGTAGACCGCTAGTTCCTATTAAAAGTGCGATGACATTTACGCCTCTTTTATTCTTTCTCAATGCAATTTTTGGCGCCTCATGGTCATTTGCAAGGGATAATAATACATTGGTTATGGCGAAAAGTGCACCCACAAAAGTAGAAAAAGCGGCACTGACAATGATAATATTAAAAATAGAACTCAAATAAGGTATGTGAAATTCGGAAAGTGCTGTAATAAAAGGGCTCTTACTCACCTGGATTTGAGACCAAGATACCATTTTTAAAATCAACACAATGGAGGTAATATATAAGAATGTCAAAGCCAACATAAGCGCATTAATGGCTTTAGTGAAAGATTTATTTTTCTTTAATTCTTTAGAAGCAGCTCCAACTACTGCTACACCAGCGAATGGGAATAGTGCAAAAATAAGAGAAGACCATAGTCCTTTTATGCCATTTGGAAACCAATTAAGGGCTGACAAGGAGATTACTGATGCTCCAGAAACTGACCCCTTTGGGGATACATACCCAAGTATGAATAGTAAACCGAAAATGATAAATGAAACAAGTGCAGCAATCTTTACAATTGCAAAGAATGATTCAGTTTCTCCAAAATCTTTTACTCCTAGTAAATTAATGCCGAGTCCTAAGCAGGAGTATATAAAGGAGAATGCCCATAATGGAATCTGTGGAAACCAATAGCGTGAAAATAAAGATAAAGCAGTTACTTCACTAGACATAATCAGTACCCCTGCAATCCAAAACATCCAGCCACTAATGAAGCCAATATTGTCTCCGAGAGCTTTTCTAGCGTAATTCCTAAAAGATCCTGTTTCTGGATCATTTATTTTCATTTCTGCGAGTGAGCTAAAGGTGATATATGAAATAAGTCCCGCAATTGAAAATGCAAGGATTACAGAAGGCCCAGTTAAACTAATTGCCACACTGCTTCCTAAAAAGAACCCTGCTCCAACGATAGAGCCAATTCCAATGAGACTTAGTTGCCACCAAGTTATTCCAGTCTCCCCACTCCGTTTCTTTTCCTTCTTCTTATGGTGTTCTACTATCTGTGAAACTGTCTTTTCATCATTCAATCTGTATCTCCATCCTTTCAAAATCATTGTAAAAACTACAAAAGTTCCTGATCACCCTGATGTAACTAATTAGATATGGTTTTAGTAAAATAACTTGATTGAAGTATAACATACTTCTGTTTTAGTCAAACTGTTATAGAAGTGATGTCTTCAAATCCTGTGGTAGGATCTCCTGATATGAGCTTAGATGATGCTTCTAGAATAATGAGTGAACAACAAATAAGAAGACTTCCTGTAGTTGAAAATCAAAAATTAGTTGCTTTAGGTGATTTAGCAGTTCAACCTAACTCCGATCAAAAAGCAGGTAATGCTTTAACTAACATATCTTAACAAACTACACAACAGTAATATAATTTTATTAAGGTAAAAACTAAGTAAATTGTAACAAAAAGACCCTACAAAGTAGAGTCAGTTAGATTTAAGGCAAATACGCCTCTTTTTTAACTGTCTACCTTATAGGGTCTATTTTATTTCTCCAAGGCTTTTAAAATTACTTGATTTATATTTTTAGATGGATCGGTATTAATTTCTTTGGGTGGAATAACAGGCTCTTGAATATGCTTTAATTATAGACAGTAATTTCAACATATATACAACTGCAATTAAATTATTATTAAGCAGCTATCTAATAATTTATAACTTGCTTTAATGATTAAGATGTAGTAAAACTATTAACATATTAATAGTTAATATATTAATAGTTAACACATTAACTATAGGAGGAAAATAAGATGAATGATAGTACAAAAATAATGGAATTGCTAAAAGAAGTTAATACGTTGATGGACAAAGGACTAAAAAGTTACTTTTCAAATTGTGGCATAACTGTTACACAACTTGCAGTAGTGAATATTCTGGGAAAGAGGGATAGGGTAAAACTTAATGAATTAA
This sequence comes from Clostridium vincentii, assembly GCF_002995745.1. Lineage (GTDB taxonomy): Bacteria > Bacillota > Clostridia > Clostridiales > Clostridiaceae > Clostridium > Clostridium vincentii. The sequence goes on along the minus strand of NZ_PVXQ01000053.1, from coordinate 2,927 downwards.
GTGAAGAACTGAAGATAACACCAACGGCTGTTTCGTTAATTGTTAATCGACTCGAGTCACAAGGGGTAATTGAAAGGGTAAGAAGTGAAGAGGATAAAAGAGTAGTATATGCAAAACTATCAGATAAATTTAAAGCTACACATGGAAATTTGGACAATAATATAAATGGATTTTTATCCTTGTTACTTAAGACGAAAAATGAAAAAGAAGTACAGAAAATATTTGATGGATTGGAATTATTAAAAAATCTACTGGAATCCAGTGAGAATATCATATCAGATCACATTAAGCTCAAGTAACAATTAGTAAAAGAATAAAGATTGGAGTGAAATTTATGAAAAATAAAAAATTCTCAATAGGGACAATATTTTTTACAGTATTTTTAGATCTATTAGGATTAGGTATTATAATTCCAATATTACCTGCGCTTCTCATTGACCCAATAGGCGGTATATTGCCAATGGCATATTCTTTTTCAACTAGAACCTTAATATTTGGTTTTTTGATAGCCGCTTATCCACTAGCACAATTCTTTGGTGCACCAATTTTGGGTTCACTGGCGGATCAAAAGGGTAGAAAAAAAATATTAACAGTATCATTAATTGGTACAGTTGTTGGTTATGCAATTTTTATACTAGGAATACTTACATCTAACCTTTCCCTTTTATTTTTAGGAAGAATTGTTGATGGATTTACAGGGGGAAATATATCTATAGCACAGTCTGCAATTGCTGATGTGAGCACAGAAGAAACAAAATCCAAAAACTTTGGTTTAATTGGAATGGCCTTTGGGTTAGGTTTTATTATAGGACCATATGTTGGAGGGAAGCTTTCTGATCCTTCCGTAGTTAGCTGGTTCTCTTATGTAACACCATTCTATCTTACTATACTATTAGCAATTATTAATGTGTTTTTAGTAATGCGTAACTTCTCAGAAACTTTAGTAACTAAAAGAGCAGTTAAAGTAAATTTATTAACAGGATTTACAAATATAAAAAAAGCATTTACCTATAAAGATTTAAGAGTTATGTTTTTAGTGGTTTTTTTATTGACTGTAGGGTTTAATTTCTTTACACAGTTTTTTCAAGTATTTTTGTTCGAAAAGTTTAAATTTACGCAATCTCAAGTTGGTGATTTTTTTGCTTACATGGGGATTTGGATAGCTATTGCACAAGGTGCAGTTTTGAGGCCACTTTCAAAGAAGTTTAAGCCTGCTAAAATACTTAGCTACTCAATAGTTCTATTAGCAATAAGTTTTCCGTTTTTATTAATAGCTAATGAGCGAGTATGGTTGTATTTAATAGTTCCATTTATAGCAATATTTCAAGGCCTTACCCAACCAAATGGAACAGCTATTATTTCTAACTTAGTAGGTAGTGGAAGACAAGGTGAAATTCTTGGAATTAATCAATCTATATCATCATTAGCACAGGCAGTGCCACCTATAATTGCTGGTTTTGTAACCGCAGTTAATATTAATCTTCCAACTTGGTTTGCCGCAATATCCACATTGTTTGCATGGTTAGTATTTAAAGGTTTCTTTAAGGGAGAAAAGTTGATTGTGGAAACAAAAACGTTGAAACATTAAAAGAATAGAAGACTTAGATGTGACTATATTTTATAGTTGCCTCTAGGCCTTTTTTATATAGATAAATGGAATGTTTATTTCACTAAACAGTATGATATATACAAATTGTAGCTATACTAAATTTGAATTATAATATAGATATAATTAATTGAAAGGTGGCGCTAAAAATGAAAAAAGGCATTGTATTATTTAGTTTGGTTTTATTACTAGCTTTTTTATTTGGTTGCACAAATTTTGATAATGATAAGAATAGTGGTAATGATAGTAATAGTGATAATGAAGAATCGGCGCAAGAGTTTTTAGAAATTAAAGATTATTATCCAATGAAAGAAAATATCAAATATGTTTATGAGGGCAAGGGAAATGAATATGCGTCTTATAATGTATATATAGATTACACTTCAGAAGGTAAGGTTCAACAAAGGGTGGATAATGGGGGAACTGTTATGGCTAAGGTTGTTGAATTAAAGGATGGTAAGATTACAAGGTTGCTATCAAGAGGAGAAGCATATTATAGAGAAAACCTTTTAGAAACAAAAGGTGATGAGGATGAAGTTCTTCTAATGGAACCACTAACAGAGGGAACAACTTGGAAAATTAAGGATTCAAGGGTAAGAACAATAACTGATACATCTGTTGATATAACAACTCCATGGGGTAGCTATAAAGCAATTGAAGTTGTTACTGAAGGCTCAAATGATAAAACCATTGACTACTATGCTAAAGATGTTGGTTTAGTGAAATCAGTATTTACTTCTGGAGAAACTGAAGTGACTTCTTCACTAAGTAAAATTGAGGAAAATGTTTCATTAACTCAAAAAATTAGTTTCTTTTATCCAAATGTTAATGATGATAAAATTTATTATAAGGATAAAGATATAAGCTTTAAGACCAATGATATAACTAGACAAGTTTTAGCCTCAGCTTATGAAGAATTAGCAGATAGTAGTTTAGGAAAAGTATTTTCCGCAAATACAGAAATCAACAGTCTATATTTAAATAAAGACAATATGGTTTATATTGATTTAAATAAAGATTTTGTAACTGAGATGAATGCTGGGTCAGGATATGAAAGCATGATTCTTCAAAGCATTGCAAACACTTTTGGCAAATACTATAATTCAGAAAAAATTATTTTAACCATAGATAATAATCTTTATGAATCTGGTCATAGAGTTATGGAAAAGGGACAATATATTGAAGTCAAGTATGATGTTAGAGTATAATTTTAGTAGGCAAAGGTAGCAAAAAAATAAAGGAGATGTAAAAACATCTCCCCAATACATAAATTATCCATTATAATTTTATTGCTAAGATAAAAAGAATGGAGTTGGATTTA
>NZ_PVXQ01000052.1 GCF_002995745.1 Clostridium vincentii | reverse complement strand
TGTGGATTAAAAGGATTTGGAGATATTAGTTACAATTAAGAGTAAAAATGCTTAAGGGAAGTTATAAATATATACTGTAAAATAATGGATAATAAAATAGTTGCCCACTTTTACTTGACTCAATCAAAATAATTGTAAATATATTTAAGTTATGGTAATCATGGTACAATTAAATATATAATTCATGATAAACTATAAAAAATCGTATAGTAATGATTTGAAAATGTAAAGGAGAGAATTAATTTGAAAACAATTGGTTTAATAGGTGGAATGAGTTGGGAATCGTCGCTTGAATATTACAGAGTTATAAATGAAACTGTCAAATTAAAATTAGGAGGACTTCATTCGGCACAATGCTTAATGTATTCAGTAGATTTTGAACAAATAGAAGTATTACAACATGAAAATAAGTGGGATGAACTAACTAATATTATGGTCAATGCTGCTGAAAGGCTAAAAAATGGCGGTGCTGATTTTATTATAATATGTACTAATACAATGCATAAAATGGCAAGTGATATAGAGAATAAGGTAGGAATAAAGGTTTTACATATAGCCGAAGTAACAGGTGAAAAAATAGTTGAAAAGAGAATGAAAAAGGTTGGATTACTTGGAACTAAATTTACTATGGAACAGGATTTTTATAAACAAGTGTTAAAGGAAAAATGTAATATTGATGTGATTATTCCAGATGAAAATGAGAGAGAAATTATTCATGAAATTATTTATAATGAATTATGCGAAGGTATAATAAATGAAGTTTCAAAGGAAAAATATATAAGAATAATAAACAATTTAGCATTAAAGGGTGCCGAGGGCGTAGTGCTAGGGTGTACAGAAATACCTCTATTGATAAAGCAAGAAGATGTTAGTATACCAGTTTTTGATACAACAACAATACATGCTATTTCTGCAGTTGAATTTGCTTTAGATAAATAGTCTACAAATTGGTATGATACTAGTAGTCAATATTTATATATGTCATTACAAGTAACTCAATTGTTTAATGATTCTTATTATGTAGAAGAATCATTTAATATATTCAGAAGGAAGTGTTTTAATTGTAATTCCTGTTTCATCAAATTTATAATTTGTATTACTTAGAGGAACATTTCCAGAAACTAGATTTAATTCCACAGAATAAATTGCATTTGTTTGAGTACGAACATCTTCAGTAGCAATACCTGTCATTATGCCCTGATCAATTAATTCTTTAGCCTTAGGTGAGCCATCAACTCCTATAAAAGGAATATATTTCGATTTATCATATTTGTTAAATCCATATTTTTGTAATGCTTCAATAGCACCAACTGCCATATCATCATTATTAGCATTCCATGCATCAGCTAGGATTCTACCTTGTAGAATTCCACTAAGCTTAGCATCTCCAGTTATAATAATACCTTTACCATAAGCACTAATAACATTTGCCATTGATTCAGTTGATCTGGGTAGATAGAGAATTAATGGAATGTTTGTCCACATTACTTTATTAAGGTCATCTGATGATCTACCAAAGGATAAAATGATGGCTATTGCAGCAATAACAAAAAAGAGAAGCTTGTCCCTATTATAAGGGATAAGCTTCTATTAGCATTCAAACCTTAAACAATTATAGTATCCATTAGAGCATTTCACATAACTAGAGATAATTATAATGGCGAATCAACTTGAGATCCACCTTCATTAGTAATGAAATTATAGTAGTGTCGTATAGCAGCATCGGCAATTGAATTCATATACACATTGATGTCAGGATGAGAGGCTTTGAGCTCATTAAGCATTACTGCAGTAGACTTTCTTAAAGAGTATCCTCGTTTAACATTAAAATATTCTCCGTCAATAGGAGGGGTCATGCCTTTAGTAGTCCCTTTCACTAGTCTATTGTGTACTGTTATAGTATTATCTGATGGGAGATGCACAATGTCCTTTGGAATTGATTCTGATTTATCTTTAGTAGGAGTTCTATCTTTAATCGAGAATAACGAAATGTATTCTCCTGTTGGCTCAACGTAGTCAACAAAGCAAACCTCGTCTATTGGTTCTTCATAACCTAAATCATCTTTTTCTATCTTTAAATTATTTTTCTTGATGGTCATAATAATCTCCTCCTTATCTTCTCAACTAATATATATGCTATTTAGGTTAAAAGTAGCGAGAAATTAAGAAATTACGTAATTAATAAATTAAGAGATTAGGTAATTAAGAAATTACATAATTAATAACTTAAGAGATTAATTTATTAAGAAATTACATAATTAATAACTTAAGAAATTAATTTATTAAGAAATTAAATAATTAAGAAGTTATAGGAAACCTAAGGCTTTCGTCAGTTTTAATAGAAATTCAGCATGAAAAATAAGCTGGAAATATGTTTGTTTAGTAGCTTATAAATTATGAGAGGATACAGATGTATCTTTGCCACCAGAATATAAAACAGAAATATTTTAATTATTATTGGATTAGGATATAATTTAAATTAGATAAGAATGGGAGTGAGATTATTAAATGGAATGAAGTTAGAAAATATAGCCTAATAAATGGCTTTTGTTTGAAGCAATAGAAGTTCGTTCTGGGGAAGGAAAAAGGATTGTTGAAGAGTTTTCAGATATAAACGTATATGAGCAAGGAAAAGAAGCTCTTAAAGAATATGCAGAGAAACATAGAAAGGATAAAAGTAGAGAAATGTATGTTTACCATACTAAAAATGAAAAATTATTAATAGAAGAAAGAAAGGTGTGGTGATTATGAAAATAAGTAAAGAACAAATCCAAGAAATAAAAAAGTATCCTAATTCAATTTATAATGAGATTAAAAGAGAATTTTTATTTCACTCAAATAAAATAGAAGGAAGCACCTTTACAAAAGAAAATTTGGATAAATATTTAGATAAAAAAGTAATTGAAGGAAGCCATAATATAGATGATGTATTTGAAACCATTAATTCAGTTGAACTTTTTGATTTTGTGATATTAAATTTAGGAGAAAAAATTACAAAGACGTTGATTTTAGAGTTTCATAGAATGTTAAAGCAAAATACTTTGGATTTTCACAATGGGTTTTCAGGAGTATGGAAGAAGATACCTAATATTATAACAGGATCAGATATTAAATTAGCGCAGCCTTGGGAAGTGGATTTGAGGATAGAAGACTTATTGAAGTGGTGGGAAATTTCTGAGAAAAATTATAAAAATATAACAAGATTTCATGGTGAATTTGAAAAAATACATCCTTTCCAAGATGGTAATGGAAGAATAGGTAGATTTATTATGTTAAAACAGTGCGTAGAAAACAATATAGGGCTTATAGCAATAGATGAAAAATATAATGATGACTACAAAAAAGCATTAAAAGAAGGTCAAAAAATAGGAGATTATACTTTGCTCGAGGAAATATTTGAAAAATGTCAGGAATTTTTACATGATAAAAATGAGATATTGACAGATACGTTAAAGTGTCTGAAGAGTGAAGAGATTTAATTAGCTTTTCTTTAATAATATGTGTGATAGGTGTTAAATGTATCTAATTGATAAAGAAAAAAGATAAGCCTTTGGTTGAAAAACCTGAGGCTTTTTTCATGCAATGGGGTTGCGTATAAAAGTCTTCAAATGTTGGGGAAATAATTAATCAAGTCTTTGAATATTTACAGAATAAAAAGATAAAGGCAATAAGAGAACTTGGGAGAATAGTGGTAATTTACATAATATGCTACAATATGAATATACTTGTTTGGATTAATCTGGAATGGTAGAAAAATACGAAGTAAGTATTATATATAATTTGGGCGGTGAAAATCATGGAAATAGTATTCAGAAAACTAATTCAAGATGATTTGGATATATTTATAAAAATGAGAGTTAACCAGTTACAGGAAGAAGGTGCAGAATCAACCTTAGATTTAAAACCACAGTTGTATGAGTATTATACAAAGCATTTAAAGGACGGCACTTTTGTTTCATGGTTGGCAGTAGATGATAGAAAAATAGTGGGAACAAGCGGAATATCCTTTGTTGAAAAGCCACCATATTATAGCAATCCGTATGGTAAAATCGGTCTTATATCAAGTATGTACACTTTGAAAGAATATAGAAAAAAAGGTATTGCCAAAGAATTACTGGACAGGGTAGTGAATGAAGCGAAAGATTATGACTGTGGTGCAGTACACATTACGGCTTCCGATAAGGGAGTTCTTCTATATACAGATTATGGTTTCAAGAAAAACAAGAACTTCATGCAATATGCATTTTAGTCAAAATTCCAATTTAATGTTGAGTATTATAAATTAAAATTTAAAGGGCGGTTTTACTGCTAAAGGAGACTATAGAAATGAAAATTGAGACAAATGATTTGATTATCCGCAATTTTGAGTTAAGCGACGCAAATGATTTATGTGAATATATGCTGCAGCGAGTTAATGCTGAATTTGAGGCATATCCAGATTTCAATTGCCAAAAAGTGAAAAAAGAAGTTGAATTCAGAGCACAAAGCGATGAATTCTATGCAATTGAGTTGAAAAAAGAGCATAAAGTTATTGGAAATATTTATCTAGGAAAGAGGAGTTTTAATACAAGAGAAATTGGATATGTATTGAATGAGAACTATCAGCATAAGGGATATGGAAGTGATGCAAGCAAAGCGGTTATAGAATATATGTTTAGTCAAGGTGTTCATCGAATTTATGCAGAATGTGCTCCTCAAAACATACCTTCATGGAAACTTATGGAAAAGGTTGGAATGAGGCGTGAAGCACATTTTAGAAAAAATGTTTCTTTCCATAAAGATACTAATGGATATCCTATATATTGGGATACCTATGTATATGCATTATTAAACTCATATGAAGAAGTTTGTTCTGACTGATAAATTTCAATTTATCAGCTAGATATAAGAATTGTAACTAAGTCTCATTAATACCTAAAGATTTAGAACAAAACTAAAATAGTACGACATTCAATGGAGTATGTTTTGTTTAATTAAAGTTTAATATTGGAGATGAAATATTTTTCTAGTCACTACAAATAAGAGGAGGATAAATATGAAAAAAGTGTTGTTATTATTGGCAAATGGATTTGAAATATTTGAAGCAAGTGTTTTTGTTGATGTAATTGGATGGAATTACATTGATGGTGATAAATCTACACAATTATTTACTTGTGGAAGAACTAAGGAAGTAAACAGTACATTTAATCAAAAGATTATCGTAGACTGCACTTTTGATGAGGTAAATATTGATAATTATGACGCCTTGGCAATTCCAGGAGGATTTATAGAATATGATTTTTATAATGATGCCTATAATGAACAGTTTTTAGAAATTATAAGAGAATTTAATAAAAAAGGTAAGATTATAGCCTCAATATGCGTTGCTGCATTACCTCTAGGAAAAAGTGGAGTTTTAAAAGGAAGAAAAGGAACCACATATAATAAAAGATCTGGAATAATGCAAAAACAGTTGAAAGATTTTGGTGTTGAAGTTATAAATCAACCAATAGTAATTGACCAGAATATAATTACATCTTGGAATCCATCGACCGCAATGGAAGTTGCTTTCCTATTGTTAGAAAGATTGACAAATAAAGAGAATAAAGAGGCTGTTAGAGAATTGATGGGATATTAAGAAAATAGTTATTTGGCTAACAATATATTGTATTAAATAGCATATTATAAAATAATTTACCTTAAGACTCTGATAATTCTCCAATACTAAATACTGTGACATAATCTTCGTAAACTACGTTACAAGGGTGTTTTTTTAATAAATTAACATAGGGGGAAATGAGAGTATGATTTCTTTAATAGTAGCAGTATCAAAAAATAATGTTATAGGTAATAATGGAATAATACCATGGAAAATTAAAGGTGAGCAAAGAAGATTTAAGGAATTAACTACTGGCAAAATAATAATTATGGGTAGAAAATCTTTTCAAGAGATAGGAAGACCATTACCAAATAGAAAAACAATTATTATTTCAAATACTGAAAATATAGTGTTAGATAATTGTATAACTGTAAAATCCCTGCTTGCAGCATTCGATTTAGTAAAAGGTGAGGAAGAAGTCTTTATTGCTGGTGGAGGGCAAGTATACAAAGAAGCGTTGTCTTATTCAGATAAAATATATATTACTGTAATAGATAAAATAATTGATGGTAATGTTTATTTTCCGCAAATTGATAAAGATGACTTTGTAAAAACTTATGAAGAAAGAATTGAAGGCGAAATACCTTATATATATTATACATATGAGAGAATAAAAACGTAGGAGATATATGTTTTTACGGAATATTCTTAGATTGAGTCACACTGGTAGGACTTTGTGAACTAAAGATTAATTATATAGTATTCTGGGAGGGAGAAAATTGTGGATAATAAGGGTTTTTGGATATTTTGCACTGGGAAAAGCAATGGATATTGCTCAACCAAAGGAAATGTTGATATGTAGCGTAATAATTTATATAATTATTGAAATGTATTATTTTAGTAAGTATCTGATGAACCATACAAAATAAGCACAACTTTTAGTGAACAGTATTCTTAGATTGAATCGTAGTGGTATCTGAATTAGAAGTAAAGATTATCTATATTAGTTGAGGAGGAGAAATGAAAAAAATATTTAAAAATCTAAGAGGTCCAGTTGCTATAACTATCATGTTTCTTATCATATTTGTTTTTTTGAAAAATGATAATTTTACTTATATATTTTTAGTTAAGTTTTTTTTGATGTCTGGTATAAATTTTATTATCTTGGCAAGAATTGAAGATTCTTATTCTATTTTAAATAGAATAAAAAAACTAGAAAAACTTGATTTTCCTAAATATAAAGATATTACTGTAATATTAATTGGGGGAGTGATCCTTTTTGTAACATACTTATCTTTATTTTTAGATTATTTTGGAGTTATAAATATATTTCAACATCTGAGAGAAGTGGATATAGATATTTTTTATAAAACACTATTGGTTATTAGTTTAATAGTACTTGTAATATTTGCTTTTTCATCAAATATATCAGGAATAATTATACGACCATATTTTAGTAATGGAGTAGAAATATTTGAAATTAAAGAGCACAACCTAATGTATGGTAATGAGATTTTAAATAGAGCAACAGGTAGATTTAAAAATGGAATAATAATTGGATATTATATTTTTAATTTTAAAGATATAAAAGAAAAATATAAAGATAACTTTGGAAATATTATAATATATGGATACCAAAATCATCCATTCAAGATTGTTATTAGCGCATCTAGAAGTAATGCTTACTTTTATGATGTTCTAAATATATTGAAATAAAGCAATGATAGTAGATATGCTACATTGAGTACAAGCATACTGATTTATCAGAAGGAGAGCATTATGAAAAAGTTTTTATCTAAGCGATTGCTGTTTATATTACCTGGAGTTGTGGCATATATACTTAATAAATATGCACAGAATCATCTGGATTGGGCGGAACAATACAGTAGGTCAGTATATCTGATGTTGTCTAATGCAGTGGGATTTTTACCTTCTCTAGTAAAATTTTCTGTTAGTGAATGGCTGGTGGTATTGGTTTTGTTGTTTTTGCTATTATATATTGTTTATTATGTGCGTAAGGTTATCATAAGTAAAGGGACACGTAGGATGGTAGTTTATCGTAGTGTGATGGGAATAGTCGCGATGTGTAGCATGATATATTTTTGTTTTACTGTTTTGAGTGGATTAAACTATCATCGGTATTCTTTCTTGTCTTATACCGAATATCATGAGGAGAACTACAGCGAGGAGGAACTGGAGAAATTGTGTAAGTCGCTTGCCGATGACATGGGACTGGTAAGAGAGAAACTGGGAGAAGATACTGACCTTTTGGTCCAAGCACCAGATGATTTTGATTATTATGCACAACACTCAGTGTTGTCGATACAAATGTTGGCAAAGAAGTATCCTATTTTGGAGAGGTCTTTATATTCCACACCAAAACCAGTGGTGATGTCAAAACTGATGTCTCGTGCAGGTATACAAGGTAATTTTTGCCCTTTTACTTTGGAATCTAATATCAATGTTGATATGCCAGTTTTCATGATACCTGCCGCTATGACACATGAACTGGCCCATCAGTGTGGTTTTATGCATGAGGATGAGGCAAGTTTTATATCCTATCTGGCATGCAAGCAGCAGGATGAACCAATGATACTTTATAGTGGGCTTTTTCTAGCGTTTGATCATTCCATATCTGTGCTGGAGAAAGTTGATTCGGATAAGGCATTGGAGATAATGGACAGCCTGTCCAAGACGGTGCAGCATGATATAGTACAGCATGAGCAATATTGGGGCAAGTATGAGGGGATTATTTCAAATATTTCAATTATTGTCAATGATGCCTATCTGAAGGCGAATAACCAGACAGACGGTGTGAATAGCTATGATGAAATGGTAAATCTATTGCTGGCAGAGGAGAAATATAAACTGTCGAGTACGCCGTAGATTTGTGTAAAATAAAATAGACAAGACAAATTATAATTCGAAACCCAAATAAGTTTGTAAAAAAAATCCAGCATACCTTACAGCATGCTGGAATATAAATTCTATTTACTAAATTGGTTTGCAAAAGCTGCTACGATTTTAACTTTTGTTCTATCATGACTTTCAACTACTTGTAAAATCTTTGCTGCTTTCAAATCTTCATTTGATACCTTACTAATTTCCTCTATAGCTTTTTCAGCTACAGAATTTTCATTTACCAATTTTTCGATAAAAACTTGTACTGAATCTAGGTTTACAACATCTGTGTTTTCATTTGACATAAGCTTGCCCCCCTCATAATAGGTATTACTAATAACTAATTTTATTTTGTCTTCATTTAACCATCTAGCTCGTCCTTTTTTTACTAGTTGTTTAGCTCTTTTAAAATAAGTAGATGATACTAAATTGTCCTTATCATCTATAACACAAATGTTTTTTATCATGGGTACCATCCCCTTGCTATAGATTTTATGATTCTTCGTTTTTTTTAATGGGTATCTTCCCCTGAATCATTAGGATAATTATACCATATACTTAGTAATATATGTATATAATAAATGCAGTTTAAATAATTTCACTTAAACTGTCTTTATCAACTCTTCTTACTGCCATACTAAAATACTTTTAGGGCTCATTTTTGTTTCCCTCAAACTTCTTAGTGCCTACCTCCTCAAAAATATTATTTTTTTGATCGCTATTTGACTGAGGTATTATATTTTTTATCACCATTTCATTGATTTTGGATATTTCACTCATTATTTTTATAAAATCCTCTTGTGTTAAAGGCTTTTTATTATCTTTTAACTCATATCCAAGCTGGCCACTCACTTCGATTGTTCCATATTTAATATCTTCTATAGAGGCTATTCCGGTCTGCCTCAAACGAGTTTCAAGTCTATCTATTGACAACCTAAGTTTTGTTAAGTTCTTCATGTTGAGTTTACCATTTTCAATAATAACTACTGATTTTCCAGAAAATATGGTCTCTAAAAAATCCACTTTAATTTCTAGGTATTCAGTAATCATCATTAATATTGTTAATATAAATGCTGCCAGGAAAGTAATAAGCAGTCCCTTTCCAGATACAGGTTGAATGAGCAGTGATCCTAATCCTATCATCACAATAGTTTGTGATATTGTCATTTGGGAAATTGATTTTCTTCCCCCCTACTCTTAAAATAAATGTTCCAACCATAAATATAAGAAAAGATTGCCATATCCAATTCAATTCCATATTTTCACCTCCTTAAAGAATGTTAGACACTTTATATTAATTTGCAATAAAAACAGGAGATTAAACACTATTAACATCACCTATATAGAGATAGTATTGGCAAAAATGAAAGAATTATACTAGGATTCACGGGAGAATCTATTCCCCCTATACCTTTTCATATAACCCATAAACTTTACTTAAATACTAATTAGTTATGAGTTATTTTAGACACCTAAATATAAATATTCTCTTTCCTCTCACTAATAAGTAGCCAATAAAAATAGTATAAGTGAAAATAATTTGCGATGGGATTGATTATGTTGTGGGTAAAGTTCAGCAGGGGAGAGGTGAGTATTAAGATAATATAGTTTTATAGAAAATAATGGTATAATTTATATATGAGTTATTTTGAATTAGTATGAAATTAAGTGGAAAGTACATAGAACATTTAATTTAAGGGGTTATTATGAAAAGTATTTGGAAGATAGGTAATGATATTGTTTATGAAATTAGAAGAACAGGCAATCCAAAACTATTGATTGATTTATTTGATGTTAGAACAAAGGAGTGGAAATATCATATTGTCAGTAATGAATGTGGAACTTTTGGTGTTTTTGGAGACCTTGCAAAATTAAGTTATATACAAGGATTTAAATTAATTCCAACAGCAATAGAGATAGTAAACAATCAGATTGATAAAGATTTGATTACGACTGCATTGTCTTTGCTTTTAACATGTATTGAAACATCTAACACAACTGAGATTCCAAATGAATTATTGCAACAGTGGACAAGTATAAATAATAAAGTTAATGAAAGTAATGTTGAGGATAGTATGAAAATGTGGAATGCAATTAACAGGTGGTACAGAATAGATGAATCACATAATAAAAGATAGAATTCACATTAGTCACACTGGTATGAAAAGGCGGAATAAAGATTTTAAAGTGAGGATTATAATGAAAAATAAAATAAACTGCAAAATGTACGAGGAATTTAATATGTATCTACATACATTGGGGATACCTTCTGTTTCAATAAAATACTATGATACAAACTATTTAAATATTTTTGTAGAAAAGATATCTGAGGCTCAAGTTAGTAAGGAAATTGCAAAACAATATAGCAAAGAGATTATTGCATATTTCAAAAAACTTTTAAAAACATATAATTATAAAGGAGACTATAACAAATATGAGTGGTCTTCCTCGTCAGTTACCAATGTATGCTCACAAAATGCAATATATATAGATGCTCTTTTTAGAGATTCTAAAAAAGAAGTAGTAAAAAAAATAAATGATAAAATTGCACCAGAATTTCGTCCGAAATATATATTTGTTCATAGTTCAGACCATGACAATGGATATCGTTATCTTGCTGGATATTTAATAATATTTGAAAATGAAATAGTTTTAAAACAGAGTGAAAAGAATGTTCAAAGCGAGATAATTGATATATGCAATGAAATTTTAATTAAAAATGACATTGAGAATAAATATAGACCTAAATATTTAGTGGTAGGGTTCTATGATGCACATAATCCTGGCTTATATGGAATGTCCAGAGAAGATTAATTTATATATTTACTTTATAATATTCATAAAGTACGTATCAAAGATAGATTATTATGAATGGAGTGAAGTTATTATGAGTAGTTCAATTAAAGAAATTATTATACAATTTGTTTTCGTATTTTTGGTTCTTTCTATAATAGGGTATTTTATAAAATCATTAGAACTTAATCTGATAAAATCATTAGCACTGTCTTTTGGGTTGGCAATGGTTAAGCTTGTAGCATATATCATAAAAAAATCTAAAAAAATTAAATAGAAATGTATAGTCTTCTAATATTATGTCACTTATATTAAGAAAGGATGATTTATATGGGAATTGACTATTCTACAATTATTATGTCAGTTATCAACCTTGTACTATTATTTGCAGTTTTGGTAGTGATATATAAAGGAATACAAGTATTAAAAAATTTTGTTAATAGAAATAAAGAGATGGATAAAAAGATAGATATTATTTTGAATAAATTAGAAAATAGAGAAGATAACTAATATTTATAAATGCATAATCTTCGTAAATTATGTTACAAAGGTGAAATAATAACTTTGTGATTTTATATATGGTGTGTGTTAGGCAGCTGTATAGAAAACGATGTATTAGTATAAAGGGAGGGTTATAAATGAAAAAAATGAAGCGGATAGTACTTAGTATTTTTTATTTTATTGGAATTGTTATACTTGCTTTAGTTACTACAGGGGTAGTATTTGTAGCTTACTACTATTCGAAGCTATTTTTATTTGCAAAAGGAGACTACTTATTGTTCGTATCCGGCGAGTTAGACATGATACCTATAACTATGATTCTGGCTTTAATTACATATGCTTTTATTCGAATAAAGGAAAAGTTTTCTGAAAGGAAAAATAAGCAAATAGAAATAATAGAAGAAGATACTGAAACTGTAGATATTGAAACACTTAGTAAACCTGAAAAATTTTTCTATAAGCTATTAAATAAACTTATACCATTTGATGACAAAATCACAAAGATATTTAAGGTAATAAAAATTTGCTGTATATGTGTTCTAATAATATCTATATATTGTGGAATGACAGGGTATGCGATTTTATACCCTAACAGCATTAAGGTAAGCACACCTACAACTCCTAAGGGTACTATTTATAATTATAGTGATATAAATAGTGTTAATGTTGGAGTTGCAAAAGGGCATAAAAACTCTTATTCACCATATTATAAGGTTATATTTAATGATGATAAGTCTGTTAATTTTTTTAGTGACGGCATGCAAGCTAGTAAAAATATGAATTTTGAAGATGTATTAATTAACTTAGATAATGAGTTAAGAGCTCAAGGTGTTATTAAGAGTGTAAATAAAGAAAATTTTGAAGGGTATGCTAAAGATCTGGACAAGGGTTTTGTAAGCCGGGTAGAGAAATTATTCGATGATAAATAGAAGAGGGGAGTATTGGAAAATATTTAGTAGATTAGCAACATTTTTTGGAGGTGAAAATTTTGAAGGAGACCAAGGTGCTTTAACATTTGTAATAGGTGTAGGTTTACTCACCGTTGGGATTTGTTTTACACCTAAACTGTGGAAGTGGATTTATCTTTTGGAATTACATTTACAAAATGTGCTATAATAAGAATATATTCGCGGTGATTAAATCATAATAATTAAATACAAAATGAAGGTTATTTATACAGCCTGGAAAGGGGGATAACGATGACTGAAGAAATTGTAGGATGGATAGTAGTAATAATATTTGTGATAATTTCGGTTTTATTATTATCTGGAAAAGGAAGCTTTTTAATAGCAGGTTATAATACTGCAAGCAAAGAAGAAAAAGAAAAGTATAACGAAAAGAAGCTTTGTCGTATCATGGGTACTGGATTTAGTGTCATAACACTTGTTGTTGCTGTCAATGTATATTTTGGTGAAGCAATCCCGTCATTTTTAAAATGGACAATGCCTTGGGGTATTTTAATACCTATTGGTTTTATGATTGTTTTAGCAAATACGATTAGCCGTAGTAAATAAGCTCATTAGTTAGCATTCTTATCATATTAGGGAAGAGGTTTAGTAAGTAAAACATAAAAAATAATTAATTATAATATTGTATTATTCAATAAAATGAATATGCGGTGTTTTTTATGTCGTACTATTAGGAAATATAGGTAAGATAATTATGCCCTGTTTAATTTTGATTTCAGTTATATGGTTGGGAGTTATTTTTATAAAGGGTATTGTAAAGCTAAAATCATCATTTATTGCTGAAATTGATAAGTTTTCAAACTTATTAGTATTATATTTACTAATATTGTTTAATAATGAAGGTATTCTGTTATTATATATATAATAAACAATTCACGATAAGGAAGGTGTTTTACATTACACCATACTTTTGTTTTTGTAATAAAAAAGGCTTAAGACCTTGCTTATGCAAGGATTTAGGATTTAAATAAATAAAATAAAGATAGTATTTATACTATCTTTGTATACGAGGGTGTGCAATTATGGAAACTGAAGTAGCAAAGTCAACAAAAAGGCCAATAAAAAAGCGTAAGAAAATTGTTTTAGGTATTATAATTTCTATTTTTACTTTAATTATTATATACTTTGGGATGGTTATATTTTTCATGAATCATTTCTATTTT
The DNA here is from genome assembly GCF_002995745.1 of Clostridium vincentii. GTDB lineage: Bacteria > Bacillota > Clostridia > Clostridiales > Clostridiaceae > Clostridium > Clostridium vincentii. The sequence continues at coordinate 2,023 of NZ_PVXQ01000052.1, read as the reverse complement.
GGTTCTACAATAAATAGCATTAGTGTTTCGGGTAAAAGTGTAGAGGATGTAAATGAACAAATGATATCTGAGATTCAAGAATATCAGCTAAACATAAAAGAACGAGGCGATATAAATGAACAAATTAGCGGAGAAGAAATTGAATTACAGTATAGTGATAGTGGTATATTTAAGGAGTTAAAAGATAAACAAAATCCTTATAAATGGATTTCAGCTGTTTTTAATACAGAAGATCTTAAAATTATAGCAGAAGTTAAATATGATAAAAATTTATTAAAAGAACAAGTGGATAAGCTTTCTTGTTTTGATAGTAGTGAGGTAATTGAACCTAAGAATCCTAGTTATGAGTATACAGATAATGAGTATGTGATTGTCGATGAAGTCATTGGAAACAAGGGTAATAAAGACATTTTATATAATTATGCCATAGAGGCAGTGAGCACAGGCGAAACAACAATAGATTTGGATTCAATTGATTACTATGTTAAGCCACAATATACTTCGGAATCTCCAGAGATAGTTGCAACAAGGGACATGCTTAACAAATATGTATCATCAGAGGTTACCTATACTTTCGGGGAAGATAAAGAAATTTTAGATGGTTCTACCATAAATAAATGGTTTACAGTTGATGATAAGAATGAAATATCATTTAATGAAAAACAAGTTGAAATCTATATGGATAAACTTGCTATGGAATATAATACAGTTGCTAAGACGAGAGAGTTTGTTACATCAAAAGGAACAGCAATTAATGTTAGTGGTGGTACTTATGGCTGGTCCATTAATAAGGTTAAAGAAATTAAAGATTTAATTTCCATTATAATGGAAGGTGAATCCATAACAAAAGAACCAGCATATTATCAAACAGAAGTGTCTCATGAAAAGGGTTCTATTGGAAATACATATGTAGAAATAGATCTTTTAGGGCAACACTTATGGTTTTATAAAAATGGATCACTTATAACGCAGGGGGATGTTGTCACAGGTACTGATATATCTGATAAGACTAGAACACCTGTTGGTATTTATATGATTAATTATAAAGAAAAAAATGCAACCCTTACAGGTGAAAATTACGCTGCTCCTGTGAATTTTTGGATGCCTTTTATTGGAGGAGTAGGAATTCATGATGCAAGCTGGCGAGATACGTTTGGAGGAAATCTGTATAAGACAAGCGGATCCCATGGTTGTATAAATTCACCATACGATGTAGCAAAAACAATATTTGATAATATAGACGTAGGTACTCCGGTTGTTTGTTATTAAGGGAGTAGAAGCAAGCTCGTCACTTTATTCCTCCCAAATACCCATGGAGTAGTTATTTTTACATGTATGTAAAAATAAGCTGCCAGTGAAACCCTCGACTAATTAATTTTAGTCGAGGGTTTTCTTATGCATAAGTTTATTCATTTAAAATTATTGGATTAGATTTGAAGTAAATCAAAGAAGTATTAGGTGGTATGCATAATCAAAGAGCATTAATGCAAATACTACAATCATTACATCTTGAAGATTACAAACAAGCATTTATAACATAGTTATATATATAAATAAAGGAGACTGATTGAATTTATGAAAACATTTAATAAGAGAAAATTCATATTATTATTAACACTATCACTGGTAGGTACTATGTCAACTCCTATAATTGCTATGGCAGCAGGTCAAAGCACAGTTAATCTTGGAACAACCTCAACATTTGCGGTTTTGTCTGGCTCCACAATCACCAATACTGGAACCACAACAATTAATGGAAGTGCTGGTGGGGATGTAGGACTATTTCCAGGTAATGAGTTCTCAGGGCAGACGGTTGCAAAAATCAGTGGTGCTATACACTTGGCTGATGCAGTGGCAATTAAAGCTAAGGACGACCTGGTAACTGCATATAATGACGGTAAGCGTCAAATAACTCATCACCTAGGACTGGCAGTAAATTAATGTGATAATACTCCTATACTTAGTAGGAGGTAATTTGCATGGCAGAAAGAAGATCTAAAGAAGAATGGATGATACTTGTAAA
>NZ_PVXQ01000051.1 GCF_002995745.1 Clostridium vincentii | reverse complement strand
TCATAACCGGTAGGTCTAGGGTTCGAATCCCTGAAGGTCCACCATTTTGGGGGTATAGCTCAGTTGGGAGAGCACCTGCCTTGCACGCAGGGGGTCAAGAGTTCGAATCTCTTTACCTCCACCATTATATAGAAACTATGAATTTAATTCATAGTTTTTTTATTTATCAAATTATATATATATCTTTATTAGCAAAATAGAAGAGTTGAGAAGGCTAAAAAAATTGACACATTCAATATAGATATAGAAACATATACAAAGCTATAGAAGCATAGTATATAAATACATCTATTTAAAAGGAGTGCTAAGATAATGATTAGGACTGTTGTGTGTCAAAGAGAAGGCTGTTGTGGAAATAAATTTTATATTGAAACTATAGATAATAATTTGCAACTAACATGTAAAGAATGTGAAACAAAATATTTATTTGATATAAGTTATTATGATTTTATTATGATTTCAAGTTGTTCAAAGTGTAGTAATGATACATTTAAAGTATTTAGAGATGAAGAAAAAGAGGGAGTTTATGCTAAATGCACAGAATGTGGTGGACCACCTGAAAAAATATATATAGATTCAGATGGAATACAAGTTTCATATGAGATTAAATTATTACACGATATTAAGGAATTAATGTATCGGGTAGAGCAAAGAGTATGCAATTTAGAATTGAAGGTAGGAGATCTAGAACGAGGACAAGATGTTTTAGAACAATCTTTAGCATATATAAATAGGTATATAGTAGAAGAGAGATAATTAAGGTAGGTTAATCCATTTATTATATAATTGATTGGAGTATGGAATGATAACTAAAAAGAAGAAAATATTAAGATGGTTACTGCTACTTTCATGGCTAGTGGTAATATTTATAATGTCTCAGCAACCAGGAGAAAAATCAAGCTCACAAAGTGATTTTGTAGTAAGTTTAATTTCATTCATAGGAATAGAAGTAAATGATTCATTTAGAGAAATAGCTACTTTAATTATTAGAAAAGGGGCCCATTTCACTGAATATCTTATATTATTTATATTAGTATACAGATTGATAATATTATATATGAACAGGACTCAGGCCAAAATAGTAGCTGTATTGTTTGTATTTGGATATGCATGTTCCGATGAATTTCACCAGTATTTCATACAAGGAAGAGAAGCAGCCTTCAGAGATGTTATGATTGACACTTCTGGTGGAATAATAGGGTCTTTTATAGTGATGGTATGGGAAAAAATAAAATTAAAAAACACAAAGAGTACTTAAGGAGGATTCCTAGGTACTCTTTATTGATTTACTTATTAATTAATTCTGTTACATGGATAGTTACATAATCATTAGCTTTTATTGATTTTACTATCTTTTGAAGCGGAGAATTATCACAATATTCAAATTCAAATGTATTATTAGATGGGATTATATTAATAAAATCTAATTCTAGGGTTGGATGATAGTATAGACTTGATAATTCGCCAGGTCTAGGATTAGATAATTCTTTTTCAATATAGCTAACATCTAAATTTTTAACATAACTTAAAGGTGTAGGTATATATAAATTTTCATTATCTTTATAAAGTTTATGATATATTAGAGGGTTCTTCGGTTCATAGAGATATTGAAAATATTCTTCCACAATTTTTTTCTGACTACAAGTCGCTCTATAGTGAGGACTTTCGAAAAAAGTATAAGGAATATTTAATGCAATCGCACTGTCAATTGAATTTTCTATAACTTGTCTGGTTTCTGACTCAGAGCTATGATATTTCCATGATAATTCTATGCCATTTAAGCTGGTTTGATCCTCTGATTGATGATCATATCCGTGTAGACCTACTTGTCCACCTTTATTGATTAGATAGTCTAATAGATTGATAAAACCAACATTGTTCATAGAATAATTTGAAAGTAAATCATTATCAATATTATCAGATGGACATTTGTATCTAGGAACCCAAGCAATATGAAATTTCATTCCTTGAGAATTTAAAAATTGACCTATTGCTTTAAACTTTAATTGGTTTATATTAAGTAACATTGAATCACTAGCAGAAAAATCTTCAAGCCTTATAAGAGCAATTTTACCTTGAGATGGCTGAGTCTCAGGTATATTTGAATAGGATGAGGGTAGCAGTAGAGAAACTTCCCTATTATCAAAATCAAAGTTTGCAATTAAATTAAATATATATTCAATATCAGATATAGAGATGTAATTACTGTTGTTCTGTGTTATTATTCCACCTCTTAATTGATAAGTTATTCCATCAATAATGCATTCATCATTAGAAATTATATAATTTGAATCTTGATTAGAAATTATTAGCGAATCACTTTCAGTAGACAATGAATAATTTAATGTACTACAAATAAGTTCTAGCGGAATATAGTATCGCTGAGATTTGTATAAAATAGTTTCAGTATTTAATTTAGTTCCAAGAACACTAATAAATACATCACTAACTTCACTTACTGTCATTTTAGAAAAATTGGATTCAGATTTATAAGAAGATGTGAACTTAGAATCAGGTAATAAATCTGATGTAATAGTATTATCTTTTATAGTTATAAATCCTTGAAAGAAATTAAAATAAAATAGAATTCCGTATGTAAGTAATGAAAGTATTGTTATGGAGAAAATTAGTAAAATGTAATTTTTAGGTTTCTTCATTTTTGCCTCCTTAGGAAAGGGTTGTATTTTCTTTGTGATTATAACATAATTTTAGCACATAAAGAATATATAAGTGCTTTTCAAATAAGTTTAATATAAATGAAAGTATTAATAATATTTTAAGATATATAAAAGGAAATATTTTATATTTAATGATATAATTAAATTTAGTTGTCATGTTAAGGAAGGGAAGTTAATGTTTAAGAAGTTAGATAAGAAAACAAAAAAAGATAATCGAATATATAAAGGATTTATAGGATTTGTATTAGCAGCTTTATCTATATTAATACTACTAATTGTTAATGGAAGTTTTAATCAGTTATCTTCATATAATGGTAGCATTAGTAGTGTAGATATTGTTTTTTGTATGGTTTCTATAATTACTATTGCTATAGTGTATATATCTTATAAAATTGGTATAGCGAGTAAATTTATACTAATAGTTATTATAGCTTTGGGATTAGTAGTAAGGATACTTTATGCTTTTAATATAGAGAGTATACCAGTGTCAGATTTTGCAGTAATGTATGATACAGCGGGAAAAATTTTAGAAGGTGATATTTCAATGCTATGGGGTAACGAATATATAGCAAGGTTCCCTCATATTACAATACCCACACTATATTATGCAGCTATAAGATATGTATTTACAAATTCTTTATCAGTAATTAAGGGAATCAATGTACTTGCATCTACCTGTAATATATTTATTATTTATAAAATTACAGAAGAATTATTTAGTGATAGAGCAAAAGCGATGGCCGCTGCACTAATTACTGCATTATATCCACCCCTAATACTTTATACGGCTGTATTTAGTACAGAAAATATAGCAATGCCCTTTTTATTATTAGCAATATATATGTTTATAATGTTTGTAAAGAGGGATAATAATTGGAAGATTCTTGTATTATCAGCTTTATCATTATCTGTGGGAAATTTATTTAGGATGGTAGGACAAATAATATTAGTTGCATTTATCTTATATATAATAATTTCCTATAAGGAAAAAGTTAAGAGCAAACTAGTTGCAGTGTTTATCTTAATTAGTATGTTTTTGATTCCATTAATTGGCGTAAGTTTCTCATTACAATATAGTGGGATTATGGAATACCAATTATGGAAAGGGAGTGAACCTAATTTAACTAATATTGTTAAGGGGTTAAATGTCGAAAATAATGGACGTTGGAATTTAGAAGATGAAGGAATATCAAAAAAATATAATTTTGATTATGAAAAGATAGAAGAAGTATGCAAAAATATAATATGGAATAGACTAACAACTACGCCTAAGGGAGAATTATTAAACTTCTTTGCCAATAAGTATAGTAGTCAATGGTGTGTGGGAGATTTCTCAGGGGCCTATTGGGCTGAGCATAGTGTCGAAGAGGATGCTATAGGGATTAAATTCAGCGAAAATGGAGTGTGGTTTGGGCAATTGTTCTTTGTAATATTAATAAGTTTAAGCTATATTGGGTTACTTAATATTAAAGAAGTAAATCAGAACAGACCTTTAAGTCTTATATATTATATATTCTGTGGATATTCAATACTATATTTAGTAAGTGAAAACCAAGCAAGGTATGGATTTATAGTATGTTGGATATTCATTTTAATGGCTATGGTTGGCATAGATTTAATACAAAAAATTGGGACTCTGGAGAGGGATAAATTATGGAAAAAATAAGTAAAGGATTTACTACATTTATGGTAACAGCACTAAAAATACTATTAGTTTGTGCTCTAATAGCAAGTGTAGGCTTTATATTTACTATAGTGTATGAATTTAATATTAGTGCAGTGATAGTTTTAGGGATAAGCTGTTCTACAATATATTTAGGACATAAGTTAGTTAAAAGTAATATTTCTGATAATAAGAAGATAGGTATTGTATTGCTTTGGGCTATAGTTATTAGAACCTTATGGTTACTCAATGTTAATAGTGTTCCTAACTCAGATTATAAAACAATGTATTCAGCGGCACAAAGTTTTATTTCAGGAGATAATAGCATGTTTTGGGGAACTTCTTATATAGCAAGGTTTCCACATTTAACAATGATGGTGTTATACATGGGATTTATGAGAAATATATTTCCTGTAGAAAATCTTATAGCTATGAAGGCAGTCAATCTATTCCTAGGGGTTACAGTTATATTATTAATTTATTTGATAATAAGAAAAATATTTAAGAATAGAACATATGGAATGTACGCAGCTATAATAGCATCTATATTTCCACCATTAGTAACTTATACTGGCGTGTTTTGTACTGAGAATATAGCGATCCCATTTTATTTATTAAGTATATATTTATTTATAGTTGGTATAAAAGATAAAAAACATTGGTGGATATTAAGTCTTTGTGGAATTACTTTAGCAATTGGAAACTTATTTAGAATGGTGGCTTTAGTAGTAGTAATTGCATATGTGATGTATATAATTTTATATACCACAGAGAAAGTTAGAATGAAAATTAGAAATATTCTAGTTATAGGAGCATCTTATGGTTTAATAATATGTACTGTAAGTGGGGTGTTGCAAGTCCTGCAAATTACTGAATACCCTCTTTGGAGTGGGAGCGAGCCAGGAATAACAAATGTTCTAAAAGGGACTAATTATGAAAGTGGAGGAGCTTGGAATCCAGAAGATGCTGCGTTACCAGAGCAGTATAATTATGATTATGATATAATTGAAGAAAAAAGCAGAGATATTATAGTAGAGAGGTTAACAACCACACCTCCTGTAAAATTATTTGGATTTTATGTAAAAAAATTTGTTCTACAGTGGAATCAAGGTGATTTAGCAGGTGTTTTTTGGACTGAAAGAGATGTCCCAGAAGATGAGATAATAGTAGGATTTGGAGGCGGCGGCACAGGGGTTCTGCAACTTATATATGTTGTAGTGATGGTCCTTTCATTAATTGGACTGTTTAACAGAAAAAAAATAGATGAGAAACCAGAGATAAAATTGTTTCACTTATTATTATGTGGATATGGATTAATGTATTTAATAACGGAATACCAATCAAGATACGCATATATAGTATGTTGGTTATTTATTATTTTGAGTGTAGTTGGGATAGATTCACTTTTAAAAAGATTTAACAAATTGGAGGAAAGATGACTAAAAAATTTAAAACAAAGAAACCATTGAATAAAAAAATACTTATCATGATTGGATTTTTTATATTACTATATTTTAAAAGTACTATATTTACTTTTATTGGAGCATCAGATTCAGGGACAAGTATCAATGCAATAGGGATACAAATATATTTGATAATACCTCATTTAGCAATACTAGGCTTAATAATTTTTCCTGCACTTTTATTTAAGGAAAAGGGCAGAACAAGATATTTAATATGTATAGACATTATATATTCCATATTGCTTATTGCAGACCTTTGGTATTATAGAGCAAGTGGTTATTACTTAGGATTTAAATATATAGTATATAGCGATCTATTTAATCCATTAGGACGAAGTTTATTTAATCCTAACATTATTGATTTGATATTATTGATAGATATTCCTATTATTATTCTAGCTAGTTATAGAATAAAAGATAAGTTGAATATTAAAAGGAATATAAAAAATGCTATTATTGGACTGGGAACATGTTTAATAATTGTACTTAGTTGGCATTATTTATTTGATATTAAAAGAATTGCGGGTGGGACAGTTAGATTTATGCAAGAAGATTGGGATGCATCATGGAATCCATCAACAAGAGCTATGTATAGGTCCCCTTTAGGAGATCATTTTTACGAAGGATATACTACCTTGAAGAAAACTATGGTAAAGGATGATGATGAAAAGAAAGTTGAAGCTGAAGAATGGCTTAAGTGGAACGATGAGGATTTGCCTGATAATGAATATAAAGGTCTGGCTAAGGGGAAGAATGTTGTATTTCTTCAAATTGAGGCTTTAGAAGACTTTGTTATAAATCAGAAGGTATACAATCAAGAGATAACACCTAATTTAAACAAGATAGTAAAAGAAGGGTTATATTTTAATAATATATATGAACAAAATAATGCAGGGAATAGCATTGATTGTGATGTCATGGCTAATGCAAGTATGTTAACGTTAGGGGATTCAATTACCCTTTTAACTCATCCTGAAGTTAAATATAATTCATTAGCTAGAGTTCTTGGTGAAGACGGGTATACGACAGTCTCCTCACATGTAGAAAGAGCAGGGGACTGGGATTGGTTAGAAGCTCATAAAGCCGCATTAGGATTTCAGACTTCTTGGGATATTAATGAGTATAATGTAGATGAATATGTTGGATTTGGATTATCAGATAAAAGCCTATACACACAATTTAGTGATAAGATAAGTAAATTGCAAGAACCGTTTTTTGCTACAGTACCAACATTATCAAGTCATGGACCTTTTGATATTAAAGACCAGTATAGGGAATTAGATTTGCCCGAAGCGCTAGACAGTAATAAATTGGGAGGTTACTTTCAAAGTATTTATTATGCTGATAAGCAAATTGGTGCTTTTCTTGAAATGTTAGAGGAAAAAGGGTTAATGGAGAATACTATAGTAGTTATATATGGAGATCATGGTGGTATACATAAATATTATATGGAGGACGTAGAAGCTAGTGATATGCCAGGAGATTGGTGGCAAGAATATGAGAAACAAATACCATTTATAGTTTATGGCAAAGATTTACCTGCAAATACAATTGAATCGGTTGGAGGTCATATAGATATTATGCCAACGGTATCCTATTTGCTTGGAGTTGAAACAAATAATACTCCTATGGGAAGAAATCTGCTGAATACAAATAGAAATGCCACAGTAATTAAAGGTGGTACTGTAGTTGGAACTCCTACAGAAGAGGAAAAAGTAAAATTAGAGCAGGCTTATGATGTTGCAGATTATTTAATTAAAAGTAATTATTTTGAAAAATCAGGAAAAGTGGATTAAATTTATAATAGATACTATATAGGTTTGGGACTAAAGTAACTACTTTTTAAGAAGTTAAATATTAGTTTGATTTGGAGGTAGAGGTATGAAACAAACATTGTATTTAGTTATACCATGTTACAACGAAGAAGAAGTTTTGCAAGAAACTGCAAAAAGACTACTAGAGAAAATATCCTTTATGATGGAAAAGGACCAAATTACAAGAGAAAGTAAAATAATGTTCGTGAATGATGGGTCTAAGGATAAAACCTGGAATATAATCGAGGAACTTCACTCCAAAAATAATATATTTAGTGGAGTGAACCTATCAAGGAATAAAGGTCATCAGAATGCATTGGTAGCAGGGCTTATGACTGCAAAGGATTATGCGGATATGACTATATCATTAGATGCAGATTTACAGGATGATATTGAAGTAATAGATAAATTTGTAGAGGAATATTATAACGGAAGTGATATTGTATATGGAGTTCGGTCCTCTAGAAAAACAGATAGTTTCTTTAAGAAAACTACTGCGTTGGCATTTTATAAGCTTATGAATGGGCTTGGAGTAGATGTAATGTATAATCATGCAGATTATAGATTGATGAGTAAAAGGGCCTTAGAGGGATTAAGTGAGTTTAAGGAAGTTAACTTATTTTTAAGAGGAATAGTTCCTTTAATAGGATATAAATATTCAGTTGTAGAATATGAGAGGCATGAGAGGTTTGCTGGAGAATCTAAGTACCCTTTAAGTAAAATGCTGGCTTTTGCATGGGATGGTATAACATCTTTTAGCATTAAACCAATAAGAATAATTACGGGATTAGGATTTTTTATATTCGCAGTAAGTTTTGTTGCATTAATATATTCAGTGGTAGTGAATCTCCGAGGAAATACTGTCACTGGCTGGACTTCACTTACGGTATCGATTTGGATGATTGGTGGAATACAACTTTTGTCTCTTGGAGTTATAGGAGAATATGTTGGGAAAATATACAATGAAACAAAGAAAAGACCGAGATACATAATTGCAGATAAACTTATAGAGCAAGTAAAGAAAGATAATTAGGTATGATATATGAATAGTTTTGTTAAAAATCTTAAAAAAACGTTCTTTTCACGAGAATTCATTAGTTTTGTGATAATTGGGGTTATTAATACCTTTAACGGAGTAGTTTTCGCTTATATTTATTCTAACCTTTTAAATGAAAATTTAGCATTTATATTTGGCTATATTTCAGGATTAATTATTTCTTATATATTAAATAGTAAAATAACCTTTAAAGAAGAACTAAAGTTAATAACATTTGTTAGATTTGCAGTATCCAATATTCCAAACTTTATTATTCAAAATATAGTAGTAATAGTAGTTTTTAATATAATGGGATGGCATAAGCTTATAGCTTTTGGTCTAGCAGCCGCTATTGGTATGCCAGTTACATTTATTTTAATTAAACTATTTGCCTTTGACAAAAAGTAAATCAGTTTAATATATAGTGTATTATGTTTATTTAAGGATTTAAAGTCATATGTAGTAGAAATAGGGTGAAATTAAAAATTATTAGAAAAGCTAAAGAAATAAAAGAGCTTAGAAATCAAGAATAACATTTAAGGAAAGAGGGTATAAAATATTATACTCTCTTTTTTTGATTTACATGAATAGAAGACGATAATATGGATAAAATAAATGTAATAATTAAATACTTTAATAAAGAAAAAGAATAAATATTAACGAGAGATTAATGTGTTTTAGGAGGATAAGATGTCAGATTATAAAATGGATATTAGAGGATATGTTGGGTTAAGTGAATTTAGTAATATATATGATTACCTGGGAGTAGTAGACAAAAATGATAGCTTTACAATGACTGTAGATACTACTAATGATACTGAAATTAATATGATTAATTCCATGTTAAAGGATAATAGCTTTTATATTTCTGAAGAAGGGTATGATGTTTCGGGCATTTACCATATAAGTGCATATAAAATTCAATAAATTAGAGTCTAGGGGGTATCTTTTTTTTGTATTTAAAATTAAAATAGTAATATAAATAATTATTTTACTATTTTAGGAGGATTATATGAAAAAGTATGTTATTGGTATTGATTTAGGAGGCACTAAAATAAGTACTGCCTTATCTACATTAGAAGGAAAAATAATAAAAAATGTAGTTATTCCCACAAATGCACAAGATGGAGAAGTGGCTGTGTTAAATAGAATGATTGGAACAATAGAAAACGTTTTAGTACAAGCAAATGCAACTAAAAACGATGTTCACGCTATAGGAATTGGTTCGCCAGGCCCATTAGATTCAAATAAAGGAATTATTATTACTACTCCTAATTTGCCTTTTAAGAATTGCAATGTAGTACAACCTATAAAAGATAAGTTCAACATACCTGTATATTTAGATAATGATGCAAATGTTGCAGCAATTGGAGAGTTTATGTTTGGAGCAGGTAAAGGCAAAGAGAACATAGTATATTTTACCGTAAGTACTGGAGTTGGTGGTGGAGTTATTTTAAATGGCAACATATATAGAGGGAATACTTGTAATGCTCTTGAAATAGGTCATATTACTCTAGATCCTAATGGGCCAAGATGTAATTGTGGTAACTTAGGATGTTTAGAAGCTTTATCTTCTGGAACTGCAATAGGTAAAAGAGGATCAGAAGCTGTATCTACAAATGTTGAAACCTCTTTAAGAAAGTATGATAAAGTGACATCTTATGAAGTATTTAAAGAAGCAGAAGCTGGGGATGAAGTATCGAAGGATATAGTAGATAATGCTTTGAACTATCTTGGTATTGGAGTTGCAAACGCAGTAGCTATATTTGATCCACAAATGGTTATAATAGGTGGAGGAGTTACACAAGTTGGAGATAAACTATTTAATAGGGTAAGAGAGGTCGTTAATAAAAGATGTTTTAAAAACATGGCAGAAAGCTGCGAAATTGTTCCAGCAGGTTTAGGTATTAATGCAGGTGTTGTAGGAGCCGTTGCTTTGGCAATATTAGAAAGTGGAAAAAACGACTAAATTCATGAATAATTAAAAGCTACACTACATATCTTATAAGTGTAGTCATTAAATTTTATTTTCCCATACATATTATATAAAACTATATTATTAAAATTTAAAATACAAACTGATATAGTGGGGGAAAAAATTTATTATATATACGCTATCCCTAAGAAATCTGGGATAGCTCATGTGCTGAAACTTTAAGGGGGCAATTGCCTCCTTAAATTTATTTTATGATATAATAGATACACGAAATAAAAAGATAAGAGGTGACAATATGAAAGCAGAAATATTAGCAGTTGGAACGGAAATATTACTAGGAGATATAGTAAATACGAATGCTCAATTTTTATCAAAGGAATTAGCATCAATAGGAATATCAGTTTATCGTCAAGAAGTTATTGGAGATAATGAAGATAGGTTGTTAGAAGCCTTTGAAGAGGCTTTCAAGAGAAGCGACGTAATAATCACAACTGGAGGCCTTGGACCTACAGGAGACGATTTAACCAAGGAGACTGCATGTAAATACTTTGGCATGGAGATGGTATTACATGAGGAATCATATGAAGCATTAAAAGGATTTTTCAGTAAAATAAAGAAAGAAATTTCACAGAGCAATATGAAACAAGTTTATTTTCCTAAGGAAGGAATAGTATTGTCAAATCCTAATGGAACTGCACCGGGTGCTATATTAAAAAAGGATAATAAAACTATAATTATATTACCTGGACCTCCAAAAGAAATGAAACCTATGTATCTAAATCACGTTAAAAATTATCTAATGCCAGAGGGATTTGGAGTTATTAAATCTGAGGTAGTAAGGATTTTAGGGTTAGGTGAAAGTACTGCTGCAGAAAAACTAAAGGATATTATAGATGCTGGAGTAAATCCAACTATTGCACCTTATGCGAAGCAAGAGGATGTTATTTTTAGAATTACTGCAAGTGGCAAAACTGAAGAGGAAGCATTAGAAATAATTAAGCCTATTAAGGAAAAGGTAAAGGCAAGATTAGGAATAGACTGCTATGGTGAAGGTGAAGATAATACAATAGAACAAGTTGTAGGGACTTTATTAATAGAGAGAGATCTAAGTATTTCTACTGCAGAATCTTGTACCGGTGGAATGATTGCTAGTAGACTAGTAGCGTATCCGGGAATATCGCAGGTGTTTTTAGAGGGAGCAGTAACCTACTCTAATGAATCTAAGACAAGAACCCTTGGTGTATCATGTGAAACATTAGAAAAATATGGTGCAGTAAGTGAACAAATAGCCAAGGAAATGGCTTTAGGAATTGCTAACAGAACAGATTCAGATGTATCTGTTGTAACAACAGGAATAGCTGGACCTGGTGGGGGAACTAAAGAAAAACCTGTTGGACTGGTTTATATAGGCTTGTACTATAAAGGGGCGGTTAAAGCATATAGATATGAATTTAACGGAGACCGAGATAAGATAAGAACAAGTGCATCTATCAAGGCATTGGATAAGGTAAGACGAGTAATATTAGAAGGTAAATTGCTTTAATATAGAATCAATCCCTCTTATAAATTAATTATAAGAGGGATTGAAACATATATAAATAAAATGGGGGAGAGGCGATTATAAAAGCATATCGCTTCATTTATTATTATTCCCATAGAATTAAATAAATATACAGTATAAATAAATTAGGAGGAGAATAAATGAAGAAAGTTACCAAAGCTAATTTATATTTTTTAATATTATTGCTTATTGAAATAATAGGACCATATGGTATGAGAGAAATATATATAGCTACAGGGGTTAGAGACTTTAGAGTTGTTCAAGCAGTATCTTCTATAGTATTAATATTATTACCTGCAATAATATATATTTTAGTAACTAAAGGTAAATTTAAACAGATTTTAAGATTAAATAAGTTATCTTTTAAAAACATAATGCTTACTATAATAATAGCAATTATTTGTACACCATTATCATGGTGCCTTTCAATGATAGGCGTAATGTTTTTTGAAAATAATATTGGCGCTTTCATGACCGAGGTATCTACATCTACCCCTTTAATTGTAATGGTACTTCTAATGGCAGTTATGCCGGCAATAATAGAAGAGATTAGTTTAAGAGGGGTCGTGCTGTGGGGCTATAATGGACAAAGTAAGGTCAAGGCTGCTTTATTTACAGGAGTATTCTTTGGAATATTACACTTAGATGGGCATCAGTTCTTAGGGGCGGCAGTACTAGGGTTTGTAATGGCCTATGTAGTTAGAGTAACAAATAGCATTTTTTCATCAATGATAATACACTTTATAATAAATGGGTCCTCAGTGATGATACTAGCGAAAAGTTTAAGCATGACTAATAGTGAAGAGGCTATAGAGCGGGCTCAGAGTTTGGATATAACACAAATATCTCTAGATATAAAAATGATGATTATAATGGGTGTTACTGTAATAGGAATTTGTTTATTTGGATTAATATTTAAATTGATTCAGGAGATGGAAAAAAAGAACTTATATACTACGCCTGAGATGGAAGAGCGTGCAGAGGTAAAGTCATTAGAAAAGGGTGGGTTAATAAATATACCTTTATTATTAATTATAATAGTATATTTATTGGTTATGGTTTTAAAAATATAAAAGGATTGATATGTTTACACTTATGAATATAAGTAATAACATATCAATCCTTTTTCATATCTCAGTAATGCTTGGAAGCGTATCATAGAATGTTAAAAAATTTATAGACATAACCCAGCCTCTACAGTTTATATTACTATCAGTAGGTAGATCTACATAAAACCAAATAGTATTATTAATAATACACTGATCTAGAATATGTACTTCCATTTTTATATTAGTCCTATGCATTAGTATTGTGTTTTCTATAGGACATAGAAAGATAGAAGTTTTTTCTTTAATAATACCTAATAATTTTGATGGAGTAGAAAATGCTACTTTTATAGTACTCTTATCAATTCCATATTTTGATAATTTTTCTTTTAAACTGCTATTAGATTTATTTGAAACTATTAACTGATGTTTTAGAAGAGAATATTTCCTATCGTAATAGAATATAATTAGAAAAATTATTGCTATTAAAATAATAAATAAAATATATTTCATAAATTTACTCCTTTAGGATGTACAGTATTAATATATTTTTTAATTATTGAAATCATACCTTATATTATAACTATTTATAATAAATTCGAAACATAAGCTGGGTTGATTTGTAAACTTTTTTAATTATAATGGTATTGAGGTGGTTATATGTTAGTTAATAAACTTAAAGAGATAATAGATAAATCAAATAATATTGTTTTCTTTGGAGGTGCTGGAATAAGCACTGAATCAGGAATACCAGATTTTAGATCCGGGGATGGATTATACAATGTTGTAGAAAATAGAAAATACCCTCCAGAAGAAATGCTTAGTCATAGCTTTTTTAATTCAAACACAAAGGAGTTTTATGATTTTTATAGAGAAAAAATGATATATCCAAATGCAAAACCTAATGCAGCTCATATAGCTTTAGCTAAATTAGAGGAAATGGGTAAATTAAAAGCTGTTATTACTCAAAATATAGATGGACTCCATCAAGCTGCCGGTAGCAAAAATGTTTTTGAACTACATGGTTCGGTTCTTAGAAATTACTGCATTAGCTGCAATACATTTCAGGATTTAGATTTTATCATTAATTCTAAGGATATTCCCAAATGTCCTCATTGTGGCGGCGTGGTTAAGCCAGATGTAGTCTTATATGAGGAAGGACTTGATAAGAATATCATAAATGAAGCTGTAAATGTCATTATAAATGCTGAGGTTTTAATTATTGGGGGAACTTCGCTTGCAGTCTATCCTGCTGCATCCTTAATTAGATACTATGGAGGAAATAAATTAATTTTAATAAATAAATCATCTACTCAATATGATAATAAAGCTGATTTGATTATAAATGATAGTATTGGAAAAGTGATGAGTGAAATAATATAAATTATAACTTTTAATTCTAATGAAAATGCTTAAAAAACTTTATTTGTTTTATAATTTATTAGAGAAATACTTAAAAATCAAGGGCTTTTACTATTTCAGTAGAATCAATTGATAGGGTCGGATTTAGATGGTAAAATGGGGGAAAGATTTTACTATATAAATGAGGGGGCAATTAAAATGATTGATATTAAGCACCATATATTCGTTTGTACAAGCTGCAGAGTTAATGGAATGCAAAAAGGACTATGCTATACGAAGGATTCAGTACAGGTTGTACAAAAATTCATGGAGGAAGTTGAAGATAGAGATTTAATAAATGAAGTAATGGTAACTAATACAGGGTGTTTTGGAATATGTAATAAGGGCCCTATTGTTGTTGTTTATCCAGAAGGAACTTGGTATGGAAATGTTACGGTTAACGACGTGGAAAAGATTGTAGAACAACACATCGAAGGAGGGCAAGTAGTTAAAGAATTAGTCATTTAAAAACATAAAAGATTGGCTACAATTGTGCAGCCAGTCTTCTATAATAAAAAAAAGTTTGACATAATATTGTTTAACATATATAATACAACTTGTATCTGGTGATGATGGCGTAGAGGTAACACTCCTTTCCATTCCGAACAGGAAAGTTAAGCTCTACAGCGTCAATGGTACTGCATGGGCAACTGTGTGGGAGAGTAGAACGTTGCCAGGTGAAATGGCTCGATAGCTCAGTCGGTAGAGCAGAGGACTGAAAATCCTCGTGTCCCTGGTTCGATTCCTGGTCGAGCCACCAAAAAAGCACTAACTTTTTGTTAGTGCTTTTTTTATACATAAAAAATTAATAATCTTTAAGAATTACTTAAGGAATGCTTAAGAACTTAAGAGTACTATAATAATATAGACTAAAAAGTATTTGAGAGAAGCGTGAGCAAGATGTTAGAAAAAATCAGTGTATCAGAAAAACAATATGAAAATATAGCCAAAGGAATAGCCTGGGGAGTAGGAGTAGGAACCTTAATAGGCCTAATAATAGGAAATGTTGCTCTGTGGTTTGCTATTGGTGGTGTTCTAGGAATAATATCATCTTTAATTTATTCGTTCTTTAACAAACATACAAATAAAAATTCATAAGATCCTTTTTATATAAAATCACATAAAAATAGCTATCCTTAATTTATTATTAAGGATAGCTATTTTGATATGTAATTTTTATATATTATCTATTTGCCAATCAATGGGCTGTTTGTCTACACTAATTAAAAAATTGTTAGTTTTTGAGAAAGGCTTACTTCCTATAAAACCTCTAGTAGCTGAAAGTGGACTTGGATGAACTGATTGTAAAATAAAATGATTCTTATTTGTAATAAGAATTTTCTTACTTATAGCATTATTTCCCCATAAAATAAACACAATAGGATCTTTTCTTTCGTTAAGGGCAGATATAATTTTATCAGTAAAGATAGTCCATCCTTTATTTTTATGTGAATTTGCATTTCCAGATTGAACTGTAAGAACTGTATTTAAAAGAAGAACCCCCTCATCAGCCCATTTTTTCAGATATCCATTGTTAGGAATATAACAACCTAGATCTGTATTAAGCTCTTTAAAAATGTTTCTTAAAGATGGAGGAGTTGTAACTCCAGGCTTAACAGAAAAACTTAAGCCATGAGCTTGATTAGGTCCATGATAGGGATCTTGCCCTAAAATTACAACTTTCACATCATTATAGTCGGTATAATGAAGTGAATTAAAAATATTATACATATCAGGATATACTACGTTATCTCTATACTCAGAAACAAGAAACTTTCTTAGATCTTTATAATATGGTTTTTCAAATTCATCCATTAATAACGCATTCCAATGGTTTTTAAATATAGCTTTCATAATTATCACCCATAAGTAGTATAACATATAGAAAATTTGAAGATGTGACCTAGAGCTGGGCTTAGCTATTACATAGAAGTTTTATTATAAGTAGAATGTTATGATAAAGTATTTAAACACATCCAAGCGTATCGGCATATGAAAGAAAGACCATTATGGGATAATATGAAGAATTGGATAGATAATGTCTAAAAAACAATTATATTGGAGTTTTAATATACAGTACATCGTGGTAATATAAGTCTTGTCGCTAAGACAGACGAGGAAACGACAAAATAACAAATATTAAATAGGTTGTTGACAAGTCGAAAAAACGGTGATAAGATGAGAAAGTCGCTTAAGGGTGGCAAACAAATTGGTCTTTGAAAATTGAACAGATATTAATTAAGTTAAAAACCAGCAATTCTTTTTTATGAGTAAGTTTTTGAGTAGATTAAACTTTTTATTGAGAGTTTGA
>NZ_PVXQ01000050.1 GCF_002995745.1 Clostridium vincentii | reverse complement strand
CAGATTTATTTAAATCACTATTTCCATGGAGTAATCTTCCTGCTGAATGCTATTTAAATAAAAAGGATTGAAAATAAGCGGTTAATGACTGTCAACGTGACGAGTTATTAACCGCTTACAAATAAACTATTCTTTTAGATTATTTTACAGAAAGAATAGTTTATTTTTTTCAATATGCTTTATTTCATAATCTTACAACTAAAATCATTACTAACGCCATTTAACTTTTTATTCTTTTTTAATTTATAATCTTCATGCCTTTGTTTGCCTTCTTCAAAAGTAGCTATTTCTTCAGAAGTATCTAAAATAAGTTCAGGTACTAAATTAGGTTTTCCTTTTTTATCTAAAGATACCATTGTAAAAAATGCTGATAATGCTTTTTTTCTACACTGATAGCCATCACACTCCAAGTCTTCAACTTCAACAGTAACTGCTACTTCCATCGACGATTTTCCTACAAATACGACTTGAGCCGTACATGTAACTAAATCACCAATAAATATTGCTAAATGAAACTCTAATTCATCAACTCGAGCTGTAACGACATTAGATTTTGCATATTTTCTAGCTGCCGCATATGCTGCTGAGTCCATTAGTTTCATAATTTCTCCACCATGTATATTACCTGCAACATTTGCTTGATTAGGTAGCATAACTTCACTTATAACTAATTTTGATCTTGACGAAGATTTTTTCATATGTTATTTCCTCCTAAAAACTTTACTTTGACCTATATCAATTTTCAAAAACACTCTCTCGTATAATGATAATTTTATCAAATTATTATTATATGTTTGGTGATAAACTCACATATCTGTCTTTTATAATTTTTTATTGACTAAAAGTTCATATATTACTATAATTTCACTATACCTTATGGGGTATAGTGAATATAATATTAGGAGGTACGCTTAAACAATGACACATAAATTTGATGTTAACAACAGACACAAACTTGATAATGAAAAGAGAAGAGAACTTCTGCCACCAGAAAAAACTCTTATTAGCCTTGGACTTCATGAAGGAGATATAATGGCTGATATAGGATGTGGAATTGGATATTTTACTATTCCAGCATCTAAAATCGTAGGGGCTAGTGGTAAAGTATTTGCATTAGATATTTTGACAGAAATGCTTGAAGAAGTTGAAATAAAAGTAAAGGGAAATAATATCTCTAATATCGAAACTATTTTGACACAAGAAAATGATTTCAGATTAGAAGATGGTAAGATAACAATTGCCTTTATAAGTACTGTATTACATGAAGTAGAAAATATAGAAAATTTCTTAAGTGGAATAAAAAAAAGCCTTTCTCCTGAAGGAAGAATCGCTATTGTTGAATGGCAGAAAATTAATAGTGAATTTGGACCTCCTATTGCACATAGATTAGATAAAACAGATTTAATAAAAACCTTAGCTAGACTTGGATTTTTAAATATATCAACTGTAGATATTGGCGAGAATTTTTACGGATTAATAGCACAAAAATAATTTAGCTTAAATTATTTTTAAGAAAGCTCAATGGTTAGATTTTCAGTCTAACCATTGAGCTTTTTATATTTATTCATATTTGCTTAATACATCAGCTATAAATTTATCTTTTCCTACTCTATCCATAACTGTTGAGATTCTTTCTCCCTTATTTCCAACTTCTCTATAGTGTTCGATAACTTTATCAACAATAGGCACTATTTCTTCTTCTTTAAATATTTTTCCTAATGAATCTCCAATTCTTATTCCTCTTCCAAATCTTCCACCAACAAATATTTCTGCACCTTTTTCTTTAGCAATAGCAGCATTAGTTTTACATAATCTAACACACTCACCACAATTCACACATAAATCTTTATTATATATTACTTTTTTATCTACTATTTGTAATGCTTTTTGTCTACAACCTTTTACACAAAGGCCACATCCAACACACTTATCTAAATTAAACTCGGGGATAATTCTTCCCATAACTCCAATATCATTTATATTCGCTTTTGCACAGTTATTAGCACATCCAACTATTCCTATTTTACATTTATGTGGAGTATCTGTTCCAAAGTATTTGCATTCTAATTCTCTACAAATTGCTTGCGTATCAATATTCCCATGAAGACATACAGTTCCTTTACACGCAACTATTGGTCTTATTTTTTGACCTGTACCACCATGACGCAATCCTAAAGCTTTTGCTTCTTCCATTGCTTTTTCTATATCTTCATCTTTAATCCAAGGAACTTCAATTTGAAGCCTTGTTGTAAGTCCAGAGTATCCTCGTCCATACTTTTCAGCGATCTTATTAACGTTATTTAATTCTTCTACTGTAAAATTGCCTGCTTTACTTAAAAACCTTACTGCATAGTGCTCCTTATCATTTTGCAATAAAACTCCTAATGCTTTCATCTCTTTTTGTCTCTTTTCATTAACCATCATAATCATGTCCCCCTTAAAATAATAGACTTTCAAAAATCAAGTTTTTGCCTGCAAATACTCTCTAATCAGTACATATAATCTCCATATGAAGTTATTTTTCTACAAGTTTGAGTATAATAGATGTATAATCATAAGTAAAATATACATATACAATGATAACCATTAGAATATTTAATGGTTAGTCAGATTGAATGAAAGGATGAAACTTTATGCTCGATGAGCTTAGAACATTTATAGCAGTTGTGGAATATAAAAATTTTACTAAAGCCGCTAAAGAAATTAATTTATCTCAACCTAGTGTAAGTTTACATATTAAGCATCTTGAAGGGTATTTTAATACAACATTGATACAACGTTCAGTAAAGCAAAAGAATATATATATAACTCAATCAGGAAATTTACTTTATGAACGTTCAAAACAGATTATTAAGTTACTAGATGATACTAAAGGTGACATATTGGATTATGGAAATGTTGTAAAAGGTCGATTACATATAGGCGCTAGTTTTACCATAGGAGAATATTTTTTGCCCACTTTTTTAGGACAATTCACCAAAGCATATCCAAATTTGGAGTTAGAAGTTACAATTGAAAATACCCACAATATTTGTGAAAAAGTTAAAAGTTTTCAAGTTGATTTAGCATTAGTTGAAGGAACAGTACCCTCCTCTAATTTCAAAATTAATCATTTCTACAAAGATAAAATGGAGATTGCTGTTCCTTATAACCATTATCTAGTTAATCAGAAATTTTCAATTGAGGAATTACGAAATCAAACGTGGATAAGTCGAGAGGTTGGTTCTGGAACAAGAGAATATTTAAATTTTTTCTTATCTACTAATGATATCCATCCTAAAAATATTATTGTATTTGGAAGTAATTATTCTGTAAAAGAAGCAGTTAAAAACAACTTAGGTATCACTTTTATATCATCTCTTGTTACCGAACCAGCATTAAAAAATAAAGAGATTTCTATTTTAAAAACTATTGAAAAGTATACACGTCCCTTTTCATACATTTTACAAAAGGGAATCCTGCCATCAAAGGGTACACTAGTATTTATAGATATGTTAAAAGATTATATGAAAAATTGACATCCCCCTATGTGCATAATTCCTACTCCATTTTGTACAAGCATTATAACGCCCAAAAATTCAGGCATAATATTCTCAAATGACTTCCAATCCTTTTTAAGTGCCATTTTAGCATTTCCCTCTAGTTTTTTGCAGTTTGAACATCCTGTTCCTAATATTTAAATTATCATTTTTATACAACTCCTCTTTTATTTTTTTATTCTCATACATATAAAAAAACAAGACATACTATATATAAAATATAAAATATAAGGAGAATAAAAATGGCTAATGCTGCTCAACCATGTAATTGTATTTCATATAAAAATATCTGTTGCTGCGAACCTCAAAATGGTATTAGTGTAGTTCAACCTGCTTGTCAAACTTTACCTGATGGGAGTGTTGTAAATAATCCAGCTTTTGTAGCAGATTTAAATAAATCCTATTGGTCCTATAAATTTATTACTGATTGCGGTAAGGATACACGAGGAATTAGTAATTTTGTTATTCCTATTTGTGAGCTTATCGTTGAAGATAATCTTATAGTAAGTGAAAAGATAGACGGTTGTGGAAACTTTCAACCAGTGCCTTTTACCCTTTCAAAGGAAGATCCTAACTTTGGCACTGCACCGCTAGGTTATCAGTTTTTAAAAATAGAAACTAACAGTCGTTATGAAAAAGGAGTAAGTGTAGAATACCGTATTGAGATTGTAGGTGACTATCCTATAGGGATAGAAGATATTTTTGTTAAAGCAGCCAATGAAATTTATGATTTTAGCTGTGACGAATGTTTTTTAGTACCAAAATGTAATCCTCAAGGTAAGCTTACTGTTACTAAAAACTGTAGCCATGTAATTGAAAATAATCAAGCAACCCTTATCTACAATGTTCATATTGATAATATCAGTAATGGAATTCTAGATAATGTGGCGTTCCAAGATCTAATATTCCTATCCCCTAATCTTATAATAGGAACTATCCAGGTAATACCTCAAACCTTATCTGTAGATATTACTAATCCAGGTGAAATAAAAATAAGTGGTAATTTAGGTACAATAAATCCAGGACAAACTGTAACTGTTCAGTATTCAATACCAATTGCAAATGTTACTGAACCTGGAAGCTATCTAATTAGCAATACAGCTACTGCATCTGATACCGGAACAAAAGATACTGATACCTGTAATACAAGAGTTAACTTTGTTAAGCTAGCTGCAAATAAATGCTGCTCAACAGAAGGTGATATGGGAATTTTCACTTTAACTATTTCAAGTGTAGGTAACTCTCCTGATATTTTGGTGGACATTCATGATCATATGGAAGTACCTTCAGGGGTTACTGTTAAATTCTTAGAATTAAGCGGCTGTGAAGAATATTTCTCTGGCACTAGTGATCCTATACCAACAAATACTGATATATCAGGACCTATAGCTCTTGATTTCATCTGTAAAAATGCTTTAGTTCCAGCTGGAAGTAAATATGTAAAGCTAGGTAAATATCAGCTAGTATCAAGTTCTGTTGTAGGCACTACTACCATAAGAAATAGTATTAATGGCGTTAATCCTGTTAACCCAGCAGATCAAGTTTTCTTAGGAGTTTCAAATATACCAGCAACTGCAAATATAAATGTTCAACTCACTCAAACTTGTGCTAGTCCATGCAAAGAGTAATTAAAACTACCCTAGTTCTTTAATAAACCTAAAAACTTACCCTATATTAAAATACTAAGGGGACTATGCAATAAATTAAATTGAATAGTCCCCTTACTTTTATTTTTCAATGCCACTCTACTTAGAGCACTTGTGCCCGAAGTTACTATAATTATCTAAAGAAAATACGTATTTAATTCTAAAAATAATTCATTTATATTATTATTACTTATAAAATCCCATCCTATCCAATTTAGTTTATAATTATTTTCTTTTAAGTACTTTAAATAATCCATTGGATGTGGCACTGATGCGTTTTTACATATACTTTTCACGTCTTCACTAATAAAATAATTAACTACATTTTCTAAATTCTTTGAACTATCACCTTGGACTAACAAGGTAACAGGACTTACAATTGCTCCCTCTTCAGGCCATATTACTTTAGCGCTTTTATTATTTTTAAGAAGTTTTGCATAAAAATATGGAATAATACTAATTGTGGGCGACTCTTTTATTCCTTTACCTATATTCTTTACCATTTCAGCTGGATGCCCACCCTGACCCACAAGTTCACTTAATTTTTTAATTCCCTCCATTCCAAAATCTTTATATATTGAAAATAGTGTTGTTTCGCAATACCTTCCTTTTTTGCCTCTTATAGCAACTTCTTTTTTAAATTCACTACTTAAAAGTTCTTCCCATGATTGTGGTATATTTCTACCATCTAATTTAGTTAAATCTATAACCATAACCAAATAATTTAATGCCATTATATAATAATTACTCTCTAAATCAATTAAATCATTTTCAATTAATTCCTCTTCTATATCTTTAACTTTTTTAAAATATTTTTCTTCTATAGCTTTAGTTCGAAAATCTTTTCTATAAAAACTATTTACTCCAGAACTTATAATAATCTTTGGTAAATCATTCTTTGATGGAATATCTGAAGATTCATCCATCCACATAACTTCATAATTAGCATTACCCTCTACAAGATATTTAAAGTCACATTGATCTCCTAAATCATCTATCATTTCATTAAAACCAATTTCTACTGGTACTTTAATAGGACATGGTAATAATCCAAGAACATCATATTCAGATTTATTAATAATATTTTTTATCGTACTCATACTTATAACCCCAATCATAATTACAATATTATTATTGTATTGCTTTTGTATTTAATAATTCTTCTGCTGCTGCATCGTCTATATCTACTTTATAAAATAGTTTGTAGTATTCTTTGATTTCTTTTTTCATGTCTATTTCACTATACTCTGGATATAATGTAGTTACTAACCATTTAAGCCCTATTATTCTATTGCTTGACGGTGGCGTATCAACCCAGTTATATGGTTCATCCGGAGCACTATAAACTTTATTATTTTGAACTGCACTTATGCCTTCCCATTCTTTACTATTAAACACACCATCCAAGTGGTTATCATATATTGCTTCAACTACTACATCTGGATTCCAAGTTATAACTTGTTCCATGGATACTTCACTACGTCCTCCGGCTGCTTTAAAGTCCACTACATTCTTTGCCCCTGCATAATCTAATAATTCTGCATGCCAATTTCCTATTGGAGCTGTTTCAAGACCTTTTTCTCCACCTGCATAATAAACTCTTACTTTTTTATCCTCTGGTATTTTGGATGTTATCTCTCTTAATTGATCCATGGTATTTTTACAATACTGAGCTAATTCATCAGTAACTTCCTTTTCATCTAGTAAGCTTCCTAAAAATTCATAACTCTTATCTAAATTCTGCAAACTGCTATCTACAACTACAACAGGCACTCCTATGTCCTGTGATAATTTATCCGCATCTGAAACTGCACTATCACCTATAGTTCCCATAGATAATATAATTTGAGGATTATAAGATAATAACTCTTCTTTACTTACTGTCCCATTCTTTCCTTGCATGGCCCCTATTACTGGTAGATCTTGATATTTAGGATCCATATATTTTTTTTCATAATCTTTTAGTTCAAAACACCATCCTAGAAGCTTGTCCAAATTTATATTATGCATCATAACAATTGCTGGTTGCCCTGAGCAATATACTTTATTAATTTCTGATGGCACTTCCATAGTTCTTCCTGCCATATCTGTTATAGTTTTTCCAGTAGATTTTACATTTTCTGATTCATTAGTATTTGAAGTATTTCCACATCCAATAAACAATGTAGATGTAATAATGAAAACTAAAAATAATGAACTAAGTTTTTTCATTTAAATCACTCCTCTTTTTATATTCCTCATAAAATATTTCTTCAATTTCCCTAACACGAGTTATTATATTTTTCTCATGAATATAATCCCATCCTAACCATTGCAATTTGCCATCATTAGGAATTTTATTATCCACATTCTTATTTACATGAGGAAAATATTTATTAGCTATTGATTGTCCTAAATCCTCACTATAAAGATAACTTATAAGCTCATCCAAATAATTTTCTCTATCTTTTTTAACCATTACATAAAGAGGGCATAACAGGGCGCCTTCTTCTGGCCATATTATTTTTAAATAATCTTTCTTAGGTGCTGCCTTTGCAAAAAAGTATGGCAGTATATATATAGCATTTTCACTTTGTTGATTTGCACCAGTAGCTTGTGCCATCTCTATAGTTCCCATAGGTGTGTTTATATTTCTTGCTAAAGCTTTAACACCTTCTTCGCCAAAATTTTTATAGGTGTATAAAAGAACAACTTCATTTATATCCTCTTCAGTATGTCCAATTGCAATACTTTTTACATATTTCTCATCAAGGAGGTCTTCCCAACTTAAAGGAATAGGTCTATTTTTAAGTTTGCGTTCATCTACTAGAAGTACATATGGAAATGATGAATAAATATTATAGCATCCCTTAGGATCTTTAAGGTCTAAGTCTTTATATGTAGTATTTAAATTGCTTATATATCCTAAATCCTCAAAACATCCTCTATCAATAAATCTGTTTGTGAATTCCTCTTCAAAAAACTCAGAAAAACCAGCTCCAGTTATAACACTAGGAAATTTATTAATATCTTTAATCTTATTGACGTTGAAGAATTCGTCCTTTCCACATCCCCCCATAGGAACTACAGCTTTTATATCTTCTTCATCTTTATCTTTTTCATCTTTATCTTTTTTTAATTCTATAAATTCTTTTATCTTATCTGAAAACACCTCTTTAACTGGACAATATATATATCCTAAAAAATCTAGTTTTTCTCTCATTTCATCAGGTACTAATTTCATTTCTGGAAATTTTTTCATTTTTATCTCTCCCATGCAAAATATTCTTCCATATTCCAACTTATTGTTTCACCACTTCTTAATGAATTCCTAAGATTTGACATCTTATTATCAACTTGTTTCATAATCTTAAGATTATCTTTTTCCTTTGCCTCTGTTATAATAACTTTACGAATTGCACCGTTTTTTATTATTATTCTCTTATCTCCAAGCAGTGCTAATATAGGATCATGAGTAGATACAAAAACTATTTTCCCTTCTTTAACTAATAATTCTATTGCCCTACTTCTATCCACACCAGCATTTTCAATTTCATCAATAAGAACTATTGGAGAAACACTTAAAAGTGCTGTATCTGCAATCATTAATGCCCTAGATTGTCCACCACTTAATGCAGTTATAGGAACTTCACTTGTGAATTTTTCTCCTGCAAGCTCATTAGCATACTTTACTATTTCTTCTGTAATAAATTTAAGATCTCTAACATCTCTGCTTTTAGCATGCATTCTTATAAAGTCTCCAACCGATACATCCATTACAAAATTCATATTTTGTGAAAGCTGGGCAACTAAGTTATTTTCCAATAAATTTTCACCATTTATTTTTATAATCCTTCCTGTTGGTGTATCTCCCTTAGCCATGCATTCTATATCTTCTAGTAATCTACTCTTACCTGATCCTGTAGGTCCAACTATACAAATTACTTCCCCCACATTAATTGTAAGATTAATATCTTCTGTTTCTCCACTCTTATCATGTCCACCTAAAATTGTTATAGATTTAATTATTGCATCGGGAGTCTCATTAATCTCATAATCTTCATCTAATGAATAGCTGTTTATCGCTCTTGAATTACTTTTTATTTTTTGAAAATCAATTTTCTTTGTATTTCCTGTTTGATAGTCATCTCCTATAATTGTTTCTCCAAGACAATATGAACACAATGCTGAAGGCATTGTAAATCTTAGTTTTTTTCCTTCAAGATTTTCTATTGATTTTGCTTCTTTTATACTTAAGCTTAGTTCATAGGCTCCTTGCCCTGTAAGTCCATTAACATATAATGCTTTTGCTCTGGGATTTGCCTCTTTTACCATAAACTTAAATACTTCTCTTTCTGCTTGAGAAACTATATCTCCCTTTGTAATCACTATTATGTCTGCGAATTTCAGCATTGGTCCTATTTTTTTAGGGGTATTTACTCCCGAAAGACTATCAATTACACATACAGCTAAAACATCCTTTATATGAGGTGAACATCTATTGCATAATCCAGCACTTTCGCTAATTAATAAATCTAATCCTTTTTCTACGCCATATTTAACGCAATCATCAATATTACTAATATAAAAATGATCTGGGCAAAGATTTCCCGATAATCCAACCATAACTTCAACTCCTGCTTTTTTGTAAAGCACATCATCATATGTTGTAAGGCAATCAAATTTTATTACTCCAAATTTACTTTCTATACCTTTCAAACAATCAATAACCTTTAAAATCACAGAAGTTTTACCTGAGGATGGTGGTCCTGAAAATGTAACAAATTTCAATTTACTCCCCCCTATCATTGGACAGCATAAACTTTTGTTCTAGGCTGCCATAGTTTTTCTTATTATTATCCATAGTCCCTCTTCATCATCTTTAATAATAAAATTCTTAATTCCTATTTCTTTTAAAATTCCATTGTAAAATTCTAAATCATTTCCAGTTGTAAACTTTCTTCTTTTTTCTCCAAAATCTTCTCCATCTCTCTGTTTCATTTTTTCGTATATTTGTTTTTTTGTTTTTTCATCCCCAAATCCACCTCCAATATATGCAATTCCACCTTCCTTTAACACCCTATATATTTCTTCCAAACTCCTTTTCTTATCTTCCCAAAACCACAATGATCCTCTACTAACTACTAAATTAATAGACTTATCCTTAAAAGGAATATTTTGAACATCTCCTAAAATAGTATTTGTTCTATCTGCTATTCCAAGGTCCTCACTTCTTTTATTAGAAATATCCAAAGCATCTTTGTTATTATCTAAAAATATTATATCTAGATTAGTAATTTTCATTAAAGCAAAACCTAGATGTCCGCCTCCGCATCCTATATCTAAACAAACTCCCTTATCAATTTTCGTCTCTCTTTTTATTTGATTTGCTATTAGTGGATATATTGGTAAAAATACATTTTGTGCTATTTCATCAAACTCATAGGCCTTATCCATAGTTATCATATCCTTTCTCATATATATTTTTTAAAAATAACAAGTCATCATAATCTTATATTGGACTTGTCATTTTCTTTTTGTACCTCAATTCATTATTGGAATACAGGTTTTAACCATCTCTCCATTATCTTTCTTAAAGTCACCAATCTTCACCGTAATGCCATAAGCTGATTTCATATTTTCCTCAGTTACAATTTTCTCTGCACTCCCTAAATGAATAACACTATTTTTTTCAATCAATGCAATTTTTGCAGAACATAAAAATGCATGCTCTGGAAAGTGGGATGTCATTATTATGCTAATACCCATTTTAGATAAACGATTAATTTGCCTTAGCACTCTAATTTGATTTCCATAATCCAAATTAGATGTAGGTTCATCCATTATAAGTATTTTAGGATCCTGTACAAGAGCTCTAGCTATTAAAACTAATTGTCTTTCTCCTCCACTTATTTCTGTATATATTGAATCTTTCAAATAGGTTATACCTAGCTTTTCCAACATATCCTCTGCAATCTTGTAATCACTTTTTGAAGGTGATTTAAAATATCCAAGATGTACAGTTTTACCCATTACCACTACATCTAAAACTTCATATGGAAAAGGTGGTGTATGAAGCTGTGGCACATAAGCTATCACCTTAGCCAATTCTATATTAGAACAATTATTAATTTTCTTTTCATTTAAAAATATTTCACCTGACTGCAGTTTTAAAAATCCAAGAATACTTTTTAAAAGTGTAGTTTTTCCTACTCCATTTGGTCCTAATATACATAAGATTTCATCATCATTTATTTTTAAATTTATATTTTTCAATATGCATTTATTTTTATATCCACAATATGCATTTATAATATCTAAGCTCATGCCCACCCCTTCTTTCCACTCATAAGTAAATAAATAAAGAATGGTGCTCCAATAATAGATGTAAGTATTCCTATTGGCAATTCCATTGAAAACAAACTTCGTGATAGATTATCTACACACAATAAGAAACATGCCCCAATAACCATTGATGTTGGAATTAATTTTTTATAGTTTGGACCAACTAGCATTCTAGATAAATGAGGAATTACAAGACCAATCCATCCAATCATTCCACTTACTGAAACAACTGCTGATACCATTATTGTTGATGCTAGTATAACTATAAATCTTATTTTTGAAGTATCTATTCCCATAGATTTTGCTTCTTCTTCTCCAAATGATAAAACATTTAACTTCCACCTTAAAAGTATCAAAGGTATTACTCCCAGTAATATAGGAAATATCAACAAAATTAAATCCTTAATATTTATTGAAGATAATGATCCCATTAGCCAAAAAGTTATCGCTGGCAATTTGCTTGTAGGATCTGCAACATACTTTATCAATGATAAAAATGATTGAAACAATGTTGAAATTACCATTCCTGATAATATTAATGTAAGGATTGTATTACTTTTTTTCCCTATGATTGAACTAATCAAATATGTAAGAGAAACTGCTACTATTCCAAAAATAAAAGAACTAATCTGTATTCCTACAATACTAAAAGAAAATAGAATTCCAAGTGCAGCTCCGAATCCAGCTCCAGCTGATGCACCTAATATATCTGGTGATACCATGGGATTTTTAAACACCCCCTGATATGAAGCTCCAGCAATAGATAATGCTGCTCCAATTAACATAGCTGCAATTATCCTTGGTAGTCTTACATTAAAAAATACTGTTTCAATATTGCTAGGTAAATTGCTTTCAACTCCTTTAATTTTGCATATGATTAAAGTTATTAAATCTTGAATTGTTATTGAATACCTACCAAATGTTGTTGATATTATAAAAGTTACTATTGGCAAAATAATAAGTATAACTACTATTAGTCTCCCTCGATTTATCTTTCTCTTACTTTTAAAAATTTCTTTTGTTGCACTACATGTATCCATAATCAGCTCCCCTTCCATATAAGACCAATAAAAAAAGACCTCAAGGAGATTTATACATTTCTGTACTCTCACCTTTGAGATCTTATAATATATTATTTTTTCAAAACAAAACGCAATGAAACGTAACATAACTATATTTAGATTTAACACTATTTATGTATAGTTTGTCAAGAATATTTTTTAATAATATTCATTTTCAGTGAAATAATTTTACACAATAGCCAGTATAGGCCTACTTTTAATAATTAATATATATTACAAAAAATATATATTAATTATATTTACACTATAAGTGCTTATATAGAAAATATGCTCTTGTATTTTTTTATTAACGCTACTATGGTAAAACTCATTATAAAACATAATTGAACATAACTATTAATTATATTTTATGGTATGCTATTAATGAACAATAATTAATATTTAGGAGGTGTAAATGATTATGGCACCAAGCGCAAGAAATCAATTAAAAGGATAGAAGTCTTAGTTTTACTATTACTTCTATCCTTTTTACTATTCTATATTTATTTACTTATATATGATTTGCAACCTCATAAGCATCCCAAATACCATACATGATATTAGAAACCTTACGTGCATCTCCTAAAAGATAAATTTCTGGAACTTCAAATTCTAATTCTTTATATAAAGAGTCTTCTTCTTTATATCCTACGGAAAGTATTACTGAATCGCATTTGATCTTCTCTATTCCACTTTCTGTTTCCATTTCAAGAATTCCATTTTTATATGCTTTAACCTTTGAATTTGTTTTTACATCAATATTATTAAATGGAATTAATTTTTCAAGCATTTCACTATTTGCAGAACATAAAGGTCCATTTAGTGCAAGTATTTTATGTAATGCTTCCACTATAGTTACCTTTTTGCCTTTTTTAGCAAGATGAAGTGCAAGTTCACATCCAACTAGTCCTCCACCAACTATAACGGTTGTATCTTTACAGTCTTTCTTTTTTAGTAAAACATCTACTGCTGTAAATACTTTTTCATCATCTCCAAGTGGAAATACTTTTGGAGTAGATCCTGTAGCTATTATTACACTATCGAATTTAGAATTTAGAATCTGTTTTTTTGTCATTTCACTATTTAAATTAACCTGAACATTTAACTTTTTTAATGTATGTTTATACCAATTAGCTAAATCAATATCGTCTTCTTTAAAGTCTGGTGCTCCGCCAGGTATAAGATTTCCACCTAATCTATTATTCTTTTCATAAAGAACTGCCTCATGACCTCTAAGTGTTAAAACTCTTGCTGCTTCACAACCTGCAACTCCACCGCCAACTATTAAAACTTTTTTCTTCTTTAATATTGGTGTAAGTGCATTATCTTTTTCCTTACATGCCTGAGGATTTACAGCACAATTAAGCATTGAATAATGTTGAATACGTCCCATACATCCTTCTTGACATGATATACAAGGTCTAATTGATTTACATTTGTTACTTCTCAATTTATTTACATAATCAGGATCTGCAAGCAATGGTCGCCCAAGACTTATAATATCGCATGTTCCATTTTTAATAGCCTCCAGTGCCATATCTGGATTATCCATTCTTCCTGCACACAGGATAGGTACATCCACAGTTTCTTTCATTAATTTAGCATATGGTCTGTATAATCCCTTTTCTTGATACATTGGAGGATGACTCCACCACCATGAATCATAAGATCCAACATCTGTATCTAATGAATCATATCCATAGGATACAAGTAATTTAGCAGCTTCAATTCCTTCTTCAAGGTCTCTACCTTTTTCAACAAATTCTTCTCCTGGAAGTGCTCCATCTCTGAGATCTTTAATAAAGCTCTTTGGTGAATATCTAAGAACTACAGGAAAATCTTCTCCGCATCTCTTTTTAATTTCTTCAACTATTTCACGGGCAAAACGAAGTCTATTTTCTAAACTTCCACCATATTCATCAGTTCTATGATTAAATAATGACATAGCAAATTGGTCAATTAGATATCCTTCATGAACAGCATGAATTTCTACTCCATCAAAGCCAGCTCTCTTTGCATTATTAGCTCCATCTCCGAATTTTTTAACTATAGATTTAATTTCATCTACTGTAATTTCACGACAAATTTTATCAAGCCATCTATGTTGAATTGGTGATGGTGCAACTGGTGGAAATTCTCCAAGGTTAGTCGGAATAGTAACTCTACCAAATCCACCTGACATTTGTAAAAATACCTTTGCATTATACGCATGTATTCTTTCAGTCATTTCTTTTCCTGTTCTAACAAATTGAACTGGATTATGTGTAGAGCATGGACAATTTGGCATACCATGTTCTTCAACTTCATTATCCACAAAAGTAACACCTGTAATAATTAGACCTGTGCCGCCTTTTGCTCTTTCAGTATAATAATCAATTCCTCTTTGATTAAATCCGCCTTCACTATCGGCTAATCCCAATGGTCCCATTGGTGCAAGGGCAAAACGATTCTTTATTTCACATTTTCCAATTTTGATTGGTTCAAACAATTTTTTATACTTATTCATAAACACTCTCCTTAATTTAAATTTCAAGCAATACTTTAAAATAACTATGTAATGCTATAATATATATTATATTCTTTTATGATTAAACATGTCAATGTTGACATGTTTATTATTTATATTTTATTTTGCACTTACTAATGGTAAAATAATAATTATAAAGAATGAGGTGTTACTATATGAGAACTTTAAAATACGCAATTTTAGGATTAATTAACAGAAAGCCTTTAACTGGCTATGATATAGCGAAAGAATTTAATAGTGGATTAGTTGATTTTTGGTATGCAAAACATAGTCAAATCTATCCAGAATTAAAGAAACTAACTGGTGAAGAACTACTTTCATATGAAATAATTATCCAAGGCGAAAAACTAGAAAAAAAATTGTATACCATCACTGAAAAGGGAAGGTATTGTTTACAAAAATGGCTTGCTAAAGATGAACCTTTAGAACCAACCCCTAAGGATGTTTTTAGGCTTAGAGCATATTTTTGTGATGAAATAGCTAATGATACTTTATTAAAACAATTTCAAAGCGCATTAGACAAGCATTGTGAAAAATTAGAATATCTGAAAAATTCTATTGAAGAACTTTTAAAGAAAAAGGACGTATCTAAAGTATCTTCTCCTGAATTCGGTGATTATATAGTTTTAAATGGTGCTATTATGAGAGAAGAAGCTTACATACACTGGCTTAAGGATTGTATTGAAAAAATATCTCTATAAATAAATTAGAGTATAAAAAACACTCAACTAATTAATTAGTTGAGTGTTTCACTTGTGACAATAAAACTCAGTAGCTGAAATCCACTGACCTATTCTCGTAAAAGATTTCCTTATCTTAGAATATACATTGGTATTATACTCTTTGCCAATTGCTCCTTTGATGTATGCTTACTGTATTCATATGTGTTTATCTATATACCATATTAAAAAAATATATATAATTAATACTAATATGTATATACAATGCCTTTGATTTCTTGATAATTTTTATTATCCTATACTGTAAGATTATATTTTTAGACAAAGGTATGACCCCCTAAAATTAGGGGGTCTGTTAATTCTATATTATATATATAAAGTTTATTCAGAAATATAGATATTAAATTGTAATCAACTCATATTCTTTGCTTCCAAGACCTATTTTCACAGCATACTTTTCAGTCTGTTTCAGGGCTAACATCAGTAAAATGGTCCTTATGTTTACATCCATGTACCTCAATAAGACTTCCTTTCATGGCAGGCTGATTGTTTACTGCATTCGCACAAGCAACATCAAGTGCAACTGGATCAAAAGATGCAAACATCTGGTACAATTGATACATCATTTTCTGGATGACAGTCACAATATGGGAATACATCAATTACTAAACTAATATGGAAATTTAGACGCCCATTTAATACAGCCCATGAATATTCTGCTATTTTCTTATTCATATAAAGTGTTACAATCAGTTAAGAAAGTTTTACCGCCTAGTTCCTTAACAATATCTGCTGTCACTTCAGCAAAATTTGGGTGCAAAAAAGCCAAGTTACCAGGTTTACCAAAATGAACCTTAATGGCTGCATATTTTTTTCAAAATTAATTTCACTAATTCCCGCTGTTTTAATTAGACGTCTTAATTTCTGTAACAAATTTTCATTAGCTGCTGTCTTCATATTAGTAAAATAGACTTTTGACTTCTCCATATTAAAATACCTCCAAAATGTTTATAAATTAATTAAAACTTCTTCTATTACATTATAAGTACTAGAGTTAACTCTAAATCGACCTTTTATATTTTAACGCAACAAAAAAGGATAGTATAAACTATCCTTTTTTACTCACCTGGCAACGTCCTACTCTCCCACACAGTTGCCCATGCAGTACCATTGGCGCAATAGAGCTTAACTTTCCTGTTCGGAATGGAAAGGAGTGTTTCCTCTACGCCATCATCACCAGATTTATTTAGT
>NZ_PVXQ01000049.1 GCF_002995745.1 Clostridium vincentii | reverse complement strand
CATCGCTCGACTTGCATGTGTTAAGCACGCCGCCAGCGTTCGTCCTGAGCCAGGATCAAACTCTCAATAAAAAGTTTAATCTACTCAAAAACTTACTCATAAAAAAGAATTGCTGGTTTTTAACTTAATTAATATCTGTTCAATTTTCAAAGACCAATTTGTTTGCCACCCTTAAGCGACTTCATTATCTTATCATTTATTTCTCTTACTGTCAATAAGTTTTTAATTCATTATTTAACAGACTTTAGAAATGTTTTGCTGCTACATTAGTGCAACGAATATTATATTAACATTTTTTGAACTAATCATTTCATCGCTATAGTCTTTCTTGATATGTTTAAGGTAAAATTCCTCATTTTTACTCTTATTTTCTCAACATATCTATTATGGATACGCTAGGATAAGTTAACACTCACATAAATCTATTTCAGCTCATATATCTTATAATTAACTACAGTACTAGCTTTTGTTCTTTACTCTCTATGATTTTTATCTTACTATTATATTATAGAAATTTAAATTCAATTGGAGGTATATCAGTGAGAAAAAGTATTCTATTTTCTTTATTGTTAATCAATACATTAATCATTGCAGGCTGCTCGAACAAAATCGAGCCTAAAATTATAGCAAGCGAACCAAAGACATATACTTTCGATGCTATAAATGATCCAGAAAAAATTTTCATTCCCTTTGTATTAGGGGATGTAACAACATATTCTTCTCCCTTTGTACTAAATGGAACTTCCTTAGTGTTTCCCAATCGAGATGATAATAACAACATATCTATAATTAATGAGCCTTATCCCGAAACCTTAATTAAAACTAAGGATGTTGTTGATTATTTCAATAATTCCACAGATACATTAGCTTTAATTAATAATGTAATTTATTTTGCCAATGGTAGTGATGGAAACCATCTATCTTCTACAAATTTGGAAGATAAAATATTAAATAATATTAACAATCATAATGTTCATGACATTATACCCTCTGGAGATAATTTATTTTATTTAAGTATCCTGCCCGATCATAAAAAACAAAATAAATTATATTCTTATAATACAGTTACCAATGATAATCAAATCATCATTACAGATACTGTAGGGAAATATTTAATAAATGGAGACTTTATCATCTACCAAAATATTAGTGATAATTCAAAGCTTTATTCTATAAAAACAGATGGATCTCAAAAAGAAAAGCTTACAGACTATTCAGTTGATAGCTTTGCCCCCTTTGAAAATCAGTTGTTAATACTCAATTCATCTGATAATAACAACCTTTACGTCTTAGATCCTTTAACTGATGAATCTAAGAGATTAGCTTTAATGAATGGTGAGAATTTAAAAGTATATAATAATAAACTATATTTCATAAATATTAATAATTCTAACTCTCTATATTCATTAACTGTGAATTTAGAAACCTCCGAAGTTACTTTTTCTTTAACATTAGCGGAAGGCATTAATAATTATTATCCAACTGATGCCGGAATCTTTTTAGAGAAGCGAATCAACGTAAATAATACATATTTAATTCCACTTACCACATAAGGAA
Source organism: Clostridium vincentii (assembly GCF_002995745.1). Taxonomy (GTDB): domain Bacteria; phylum Bacillota; class Clostridia; order Clostridiales; family Clostridiaceae; genus Clostridium; species Clostridium vincentii. The sequence goes on along the minus strand of NZ_PVXQ01000049.1, from coordinate 17,266 downwards.
AGGATAATCCCTCTACGCATAATGTAGGGGGATTATCCTTTTCATATCCTATTTCATTTCACAGACTAGCCTCTTAAATTCATTTCCTCTTTCAGCAAAATTTGCGAACATATCAAAGGATGCACATGCCGGAGATAATGTTACTATATCTCCCTTTTCGGAAAGATATCTAGCTTTATTCACAGCCTCTTCTAAAGTCTCTACTGAAGTTATATTAACCTTAACGCCTTTTTCATTTTCCAACTTATTAAACGCAGCTGTTATTTTTGCCTTAGTTGCTCCAATTAATATTAATTCTTTTATATATGGATACCCTTCATAGGCTAGTGGTTCAAATGGAATCTGTTTATCATAACCCCCAGCTATTATAATTACCTTTTTTTCAAAAGCTTTTAGTCCAGCAATCGTCCTAGTAGGACTTGAAGCAATTGAATCATTATAGTATTTAACTTCATCTATTTCTCTTACAAGTTCACATCTATGCTCTACCCCTGCAAAACTTTCAGCTACTTTCTTCATAGTCGCTATTGAAACATCATCCTTAGTAGCTATAAATGCAGCTAAATAATTTTCTACATTATGCATACCTTTTATAACTATATCTTCCTTTTTGCATACTTCTCGTCCTTCTAGATATAACGAACCGTCTTTAAAGTATGAACCCTTAAGTAATTCTCTTTTCGAACTAAATTCTCTTACTTCTCCCTTTGCTTCCTTTTCAAAAGAAAGAGTAATATCATTCTCTTTATTAACAACTAGAATATCTTTAGTTTGCTGATATAAAAACACGTTTTTCTTTGCCTGTATATATTCTTGCATATCCTTATGCATATCTAAATGGTTTGGTGCTAAGTTTGTACATATAGCAATATCTATTTGATTATTCATGGTCATCAACTGAAAACTGGATAATTCTAAAACAACCATATCATTAGCCCCTATTTTTTCAATTTGAGAAAACAGGGGTGTCCCTATGTTTCCACCCACCCAAGTCTTATAGCCTTCTTCTATTAATAATTTAGATATTATAGTAGTACTCGTTGTCTTTCCATCACTACCTGTGACTCCATATATTTTACCTTTGCAATATCTAACAAATTCTTCCATTTCAGAAGTTATATACGCGCCTTCTTCCTTGACCTTTAACAAAGCTTCACTATCAATTCTCATAGATGGAGTCTTAAATACAACTTCAAATCCAGTTAATTTATTTAGATATCTCTCTCCTAATACTAAATTCACACCCCTACTTCTAAAATCTACTGCTACTTTTCCTAAAGCTTCTTCATTTTTCATATCAAAAGCTGTAACCTTAGCTCCAAGATCGACCAAAAAATTTATCAAAGGAATATTCGATACTCCCATACCTACAACAGCTACATTCCTTCCATTTATAAACATCTTAAATTCATCGAAACTCTTTCTCATCTTTACGCCTCCGCTTATATTATTAAATGGTGAAAATCTAATATCAACATTATACCTTTTTTACATTTAGACTGTACCCCTCATTTATAAAAATCCTACATATATAAAGTAAAAGCGAAGTTATTGATTTTATTCAACTAACCTCGCTTCTAATATACTATTCAGCAACTATTCAGAATTCTAAACGTTTTGCAATATAAGTTTCTATCTCGTCAATCTTAATTCTTTCTTGCATCATAGTATCTCTATCTCTAATAGTTACCGCACCATCCTCTAGAGTATCAAAATCCACTGTAACACAATAAGGAGTACCTATTTCATCTTGTCTTCTATATCTCTTCCCAATACTTCCCGCTTCATCATATTCAATATTAAACTTCTTGTTTAAGTCTGAATATACATCTAAAGCTTTTTCTGAAAGCTTTTTAGAAAGAGGTAATATAGCTGCTTTATATGGCGCTAATACCGGATGCAAGCGCATAACTACTCTTGAATCTTTCTTACTTTCAGTAGATAAATCTTCTTCATCATAAGCATCCACTAATAAAGCTAATGCAACTCTGTCTGCGCCCAGGGATGGTTCTATGCAATATGGTACATATTTTTTATTTGTGTTTGGATCCAAGTAGCTTAAATCTTGTCCTGAATGTTCTTGATGTTTCTTTAAATCATAATCCGTTCTATCTGCAATACCCCATAATTCACCCCATCCAAATGGGAATAAATATTCTATATCTGATGTAGCCTTCGAATAGAATGATAATTCTTCCGCTTCATGATCTCTCATCCTTAGGTTTTCTTTATCAACACCCAAATTTAATAAGAATTGCCAGCAATAGTTTCTCCAATATTCAAACCATTCCAAATCTGTACCTTCTTTACAGAAAAATTCTAATTCCATTTGTTCAAACTCTCTTGTTCTAAAAGTAAAGTTTCCTGGAGTAATTTCATTTCTAAAGGATTTTCCTATCTGCGCTATTCCAAAAGGAATTTTCTTTCTTGATGTTCTTTGAACTTGTTTGAAATTTACAAATATACCTTGTGCTGTTTCTGGTCTTAAGTATATTTCATTCTTAGCCTCTTCTGTAACTCCAGCAAAGGTTTTAAACATTAAATTAAATTTTCTTATATCTGTATAGTTCTGCTTTCCACATTTAGGACAAACTATTTTATTTTTCTCTATGTATTCTTTCAATTGTTCATTTGACCACCCATCAGCTGAGGCAACTTCTACGCCACCTTCAGTCATATGATCTTCTACCATCTTATCCGCTCTAAATCTAGACTTACAATCTTTACAATCCATTAGAGGGTCTGAAAAGCCACCAACATGCCCTGAAGCAACCCAAACTTGGCTATTCATTAGTATTGCACAATCTACTCCTACATTATATGGGCTTTCTTGTACAAACTTCTTCCACCATACCTTTTTAACATTATTTTTAAATTCTACTCCTAAAGGGCCGTAATCCCATGAATTCGCAAGGCCTCCGTATATATCTGACCCTGGGAATATAAACCCCCTACTTTTACAAAGAGCCACTATTTTATCCATTGTCTTTTCAATTGTCATAATATAATCCCTCCAAATTTATTTATTAAAACTAAAAAAAGCCCCATCCATAAAGAGACGCAATATATTCCGCGGTTCCACCCTTTTTGGCATAAGCCCAACTTTCTTAATCTATGTGCTTGCGTATATAAACTATATCTTAATATTATCAAAACGATACTATATGTCAAGGTTAATAGCTATTTCAATAATACTTTAAAAAAAAAGTGATGTTATCCATCACTTATCTAATCAAATTGGCTCCGCGAAGAGGACTTGAACCTCCAACCTATCGGTTAACAGCCGAGTGCTCCACCATTGAGCTATCGCGGATTATTATTTAATATTAAGTTTTAATTGGCTCCGCGAAGAGGACTCGAACCTCCAACCTATCGGTTAACAGCCGAGTGCTCCACCATTGAGCTATCGCGGAACGTCACTACTTTTATTATTATAACAGTTATCTTCTTAAATGCAACACCTTTTTCAAATTTTGTGTGTTTTTTATTATATAACCCTAATATATTCATACAAAAATAAAGAAGCTAACATTATGCTAGCTTCTTTTACAAGTTCTAATTATTTGTTTGTGGTTTCATTGTTGGGAATAAAATAACATCTCTTATTGATGCTGCATCGGTTAAAAACATAACCAGCCTATCTATACCCATTCCAAGTCCACCGGTTGGAGGCATTCCTGTTTCTAATGCGCTCATGAACTCTTCATCTATTACATAAGCTTCATCATCTCCAAGCTCTCTAGACTTAGCTTGTTGCTCAAATCTTTCTCTTTGAACTATTGGATCATTCAATTCTGAATAAGCATTACATAATTCTCTACCAAATACAAAACCTTCAAATCTTTCAGTAAAAGCCTCATTTCCTCTCTTCTTCTTTGTAAGAGGAGAAATTTCCACTGGATAATCCATAACAAAAGTAGGCTGAATCATTTTTTCCTCTGCATATTCTTCATACAACATATTTAATACTTCACCCTTAGTAACTGTATCAAGCGGCTTAGGGAATTCTAAATGTTTCTCCTTAGCTATAGCTTGAGCTTCTTCATTTGAGTTAATAGTATTAAAATCTATACCAGCATACTCCTTAACAGCATCAACCATAGTTATTCTTCTCCATGGTGGCTTAAATTCTATTTCTGTTCCTTGGTACATTACCTTAGTAGTTCCATTTATTTTTTCGCAAACATAGGCAACCATATTTTCACAAATCTCCATCATATCATTATAATCAGAATAGGCTTCATATAATTCAATCATTGTAAATTCAGGATTATGTCTTACTGACATTCCCTCATTTCTAAAATTCTTACCCATATCATAAACTTTTTCAAATCCAGCTACTATAAGTCTCTTTAAATATAGTTCTGTTGCTATTCTTAAATACATATCCATATCTAATGTATTATGATGAGTAACAAAAGGCCTTGCTGCTGCACCTCCAGCAATTGCTCCTAAAATAGGAGTCTCGACTTCTAAGAAGCCCTTATTATCTAAAAATTCTCTTATCCCCCTCATTATTTGAGTTCTTTTTATGAAGGTATCTTTAACTTCTGGATTAGTTATTATATCAACTTCTCTTTGTCTATATCTTAAATCTGGATCCTTTAATCCATGCCACTTTTCTGGCAATGGCTTTAATGATTTACATACTAATTGGAATTTATTTACCTTAACTGAAATTTCTTCAGTTCTTGTTTTAAAAACTACACCTGTAGCTACAACAATATCTCCTAAATCATAAGATTTATAAGATTTTAAATTTTCTTCTCCAACTTCATCTATTTTAATGAATAATTGAATTTTACCATCTCTATCATTTATATCTGAAAAAACAACTTTGCCTTGTCCTCTCTTAGACATTATTCTTCCAGCTACTGTTACACTTTCGCCTTCTAATTGTTCAAAGTTAGACTTAACTTGTTCTGATGTATGAGTTCTTTCAACTTTATATACCTCAAATGGATCCTTACCCACTTCTTTTAATTGAGCTAATTTTTCTCTTCTTAAAGCCTCTTGTTCACTGAACTGAGACTCCAATTCTTGTAAATTCATTTCCTCAGTTGACATTAAATATCCCTCCGTTATTCTTTTCTTATTTCCAGAACCTTAAACTTATTTAATCCATCTGGTACAACAACTTCAACAATATCCCCAACTTTTTTACCAATAAGTTTACTTCCTACTGGACATTCATTTGATATTTTAAAATTCATAGGATCTGCTTCTGCCGAACCCACTATTGTATATTCAACTTCTTCATCAAATTCATAATCCTTAACTTTAACTATTGTACCTACAGCTACAGTCCCATTTGGAATGTCTGCTTCATCCACTACAGAAGCATTTTTTAGCATATTTTCTAATTGCAGAATTCTTCCTTCAGTAAATGCTTGATCATTTTTAGCTTCATCGTATTCAGAGTTTTCACTTAAATCTCCATATCCCAAAGCCACCTTAATTTTTTCTGTTATCTCTTTCCTCTTAACTGTTTTTAAAAAATCTAATTCTTCTTCTAACTTTTTAACTCCTTGGTATGTCATAATATATTTTTTTACTTCGCTCATATTATACGCCCCTTTAACAACATAATTTTATTTGTTATAATAAATTCCAAAATCATTTATCCCATTATAAAACAGACCTTATAATATGTCAATAAATGATAATTAAGAGGTAATTCCTTGAAAAGTCCTTTAATCATTATATACTTTATAGCCACTACTTCATACCCTAAATTACAATGTCCTTTGAATTAAATGATATTTCTTCTAAAATAATGTTGTTTTTTCTTATTAAGTCTTTAATTTCTATCTTCTTTACATCTTTAATAATTCCACCTAGCAGTTCTGGGGAAATCAATTTAATTTTACTGTCCCAAGGTATCTTAAAAGCTGTCTCATTTATAAAAAGCCCCTGTTTATTAGGACTATACAAATTATTTAAATACCACACTCTTTGGCAATTATATTCCTTTTGTTCAGAGGATATAATAAAGTCTACCTCTCCTATATCGTCTTCCCTATATAGTATTTCCAATGTAGCACCATAATTATATATAATAAATTCTCTAAGTTTTTCAGATTTTGTTATATCCTTAGTTAAGATCACAATATTTCTAGCTTCTTTAGCTAATTCTTCAATAATGAATTTATTTTCGTTTTTACAGCCATCATCTACTAAAATCTCGGCCTTTTTTAAAGATTTCCCGCTTTTTAATAACACTATTCTCATACTCTCTACTACGCTAAAAGCAAACATTCTCTTTTGAAAATCACTTAAGAACTGATAATCATATATTCTGATACCACAAGGACAAAGTATACTATTTTTTGTTGAGTATCTTTTTGAAGCCCTTATAATATTATATTTATAAGCTTCATCATTTATATTTGCTGGTATATCAATATATTTAATTTGTGCTCCAACCTCTTTAATTAATTCCTGTGATGTGCATTTAGTCTTAAATCCATCGATAATTCTTCCAACCCTTGAAAATTTACAGTAAGTATCTTTCCCTTTAAGTCTAATACTAATCAAGTTTCTCATCCATAACCCTCTAACATTTTAGTTAATACTATTCTTGTTATCAAGGATTAATTCCACATTAAACTACATATCTGACAATTCTTCTTTATATCTACTTAGTATATCTAGTACTTCCCCACTATCATCAATTGTATTTATTCTGTTTTTAACCTCTGTACATCTTGGTAGGCCTTTAATATACCACGAAGCATGCTTTCTCATTTCTCTAATAGCTTTAAAATCTCCATCATATTTAATTGCCAATTCATAATGCCTAATACACATATCTATTTTTTCCTTAGCAGTTATATTTAATAGTTCCTGGCCACTTAATTTTCTTTCAATTTGTTTGAAAATCCAGGGATTTCCCATGCTCCCTCTAGCTACCATTATTCCATCACAATTAGAGACTTCCTTAAGCCTCAATGCATCCTCTGGGGTAAATACATCCCCATTTCCTATAACAGGTATACTTACCGCATTTTTCACTTGTCTTATAATATCCCAATCTGCTTTTCCTTCATACATTTGTTTCCGGGTCCTTCCATGCACCGTAACGGCATCGGCGCCAGCATTTTCAACCCACTTAGCAAATTCTACTGCATTAATGTTATTTTCATCAAAGCCAGTTCTAAATTTAACAGTTACTGGCTTTATTGAAACTTTTTTAATTTCTCTTATAATTTCTGCTGCTAAACTAGGCTCCTTCATTAAAGCGGAACCCTCACCATTCTTTATTATCTTAGGTGCTGGGCATCCCATATTTATATCAATTATACAAATATCTTCTCTGACATTTAAATATTTCTCAACTACTTCTGCCATTATTTTAGGATCTCTACCAAATATTTGTACGGCTGCAGGTTTTTCTTCTTCCGCTATCCTTAGAAGACTTTGTGTTTTTTCATTTTCATAATATAATGCCTTTGCACTTACCATTTCTGTAAAAACTGCTCCACAACCCATTTCTTTACATAGCCCTCTAAAAGAGATGTCAGTAACTCCAGCCATAGGTGCTAAAAATATATTTTTTTCAAATACCAACTTTCCTATTTTCATTTAACCTACTCCTTATTCTTATGATACAATATTTTGAGTCCCTCTAAAGTTAGATCAGGATTAACCCTATCTATTACATCAGTCTGTTTACTAATAAGATTTGCCAGTCCTCCAGTTGCAATTACATATGGTTCTTCATTATTAATTTTCGGAATTTCTTTTTTCATTTTCTTTATAATATATTCTACTTGTCCTATGTATCCATATAATATTCCCGCTTGCATACTACTAACAGTATTTTTACATATAATTCTACTAGGCATCTCAAGTTCTACCCTTGGAAGCTTTGCGGCTCTTTCAAACAAAGCATCTGAAGATATTTTTATTCCAGGAACTATGCACCCACCTAAATAATCTCCAGTTCCAGTTATAGCGCAGAAAGTGGTTGCTGTACCGAAGTCTATTATTATTATCGGTCTTTTATATATTTCATATGCAGCAACAGCGTTTACAATTCTATCTGCGCCCACTTCCTTCGGATTATCATATTTAATATTGATTCTAGTCTTTATTCCAGGTCCTACAACTATAGGTTCAATGCCAAAACATTTTCTAATCATATTCTCTAGAGAATGCATTATGTTTGGAACCACAGAAGATATAATAATCCCTTCTACAGATTTTGGATTTAATCCATTTTGAATAAACAACTGCATAATCTGTATTCCATATTCATCAGATGTTTTCTTTGCATCTGTTGATATACGCCAACTTGCTATATAGCTATCATCTTTTTGCACGCCTAATACAATGTTAGTGTTTCCAACATCAACAAGTAAAATCATAAAAGCACCACCTTAATATAATTAAAAGCAGCCTAATGGCTGCCCTCATTTTAATACCAACTTATTTTTTACAATATAATTTATAAAGCCTATTATAACGGTATGTTCTAGAATAAGCCTACTATTTCTCCATCATCTAATATATCCATTCTATTAGCCGCTGGACTCTTTGGGAGTCCTGGCATTGTCATAACATTCCCTGCCAATACAACTATAAATCCGGCACCATTTGATACTTTTACTTCCTGAACTAAAATCTGAAAGCCTTCAGGTCTTCCAAGTAATGAAGGGTTATCTGATAATGAGTATTGTGTCTTAGCCATACAAATAGGTAATTTATCCAAACCGAACTTTTCAAGTTCTTGTATTTGTTTCTTTGCAGCAGGTGAGTATGTAACTCCATCAGCTCCATATATTTTTCTCGCTATTGCACTTACCTTATCCTCTATACTTTCTTCTGAATCATATAAAGGTTCATAGTTTGAGACTTCATTAGCTAAGACATCTTCAATAATATCAACTAATTCAAATGCACCTTCTCCTCCCCTTGCCCAAACATCAGAAAGAGCTACCTTTACTCCAAGATTTTTGCAGAATTTTTTAATAAATTTTATTTCGTCAATACTATCTGTTAAAAATCTGTTAATTGCCACAACTACAGGAACTTTATACTGTTTTATGTTTTCTATTTGCTTTTCTAAATTCACTATTCCTTTTTTAAGGGCTTCTACATCTTCAGTATTCAAGTCTTCTTTCTTCACTCCACCATGATGCTTTAATGCTCTTATTGTCGCAACTAACACTACACAATCAGGATTTAATTCTCCATATCTACACTTTATATCCAAGAATTTTTCTGCTCCAAGATCTGCTCCAAAACCCGCTTCAGTAATAACAATATCACTAAGTTTTAATGCTATTTTAGTGGCTAATATTGAGTTACATCCATGTGCTATATTTGCAAAAGGGCCACCATGGATAATTGCAGGAGTATTTTCTAAAGTCTGCACTAAATTAGGTTTAACTGCATCCTTCATTAATAGTGTCATGGCTCCCTGAACTTCTAATTGCTTCGCATATACAGGATTTCCATCTAAATCATAAGCAATTAAAATTTCTCCCATTCTTTCTTTTAAATCTTTAAGATTTCTTGCTAAACATAAAATAGCCATTACTTCTGACGCTACTGTTATAGTAAATCCATCTTCTCTAAGGAAGCCATTTACCTTGCCACCCATTCCAACTACAATATGTCTTAAAGCCCTATCATTCATATCCATAACTCTTTTAAATGATATTCTTCTAGAGTCAATCCTCAAAACATTTCCTTGATGAATATGATTATCTATAGACGCACAAAGTAAATTATTTGCAGAAGTAATAGCATGCATATCTCCTGTAAAATGAAGATTTATATCTTCCATTGGTACAACCTGTGCATATCCACCACCAGCTGCCCCTCCTTTAATTCCAAATACAGGACCAAGTGATGGTTCTCTTAAAGCAATTATTGCATTTCTACCTTTTTTACAAAACCCTTGACCTAAACCCACTGTTACAGTTGATTTACCTTCTCCCGCCGGGGTAGGATTTATTGCAGTAACTAAAATTAATTTCCCATCTTTTTTATCCTTATTTTTATCTAAAACATCTAAAGATATCTTACACTTGTATTTTCCATATAATTCAATATCATCTTCTGATAAATTAATCTTTTCAGCTATTTTTATTATAGGCTCCATCTTAGCTTCTTGAGCTATTTGTATATCACTTTTCATTTATGTAAACACTCCTTTTATTGGTTAACCTTCTTTCTTTGCATAAAAATTATACCACTTATATTCTATGTTTAAAAGAAAATCAAAATATTTTTGTAACTTTACAGTCTAAAGTTGGTATAAATGCAAAAAAAGACCTCGTAAAAGGTCTTTTTTTATTAAGCATTTTCGAATATTTTTATAAATTCTTTTCCTTCAAGCTTTTCTTTCTCAAGTAAAGCGGCTGACACTGCATGTAATTTTTGAATATTCTCATTCAATAATTTTTCTGCACTATGATAAGCCTCATCTATAAATCTTTTTATTTCATTATCTATTTTACCTGCGACTTCCTCACTATAACTTTTCCCTCTTCCTATATCTCTTCCTAGGAATACTTCATTTTGATCAGTTCCATAGGTAATTGTTCCAATATTACTACTCATACCATATTCCATCACCATACTTCTTGCAATAGCAGTTGCTCTATCTATATCATTTTTCGCCCCAGTACTTATATCTCCAAGGACTAATTGCTCAGCAACTCTACCACCTAATAATCCAACTATTTCATCCTTAAGTCTAGATTTAGAAGTATAAGCTCTATCTTCATTAGGAAGATGCATAGTATATCCGCCAGCTCTCCCTCTTGGAATGATTGAAATCTCATGCACAGGATCTGCATTAGGTAATAATTCCATAACAACAGCATGACCTGCCTCATGATATGCAGTAAGTTTTCTATCATGTTCAGTAACTACCCTGCTTTTCTTCTCCGGTCCAGCTATCACTCTTGTTATAGCCTCTTCCATCTCTAGCATTGTAATTTTTTTCTTCCCTCTTCTAACCGATAATAATGCAGCTTCATTTGCAAGATTTTCTAGATCTGCTCCACTAAATCCAGGAGTTCTCTTAGCTAACACTTTCAAACTAACACTTTCATCTAAAGGCTTCTTTTTAGTATGAACCTTTAATACTTCTTCTCTGCCCCTTACATCTGGAGCTCCAACTAAGATTTGTCTATCAAATCTACCTGGTCTTAACAGAGCAGGATCTAATATGTCTGGTCTATTTGTCGCAGCAATCATAATTATCCCTTCATTTACTCCAAAACCATCCATTTCTACTAATAGTTGATTTAAAGTTTGTTCTCTTTCGTCATGACCTCCGCCTAGACCAGCACCTCTTTGCCTACCTACAGCATCTATTTCATCTATAAATATAATACAAGGGGCGTTCTTTTTTGCTTCTTGGAATAAATCTCTTACTCTTGAAGCACCCACTCCTACAAACATTTCTACAAAGTCCGAACCTGAAATACTAAAAAATGGCACTCCAGCTTCACCTGAAATAGCCTTAGCAAGTAAAGTCTTCCCTGTTCCTGGAGGTCCAATCAACAAAATTCCTTTTGGTATTCTTGCTCCCATTTCAATATATCTTGCAGGTGCCTTTAAGAAATCAACTATTTCTTCTAATTCGGCCTTCTCCTCATCAGCTCCTGCCACGTCACCAAAGGTTGTTTTCTGAGAATCTGGAGCTGCTATTTTAGCTCTACTCTTCCCAAAATTCATAACTCCTCTTCCACTTCCGCCACCTTGTGACTGTTGTGTAAATACAAATAGAAATACTAAAAATAATACAACCAATACAACTATTGGAATAATACTTAACCATGCGCCACTATTAGATGGTGCATCAAATTCTACTCTGACATCATTTTTTGGATTTTCAGCAATTAGAGCTACTATCATCTCGCTAGGTGAATTTGTAATAAACACCTTATTATCGCGAGTTTTACCTTGTATGAGCATTTTATCTTCATTTATAGAAATGCTTTCAATTTCATCTGAATTCCACTTTTGTTCAAATGAACTATATGGTATATTTTCAGGACCATCCTTTGTTTGCCACACTGTTGCAGCAGCAACTACTAATACTACTAACATTATAATCCATATAGCCGAACTTGAATTTTTTTTCATTCAAGATCCCCCTCTCTTTTAGTTATTATAAATTTTACCACAAGGCTTTTTTTAATACAATAAACTGCCTTTTATTTTTCATAGACCTCAGGCTTCAACGTGCCAACAAAAGGTAAATTCCTATACCTTTGTGCATAGTCTATTCCATATCCAACTATAAATTCATCTGGCACTTCAAATCCTATATATTTTACTGGAACATCTACCCTTCTTCTGCCATCCTTATTTAACAAAGTAGCTATCTCTACAGAATTAGCTTTTCTTGTTTTAAAATAATTTAATAGATATCCTAGTGTAATTCCACTATCAACAATATCCTCCACTATTAGAACATCTTTTCCTTCAACGCTATCATCTAAATCTTTTAATATTCTAACTACACCTGAACTTTCTGTTGATTTTCCATAGCTTGAAACTGCCATAAAATCAATTTCGCAAGGGATTTTAACCGTTCTAAGCAAATCAGCAAGAAATACAACTGAGCCCTTTAAAACACCAACTATTATTAAATTTTTATCCCTATAATCACTGCTTATTTTTTCTCCAATTTCTCTTACCTTATTATTAATCTCTTCTTCACTAAATAGTATATCTTTAATGTCTTGTATCATATTCGTTTATCTTCTCCTAACAACTATTTTAAGTATATTTTTCGTTTCATCTGTAATTTTATATTTATCTGATAACTTGATTGGAACTATCCATGCAATATCCTCTCCAAATTGTATTATAGGAATGAACTCCCTATCCTCTTGAGGTATTTTCATATTAATAAATATATCTTTGATTTTTTTACTTCCTGTCATACCTAAAGGAATTATTTTATCCCCTTCTTTTCTTTGTCTAATGATAATATTACCATTAATGCTATCATAATTGAAATACTTTATTTCTTTATTTTTTATAAAATCAATATTTTCTTCAAAAGCAATAACTTCGAATGTAAAAATATAATTTTGAAAACAAACTTCTTTATGTAATATATCCTCCTTAGCTAAAACTAATTCCTTATATTTCTTTTTATTATTTTTCACCTTAATCCTTATAAATATATTCCCATATATATTTTGTGCATATATACCATTAGGTAAATCAATTTTTTTATTAGTCTCCATATTTTTTAAGGAAATAACTTCTTTTATATGCTTCATTTCAACATCATACTTATTTCCTCCCACTTCTTTTATAGCTCTTCTAATAATTCTATTAATAATAGCATTGTCACACTCAAAAGCACTTTTATATATTATAACTTCGTCTTTGTGTTTTACACAATTTTCTATAAAATACTTATCTACCTGCCCCATAATATACTTATTGTCTTCCTGCAATAACAAGACCATCCTATTAATAGTAGTTATAATATCATCATTAAAATTTTTCTTCATATAAGGTAGTATATCTAATCTAACTTTGTTCCTTCTATAGAGTCTTTCATTATTAGTTTCATCTATACAAGGTTCTAATCCACATCTTTTGCAGTACCCTTCAATATCCTTCCGTTCCATAAATAAAATTGGTCTAATATACTTTTCATCTCTTTTAACCGGGATTCCTGTTAACCCTTCTAACCCAGTCCCTCTCATAATTCTCATTAATACAGTCTCTGCCTGATCATTTGAATTATGGGCTGTTGCTATTTTAGAAAAATTCAATCTTTCCATTACATTATCAAAAAATGCATATCTTACTTCTCTTCCTGCAGTTTCAGAAGATAGTCCTTTATCTTTTGAATATTTATTTATGTCTACCCTTTTGCAAAAAAACTCAACCTTGAATTTTTTGCATAAATTCCTTGCATATTCCTCATCCTTATCAGCGTCTTCAGCCCTTAGCATATGATTTACATGTGCAGCTGCTATTTTTAAATTCATATCCTGCCTTAAAGAGCATAATAAATTTAATAAGCAAACTGAATCAGGCCCCCCTGAAAGTCCCACTACAACCCCCTCGCCATCACTCACCAAATTATTTTCCACTATATATTCAAAAAATTTCTCTCTAATATTACTATTCATCTATTTGTTCCTCAATTCTATTATACTAATATTTATATTTTAACCTTATACTATTAAAAATAAAATAGCTAACTAAAACTTTAGTCAGCTATCTACTTGTGACTAATATACTGAGTATATCTTAGAAACAACCACAGTCATATCATCCTTAACCCTTCCTCCACTTAATTCTTTTGCTCTATCAAGGATATCTCCTGCCAATTGTTTAGGATCCTTAGATGCATTGACTAAATACTCTTCTAACCAATTGTACCTTCCCAAACTTTCCTTATTTATATCTAAAACTCCATCACTTAAATTAATTATTAAATCACCATTCTTTACCATAGATTTAACTTCTTCAATTTCAACACTATCAACTAACCCAAAAGGTGGCATATTAGATATAATAGGCTTTATTTTTTTCCCTCTTTTTATAAAACTAGCCACTGCACCAATTTTCACGAAGGTTGCTTCACCGGAATATAAATCTACTATATTCAAATCTAATGTTGAAAACTTTTCATCTTCCTCAAATTTCATAGACATAATTGAATTAATAGTGTTTATTGCAGTATTTTTACTAAACCCAGCCTGAATAAACCGTTCTACCAATTCCACCGTCGCTTTGCTTTCTTTTCCAGCTTCCGGCCCTGATCCCATGCCATCACTAATAAGAGTCATATAACTTCCATCTTTAGTTTTACCAAAACTATAGGTATCGCCAGTATAATCCTCTCCATCTTTAGCTGCTATAGCCCCATATGAAACCAACTGTAGCTTAGGTGTTTCTTGAAATATTACAATACATTCATTATTCTGCGGATTTATTTTACACCCATCCCCACCTACAGACATATGTTCCTGCATTAGATTATTAATTATAGGAAGTATATTTTTTATGCAATAATTACTTCCTCCGCAACTCTCTAATGTTACTTTTATTTTCACTCTTCCGTTTGTGTCCCTATAGCAAAAAATACTTTTATATGCGATATTTCTCTTATTAAATCCTCGCCTTACCATCCTTTCTAAATCTTGGCATAATTCAATTTTTCGATTAAAATCATTTAGCATTTCTCCAATTGACATAGAGATACTCTCTACATTACTCGCTATTAATCTTCTTCCTTCACCTAATCTCCCTCTTACGGACTCCTTATCATTTAAATTATCAACTATTCTTTGAGTCCCTTTAATTAAGTCAAATTTATGCAAGCATATTTTTTCTAACCCATTTGGGAAAATTATAGTGTTATTTTCATAACTTCCTATTAATTTTTCAAAGGCTTTGTATGTTGTATTAAATTCATGTCCCCAACATTTATCTTTATCTTTACACTTTATGCAAACCCTATCTGCTAGAGTTTCTATTAATGCTGTGCTTTTGTTCTTATACATAAGTCTTTCATTGTCACCTATGTTTTGTAATGTCTTTGAAACTGAGAGCAATACTTCTTCCAAATCTTTTGCTCTATCAGTAAATTGTATTTTAAGTTCATTCAACTCTAATTCATTAACCTTTTCTCTCTTTTTATCTGGACCTATTTCTAACTTTATAAATTCCGAAAAAGACTTTGGCAATATAAAGAATAGACCTCCAGCTAAAAACACCTCCATTAGAGATTCGATATCTAAATTTCTAGAATACAAAGATATAGCAAAAAATATAATCAGATACGCTAAAAAGGAAAATATCTTTCCAGTATCCTTGAATATTCCTGATATTAATCCTGCTACTCCATAAAAAGCAATAGTATCTAAAACTCCACCGCCATAGCTCATACCAACTGAGATACCCATAGCTACTCCCATAGCTGCCCCATATGTTCCCCCTCCAATATAAGCGACAAAGAGTATTATACTATATGCAAAAATTTCTTTAACAGATATACCTATTATATTTATATCTCCTATCCCAGCTACTATTAAACATACTAATAACCCCATACTAATTATTTCTTCTGGTGTAAAAAAATAATTAGTTTTTAATTCTTGTATACATTTAGTTCCATAACCTATTACATAATTTACTGGTATAACAATCAAAGTACTTATTATCGCTATTACTATATTAACACCTAAATCATACCCACTTACTATATATCCATAAAAGAAATAGCTAACTGCTATAATTATATACATGTACGGTTGTTTTAAAGTCTTATTGGTTTTATCTATTATAAATCCATATGCTACTAATAATGTTATTACTATTATATTAGCATATCCATCGCTAATAGAATTAGCTATACTAAAATATCCCAATAATATCCCAAATGCAACTATGATACTTGTTTTAGTTTCTCGCTTCTCCATTACTGCTAATAAATAGGCTAATCCAAACGGTGCTATTCCTGTTGCATCACCTGTATTCAGGTGTAATATAACTCTACTAATAAGCAATCCGCCTAATAACATCCCTATTAGCACTATTGGGGTCTCTCCTAAATTTACTCTCTGTTTTTGTTTTGTTTCTCTTTTATAAGTTTCAATATCTATTCCATATTGCATATGTAGTCCTCCGTATCCATATATTGTAAATTTATTATAGCACCATATTTGTAAAATTTATGTAAAATAATGGAATTAATATTTTTTTTCGTTGGACATTAAATTGCAATATTACCTATTATATGTTGATTTTTTATCTTTGCTATTTTAATTTTTCTATAGTTCACGCCTCTTGTAGTCAACCTTTATCGTATCTTTATATTCAATAAATATATCTTCAATTTTTGTCGTTAACAATAATAGTTTATCTATTATTGTTATAATGTTTTATGCATATTTAAATTGATTGGCTTTTTCTACAAAAAAAATAAAGGAAGTATAAACTTATAGTTTATACTTCCTTTATTTTTCAAGTAGTAATTATCTACTCTATTTCTAATAAAACATAATGTAGAATGATTGCATAAAAGCAATCTTATCTTTTTTTGGTTGCGGGGGCAGGACTTGAACCTACGACCTTCGGGTTATGAGCCCGACGAGCTACCAACTGCTCCACCCCGCGTTATTATTGTTTCAATTGAAATTTTGGTGCCGAAGACCGGAATTGAACCGGTACGGTATTTAACTACCGCAGGATTTTAAGTCCTGTGCGTCTGCCAGTTCCGCCACTTCGGCACTTATTGGTAGCGGAAATAGGACTTGAACCT
>NZ_PVXQ01000048.1 GCF_002995745.1 Clostridium vincentii | reverse complement strand
AAATGATCCAGATTTATTTAAATCACTATTTCCATGGAGTAATCTTCCTGCTGAATGCTATTTAAATAAAAAGGATTGAAAATAAGCGGTTAATGACTGTCAACGTGACGAGTTATTAACCGCTTACCCTTAATTTGTAATAATTATAAGAAAATAGCGCTAAAACTTTATTGTTTTAGCGCCATTGCCAATACTTTATTCTTATTATTTACAACTTGTTAATTACTATATAAATCATAAAAAGGCATTTGTAGTTTATCACTTTACTACAAACGCCTTTGTTTATACTTATTACTATTTATATTCTTTTTTTATATTTCTTAACTTATTTATATTTTATCTTTTTCTTGCCAAATTAGGTATGTCCATACAGTACAAATATCATTGTCCAATCTTCACAATAATTTCTTGGGAAATAATTGTCGTTAAAAGTCTTCTCTTATATAAAAAAACTAAAGTAGATTAATATCTACTTTAGAGTATTCTTAATAAAAGTTATTACAGTCTATCATCTATCTTTACATATTCTCTTTGTGCTGCAACATTCATGTAAGCAGGACGAATTATTTTATCAGTATTAATTAATTCCTCAATACGATGAGCACTCCATCCAACTATACGAGCAATTGCAAAAATAGGTGTATATAACTCTAAAGGTAGATCTAGCATACTATAAACAAATCCACTATAAAAATCAATGTTAGCACTTACCCCTTTATAGGTCTTTCTTTCATCAGCAATTACCTTTGGTGCAAGACGTTCTACTAAGGCATACAATTCATATTCCTTAGTCAAACCCTTTTCTTCAGATAAACTCTTAACAAACTTCTTGAAAATTTCTGCCCTTGGATCTGATAGTGAATAAACAGCATGACCCATTCCATATATTAATCCTGATTTATCAAAAGCCTCTTTTCTAAGCAAAGCCTTTAAATGTTGACTTACCTCTTCTTCATCTTTCCAATTATGAATATTTTCTTTCATCTCTTGAAACATTTGAACCACCTTAATATTTGCTCCTCCATGCTTAGGCCCTTTTAAAGATCCTAAAGCTGCTGCAATTGTAGAGTAAGTATCCGTTCCTGAAGATGAAACCACATGCGTTGTGAAGGTTGAATTATTTCCTCCTCCATGTTCAGCATGGAGCACTAATGCAACATCTAAAATTTTCGCTTCTAATTCTGTATATTTGCTATCAGCACGAAGCATATGTAAAATATTTTCAGCTGTTGATAGCTCTGGTCTTGGAGTATGAATAATAAGACTATTGTCTTTATGATAATGATCATACGCTTGATATCCATAAACAGCTAACTGAGGAAATACCGCAATTAACTGCAGACTTTGCCTTAATACATTAGATATACTTGTATCGTTTGCCTTCTCGTCATAAGAATATAAAGTTAGCACACTTCTAGCAAGTGTATTCATCATATCAAAGCTCGGCGCCTTCATTATAACATCACGAACAAAGGAAGTTGGAAGAGTTCTATAACCTGCTAAAAGGGCTCTAAACTTATATAGTTCACCCTTTGATGGCAATTCTCCTAAAAGCAAAAGGTATGCTGTTTCTTCAAAACCTAAACGCTTTTCATTTATAAAACCCCCAACTAACTTTTGTATCTCTACCCCTCTATAAAATAACTTACCATGACATGGAACATTTTCATTATCAACAACATCCATTGATATTATCTCTGATATTTCCGTAAGTCCTGTAAGTACACCTTTACCATTTAAATCTCGAAGGCCTGCATTGACCTTATTTTCTTTATATAACCTTGGATCTATAGAACTATTTTTCATACAGAGATCTTTAAGTCTTGTAATCTCTGGTGTAATTTGCGAAAAACTATTTTCAAGTAAATTTGCCATCCAACATTCCCCTTTCTTTATATATTCAGCTGAATTTATATTTTTGTGCAGTATTTATATTTTATCACAATATTTAGAAAAAAGCCTTTTCTAAATTTTAACTCAACAGCTCGTCTATGTTATTCTACTTTTTTTGTATCTATTCAAATTAACCATACACCTATGTAAATAATATCAAAATTCATTGAATAAATCCACTTTTATCTACAAATAATGTACTATACATAGCTTAAACATTAAGAATAAATAACAATTAATAATTGCAACTTCTTTCTTCTAGCTTTATGTTATCATTATTCTATTGAGATTTTTATCATATTATATGACTTAGGAGGAATTATTTATGAAATTTTATATCGATATCCTACTTGGAATAATACTAATAGTATACACTTTAATACTCAACACCTTAAGCAGTACAAAGGTTGCCTTTAGCAGTTCAATTGGATTTTTAGGAATATGCCTTGTATTTTATCACTTTATAAAAATTAAATTAAGGGATAATGAGCATTTTATTCTTGCTGTTAAATATATGAAGCCAATAATATGTATTGGTATTGCCTGTTTTATTCTTTTACAAATTATTATTGTTGCCTATCCAAAGCAAAATAACAAACCTACTGATTATATTCTTGTTTTAGGCGCAGGTTTACGAAATGGTACCGAACTATCATTAAGTTTAAAGGATAGATTAGATACTACACTAGATTATATTAATAATTATAATAGTAACAGTTATATAGTCGTCTCTGGTGGACAAGGCTCTGATGAGAATATTCCTGAAGCTCTTGCTATGGCGAATTACTTAATAGCTAATTCTATACCAGAGGATAGAATTATCATAGAGGATAAATCTGTTAATACCTTTGAGAACTTTAAACTTTCTAAAGTGAAAATAGAAGAGCACAGCAATAAACCTATATCTGATTCTAGTGTCAAAATTATTACCACAGATTTTCATGCCTTCAGAGGTAATCTTTTAGCTAAAAGAAATGGCTATGTTGATATCAATTTATATACAACTAAAACAATTCCTTACCTTATCCCTGTATTTTATACTAGGGAGTCCATAGCTATAGTTAAGAGTTTATTATTTGATAACTAAAAACAAAAGTGGCTGTGCCACTTTTCCTTAAGGGGAATTTTCAATTTATGAAACTCTTTTCATATTCTTTTTTATAAAGATTCTCACGCCTATCCTTTTTTAAACTAAACGAATCTCTAATCTCATCAACCAAATTAAAATCTATTTCCGTAATAATTAATTCTTCCTTAGAACTAATTTCATTTAATACTTCCCCCTGCGGGTTAATAATAACTGAAGCTCCTCCATATTCTATTTTATCGCCAATTCCGATTCTATTTACTCCGGCAATAAAACATTGATTTTCTATAGCTCTCGCCTTTAATAAAGTGAGCCAATGGTCCTGTCTTGACTTTGGCCAATTCGCTGCGACTGCTATAAATTTCGATGTTTTTGATGCTATCTGAAATATTTCAGGAAATCTTAAATCATAACATATAAATGGAGTTATTATTTTACTTTCTATATTGCAAAAACAGATTTCTTCTCCCCTATAATATTTTTCATCTTCTCCTCCATAGGAAAAAGGGTGTATTTTTGAATAATTAGTTAATAATATACCCTCTTTAGATATTATAGCAAATTTATTATTCCCTTTAGCTCCTACCCTTATTGCATATCCAAAGCCTATATTTATCTTATTTTCAATAGCCTTATCCTTAAACCAGTTTATAATATCTTTTTCTGAAAGAATAAGTTTTTCTATATTCATAGTAAAACCTGTCAACACCATCTCTGGAAATAAAATAAGTTCCACTTTGTTATTGGTGGCTAGATTAATAAAATACTGGCATTTATCCATATTAGATAAAGGTTCTTCCCAAATTACATCCATTTGTGCAAGTCCTAATCTCATAATGAATTCTCCTTAAATAATTATTTAGCTTATTTTCATGTTTTATTACAAAGACTTCTAAGTTCCTTTAGCTCATCTTCTGTGATTTCTCTCCATTTACCATAAATTAAGCCCTCTAATTTTATGTTCATGATTCTGATACGCTCAAGTCTTACAACATTATAACCAAAGGCTCTGCTCATTTTTCTAATTTGTTTATTTAAACCTTGTGTTAGAATTATACTAAATGTATCTTCGCTAATTTTTTTCAATGTGGACGGTTTTGTTTTTTTATCTCCAATTTCAACTCCACGTGCCATATTCTCTAAAAATTTTTCATCATAAGGTTTACTTAAGGTGACTACATACTCTTTTTCATGCCCATTATCAGACTCTAGAATCTTATTTGCTAGTTCTCCATCATTTGTTAATATTATTAATCCTTGAGATTCCTTATCAAGTCGGCCAACAGGGAAAATGTATTCCGGATAATTTAAAAACTCTATAATATTATTCTCAACACTTTCATCTGCAGTACAAGTAATCCCCATAGGTTTATTTAAGATTAGGTATATAGAGGCCTTTCTTTTAATTGGTTCATAGTCTAATAAAATCAGGTCAGTTTCTTCGACCCATTGCCCTGGGGTAGCTGGAAGTCCCTTTATAGTTATTCTTCCAGAATCTATAAGTTCATTTGTTTCTTTTCTTGAACAATATCCATAATTACTAAGTAATTTGTTTATTCTCATATAATTCTCCTATCGATGCTAAATATATTTAATAATCATATCTTCTTTAGATTATTAATAATTTATCTTATACTATAATAATACTCAATAAATCCAAAATATTCAATCAAATAAATTCATAATAAAAAGGACCTTAATATAGGGAATACCTATAATTAAAGTCCTTTTAACTATCTTAATATTTATATTTATTAAAATGCTTTGTAATAAGAACTATCTTGTGCATACACTCCACTTACTTTCCAGCTTTGAGGCTCATCAGAATAGCCTTCCTCAAAACTCATTACCACTTGTGCTTGTACTTCTTTTCCATCCACTGTTAAAGTACCATTTATATATTGTATAGTTACTTCTGATTTATCTCTTTTAACTTCCTTGAAGCTATTTGAAATATCATAATTAATTTCAGTCTTTGATACTGTTTCATCTAAGATTCCACTTTTTATTTCTTCTATTGTAGGATCTTCAATTTTAACACTAGTAATCTTTACATCTATATCATTATAATAGCTGCTATCTAACAATTCAGATGAGACAATCATTGTTCCACTAAATGCCATTTCAGAAACTTTATCTGATTTAGCTATACCTTCTATTTCCGCTCTTATTTTATTACCCTCTTGAAGCACATAGTTTTTAACTGTAAAGTCACTAATATCATCCTTTTCTATCTTAAAACTTCCACCATAATTTGTCTCTGTTCTTTCCATATGAAAACTACTTTCCTCCACTAGAGCATCTAAAAGCATTTCCTTAAGGGCGTCTTCATCTACCTTCTCTTCCTTTATACTCTTACCTATATCTGTTACCTCAGCTTCAGTAATTGCCCATACCTCTTCATCAAAGTCAAAAACAACTATTCCATTAACTGTTGCCTCTTGATAAGCAATACCATTAGATAATTTAATATCTGCGGTAAAATCCTGTCCTTCAATAGAATTTAATTCTCCACATTCTATGTTATTTATTTCTGTAATTAAATTTCCATCTATTTCAGTTGAATAACCTTCATACAAGGTTTGTTCCTTTAACGAGTCCTTAATTGCATCCTCAGGCTTACTATCTGTATCAATACTTTTTATATCTGTGATATAGCATGAACTATAGGTCCATTCATTATCATAATATCCGAAAGATACACTCCCCTCAGTTGTTACCACTGCCTTATCTAACTTGATCTCTAATTCAATATTTACATCATCATAACTTTTCTTTATTGTCTCTCTATTAATTACTTCAAGACTTTCTAAGTTTTCATCTGTTAATGTAATTGTTGATCCATATACATTTACTGACTTACCAACTAGTTCTTTTTTGATTTTATTTTCACTAAATGGCATTCCTGACATAATTCCAAAAACTATTAAACTCACTACAAAAACAGCTATTATTGCTCCTACTATTCCAGATATTTTCTTGTTTTTCATAATGAATCCTTTTAATTGACCTAATTGTTCTTTTGCTTCAGCCATATTCATATAAGGATCACTATTAAAATCTGAAGTACCTTCTTCACCATTTTTCAAGTCTTCCCCACAGCTTGTACAATATCTTTCACCCTTGTTTATAGGCTTATTACAATTGTCACATTTGCCTTTAGCTAAATGTTGTTCTTCTATTACTACTTCTTCTATTTCATCTATTACTTGTTCTTTTATTATTTCTTTCCCACAAGACATACAAAACTTTTGATTGTTATCTGATATTTCTGCATTACAATTACTACATTTCATCTTTTTACCCCCTTAAAACAAATAGCTAAGCATACCTAAAGATTGTGCTAGTGAATCTTTTAGTATCATACCCGTTACAAATGCTGTTAGTCCATAATAAACAACTATAGAAATAGATGTTAAATAAACTGCTTTACCTGATCCTATTCCTCCAACTATATTTAATGTTTCATAAATATTAAATATTAAACTGTATGCAGCTACCATTATAACTATACCTGCAATATACATACCAACTACACCACTAATTACAGCTCCAATTAATGTTGCACTCATAATTACTGATGGTAATACTACCGCTGTTGAAAATATAGATAAACTTTGATTAAAAGTAGAATCACTAAAAACCATTTTTCTAACAAAGAATATAATTGTAACAACTGCTAAAGTAGCAAGTATAATTCCAACTAACATTGATGCAAAAGCTGTTCCATAAACTTTTCCTGGTATTGACATACCCATAGAGAATCCACCTAACATTCTACTTGAAATAATATTTATTGAAAGCAATATAGTAACTATTACTATTGCCATGCTTATCCCTATATTTATTAAAGAATCCTTTAATTCTAATTTATCGTAATTTTTATTATACTTAAACGGTGTTTTTAATATACTCATGAATTTCATAATCTTCCCCCTATCCTAATAGACTAACTACTAAATATAATATAAATACTACTACAATATGAGTTCCTATTAATGTAATAAAACTTGATTTTTCATCAAGTCCATAGGATTCTCTTAATCCTTGGTATATTAATATATAATATATTAGTGATCCTATACAAACTGCCATTCCCCCTAGGATTGGAGATATAAATACTAATAAAAGACCAATAAATGAAAATAAAGCAACAAAAATACTAGCGTGAACTAAAAGATTTGTTACACTTAGTAAATTAACTTTACTGACTTTTTGTATTTTTATTCCTATAAATAATACCCCTATGAAGACTGCCATAGTCATTATTTGAAATAATATCATTATATAACTTTTACTATTTGTAAAACTACCAACACTGGACTTTTTTAATATAAGCATATCAACTATTGAAATCAATATGATTATTCCAAACATTATTCCAGTTGTAACTATATCAGAACCTTTGGAATTCCTTATAAATGCACTCGGGTTCTTAATTCCTGTCCCTATTCTTTTTAAAACACGCATAAAAACATTACTTTCACTTGTCGCAAAGTTTCCACACTTTCCACAAAAAGATTGTTTTTCTTCGATTTCAGAATTACAATATCTGCAATTCGCCATAATTATCCCCCCTATATTCTTATAATATAATTTAATAATTTCTAACAAAACTATACAATTATATATTATCTTATGTTACTATTAGTGTCAATATTTGGGCTATTTTGTTCTTAAAAGGGTCTGTCGGTATATTTATACTGTATTTTCAGTTATATTACCCCTATCTGCTGCATAACTCTTTTCTATTGCGCCTAAATCTATACTTTGGCCCTTTTTGCTAAATGTTATAGATTTTTCATTGTAGTCTACTAAGGTTCCCATAGCAAGAATTCGACTCTCATATTCTCTCATATCTACACCTAATCTAAAGCATTTTGAATTGACTTTAAAATTATCTTACTACTATTTGTAGCACCCGAAATCACATCTACATTTAAACTCTGAGCATCAACTACTATTTGTGGTATTACTTCAGCAGCTGCCCCCCTATCTGTTTTATGCTCTATTAACTTAATATCTTTGATTACATTATCTTTAATTTCTACCTCTACCTTCGCAGCTACTACATCTGCATCAAATTCCCCAATATACTTTCCATCCTTTATTTCCTTCAAATCAACATCCTCTATAACAATATTGCCCACTTTTTCCTGATAGTTTTTTACTCTATTCAAATAAGTGAATCCAAAAATCGCACCAGCTAATACAACAATAACTACTCCAGCAATAATATAATTTTTCATTTTACGTCACCAATCCTTTTATTTTTTTATTGAATCTAAAACTAAGTCAAGTCCCTTTTCTATCACTTCTCTGCTATCTTTATTAAAATAGTCCTTAATATATTTTTGTTTTCTTGAAAAAGTATTAACAAATCCAACAATAGAAGCCCATAATATTAAAGAAATACTAACTTCATCAAGTCTATCTGTTATCTCGCCATTTATAATTCCTTCTTTTACACATTTTTGAAGTATATCTATTGTAGTTTCCTCTAATTCATTTGGTACAGTTTCAGATCCATCATACTCAAAAATAGATTTATAATATCCTGGGAAATCCGTTTCAAAATTTATCAAAGCATATCCCATAGCCTTTATTTTTGATAGTTCAGTAGAATCCTTTTTTTCATCAAGTGTATCTAAAAAAGTCTTGTTTAGAACTTCATATCCTCTTTGAATTATTTTCTCATATATGTCTTCCTTACTTTTAAAATAGCTATAAAGGGTTCTCTTTGTAAATCCGGCCTCCATTGCCACCTGCTCCATAGTTGAATTATTATAGCCCTTAGTAAAGAACAGCTTTTCCGCTGCATCAACTATATTTTTTTTGTTTATATTTTTTCTTTTATCCTTAGGTTTTAAACTTTCCATATCTTTTCTCCTTCTCATTTACACTGCAAGTATACTTTTTACACTGTAAGTGTAATATTTATTTCTTCACTTGTCAATACATTCATTTTAACAACAAAAATTCCTATCAGTATCTCCTGATAGGAACTAATTTATTACAATTTTACAATTTGTTTTTAATACTACGAATATCATCAACTGGAGGTAAACATGATTTGTTTTCACACAAGTAATAGGTTGAATTAGAATTAACTAATTTGTAATCTTTAGTGAATTCAGCTAATTTTTCTAATTCATCAGTGTTTTCTTCAGTTTTAACTAATGTTGTTAAATTAAAGTGAGGCTCTTCTTTTAATAAAGTTTTTACGGAATTCATATCCTCTTCACTTTTAAGAACACATACTAATTCCTTAGAAGGACTTAAGGCAAAAGTTGCTCCCATTAAGAAAAATGAATAATTTAATTCTCCACCATTTAAGTTACTTGCCATAAAATTCATTTGTTTTTCTGCCATTTCTTCAAGCTCAATATCCCCACTAAGCCTAGCTAATTTTATTAAATTATAAGCTACCACAGAATTTCCAGAAGGCATTGCACCATCATAAACTTCTTTAGGCCTAGCTATTAAATTTTCTCCATCATTCCCATATATAAAAAAGCCTCCCTTTTCTATATCCGAAAACAACTCAATAAGCTCACTATTTAAACTAATAGCTCGCTTTAAATAAGTAACTTCAAAGCTACTCTCATATAATTCAATAAGTCCTAATGTTAGAAATGCATAATCATCTAAATAACCATTATGTAACGCTTCCCCATCCCTATATCTAGCTAATAATCTTCCCTCATGAGTTACTAAATTTTTAAGAATTGTATTTAAGGCACTGTTTGCAGCCTTAAAGTATTTTTCATCTCCTAAAATTTTATAAGCTTTTGCTAATGTTGCTATCATAAGTCCATTCCAAGATGTTAAGATTTTATCATCCTTATGTAGCTTCATTCTGCCATTTCTGTACTCTAAGATCTTCTCTCTTAAAACTTCTATCCTTTCAGCTTCCTTATCATAGTTCTCATTGTTAATTAAATTAGGTATACTTTTTCCTTCAAAGTTTCCCCCTTCAGTTATATCAAAATGCGAGTTAAAATATTTTCCATCCTCTTTCCCTAAAATTTCAATTATCTCTGAAGACTTGAAGACATAAAACTTTCCTTCTTCTCCCTCACTATCAGCATCCTCAGCACAATAAAATCCACCTTCTTCACTGGTTAATTCTCTAAAAATATAGTCTAATGATTTTATTGCAATATTTTTATATAATTCCTTATTTGTAATTTGATATGCTTCTAAATAAGCCATAATTAAAAGGGCATTATCATATAGCATCTTTTCAAAATGAGGAGCTAACCATTTTTCATCAGTAGAATACCTAGAAAATCCAAAACCAACATGGTCAAATATTCCGCCTCTATACATATAATCCAAGGTTTTTTCTACCATATTCAAGGCTTTTTTCTCCCCTTTTAAACTATAATATCTAAGTAAAAACATAAGTTTGTGAGGTGTCGGAAACTTAGGTGCTCTACCAAAACCTCCATAATCTTCATCAAAATTATCTAATAATTGTCTATACCCATTATCTAATATCTTCTCAGTTAATGGTGTATCTATTTTTTCTGTATTGAAATGCCCTGCTAATTGAGATAGAATATTTTCACTGGAGGATACTATTTTTTCTTTATTTATCTTCCACTCATTAGCTACAGATTTTAAAATATCCATTAGTCCTGGCATATTATATCTTGAATTCTTAGGAAAATAAGTTCCTGCATAAAAAGGCTTTTGATCTGGAGTCATAAGTATTGTTAATGGCCATCCACCTTGCCCACTCATTGCCTGACATACTGTCATATAAACACTATCCACATCTGGCCTTTCTTCTTTATCCACCTTAATTGCAATAAAATTCTTATTTAGAAACTCTGCAACTTCCTTATCTTCAAAGGATTCATGGGCCATGACGTGGCACCAATGACAAGTGCTATAGCCTATACTTAAGAATATTGGTTTTTTTTCTTTTTTAGCATTGTCAAAGGCTTCATTTCCCCAAGCATACCAATTTATTGGATTGTGGGCATGTTGTAAAAGGTATGGACTCTTTTCATTGGCCAATCTATTAGATTTTTCATGTATTATCTGATTAGACATGTTATCACACTCCATTCATACTTTTAATACTATTATTATGACCTAAAATTCTAGCGATTATTATAAATACGTGCCACATTAAAAAGTCACTTGCAAAATTACAAGTGACTTCTTTACTATTTTTATTGCCATAACTTATTCTATTTTACTGAGGTACTTTCGATATTTTCATTGATGAAATTATCTTCAGTATCCTTAAAATAGTAGTGTTTAGTTACTCCTGTACCATCATCCTGAGCTTTGAATCCGTGCCTCTCCCAAAATCGTCTACTACCTTTACTATTAACATATAAGCACATATCAAAATTTGTATTTTTTAATTCCTTAACTATTTCACTGCCAATTTTATTTTTCTTCTTAAATACCTCAAAATTATCTATATCAATAATACTTTCATCTTCACTCAATTCAGCTTCTAGCAATGCAACAACTGCACCATCCATTTTCACTTTAAAACATCTATCCCCCGCCCACCATAATTTTAATTTGTATTTCTTTTTTAAAGATATTACCTCTTTCTCTTCACACTTTTCAATACATACTCTTTCCATCAATATACTCCTATCTCAAAACATTCTTTATAACCTGAAAACAAGCTATATTTATCTTTAAGTCTACTTTCATTATAACGCTGTTTAAAATTTCTTCAATTTATTTATTTCAAATATAAAACAAAAAAGATTTGGCCTGT
This sequence comes from Clostridium vincentii, assembly GCF_002995745.1. Classification (GTDB taxonomy): domain Bacteria; phylum Bacillota; class Clostridia; order Clostridiales; family Clostridiaceae; genus Clostridium; species Clostridium vincentii. The sequence continues at coordinate 7,233 of NZ_PVXQ01000048.1, read as the reverse complement.
TTTCACAAAGCCAAATCTTCAATATTTCTTCATTTAAATAATTTTACTTAATCTATCTTTTAGAGTCACTTCTTTTTCAATTAGCCATCCTTCTTCTTCACAAGTATTTCCCCACTGAACTATATCATTTATTTCATCCTGAGTTAACTCAACAGATATTTTATCAATAACTTTTAAGTTTTCCTCGTAATATCCGTTATATAATTTTAAAGCATTGGTTTCTCCTTTTAACCCTAAAGAATATACCGGTATTCCTTTTGTATCTTTACGATGCGCCGCAACATAAAGTCTTACTCCATGATTCTTTTTATCTGCTTCTAGGGCAATATGTTTTACCTCAACTAAAGTCCCTACTGGTATATTGTACTTATCCATAAATCCCACATCCTCTCCCAATATTAATTCTACAAAAAATCGCAATTCCCTTTATTTTTTTAAAATTTTGATAACGCTTACTTCTAATAGCTAAGCTATTTCTTATTATAATTGTGAATTCTATATCACCGATGCAATGAAAGTAGAGTTACACTATATTATGCCCTAGATAATTTAATTAAATCACTAAAATATAGAAAGTCCTTTTGCCTAATAATACATATTTTCCTCTCTTAATGATAATACTATTAATGAAATTAAATATGGGAGGTGTTCTTTATGCCAAAAGCTAAACAATTCGTTGATCAAAGTATGACGACTGCACAAAACACAGTTTCATCATTACAACAAGCTCTTAGCTCAGCAGAAAAACAAGAAAATAAAGCTAAAATTCAATCAGCAATAGATTCTGTTGATTCTGCATGCCAACAATTATCTAGTTATCAAGATTAATTTTGAGATTAAAATCCTATGTTTATTAAAACATAGGATTTACTCTTTTCACTTTACCTTTAGAGGTTATTTTCACGAATCAAATCTATTTACCTTAAAAAGTTTCAAATCTTTATTAACTTCTCCAGAATACAATTTACTCAACATCATTCCACCTAACACAGAAAATAAAATACCATTTGCCCCATATCCTAAGCAATACCATAATTTTGAGTTCTTAGGGTCTTTTCCTAAGAATCCTAAATTATCTTGAGTAGATGCGAAGGCTCCACAATATCTATATTCTATATCTATATTAAGCTTTGGAAATAAATTTTTAAGTCGTTGCTCTAACTTATCATAATTTTCATTACATAATTTTTCATTAGATATATCTGGTATAAAGTTTATATCTTCACCACCGATTATTATTCTATTATCAGTGGTCGTTCTTAAGTAATTGTAAGGATCTTCATTGTCTCTAACATTTACCCCCTTATAAATATCTTCTATATTATTTATTGGTTTAGTTGCAATATTAAAAGTAGTAGTTTTAGTTCCAAATGCCCTTTCACTAAAAAGATTCGTATTATAGCCGGTAGCTACAATAATAATTTTACCTTTAACCTTATGCCCATATATAGTTTCTACCACCACTTCGTTCTCACTATACTTAACATCTACAACTTCTGTATTTTCATATACTCTTAATCCTTTTTCACAACTCACCTTAAACAACTCTTGGGTATATTTATAAGGATCAATTTGAGCTCCTCCACCTTTACTTAATACACCAGCCTTTACATTAAAAGAAAATTCATTATTTTCTTTAGAAATAAATTCCACAGGGAATCCAGCTTTATTTCTAATATCATACTCTTGCTTAATTTCTTTTATTTCTATATCTTTAGCTGTATATAAAAAGCTATCTACTTTTTTAAAGTCACAAGCATTCCCATTTTCATTTATAAACTCTTCAATTTCATCTAATGCTTTTAGTCCTAACTTATATGATCTTATAATATTGTCTATAGATGTATATTGCTTTAAATTCATGGCATTACTGTCAAGCTCATATTGTAGAAGTGAAGTTGTTATACTGGTACTACCATGAGCTATTCTTGATTTTTCTAAAACAACCGCGTTAATATTATTTTTAGTGAAATAATAGCCTAAAACTGCTCCAGTTACCCCTCCTCCTACTATTACTACCTCTGTTTCTATATCCTCTGTCAAATACTCATACTGCTTAGTCAATTTATTGATTTTAGTAAAAAGACAATCGCCCTTCACATACTGTGTATTCATACTGATTACCTACTCTCTTAATTATTTAACTTGATTTTAAATCTACTTATGATATTTATACTAATTGATATTTTTAAAAAAATTTCTATATTTATTATTTCCTAAAGCTTATGGTTGTATTCTAAGTACTAAAAACATTTAATATTCTGCATAGAAAAAAAGATACAGTTAATTTCTGTATCTTTAAACTTTCCAACCTTTATTTAGTCTTATATTTATTTTTTGCCTTGTTCTTTACATTTACACCAAGGGTTCCATTTACAAATATATTAATTAGTTCTTCTTTAGTAACTTGACCCACTACAATAACATTGTACCTCTTACATAATTTGCTTAAATCTGATTTAGTTATCTCACAAGTTTTCATGTAAGCACTTGCTTTTTTTATACTATCCATAATCATTATACGTTTATATATTTCATCATTTTTCATAAGTACACCTCTATACAATCATTCTATTATTTTTACTAAATTAACAATGCGATAATTATAACATGTATTATTGAATACTACATTAACAATTTAAAATAACACCATTATATTTCCTTTAATGAAGTAGATAAGTCCATTAATTATTTTTCTTATCATATAAGAATCTTACCCCAAATTAAAATATAGCACATTTACTTTTTATGAATACATTATTAATAAATACTTATATAGGGAGATAACTATAAATGCTATACAGAGACGATGATACTTATGAAAATCAAAATGAAAGTGACTTTCTAAACTATGAATTTTCATCTATTCCCTATGAATCTCTCCAAGGTGAAAGAGCACCCTTTTTCCCAAATATGCCAGGCAGTAATTTTCCCCAATCAGGCAATTTTCTACCTGGTTTTAATCCTCCTGAAGGAGGTTCTAATTTTCCCGGCGGAGGTTATGGCCCGCCTGGAGGTGGCTTTAACCCACCTGGAATGCCTAAGTCTCCACCGCCAAATTATATGCCTAGCAAAAAAGATAAAGGAGTTGAAAGTTTTAGCCAAGGCGGAGGTGGTATAGGAACTAAAACCGTCAGTGCAAACTCCATAAGAATTTGCCTTTTTAAATACACATATATTTGGGAAGTAAATGGAAGAAGTTATTGGGCATTCTTATTTAATGTTGATAAGGTTTCTCTATCTGGATTCAGATGGCTGGGTAGAAATTGGGTCTATTTCGGAATAAATTTAAAAAGAATTGATTCTTTTGTATGCTATAGATCTACTCATGAAGATATCGGTGAAAATTCCAGAAGCTTAAAGCAAGATGATATATCATTATTAATTAGCAAAAAAGAATATTTTTTAAATGGTACAAGAGAGGTCTATACTCAAACCTTAGCTTCCCTTGATATTCCTGAAGTTAAAGAAGACTTTATAACTCAAACTATAGGTTATATAGATGACAATAAGGTAAATAGTGAAGTGCCTTGCGTGAAGGCCAGAAATATTAACTATAGAATAAACTTAGAGGTAACCTATCCAAGTAATTTTGATAAGGATTTGAAAAATAAAATAAATGAATTTGCTAATGAAGCAACTACTGATGCCTATATAACAATTTCATCCACTAGAAGTGCTGAGATTTATTCTACTCCACTTGAAATTTTCAATTCATCCTTGGAATTGATACCTACAACACTTAAAACTTTTTCTAATTCTTTTAATTCTAATCTTAAACTATTAAATCTATCTGCAGATAATTATAGGAGCATAACTTACTCTATTCGCGATGAAAAAATACTCGATAATTGGAAACCTTATTTCTATAATTATTCATTATTTTAAAAAGTTAAGGCTAGAGAACTTAATCTCTAGCCTTATTTATATATTATTATTTAACTGCTTTTAATTTTGCTATATCATTCCACTTTCTATTCGTACAACTCCAAGGGTAATTCATCTGGATCAAAGAAGAAAGTGAATTTCTTCCCTGTAAATTCATCTATTCTTATATCCTCTACCCTTATCCCTTTACTTTGTAGTTCATCAGCAGTCTTTTCAACATCTTCAACTTCAAATGCTAGATGTCTTAATCCACAAGATTCTGGATAACTTGGTCTTTCTGGAGAATTAGGAAATGAAAATAACTCTATTTGGCTATCGCCTAATTTAAGATCCAGCTTATATGAGTCTCTTTCCTTTCTGTAAACCTCTCTTATTATTTCTAGCCCTAATATATTTGTATAGAATTCCTTTGATTTCTTATATTCTGAACATATGATTGCTACATGATGTATGTTTTTTAAATTCATAAGCTTTACCTCTCAAACTATCTTTCTATATATAATTCATCTTTAATAAAGTATACCCTTATGTTTAAAATTACACCAATGTTTTACTTAATCAATAATACAAATGAACATTTAGTAATGTATCGGTATATTTGAATTTAATTCTTTTTAGGTTTACTATAATCAAAAGCAATATATTGCCTTATAAAATAAAAGGGGGACAAAAAACAATGGAAAGAAAAGAATTAAACAAGAATTTAGCACAAATGCTTAAGGGTGGAGTTATTATGGATGTAACAAATGCTCAAGAAGCTATTATAGCTGAAAAGGCTGGTGCATGTGCAGTTATGGCATTAGAAAGAGTTCCATCAGATATTAGAAAAGAGGGTGGAGTTGCTAGAATGTCAGACCCTAAAATGATTAAGGAGATTCAAAAAGCAGTTTCAATTCCGGTTATGGCTAAAGTTAGGATTGGTCATTTTGTCGAAGCACAAATCTTAGAGGCTTTAACTGTAGACTATATTGATGAAAGTGAAGTATTGACACCTGCTGATGATAAATATCACATAAATAAACATGACTTTAAAGTTCCTTTTGTGTGTGGAGCTACAAATCTTGGGGAAGCACTAAGAAGAATTGGCGAAGGTGCTTCTATGATAAGGACAAAAGGTGAAGCTGGTACAGGTGATGTTGTTGAAGCAGTTACCCATATGAGAACTGTTAATGATGATATAAGAAGAGTTAAAAATGCTCCAAAGGAAGAATTAATGACTCTTGCTAAGGAATTTAATGTACCTTATGATCTACTTCAATATGTATGGAAAAATGGAAAACTCCCTGTAGTTAATTTTGCTGCTGGTGGAATTGCTACCCCTGCTGATGCTGCATTAATGATGCAACTAGGTTGTGATGGAGTATTTGTTGGCTCTGGAATATTTAAATCAGATAATCCTTCAAAAAGAGCTAAAGCAATAGTACTTGCTACTACGTATTATAATGATCCTATAAAACTTGCTGAAATCTCCGAAGACCTAGGTGCTCCAATGAGCGGAACTTCTGTCCAAGAATTAGAAACTAGGTTTGCAAAAAGAGGTTGGTAAAATGATAATTGGTGTTTTATCTCTTCAAGGAGATGTTATTGAACATATTAATCACATTAAGAAAACTGGATATATTGGAGTTGAGGTGAAAACTAAACAGGATATTGATGCTATTGATGCTTTAATTCTTCCAGGTGGTGAAAGCACAGCAATTGGAAGGCTTTTAAGGATTACAGAATTAGAAGATTATCTGAAACAAAAAATTATCAATGGTTTGCCTGTATGGGGAACCTGCGCTGGTATGATACTTCTTGCAAAAAATATAGATGGTGAAGATAAAGTCCACTTAGGTATCATGAATATAAAGGTCAAAAGAAATGCCTATGGGACTCAATTAGATAGCTTTATAATTCAAAGAACAATTGAAAATATATCAAAGAACCCTATAGATATGATATTTATAAGAGCTCCATATATAGAAGAGTTTTCAGAGACTGTTACGCCATTAATATATGTGGATGGCAACTTGGTTGCAGCTAAAGAAAATAATATATTAGTTACTTCATTTCATCCTGAATTGACTGATAATACTACTTTTTTAAATTATTTTATAAATGAAATCTGTTAAAAAAGGCTCATTAGTACTAGAAGTACTAATGAGCCTTTCCTGAGCCTTATTACTTCTTTTCAAAAACAACTTTTAATTTTTCTAGACTTAGAATTAAAGCTCCACCAATTGCAAAAAATACAATACTAAAAGTTCCCAAATTCATTGGGTCATTTGGAACTTCAAGTGTTGTTGCTCCCATGATTACTGCATAAATTGATCCTATCATTAATCCTAATATAAAATATATCATCTTTGATCTATGATTTTTTAATAAATATCGTATTAACTTTATTGTTAATGCTATTCCTGAAACTACTCCTAATCCAAATATAATGAGTACCGGCAAGTAAGCAAAATTCATTGAAAGAACTTCCCTTATACCACTCATTATCGGTGCATACAATCCAAAAATTAACAATAAAGTTGAACCTGATATTCCTGGCAATACCATTGCAGATATTGCAATCATCCCTGTAAAGAATACATAAATACCAAGTCCAACGCTTAAATTATCTGTTGAAAGATCCATTCCATCTCCTCCAGATGAAGGATTAAAATATGTAATAGCTACTACTAATACAATTCCTATTATAGAAAAAATAATATTTTTATATTTGTTAATTATTTCTTTTTTATCTTCTTTAACTATAATTGGTATTGCAAAAATTATAAATCCGATAAAGAGTGAACTAATCTTATATATGTGTGTTTCGAAAACTGATGTTATAAATAATACTGCTAAAATAAATGCAGTAATCCATCCTATTCCTAGCTTTAATAAGAATTTAATAGCTTTCTTCTTTTCTTTTATACTCTGCGTCGAAACTAAAGTATTTAATGAATTAATAAATTCATCATAAAATCCTAATATAAAGGCAATAGTACCCCCTGATACCCCTGGCACACTATCTGCTAATGCCATACATGCTCCTCTTATGAAATTAATAATATACAAAATCATTCCTCCTATTTCAATTAATTCTAATTTAGTCCTGACTTATATTGTACAGTAATTAACAAATTAATTCCTTACGAATTTGTTAATTTTATTGTTTTATTATGAATACACTTAGTTTTGGTGCATTTAACCTGCATGTCTTCTTTATTTATTCATATAAACTGGTTAGAGTATAATTTTAGTAGGCAAAGGTAGCAAAAAAATAAAGGAGATGTAAAAACATCTCCCCAATACATAAATTATCCATTATAATTTTATTGCTAAGATAAAAAGAATGGAGTTGGATTTATG
>NZ_PVXQ01000047.1 GCF_002995745.1 Clostridium vincentii | reverse complement strand
GGTTTGATAAAATGTTTAGATATTTTGAAGTGCCTGAAGCTAAAATACATGTAAATATATTTGAATTAAAGAAAGAGATTACATATATTCTGTAAATTATAATATGGGGAGCCGTATGCGGGAAATCTGCACGTACGGTTCTGAGAGGGGCCAGGGAAATGATTCCCTGGTCTACTTACCGGTGTTTATTTTTACATGTATGTAAAAATAAACTATCTGACTTTTAGATTAGAAATTGGATTTACTTCAATCTTCCACTGTTAATAAGGAACACTATGAGAAATTTAATAGTAATATAGAAATAGAATAATCCATATTCGGCAAAATTATGAACAATGTAGGATAATATTACAAAACTATAGGGTAATTAATACATAAGATAAATAAAGACAAGCTAATGTGATAATATTTGAATATTACATTAGCTTGTCTTTATCTTTTTATATAGTGATTAATATTATCTATATTGAATTTGAGATAGAAAAATGATAGCTGATATCTTTATGGAAATAGATAAGGGAGGGAGACTTAATTGTTGAAGGTCTATAAGTTAAATGAAATAAAAGATAGTAAACTCCAATATGATAAAAAGAGCCCAAGGTTTATGAAGTATATAAGTTTGGGTGTACTTTTACTAATTATAGGATTTTTAGTATTTAGTATAAAGTCAGTGGAAACCTATGTAGTTAAAGGCGACGAGGTAGAGTTGGATGAGCAGATTGGAATGAAAAAAAGTAAGACAGAAGCTCAAAAAGAACCTATAACAAGTTCAACTAATGAATATATTCTAGATGCATTTAATAATGGGAAAATACATTTAAATACAAAGATAAAAAATGGTGAAAGAGTAAATCTGATAGATGGAGTTATAGTAGCAGGTTATGGAATCATTACTATTGGCAGTGAAGGTGGAGAATATGTATATAATAATGGTGGATATCGTGATGGAGATATGATGACTAAATTTAAAAGATATGGCTATCTTTTTGGGGGCTATGTTCTGGGTAGTCTATTTAATATTGGGCTAGATAACGGTTGGGTAACTGCAAGTAACTAATAGGAATTTACAATAAAATCTGAAGTTAATGGAGGAGAGTGAACAGTGAGAGGAAAGATAATAGCTACTTTTAGTATAATATTAATAATTATTTTAGCGATTATGGTTTTATTAATGAATAACAAAGAGATAACAAATGATAAGATTCCTTTAATATTCATAGGAGTAATTTTAATTTTAGCAATTATTTTTATAGGGCTGATTATTAAGAAAAAATAATAAACATATTGTATTGGAGGACACTTTTGAAATTAAGAAAGATATAAGAACATTAATTATATTAAACTTTTTAGCATATATAAATAACTTTCTGTTTTCATATGGGTGTACTTTAGCTAATGATAATTTGAGAGGGAATTCACTTGTTTTCGGGATATGGGCTTTATCACCTTATATATTTCTAGTTGGTACATCATTCATTATTGCAACAGATAATAAAAAAGAATATAAAATATTCAAAAAAGAAGCAATAGCAGATTGGATAATTAGATTTATTGCTTGTTGTGTTGTGTTTAGAGATTTTAATTTTAAATTTTTATCATTTGAGTATATTACACAACAGGGTATAGTTTTTCTATTATTAATGATCAATATAATATTAGAAATTAGAATGTACAAAAAGGCAATGAATAATATTTCCATAGAAGAGGATTTTGATGAAAAAGAAAACATATCAGAAGGTGAAAATTTAATGTTAAAAGCATGGGCAAAGCAACAACAATAGGGGTAACTTCCTTTTCTATATTTTTATTTATCATGGGTGCAGTTGTACAAGCTATCATTTTATCCAATAGTATATTGCAGAAAATAATTGTAATTATAAGTTCAATAGCTATTTTTGTGTGGTTCCTAAAAGTTAATTTGAAAAAATGCCAATTGTTTTATATAGATAAAGAAGTTGCAAATAAAATTTCTAAAAAGGATTCGGTTTATGCAGTTATTGGATTCTTAATCTGTATTTTAATGACATTAAATATTTTCGAACTCAGATTAGAAATAAGTTCATTTTTTGTAATCATACAAATATTGTTTTTATATCCCACAATACAAACAAATAGAAAAATGGCAATAAGATATAGAAAAATTGTAAAAATATTAGGGAATAGATTTGAACTTTATTTTAATTATGAAGATACACAGTATTGATGCGTATGCTGATTGGATAGATTCTTTAGGTAATGATAATGGAGGTACAGTCAAAATAAATAGAACTGGCTATACTTGGATAGTTAAAAAGCAATGATTTTTTAAGTATAGAAGTAATAGTGATAGGGGGTGAAAATTATGAATAAAAAAATAAATACTGTAATTAAGAACCTGACTATTGTATTTTTAATAATAACTTTAACATCTACTACAGTATCTTTAATTAACCCTAATAAAATATTGGATGATTTAAATATTGCGTTAATTGGAATAGTAATAGTTTTATTAGGTATTAAGGAACCAAAAAAACTTAATGGTAGAATATACATAGTTGTTGGTGTGCTTATTCTATTTGAGAGTATTTATAAAATTATAGTGTAATTTTATAAATATATTAAGGAAATATATCTCAGATAATTATATTTTATAAATTAGATGATGAATATATATCTATCTATCGTGTACTAAATAGTAAACGATATATGATTTCAATTTTATTTGATTAGAACAAAGCTTAAGATAAATCACTCGCAAGGGTATCTGGTGGTTTATAGGTTTAAAGAGAATTTAATAGTAATATACTCAAATTTAGCAGAATAAAAACACTAACTGCACTTTTAGGAACATAGGTAATGTAGATGTGCGAAAGTTGAGTAATATAGAAATGGAATAATCTATATTTGGTATTATTATGAACAATATAGGATAATATTACAAAAACATAGGGTGATTAATACATAAAAAAATACTTGCAATTGTTGATATAATATGAATAGAGGTGAAAAGAATGAAAGAAATAGATCCAAGAATTATAATTACAATATTGCTAGGAGGTCTTTTGGTTCAAGCTCTAGTTTTCCTTTTCATTAGCAGCATAGGAAATAATGCGGATACTATTATGTTAGTTATGTTAGGTAGTGCAATAGTACTTTTTATTATTGCAATAATATCAACTGTTGTTGATATTAATAAAAACCCTAATAAATACAAAAAATAATTTGCAAATCTAATCTGATGGTTCATATAGTGGAAATATTTAATAAAGGAGACATGTATGTTGAAAAAAGAAAAGAAAGACATAGATCCAAGGATTGTAATCATAATATTGCTTGTAGGACTTGTGTGCCAATCTTTACCTACAATTATTGATGTTGATTCAGATACCAGTACAGTGGTTTATACAGTTATTGCACTAGGATTTGAAATAATTGCATTAATATTGTATGTTGTTGATATTAATAAAAACCCGAATAAATACAAAAAATAATCAAATAAAATAATAGATAGTAATAGAAGGCACTAAACATATAAAATGTTTAGTGTCTTTATTTAAGTTTAATGCAACATTATGTTTTTATTTTAATATTATTACATTTTAGGCTAAAAAGTGATAATATATTTATATAACTAAGGAGGCGAATTAAATGGGGAGATTAAGAAAAACATTTGCTTTAGCTATTTTGATGGCTATTTCTTTTACTTTAATATCATGTAACAGCGGGAAGAGTTCAGAAACATCAACGAAGATTGAGGTAAAAGAAACTATTTCTAAATCAATTGAAAAAGAAGAATTTAATATAATGCTTAGTAATTTAGATGAAAATTTATTTAAGTCAAAAGCTGATATAAGTGTTGATGGGGATAATGAAGATTATATTAATTTTATTGTGGATGTAAACGCTAATGGGGAAACTGTGGCGTATGCTATAGCAAGATATTATTATGAGCAAGTTATAGCACTCAATAAGGAGACTATAACTGATGAAAATAAGGACAAGGTTAGGATGATTTTAAGAACAGGAAATGAAGAGGATAAAGCTTGGATGTATGAAGGCAAAAATGAAATTAACTTATTAAATTAGAATTAAGGATGTGAATAAATATGAATTTAAGGAAAATATTTAAATTAGCCTTTTGCTCTGTGCTTATTGGAAGCTTACTTTCAGTGGTAATACCAGTATCATATAGTGCAAGTGCTACAACTTCCATTTCAGTTGAAGATGAAAATGGGCGTGCAGTTGTTTCTATAAAAGCCTTATGTGAGGCTATGAACGGTAAAATAACAACAGTAGACAAGGATGGGTTAACTATATATGAAATAAATGGAAAATCAATTTATATTTACGATAATAGTTATTGTGCTTTTATAGATGGGGAGGTAGCTCCTTATGAAACTGAGGAACTTGCTGATTCTGTTGATAACAAGAAATTTAATTGGCCAAAATCCTATAAGCCTACTAAAACGGAGGATGGATATTTAATTCCAGTTGATTTCTTTGAAGCTTATGTAAATATTACAAATGAAGGTGGTAATTTTACTGTTTCTACTGAGGAAGAAAAAGAAGAAGTAGCAGTAGTAGCAGAGGAGAAAGATGAGGTAATTGTTAGTGAAAATCCGGAAAGTTCCGATGAAAGTGACAATCAGGAGAATAGTACTGGAGAGAGTAGTACTTCAAGTGGTTCAACATGGACTAGAAGTACTCCAACGCAAACTCCGGCAACAGTTGTAGTAGAAGAGCCTGCTGCAATAGAACCAGTAGAACCAGAACCAGAACCAACTCCCCCTGCTGCAATAGAACCACAAGAACCAACAGAGCCAGAAACTCCTGCTGAAACACCAGAATCTGATGATATACCAGATAGAACTTCTGGGGCTGATCAGTCTTAACTCTGAACAAAAAAATAAGTACCATCATTTACAAAATGTTAATGATGGTACTTATTTTATGTGCGTAATTATTAGGGGGATAAATGAGTGAATTCCGTAAATGGAATACATTTTAATTATAGACAGTAATCCAAAGATATATACATCTGAAATAAGACGGTAAATGGAATGTGTGACATGGCGAGCTATGTAGTATATCCTCATTGTCACCAAGAAAAATTATTGGCGTAAGTATAGTTTTTGACGGCTGAGTGTAAGTTATATATAATAATTATTATAATAAAAAAATTTATGGAGGTATATATATTATGAAAATTGCAGTTGCTTGTGATCATGCTGGTTTTAGTTTGAAAGAGGAAGTAAAAGTTTTTTTAAAAAATGAAGGACATGAAATTTTAGATTTTGGTACATATGATGAAGAATCATGTGACTTATCAGATTATATTTATCCTGCGGCTCTTGCGGTTGCTGAAGGAAAAGCTGAACGTGGTATATTTATTGATGGTGTAGGTTATGGTAGTGCTTTAATAGCTAATAAAATTTCTGGTTTATATGCGGCTGTATGCCAAGATCCGTTTTGTGCAAAATTAGCACGTTCTCACTCTAACACTAATGTCCTTTGTATCGGTGGTAAAATTATTGGGTCAGGAATTGCTATGGAAATTGTGAATACATGGATGACAACTGAATTTCTTTCTGAAGTGGATAAATATAAAAAACGTGTTGATAAAATAACTGAAATATCTGAAAAACATCTAAAATCACTTAAGAGTTTAGAAAAATAGTACGTAGTCAGTAAAATAAACCGACTCTATTTGGTATAAAATTGACAACAAGAAAAGAAGTTATAAGAAACATAAGTCTTTGAGAGCTATGAAGAGAAATTGGGTAAAAATAAGCTCAAAATATCTTATCAAAAGATAAGTCCCTATATTAGTAGTTAAACTATTGATAAGGGGACTTGTTTTTTTACTCCTGTGAATTGCTTAAATTATGTAAAGCAACTGAAGGAACTTGGTATAAAATTAATTAAATTAACTGAAAAAGAAAATCACTCTAAAAATAATTAAAAATCAGTTATATTATGTGCTGAAATATCACATAATACTAGTAAGGGAGGCTACTTTAAAAAAAAAAAACAAAAGTATGGTACTTTTTAAAAAAAAGTATTGATTTTTTCTCATGAAAAGGTTAACATAAGGTTGTACAAGAAATGTACAAAATATTATATTTCAAGGAGGATTAATTATGGACAAGATTACAGACGCACTTGGAAGAGTAGGGGCATTCGCTGGGGGTAATAAATATCTATCAGCATTAAAGAACGCATTCCAAGCATACATGCCAGCAACGATCGCTGGTGCATTCGCAGTTTTAGTTAATAACGTTATCATCAGTGACACAAGTGGACTTGGATTACTTTTTCCACAAGTAATGGCGCTAGAACCTATTAAACCGTTGTTTGATGCAGTTATATTCGCTACACTTAACTTTATATCAATCGGAATTATTTTCTTATTAGCAAATGAATTAGCTATCAGTAATGGGTTTAAAACATTGTTCCCATCAGTTGTAGCAGTTTTATCATTTGTTACAGTTTCAGACTTAAGCACTGGTGGACTTACTGCTGCTTATACAGGAACTACAGGATTATTTACAGGTATTTTTATTGCAATACTTAGTATGTCAATCTTAACATTTTTAAGTCATATAGAGGCATTGAAAGTGAAAATGCCTGATACAGTACCTTCAGGAGTTGGTGCAGCATTTGAAGTACTATTTCCTGCAATTTTAACAGTAACTATTGTATCAGCACTTGGATTGATTTGTAAAACTGTTACTGGATCATATGTAAATGAACTTATATTTAATGCAGTTCAAAGTCCTCTTCAATCAGTTGGGGGAACTTTACCAGGAATATTAATTTTAAGTTTAGTTGCAAATATATTCTGGACAGTAGGTATTCATGGTAATAATTTAGTTGCGGCTATTAAAGAACCATTATTGTTACCGTTAGTATTAGAAAACATGGAAGCAGTTAAAAATGGAGTAGCAGCACCAAATATTATCAGTTTAACTTTCGCACAAGTTTTTATGGAATATACAGGATCAGGAACAACAATAGGATTAATTGTTGCAATATTCATATTCTCAAAACGTGCAGATAATAAAGCAGTTGCAAAATTATCACTTTCACCAGCTTTATTCAACATTAATGAGACAGTTACATTTGGTATTCCAATTGTAATGAATCCAATATTAGCAATACCATTTATTATTACACCATTAGTATCAGGCGCTATAGCATATTTCCTTACTGTTATTGGCTTCTGTGCAAAGGTTGTTTTAAATGTACCTTGGACAACACCACCTTTATTAAACTCATTCCTAGCAACAGGTGGAAGTTGGACTGGCGTAGTTACACAAGTTATATGTATAACTTCAGTAATATTAATTTACATTCCATTCTTCTTACTTTATGAAAAAGAACAAAATAAAGAAGATTTAGCTAGACAACAAGAACAAGCATAAATTGTATACACTAGTTTAACTAAATAATTAAAAGGGGGGGAGTTTATCTTCCCTTTTTAAGTTATATAAAAAGGAGATTAGTATGGAGAACAAAGGATTTAAAGATAATTTCTATTGGGGTGGTTCTGTATCCTCATTTCAAACAGAAGGAGCATGGGACGAAGGTGGTAAGGGTTTATCCGTTTATGATGTAAGACCTATGAAACCAGAATTTTCTGATTGGAAGGTGGCTATTGATTTTTACCACCGCCATAAAGAAGATATTCAATTATTAAAAGAAATGGGTTGTAATTTTTACAGAATTTCTATAGCTTGGGCTAGAGTAATTCCTAATGGTGATGATATACCAAATGAAGAAGGATTAGCCTTTTATGATATGATTATAGATGAATTAATTGAGGCAGGAATTGAACCAATGATTTGTCTTTATCATTTTGATACACCAAATCATTTGGCAAAGGATTATAATGGATTTGCAAGCCGCCATACAGTAGATGCTTTTGAAAAATATTCTAGACTTGTAATGATCCGTTATGGTGATAGAGTAAAACATTGGATGACTTTCAATGAACAAAATTTACATTCAATGATGCTTAAGGTTTCAAATGCTGAAGTAATTCCAGAAGGTATGGATGCTACAAAATTTTTATATCAAGTAAATCACAATATATTCATAGCTCATTGCAAAGCAACAAAAGCATTAAGAGAAGTAGCTCCAGATGCTTTAATGTGTGGAATGAATGCAGTTACAATTTATTATGCAGAAACTGCAGAACCAAAAAATGCTATGTTTGCAAGATTAGCTAATGATTACTTTAATCATTTTCATTGTGATGTATTTGCAACTGGCAAATATCCATCATATATGATTAATTATTTAACTAATAGAGGATGGATGCCTGAATTTGAAGAAGGCGATGCAGAAATATTGAAAAATACTGTAGATTATATCGCATTTAGTTATTACCGTAGTTCTGTGTTAAAAACAGAAGAATTTGACCAAAGACCACCTGTAGATATTCTTAATTCAGCAACTGTTCAAAATAAGTATTGTGACGCAACTGAATGGAATTGGGAAATTGATTCAATAGGATTTAGGCATATTACTACAGATTTATATCATCGTCATAAGTTACCTGTATTTGTTTTAGAAAATGGTATGGGTCACAGAGAAGAATTGGATTCACAAGGAAATGTGAATGATGATTATCGTATCAAGTACCATAAAGAACATATTCAAGAATTGAAAAAATCAGTTGTAGAAGATGGAGTCGACTGTTTAGGGTATATAACTTGGGGACCTATAGATATACCAAGTAGCCAATGCGAAATTGCTAAAAGATATGGTTTTGTTTTTGTAGACCGTACAGAAAAAGATTTAAAAGAATTAAAAAGAAGCAAAAAGAAAAGCTTCGGTTGGATAAAAAAAGCTTTTGAATCAAATGGAGAAGATTTATAAGCGCGAAATGAGGTATAGAAATGAAATATAAGATTCGTTTAAATTTAGCCATGGTCTACGTTTTTTTAGTATATATATACTATATAGTGAAAAATTTCACTAATATTGCTTTCCTTGGCGGTATTCTATTTTTCATAGCATGGTTTTGTGTTATTGATTTATATTATTCAATTGAGAAGGGCAATCTAATTGCATTTCGAATTATAGGGAGCAAAACATTTAGAATGAGAGATGTTGTTGCACTTATAGATCCTATTCCAGTTATGCATAGGTTAAATCCAAGGCCTGGAACCCTATCAGTTTATTACAGTGGAAATAAAAATGTGAATAAAAGATTTAACGTTTGCCCTAAGGATCAAGCAGGATTTTGTAATGCTATGTTTTTGGCAAACAAAAAGATAAAAATTGATGTTAAGAGTTTAAAGAAATCAAAATAGATTCATTAAGTGATGAATTTTATTAATGTAAAAAAAGAAATTGCCTCAAAAGTGAGGCAATTTCTTTTTTTTATGGTGATAGATAGTAAAACAATATTATCCAAGTAGTACAATTGTATGAAATTCAAAATCCTTAAAATGATGTCTTGAGTAAGAAAATTCAAATATAACTCCTGAACTTAAATATGCAACTTGTTCAACCTGTATATAGGGTTCGCTTTTTTTTAACAATAGATACTTTTGCTCTAAAGGGGCTGATATAGCAGAAGTTATATTTTTATGTGCACTTTGAATTTTTAAATTTAAATCATTTTCAATATATGCGTAAATAGAATTCTCTAAATGCTCAATTTTTAAATTTGGAATAACATTAATAGGCATATATGTAATTTCCAATGAAAATGGTTTTCCGTGAATATAGCGACAACGTATAATATGATAAACAAAAGCCTCTTTTTGTATTTGTAATTTACTAGCAATAAAGTTATCAGCTTGAATTACTGAAAATTGTATAACTTTACTAGTCATATTATTGTATAAATTAGAGAACGGACGAGTAGAAACCACCGAAGAATAGTGAATAGGACTAACTGTCTTTAAGTCTTTAACAAAGGTTCCAGATCCTCGTCGTCTCACTATAAACCCTTCTTTAACTAATATAGCTAAGGCTTTTTTCATAGTTTGTTTATTACAATTGTATAGGGTACATAATTCATTCTCATAGGGCAATCGTTCACCATAAACATATTCATTATTTTCGATTTTATCTTGTATACTATTTGTAATCATTATATATTTTAACATTATATTCCTTCTTTAATTATTCATATTTTGCTTATACTATAAGTCTAAATGAATGTAAGATTTCTTTCAAGTAGTTAAGTGGGAAAATATATATAAAGTATCATTATTTTCAATTATTATGAACGAATTTCGGATTGTAAAGATATATAAAATAAAAAGATGAATTTTGTTGCCTTTTTACCAAGATATTATAATTTAAATTTGTTAACTCTATCCATCATATCTTTTGTTGCAGTATTGATGTTTTCAATTTTAGGAATGACCTCATCGATAGCTTTAGCAATACTGTTAGAGGAGAAAAAAACCAAAAAAATCTCCATACCATAGTAGTAAAATACTATAGTATGGAGAGCTGAGTTTTCTTATGCAATTACAGGGGGAGTATAAACTCTAGCAGCAAGTTCATCGTCCATCATATATAATGCTGCTGGATTATTTTCAGATCTTTTAACTCTTTTTAACATTGAGTTAAATTTATTTTCTTCTTCTACTTGTTCATCTATAAACCAATTTAATAGACTAAGAGTAGCATGCTCTTTTTCTTCAGTTGCAGTATCAGCAAGTTTATATATCCTACTTGTTACAATTTTTTCATGTTCAAAAGATTTTTCGAAAACATTAAGCATATTTTCAAATCGGATATCTGGCTTTGCAATGGCCTCTAATTCTACTGTTCCTTCTTTTTGAAATATGTAATCATAAAATCTCATTGCGTGGAATTGCTCTTCTTGAAATTGAATCCTAAAGAAATTAGCAAATCCGCTTAAATCAATGGATTCAGCATAAGCTGCCATTGATAAATAAAGGTACGCAGAGAAAAATTCGAAGTTTACTTGATCATTAAGTTGGTTTTGTAATTTTTTACTTAACATTTTAATTCCTCCTTGTTAACTATATATAGTTATTAAGTTTAGTTTATATCATTTAATACAAATTATCAAACAATAATTAATTGGGCAAGCTTTATTTAGTTTCTACTAGATGTTTCCAGTATCTTTTAGGCATCATTCTTTTTTGTAACTTACTATTTTTTCTTTCAATAATTGTAGTAGATTTAAAGTATTCTTTCCAAAGAACAGTATACTTATCATTATAGTTTTTAAGCTCTTCATAATCTTCTATATTCATAGGGACTATTTCATAAGACTTTGAATCATATATTAAAGCTTTATTTCTAAAAATATCATGAATAATTAAATATTCATTAGAGAATCTATTTTTAAAATGTTCTGCTATAAGCTCTAAGATATCGTTATCCGGCTCAATTGCAGAATATAAAAACCTATCATTAATATAGTTAAATCGGATAAAACCTTCGAATCTGTGACTTTCTAATGAAACTCTTTTATTTATAGCATCTACAAGACGCACAATATCAAGGTTTAGAAAATTGTGTACATCTTTTTTAAGTTTAAAGGCAGTTTTTAGATAAGTTAGTATTACAATTTCCTTATCTTTATAGTTACTTAAGTACACTAAATAGATTTTTTTAAAAGCTAAGGGATCAATTTTATTTATAATTCCATCTTTGACTTTTTTAAATTTATTTGTATCTGTTGCAATGCTAATAACTTCCCCTAATAGAAATTCATTGAAATCAATTTTATTATAAATCCATTCCGGCGGGGCCTTAGTATAAAAAGATTCATAAATACAAGTTAGTAACCCCTCAAAGCTGCCGTCATATAAAAATATTTTCACGATTAAAATTCTCCAGTTATTGATGAGGCTTTTTCAGGTATGGAAAGTATGCTTTTAGATGGAAGAATAATACCTGAGGGACTTATTATCTCGTCTGATGATATATTATTAAAAAAAGATAATTGATTAGGGTCATGCCTCTTAGAATAGGTCTGCCTTAAAAGCTTATTTTTTATACTTAAGTCATCAAAGGGAACATCACCATAGTAAATACCAGAGCAAGTTATAAAGTATTTTGCACGCTTTAAAACAATACCTAGTTTTTTTAAATCTTCAAAGTTTAAATTATAAACCCTTCTAACTTTTAAAATTCGTCTAGCAGATATTACCCCTATCCCAGGTATGCGCAAGAACATTTCATAGGAGGCTTTATTAATTTCTACAGGGAAATCATCTAAATTTGATAAGGCCCAATATGTTTTTGGATCTAAATCTAAATCAAAATTATCATCTGGATTTTTCAAAAGTTCCTCAGCTTTAAAGCCATAGAATCTTAGTAGCCAATCTGCTTGATAAAGTCTATGTTCTCTAAGCATAGGAGGATGAGTTATATCAGGCAGAAATTTATTGTTCTTAATAACAGGAACGTAGGCAGAGTAATAAACTCTTTTTAATTTGTATCTGTTATAAAGAGCTTGGGAGAGATTAAGTATTTTAAAATCACTTTCAGGAGTAGCACCAACTATGATTTGTGTACTTTGACCTCCAGGAACAAATAATGGAGTGCTTTTTATTGTTTTTTTCATTTGAGTATAGTTAATAATAGAATTTCGTATAGTCGCCATAGGTTTTAATATTGTATCCTTACTTTTTTGTGGTGCTAGTAGTTTAAGGCTATTACTTGAAGGTAATTCAATATTGACACTCATTCTATCAACGTACTTACCTGCCTCTTCAATCAAATATTGATCAGCTCCAGGAATAGCTTTAAGGTGAATATACCCATTAAATTTTTCTACAGTTCTAAGTTGTCTAACAGTTTTTAAAAGTAGCTCCATAGTATAGTTAGGATTTTTAATAACAGCTGAGCTTAAAAAAAGTCCTTCAATATAATTACGTCTATAAAAATTTATAGTAAGGCTACATATTTCATCAGGAGTGAAACTAACTCTTTGAAAGTCTCTAGAAGATCCGTTTATACAGTATTTGCAATCAAAAACACAATCATTTGAAAATAAAATTTTAAGAAGCGAAATACATCTTCCATCAGGAGTGAAGCTATGGCAAATACCGCTCTCTGAAGCATTGCCTATTCCGTTAGGTGAACTTTTCCTCTTAGAACCAGAGGAAGAACAGGATACATCGTATTTTGCAGCGTTAGATAGAATTTTCAATTTACTCATTACATCCATAGTTACAGCTCCTTTAATTAGATTTAAGTACAAGACCGTTATAGATAGTATATACGAATATATGTTCTTGAGCAAATGAAAAGAATAATTTCAATCATTGAGGAATTATATAAATATTTAACAATATTTACAATATATAAGTAAAGGTATACAATTAAGTATAAGTTTATAAAAAAAATTAAATGATGGGAAGAGATGAGTATGAAGGTTTTAAAAATAGTACGTAATGTACTAATAAAAAATAAGCTAGACAAAAGCTTTGAAATTGAATTAGCAAAAAGAAATATGATTACAGCTAAAATTATGATGACTTTTATAGCAATATTTCAAATTTATGATATTATATATACTATTTTTAAAAAGAAAAACATTTATACATTTCCTAATTACATTTACATGACATTGTATATTTCCTTACTTATTGCAACAATAGGTATATTGTATTTAGTAATAAAATTAAGTAAGAACATAGAAAGAAATGCAAATAAGATACTCATATTTTCAACTATATATAGTGGACTTATTCTTTTATGGGGGACAGGCGTTACAGTACTAGATTTTAAAAATTCTGATGAGATAATTGTATATATAACAATTGTAATAGGTATAGCAGCTACAAGTTATATGAAACCTAAGATTTCTATTATAGTATTAAGCTTGAATTGTATAATATTACTTACTTTGATTATAAATATTAATACAATATTTCCTAATTATGAAATGTTTAAAATAGATCATCAAGGGTTATACGTAAATATTGTTATATTTACTATAATGGGAATATCGGCTTCTATTATGCGTTATATAAATAAATATGAAGATTTTAGACATAGACATATTATTATTTCGCAAAATAAAAAGCTTAATGAAATGAATAATGAGTTAAATAGATTAAATGCATATTTAAAAAGCATCTCGAAAACAGATTGTTTATCAAAACTTTATAATAGATGGTGCTTAGATGAAACTATGCAAGATCAGTTGCAAATTTGTATTGAAAATAATACAAGCTTAGCAGTATTAATGATGGATATAGACGACTTTAAAAGTATTAATGATTCCTTCGGACATGAGATAGGGGACAACGGTATAAAGATGGTTTCAAGTATTATAAAGAAATACTCTGAAGAATTTTCTTTATCATCATTTAGATATGGAGGTGAAGAATTTTTAATTTTAATGCCAAATTTCGATAAAAGAGATGCATTCAGAATTGCTAATGATATAAGGACGGATATTAGTAACACTGAAATAAAAGACACTAATATTAATTTGACTGTAAGTGGAGGATTGCATTGCTGCATGCCTAAAACAAAGGAAGAATATGATGACTTTATAGTTAAGTCAGATAGAGCTTTATACAAGGCAAAAGACAAAGGAAAGAATTTTATTGAAGTTTATGAAGAATTAGTAGTTTCACAAATATAGCATAAAATGCTTCTTAAGTAAGAAATAGGTTAATAAAGTGGATGCGGATCGAATAATTATAAGAGTTTTAATATTGTTTTAATAAATCTTAACACTTCTTTGAATACGCTATTAATAATCTTATTTTAAAATAAGATTATAGAGTACAAAGAGGGGGCATATTTATGGAATTAATATATATAATAACATGTTTTCTTCAACCTATTTTATTACCAACTCCTGAAGCTATAACTATATCAATGGGGTCAATGGCATTTGGATCATTTAATGCATTTGTGATGGGCTTTCTTGGTACAATGCTTGGAATAATTACAATGTATAGTATATCTAAAAGGTTTGGATTGAAATTAATAATGAAATTTATTAAAGATAAAGACTTAGAAAAATATAAAAGTTATGTAAAAAGAAATGAAGTGCTTTTAACGGGATTACTTTTTATTATACCAATATTACCAGATGAGGTTGTATGTGCAGGAGCAGGGGTCCTTGGAATAGCCAAAAAACCATTTTTTATTATTGCAGCAGTAACAAAAATGATTACTATTGCATCGTACTCCTATATGGTAGAATTTGCAGCAAATTTCAATATACATGGAATTGAATTAATATTAACAGAGTTAGTTATACTAATAGCTATAGTTTCTATAAATGGAATAGCAAAATATAAGAAAGTAAGTGTATAAATTTAATTAATACACAGATAAAAGAGAAGTTTAGAGTAACTAAACTTTTCTTTTTTTTATAATAGAACTTAAAGCAATTAATAATATACTCACAGTTATGGTGAGTATAAGTATAGCTAGTTCTGCCATTAGAATATTTAGTGGTGTTGAATAATTAATAGGAGAGTATTTATAAAGAAGTTTTATTATAAAACCATGAGATACATATAAAACAAGAGAAGCTTGGCCTATTTTAGATAAGCTGGTTCTTGTTTTAGGTGCAACACCTATTAAGAATGCTATAACTACAAAGGAACTTATGTAATGAAATATTCTAATTATAAAAGCAAAAAGTGAGCTATCAGAATAAGTTGAATAGTTAGTGTATTCAAAGAATAACTCTACTGGTACAAAATCTGATACCGAGTAAAGAATAATAAAAAATACAACTGATACTATAGCAAGTTTATATTTATATTTTCTAAGCTTTTCAAAATATTCTTCCTTGAATCCCATTCCAGCTATAAAGTAGGGTAAGAAGAAAAATGTTCTGGAAATACTTGCATAACTACCTATACTTTGATCAAAACCTACGTATAAAGAAATTAGGATGGATATTATAAACCATCTTTTTTTATTTTTAATAAAGTCTGAAATAATATACCAGCTCATTAGAGAAATAAAGTACCACATAGTCCAAGTTGGTGCAAAGAAATTAATTTTGGAATTTAGATCTCCAAATAATAGTTTATTAGCTAGAAAGTAAAAAATTTGTGCAAACAAATAAATTTTTAAAATACTAATTACTTTTTCTTGAGTTGTGCGCTTGCTCCTTATATTAAAATATCCTGATATAAAAGCGAATAATGGCATATGAAAAATATACAAAAAAAGAATAAAATAATTCAAATCTATTGAAGTTGGATTTGCATATTCTAATGAATTACCAATAATCACACAAATAATAAGAAATCCCTTAAGGTTGTCAAATAAATAATTACGTTTGTCGATAAGAGTCATCTCCTTACAATGGTTAACAGAGTTTTAACATTTCTTTAACAAGTATAATAGGAGTGTATATGAAATTCAATATTTTTATTAAGGTAAATTTAACCATACATTTTATATGATATAATATAAAAAACTAGAAATGGGGGCAAAATAATGATTAAAGCTATCTTATTTGATTTAGATGGAACTTTACTTGATACTAATGAATTGATTTATAAAGCTTTTTGTACCACTTTCAAGGAGGTACTAGGTATAGTTCTTCCGAAAGGTGAAATAACAAATTTATATGGGAAACCACTTAAAGACTCTTTTGCTAATTACACAGAGGATAAACAAATAATTGAGAATTTAATAAAAACCCATAGAAATTATAATGATTTACATCATGATGATATGTGTCAACCTTTTAATGGAGTTTTAGAGTTATTAACTAAACTTAAGGAAAAAGGTATAAAATGTGGAGTAGTTACATCAAAAAGAAAAAATGTAGCAATTCATGGTATGACTCTTGGAAGAATAATAGAGTTTATGGATATTATTATTTCACCAGAGGATACAAAAAAACATAAACCGGATGGAGAGCCCGCCATGACGGCTTGTGAATTTCTTGGAATTGAACCAAAGGAAGCCATTATGGTAGGGGACAGCCCTTATGATTTAATGTGTGGGAAAAATGCAGGATGTTTTACCTGCGGAGTTGAATATACCACATTGAATATTAATGAACTTTTAAAAGTTGAGCCAACATATATGGTAAAGAATCCTTTGGATATTCTAAAACTTATTTAGGAGGAAAAATGAATATACAGATTTTTGGAACAAGAAAATGCTTTGATACTAAAAAGGCTGAAAGGTATTTTAAAGAGAGAAGAATTAAATATCAAATAATAGATATTAAGGAAAAAGAAATGAGCAAAGGGGAGTTTACATCAGTGAAGAGTTCTGTAGGCATTAATGAACTCATAAATACTAAAAGCAAAAATTATCCTAAGTCTAACTTGGCAAATATAAGAGGCACAGATGTAAAAGAAGATGTTCTGTTAAAAGATCAGAGTTTAATAAATACCCCGATAGTTAGAAATGGTAAAATAGCTACTGTTGGATATAAACCCGAAGTTTGGGAAAGTTGGAGTTAGGAAAGCAGCAACATACAT
The DNA here is from genome assembly GCF_002995745.1 of Clostridium vincentii. Taxonomy (GTDB): domain Bacteria; phylum Bacillota; class Clostridia; order Clostridiales; family Clostridiaceae; genus Clostridium; species Clostridium vincentii. Next base: position 2,310 of record NZ_PVXQ01000047.1, on the reverse strand, counting down.
ATATAGTTTTTATGAAGCTATTTTCTCTTTTTTCTTATTGAGTATCCGAAGCTACCAAGACTTTTTTTAGCCATAGGATAATATTCTCCGTGGCAGTAAGAAATTAGATCCCCATTTTCAAAATGTATTTTGCCCTTAGAGTCCATAAGGTCCTCATTAATGTGAGAGCACATTACATCTGCAAGAATTAAATCATGTGATCCTAGGGGGATTATTTGTCTAACCTTACATTCTATAGATACAGGACATTCATTAATATAGGATACATCTATTTTACTACATTTCTTCATAGTAAAATTCATTTCTTTTAGCTTGTTATTTTGTCTGCCGCTTTTAACACCGCAGTAATCAACAGCTTTAACCATTTCTACATTCGGAAGATTAACTACGAATACTCCTGTTTCTTTTATGTATTCATAGGATAATCTTTCAGGACGTACAGATATAGAAAGCATAGGAGGTTTGGTTGAAATTGTACCAGTCCAAGCTACCGTAAATACATTCTCTTGTCCTTCTTTATTTTTAGAGGTAATTAAAACCACAGGAACTGGGTTTAAAACTACACTGCCTTTAAATTCTACTTTATTCATAAAATACATCTCCTAATATGGGATTAGTTATGATGTAAAGTATAGCATTTTTTCAGGTGTTAATCTATTACTTAGGATAAAGTTAGAGTATGTTTTATCTAAAATAACACTAAAGTATTTCTAGAAATTGTCGATATATAACATATAGATATAATAGTAGGAGGCAGAGATGGAAAAATTAATGAAAAAAATGTAGAAGAGATGAAGAAAAATGTAAAAGATATGAGGAATTTGAAATCGATTAAAGCAAAGATAATACAAGTTATGATCATAATAGCAGCTATTCCAATTATTATATTAGGGATATATGCATCACTAACTTTCAAAAACAATAGTCAAGAGGAATTTCAGAATAGTTCTCAAACCTTAGGCAAGGCTATGATAGATGAGATTGATGGTGTATTTAATTCAACTGAGGTCACTATAGATAGTATAAATAGTACAAATATTTTTGATGGTAGCTTAGAAAATAGTAAAAAAATCAAAGAACAATTAGCAATAATAGAACAAAGTAATTATAATTATCAAGGAATTTATTTTGCTGCTAGCAATAAAAATGAATTTATATTTTCTAAGAATGAGGGTATTCCGGAAAATTTCGATTATTCATCTAGAGATTGGTATAAGAAAGCATTGGAGGCTAAAGGTGAAATTAGTGTAACAGATGTTTTTGAAGATGTAGCAACAGGAGAGAATATTGTATCTGTTTCTAAAGCGGTAATAAAGGATGGAAATGTTTTAGGAGTTATTGGTATTGATTTAAATATTGGAAACATTAAAACAACCATAGATAACACTACTATGGGCAAGTCTGGAAAAACAAATCTTATGGATTCAAAAGGAGTTGTAATTGCTCATAGTAATAAGGATTTTGTAGGAAAAAATATTTTTGAAAATACAGAAGTTTGGGATACTATAGTTACAGAGAAAAATGGGGGAACTAGTGCTGAAATATTAGGTGAACCTTATAGTTTATCATTCCAAACCTCGGAAAAGACAGGCTGGAAATTAGTTATAGAAATGCCGAATTCTGAAATGCAGGAAGCTAGTAATGGATTTATGATGACTTTAGCTATGGTTTGTGTAGTTGTTTTAATTATTTCTAGTATTATTGGAACAATATTTTCAAGGGGTATTTCAAAAAGTATTAAACTTATTAAAGAAGGTACATTAAGGGCAGCTGATGGTGATTTTAGTACGGACATAGATGTGAAATCAAAGGATGAACTTCTTGAATTCTCAGATAGCTTTAATGTTATGCAAAATAAGATTTCTGATTTGATTAACAATGTATCAAATACGGTGAATGAAGTGAATGATACTTCTATTAATTTAGCTAATATGAGCGTTGAAGTCGCAGCATCTATAGGGGAAGTAGCTTCGACAGTATCAGAAATTTCAAAGGGAAGCATGGAGTCTGCTAATAACTTGGAGATTGTGACAAATGAGTTCGAAGATGTTTCGAACCAACTTAATATAATAGATAATGTAACAAAAAAAATTAGTACTATGGCTACTGAAACAAATGAATTAAGCAAAGACGGAATAACAATGATCGGTATAGTTATGACAAAGTCACAAGAAGCAAAAGAGAAGTAAGCGTCAAATAACTCATCACCTAGGACTGGCAGTAAATTAATGTGATAATACTCCTATACTTAGTAGGAGGTAATTTGCATGGCAGAAAGAAGATCTAAAGAAGAATGGATGATACTTGTAA
>NZ_PVXQ01000046.1 GCF_002995745.1 Clostridium vincentii | reverse complement strand
ATAAATCCAACTCCATTCTTTTTATCTTAGCAATAAAATTATAATGGATAATTTATGTATTGGGGAGATGTTTTTACATCTCCTTTATTTTTTTGCTACCTTTGCCTACTAAAATTATACTCTAACTGAAATAGTTAGATTGTTTCTCTAGAATCAATTATGAGAGAATAAAAAGCTACACCCCCTAATTATACTGAGGGTGTAGCTTTATTTATCATTTAAGCAACAATTTTATTTGGCTTTCTAATTTTTCTTTAGTTATTGTTCCAGATTGGTCTTCAACAATATATCCATCTTTATCAATAAAAATTGTTCTTGGTATAGATGAGATTTTATAATTACTTGAAGCATTACTTTCAGTATCAAATAAAACCTTCATATCGAAATTATTATCTTTTATATATTCCTTAGCTATACTTGTAGTTTCTCTTTGACCATCTGTTAAATTCACCATTAAAATAACCACTTCATCTTCATTATACTTAGCTGACATTTCATTAAATGAGGGCATTTCTGATTTACAAGGAGGACACCAACTAGCCCAAAAGTTCACTACTACCGGTGTCCCTTTGTAATCAGATAATTTTACTTCCTTAAGATTCTCATCATATACAGCAAAGTCTTTTGCCAGCGTCTTATCTTGCTCTTCTACTTCATTAGAAATCTTATCTTTCTGTTCTACTTCGTTAGAAGTTTCATTTTTCTCAACTTCTGTTATATTTTCCTCATTATATTTTGAGTTTAAAAAGTTATATCCGAAATACGAAATAGCTAAAAATCCTACAAAACCTATTACTGATAAGATTAATTTTTTATTCTTCATAAATCCCTCCTAAAATGTTAAAAAAGAAAGTACTTTATTTAAATAACCAGTCGTAATAGAAATACCTATAATCACTAGAATTATCCCAGATATTCTATTTATAACTTTGTAATTCCTTTTTATAAAATTAAATGTTCCTTTTAATCTGTCTATTAATATGGCACAGATTACAAAAGGTATACCAAGTCCTATGCTATAAATCAAAAGCATTAGAGTTCCTTTTAATATATCTTGTGAATTAACTGCAATCATTAATGCAGTTCCTAAAAATGCACCAACGCAGGGTGTCCATCCTATTGCAAAAATCATTCCAAATAAAACAGAAGATATAAACTTAAAGGCTTTTATTTTAGCATTAATTTTTAAACTTCTTTGTAAAAATTTAATTTTAATTATCCCAATATAATTAAGACCCATAAGAACTACTATAAATCCACCTAATACATTTATAACAGTGCTTTGCTCTTTTATAAAACTTCCAAAGGTTCCTGCAAGTGTACCTAATAGTGTAAATATTATTGTAAAGCCTAGTACAAATCCTAAGGAATTTATCAATGCATTATATTTACTTTTAACCACATTTCCATTATCACCTGCAAAATATGATATATATAAGGGTAACATTGGCAAAATGCAAGGTGATATAAAGGTTATAATTCCTTCTAAAAATAACAGAACATATTGCATACTTTATGTTTCCTCCTAGCCTCTATTTATATAATTGGCGTAGCTTTATTAATTCTTTTCACACTTTAGGACTCCTTAAAAGTCTTTCTATTATTTTCTTTTTGATCCGACATATGACCCCATTCCACCAGATACATTAGTAACATTAAACCCTTCCCTTGCAAGACTATTGCAGGCTCTTGAACTTCTTCCACCTGACTGACACATTATATAATATTCTTTGTCTTTATTTAAATATTTATCTGCTTCATTTAAAAGTTTACCCATTGGAATGTTTTTAGCACTCTTAATACTTCCACTTTTATATTCATAGTCTTCTCTTATATCAATTAATTCTATTTTCCCAATTAAATTATCAATATCATTTACGTTAACAACTTTTGTATTTCCTTTTTTTAAAAATTCAAACATATATATCTCCTCCAAAGTTTAATTTAATATTTATTGTTTCCCTATTAATATCTTTTTATCTACTATGAATTTATTATATCTTAAAGTTTTTATTATTTATGTGACTTAGTTACACACGAATAACTCAATAATTCTAATGACTCCTACAAAATAACGACAAATCGCTTTTTGTAGGAGTCTTTAATTATATAAAAAATTTATTCTATAACTGGAAACCAACCAGGTTTACTCATAATTGCATTCCAAAGTGGTTCTGGTATATCTAAAGATTCTTTATCATTTTTACTTAAAGTAGTCTTTATTTCAGATATTTTCCCTGTTTGAATTTTATCTAACCACTCTGGTTCCATAATTAGTTCTCTGCCAAGAGCGATAAATTCTGCACCGCTTTCCAATGCCTTAATAGCATCTTCAGGTGTATGGATAGAACCCACACCAATAAAAGGTATTCTACCATATATTTTGTCCATAATTTTACAAATAACAGGTTTTGTATTTAGTTTATCTCTCATTGAACTTTGCCAGAAATCCATTAAGGAACCATGCAAGTAACTTAATCCTTGATTTGCTAGTACATCTACAAATGAGAGGGTATCTTCTAAAGTTATACCTGGATTTTCTATTTCTTCTGGTGAAAAACGATATCCCACTATGAAATTGTCTCCACCATTTTCTTTCACTACCTTTTTCACTTCAGCTATTACTGCCAGAGGGAAAGCCATTCTTTTTTCTAAGCTTCCACCCCAAGCATCTTCCCGTCTATTGGAGCTTGGAGAAAAGAATTGTTGCAATAAATAAGTATTAGCCCCATGAATTTCTACACCGTCAAAACCTGCATCTATTGCTAATTTCGTTGTATTAGCAAAGGCTTTAATTGTATCTTGAATTTCTGCTTCTGTCATTTCTCTAGGTATCATTGATCCTGGTCTTTCTGGTGGTATTGCACTGGCACTAATAGTTTGTCCTCCGGGTATTTCAGTGGGCATTGCCATCCTACCACCATGAACCATTTGTAAAATTGCTAATGCTCCTTCTCCCTTTATAGTTTCCGATAATTTTTTTAGTCCTGGTAAAAAGTTGTTATCAAAGCCCGCAAATTGTCCTGGAAACCCTTTTCCTGATGGGCTTACATAGGTTGTTGCAGTAATTACTATCCCTACACCTTTAGACCTTGCTTTATAATAACTTAACTCTGCTTCAGACACTGTTCCATCAGCATTTGCTGAAAAAGTAGTCATTGGTGCCATAACTATAGGGTTCTTCACATTTATTCCCAAGCCTAACTTTCTAGGCTGCAATAGTTTTTTAATTTTAGATTCCAATTTAATCTCTTCCTTTCAAATAAACTTCAATTCTCTTTAATATATTTCCATATTACTATATTTATAACCAATTGTAAATGATAATTATTATTATTAAATATTTATTGCTCTTAAATTAAGATAACAAAAAATACCCTATAGAGTAGACTTTTTTTAATTGTCTATTCTATAGAGTAAATTTCATCAATTACACTATCATTATTAATGCTATTCATCTGAATTATCTATCTATATATAACCATTATCATCTTATCTACATTTATTCCTTATAGGTTCTTTCCACCAACCAAAAGCTATTCTACCTGAAGTTAAAAGTTCTGGTGTTTCTGGTGTTGATAGAAATACTAAGAAATTACCCCCTTCACCAATAATTATTTTTCCGTTTTCAGTGTCCACCAATGTTGTTTCAGGCTGGGCTCTTCTAACAAAGGCTTTAATTCCTCCAGTTGGCTCACCTATAACCTTAGATGCATACTGTAATTCTACCTTTGGTATAGGCGGTGGTTGGATACTTAAATTTGTAGGAGTTACCGGTGCATATTTAACATCTGACTTAGGAGGGGTTGCATTAAACCAAAACTGTACACGGAAAGTTGAGTCTGAAACATCAGTTACAGTCCAGACATTTACATGCAAAAGAACTCCTGAATTAATTGGATTGTATAGCCTTGCCCAGGCACTTGTATCTTGTCCAAATACTAAATCATCAGCATACCCAATAAAATATCGTCCAAGTGTAGATTCATATAGCTCTATGGGAATATTAACACTTTTTAAAGGGTATTGATGTATTTCTTTTAAAATATTTTTATTCACCAAATTGCCACCTCCCTATATACTATTTATCTTCTTAACATATTGTTACAATACATTTCCACAAAAAAAGCTCCCCCAAACCTTTAGTCTGAGGGAACATAGAAAACACCATATTAAATTTTTATAAAACATGAATACCTATAGCTATTATCAATAAAAGGGCTAGTACTTTATGTACTTTAAGCCATTTACCTTTGTAATTTTTATTTATAAATGCACCATAAAATCCTAAAGCAAATATGGAAATCATAATTAATGCGGCTATTATTCCTGTTATACTAATACGATTAGATGATACAGCAATACCAAAGTGAGCAAGCACCGAAATTACAGTTATTGTTCCAGCTGCCTTATGACATTTTATAATTAATTTCATTATTTTTCTATAGAAAGTGACTATTTGCTTTTTATCTTCTCCTAACTTACTAATATATTTTTTATTAATATATTTTACAACAAAGTTTAGAATCGCTACGCTAAAACTTATAACTGTTATCCATCCTAATAATTCAATTAAATCCTTAATATTCATAATATAATCTCCTCCTTACTTTAAAATAATAGACTTCCAAAATTCTATTTTTCTAATTATAGCATGTCTATGTATTATTTCTCATTTAATTTTTCTTTACCAAGGTCGTGTACGTCCAAGCCATCCTTGTTTTTGCCAATATTCTTTATCCACTGGATTCAGAGTCATTGTTTTTTGCATAAAGCGCATAGCATAAAAAAGAACCTTTACCTTTAAACTAGGATTGACTTTGTAAGATCTTTTAAGAATTTTAGAAGCTAATTTATCTACATATTTATCAATCTCAATTTTTTTCTTCTCACTCACACCCTGCCAATTTACTGCGGCAACCGCTTTACCGTAAGTGAAAATCTTTCCAACTCCCCAAAAGGATAAACTATCAGTGATATCTTTATTTGTAGATTTCATACCTGCTCCAGCTGCAGTAGAAATAACTAAAGCCATTTTAGAAAACATTGCTCCATTCGGACGGTGAACCATCCATTGATAACCAAAATGATCCAACAAAGTTTTCATTTGCCCAGTTGTATGATATACATAAACAGGACTTGCAAAAAGTACTAAATCTGCCATTTCAATTGCTTCTTTAATTGGATTGACTTTTTCATAATGAGGACACTCTTTCTCACTCTTGCCAAAACATGAACCGCAGCCACAACAAAAATGCGGCATATCTTTAGGAAGAAAAAACTCTTTAACCTCACTTTTTCGAGATCCTAGTTTTTTTAAAAATAATTGAGAAATATTATAAGTGCTACCCCTATGTTCCGTTCCGTAAATGGCAACTATATTCATAACTTTACCCTCCAAAAAAATGAATTTATAATATCTTATATAAATATATTACCCCTATCTATTTATAATGCCAATCCTTTTTTACTCCTATTTACAATATATATTCCTAAGCATACACATATCAAAGCAATAATATTCTTTAAACTATATATGCTTTCCTGCAAATAAAGTGCTGAGAGGATTGTCCCAAATACAGGAACTAAAAAGTTATAAATAGTTATTTTCCCAACTCTATTATACTTGAGCAAAACTGCCCAAATAGTAAATGCAACTGAAGATAAAACTGCCATATACAGTAATAATATTATTGCAGAAGGTGAAGGAGTAGCTAAATTACCTCCTCCTATAAATCCAATTACAACTAAAACAGTTCCACCAATAGAAAGCTGATACCCTGTCATAACCATAGAATCCTCATTTTTGGCAACAGCCTTACTTATTATAGATCCAATTGCAAAGGTAGCAGCTGCTAACATCATAAAACCTTCACCTGTAAATGAGAAGCCACTACCGGAAGTATTACCTCCAATATTTATTATAAATACCCCAATAAATCCTACTAAACAGCCAATTGTCTTTTGCACATTCAATTTATCATTTTTATAAATGAAATGTGCTAAAATTACTACAATAAATGTTCCTGTTGAATTTAATATAGCTCCTTTTACGCCTGTAGTATTTGATAATCCTATATAGAAAAATATGTATTGAAGGCTAGTTTGAATTAGTCCTAATAAGCCAATTCCAACAATGTTTTTTTTAGCTGGATAGACAAATTTCCTTCTTATTACTGATGTAATTAATATTGTAAGCACCCCAGCAATTAAAAACCTATATCCTGCTAATAGAATTTTTCCATAGGTGTCAACCGATGCTATATTAAATAATTCATATCCTATTTTTACTGATGGATAAGCACTTCCCCATAACATAGTAGCAATAACTGCTAATGTGAAAATATTTATGTTTTTAGTGAAAATTTCCTTACTTCTTTCGTTATTCATTCTATTCCCTGCCTTTCTCTTCCTAAGAATACTATCACACCTATAGTAATAATAAAAGGATATACACAAGTAATATTACACACTATAAATAAAGAATATGCTAAATAAAATAAATGTCATGTTTTATTTTGACGAAATTTATAGTATACTGTATATAATTTATATGTAAAGGAGGATTCAATAATGGCTACAAGTACAAAAGTACTCGATTTTCTTAAGGGTGGTAAAGGTCCTGTGATAATAAAATACCTTTTAGGAGATAATGAACTTAAAGGAAAATGTGAACTCTATGCTGAAATTACTCTAAAACCAGGTTGTTCTATAGGTTATCATGAACATACTAATGAAATTGAAACATATTACATAATTTCAGGTGAAGGCGAATATACAAATAACGAAGTTCTTACAATTGTTAAAGCTGGAGACGTTACTTTTACCTCTAGCGGCAATGGACATGGCATTGAAAACATTGGCAATTCGGACTTAGTTTTTATAGCATTAATAATCAAATGAGATAAATAGCAAAAAGCTGTGGTGTATACCACAGCTTTTTTACTATTTTGTTTCATTTTTTCAAATGTACATCATTATTTATATACTAATTAATCATTATTTTTCTTAATTCTTGGGAAATATGTTGTATGAAGTAATTCATGAGCCTTATGGCTTAATGGATGATCTAAATACTTTTCATAAATAGCAAGAACCTCTGGATTTTCATTTGATCGTCGTAGAGTCTTAGATCTATCTATATTATTTAAACCCTCTGCTCTTTTTTGTAGTCCTGCTTGTTTATTTCCCTTTATTTTAGGCTGACCACCACCACCAACACATCCACCTACACAAGCCATTATTTCTATGGCATGGAAGAATTCTTCACCTGATCTTATTTTATCTAGCATCTTAGCTGCTTCCTTAAGTCCATGGGCAACTCCTATTCTAAGTTTTATGGCTCCAGCTTGAAGCTCACAAACTCTAAAGCCATCCCATCCTCTAAGACCCTCAAATTCTATATTATCAATTCTCTTTCCAGTCATCTTTTCAAGAGCTGTTCTTGTAGCAGCTTCTATAACTCCACCTGTTCTACCAAAAATAATTCCAGCGCCTGTATATTCTCCCATAACTGGATCAATTTCTTCGTCTTCAAGTTCCTTTAAATCTATTCCTGAATTTTTAAATATTTTTATAAGTTCCCTTGTTGTAATTACATAATCAACATCATAATTCATCTCCACAGAAAATTCTGGTCTTGATGCTTCATATTTTTTTGCTATACATGGCATTATTGCAACAGAGGTCACTTCATTTCTTGAAAGACCTTTTTCCTTTGCCCATATTTCCTTAGCAACTATTGCAAACATCTCCATTGGTGATTTTGCAGTGGAAGGTACATCTAACATATCGGCATAGTTTTGTTCTATAAATTTAATCCAGGAAGGGCAGCATGAAGTAAGCATTGGAAGCTTAACATCCTCGTCTCCTGCTAAATATCTTTCAAGTCTTCCTTGAAGTTCTGCTGCTTCTTCCATTATAGTCAAATCAGCACCCCAAGAAGTATCAAACACATAATTTACACCTAATTTTCTAAGACCTGCAGCAATTTTCTTTTCTACATTTTCTCCTGGCTCAAATCCAAATGCTTCACCTATTGCAACTCTTATAGCTGGTGCCATTTGAGTAATTACTACCTTATTAGGTGTTGATAAATCTCTAAGAAATTTAATAGTATTATCTCCTGCTGTAATAGCATCAACAGGACATGCTGATATACATGCGCCACAATGAGTACATCTATTATAATCTATATCATGTTGTTTTTTCACTTCACCCTGTATACAATCTACAGGACATGCTCTTTTACAACTTCCACATCCAATGCATTTTTTTGTAATTGTCAATTTAATAAGATGGTTACATTGTGATGTATAACATTTCTTTTCTTCTATATGTTCTTCTATTTCATCATAAAAAGTACTAATTACTTCTTCCATTGTATTATGCTTTTGGTTCATCTTGCCTTTTACAGTCTCTGCAAGGTTTCTTAATATATATATTTCACGCATATTAGATATACCTTTACTTATTCTATCCAAAATATGAAACATTTCAGTTATATCAGTTTTAACTACTTCATAATACTTATAAGAACCATCTTTGATTTTTGCAAGTAAATACTCAATATAGAATTTTTCGAACTGAATTATACAATCTTCTTGAGATAAAATAATAATAGTTCTAGTAATATTTTCATAAAATGATCCAAAATCAAATTCTTTATCTAAACTATCTTGTGTTAAAAATCCTCCAAATGGAAGTCCAATATGAGCCGCTTTAAAATTATTTTTATTTATAATTCCTCCACAAAGCTCTATTATCTCTCTAAGAGTAGCACCTTTTGGCACTTCGACTATTCCTGGTTTATTAACTTTACCGCAAATAGCTATACTTCTTTTATCGCTATTTGTTATTTGTTCTAACTCCTCTGCACTAAAAATAGTAAATACAGAACCTAATGAACTTTGTATAAAAGTTGTATTTTTGTCTATCATAATATTCGCTCCTTAAATAGTCTCTTATTTTTTATCAAATTTCAAACTGACTAGCCTTTTCTCTAAAGTTACAGATAGTTAATTCATGAATATAAAACCACGAAATCCACTATATTACATTTAATTTGGGTAAAGGTTAGTAATTCTAGTGCTACACTTTTGAAAAAAACCGCTTACTTTCATTTTCAGTCCTAATAGCTATGAAGTCAAGTATTAATTAGCCAGCTCAAAGACATATAACCTATTTTTTTCATTATCCCATGTACTTCCTAAAATATTATTGCTGATAATGTTAGAAAATTAAGCTAGGCTATAATACTGTAAATCAGGTATTATAGCCTAGCTTATACTTTTAGGGAATGCAAATTTAATAGGTTATCAGTTTATATTTAATGGAACCAATCATATCATTCTTTAGAAATTTCCTTTGTAAATATCCATTGATTTTCTTTAATATCTCTACCTTTAATAACAACAGTATTGCCATTAACTTCAATATACAATCCTTTAATATTAGGTTCTGTTCTTACACCATTTCCATCATTTGTATCCCATATTTTGGTATGGTCAATAGCTCCAGTATTAGCAATTGTAAATGGTTGATCTAAAATTACACTACTTTCAACTAAATCTCTATGAGTATGAGATGAAAATAATATAACTTCGGGATATTGAGATAATATCTCTCTAATTTGTTCACTTTCTTTAACTCCAACCCAAGCTCTCTCTCCATAATCTAAGGGTTGATGCAAAAATACAAATATAGGCTTTCCCTTTTGATAATTTTCAGCTAATTTTTCTTTTAACCAATTTAGTTGATTCTCAGAAACATAAGCTGTTGTTGTATCTGCTGTATCTGAGTTACCATCCTCAGATCCTAGGGATATAAAATGATAATCATTCACCCATGTATCATGATACACTTTCTCTTCACCAGAGAACTCAAGATATTTATTAATATAAGTTTGAACTTGTTCAGGTGAATTACGACCTGCGTCATAGTTGAAAAACTCATGATTACCTATATTTTTTATAACTGTACTAGGTAATAAATCCTTATTTTTACTTATAGTTTTTTTCACTAGATCATATTGTTCATCAATACCTTGATCTACACTATCCCCATTTAATACTAATGCATCCATACCAGGATTTATTGTATATAGATCATTAATGGTCTGCTGTAGATGATCAGCATTTTGGTGAATATCCCCTAATACAGCAAAAGCAAGATCGTTATTTGATGTTATTGTTGCTTCAGTTTTAGCAATAGGTCTGGGTTTATTGATAAATATATCTGAAATTACACTTAAAAGAATTATCAGAACTATAATAATTATTATTTTAATTTTCTTCATTTTCAATAACCTCCCTGATATAAGCTTTATTTGTCTACAAAGTTACTATACTACCTGTAGTAAACTCCAAGTCAATACTTTTTTATTATTCTTCTCAATTAAATTGGGTTCTATGCATATTTTTAAGTCTTTTTACATCATATAACATTACTATCTCGCTCTTTACCCCTATCCCACTTCTCTATGGAATCTAATTCTTTACATGAAAAAAGAGCTAAGATTTTGCTCTTAGCTCTTTTCATCCTTTTTTCTCCTATAACTAAATACAAAAAACAATAAAGCACCAATAATTAGCCCAATTTCTACGTGTCCAAAAGCAGCACCAAATATTATTCCATAGGCTATCCATAGATAATCCGTATTTGCGTTTTCTTTCATAAAATTTCCTCCTATTGCTGATCTAAATTTTAACTTAAGCACCTCCATGGTTATAACCCTAATAATACCATAGCAATGTACAATTTATGGAATATTATATAAAAAAACTGTAGATAGATTTTTTCTTTAATCTATCTACAGTCATTACATTATTCCTAACTTCTATTACTTTTTATCAAATTTCATTCCACCAAGAAGTGCAGCGAAAGGATTATCACTAAAGTCCTCAGCTTCCTTCTTCATCTTATTCATATAATTATTAACTTCTCTCTTATCAACCTTGGCATTTTTATCAAATCTCTTTTCAAATTGACTAGCCTTTTCCCTAAAGTTACAGGTAGTTGATGCGCAAATATAAATCTTGCCATCTCCTTGTCCTCTAAGTTCAAGCTTCTTTTTACAATCTGGGCATCTTGCATTAGTAAGTCTTGCAACATTTTCTCTGTAGCCACATTCTCTATCCTGGCATACATTCATTGTCCCATTTTTACCCTTAACAACAAGTAGATACTTGCCGCAAGTTGGGCACTTCTTACCAGTCTGGTTATCATGATGGAATTTTGCAGTTCCAAACTTTACATCATTAACCATCTTAGTTGCATATGCTCTCATTTGCTCAAGGAATTGATTTGAATTTGCCTTACCCTTTGCTATATCATCTAGTTGTTTTTCCCACTTTGCAGTTAAAAGTGGTGATTTTAAATCAGAAGGGACAAGTTCCATTAATTGTTTTCCCTTAGAAGTTGGGAATAAATCCTTGCCCTTTTTCTCTATTACAAATGATTTAAATAACTTTTCAATAATATCAGCACGAGTTGCAACTGTTCCAAGTCCACCAGTATCCCCTAAGGTTTTAGCTGCTTCCTTTTCCATTTGCATATATTTTTGAGGATTTTCCATAGCTGATAGTAATGTACCTTCATTAAATCTTGATGGAGGTGTTGTTTGCTTTTTAACTAGATTAACTGAGTTAATTGCAATCTTTTCTCCCTTAGAAATTGGAGGAAGTTCTTGGCTTGAATCATCGTCCTTATGTGAATCTCTATCATAAAGCTTCTTCCAACCCTTTTCCTTAGTAATATTACCCTTAGCCACAAAAGTTTCACCCTTTATAGATACAGTAACAGTAGTTTGTTCATATTCAAAAGGTGGAAGCATTACACTTAAAAATCTCTTAATTACTAAGTTATAGATATTCTTTTCTTCATTATTAAGATTAGCTAAACTTCCCTTCTCCTCTGTTGGAATAATAGCGTGATGGTCTGTTACCTTACTATTATCTACAAATGAGCTCTTGCCTTTAACTCCCTCTCGTATAAGCTTTTCTGTATACATCCTATATTCCCCAGTACCAACAGCTCTTAACCTATCAGGAATAGTTGCAACTACGTCTGTTGTTATATATCTTGAATCTGTTCTTGGATAGGTTAATACCTTATGACTTTCATAAAGCTTTTGCATTATATTTAAGGTTTCTTTTGCAGAATATCCCCAAATCTTATTTGCATCCCTTTGAAGCTCAGTTAAATCATATAAAGCTGGTGAATAACTTTTCTTATTTGATTTATTAATATCTGTAACTTCTCCTGGTTGTCCTTTAGTCTTATTAATTATTGAATTTGCCATTTCTTCATTATGAATTGAGCCATTTCCCTTTTCATTTACCCAATTTAAAGTAAACCCCTTGCCCTTTGCATTTATTGTATAATAGTCTACAGGCTTAAAGTTTCTTATATCTTCTTCTCTTTGTACTATCATAGAAAGGGTTGGTGATTGTACACGCCCTGCTGATAGCTGTGCATTGTATTTACATGTTAAGGCTCTAGTTACATTAAGACCTACAAGCCAATCAGCCTGAGCTCTACATACAGCCGCCTTGAATAAATTCTCATAACCCCTTGCATCCTTTAAATTCTTAAAACCATCTAAAATTGCCTTAGTAGTTTGAGAAGATATCCAAAGTCTTTTTAAAGGTTTCTTCGATCCTACCTTTTCAATAATCCAACGAGCTACAAGTTCGCCTTCACGCCCAGCATCTGTTGCTATAACTATTTCTCCAATATCAGGTCTTAATATCTGCCTCTTAACCTCATTATATTGGGCATTTGTCTTTTTAAGAATTGAAAGCTTCATATATGGTGGTAACATTGGTAATGTTTCTAAACTCCAAGTCTTATAAACTTCTCCATAACCCTCGGGGTCCATAAGTCCAACCAAGTGGCCAAGTGCCCAAGTTACTACATAATTATTTCCTTCTATGTATCCGCCCTTATTATTTGTGCATTTTAAAACCTTAGCTAATTCTCTACCTACTGAAGGTTTTTCAGCTAGTACTAATATTTTACTCATATTATATATCTCCTATTCTGTTGATTCTACTAATCATTATAACGTACTTCGCTCTATAAACCTATTTTTATAATATTGCTCAAAATAAATTAACATATATTTCCAAGGAAATATATGTTAATTTAGCCTTCTTCTTTTATTGAATTATATCTGAAACCAAGTAAAATTTTATCTAATAAAACATTAGAATAAATTTGATTTCCACTAACTACAGCTTTAAAAATCTCATTGGAATACCCTGATGCATATTTAAAATTATTACTATCTACAATAATCTTGCTGCTATCTCTATAGGCATCTATTCTCCAAAAACATATTTCCGGCATTTCATAACCGCTCAGACTCCACTTATTTTTGAATTTTTCATATTGATCCTCATGTAAAAAATGTGTTTTCTTCGAGTTGTTTTTATGATTTAAATAAGTTAACTTACACTTATCATCTAAGATAAATAAAAGTCTTTTTGGCATTTTATTTTTGTTTATATTATTCTTTATTGCTGCAAAAAGCACTAAATCTAAAGCTGTCTCTACATTTATTTCATTTGTTAATGAGCTTTTCTCAATTTCTTTTATTCTTTTTAAAAGAGTATCACCTTTAACTTTTATAAGATTTGGCTTAGGATTCATAGTTATTATATGTTCACTATATGCCCCTATATTTTTATCTAATAAATGAAGAATAGTTCCAACGCCTCCACAATAAGCAGGCATTTTATATTTTCTATTTGAACTCCTTTCAGAAAGACCTAAACATACTAAAGTATCTTCTCCTATATTCCCAGTATAACTCGGCATATCTTTCCACAAATCACAAAAATAAGATTTACTAAAGTCTTCTGAATCCTTTACTATTCCTGAAATTAAATCATATGGAAAATAACTTTTAGGGTTTATAACGAGTCCAACTTTTCCTATTTTATCACTATTTAGTACATTTAAATAATCAATATATCTTTGTCTATCATGCTTTAAAAAGGACTTATAATATTTATGCATTGCCCCAGAACTTAGGTCTCCATACTTAACTTCATTCCATTTACCTTCACTTATAGAGGACTCCACAATATTAACCCTTTTTCTTAAAGTAGAAAGTAACACCCTATATTCCTTAGAGGTTAAATCTAAAGCTAGTCTAGTTTTTCTTGCTAAAGTTTTTGTTTCTTTTGAGGAAGCATTTTCAGATTTTAACCACTTAGCTAATGTAGATGGATCTTTTATTTTTAGATCTAATCCTATTTGCTTTCTGATTAATCTAATAGCATGTCCCTGAAGAGCTGTATCAAAAAGACTATATAAATCATCCCATCTTCCGAATACTGGAATTAAATTTATATTTACTTTTAGATATGAACTGTTTAGTTTTCCAAGATGATTTAAAATAGTTCTAAATACTCTTCGTTCTCCAAGACCCTCTTCCTTATCCCTTACATAAAATAATAATTTCATAGCAGAGAAAGGATCCTCGTCATAGGCCTCCATAAAAATATTTATTATTTCTTCACTTTTTTCTTCTCTTAGGAATCCTGCTTTTGCATAAAAATTTAAAAGAGCATCATCGTTAGCATCTTCCATACGGGGATAACATTCTAAATCTTCATATAAATCAGTGGAAATAAACTCTCTTTTTATAGAATTTAAAAATTCAAAGTTCATAGTAAATCTAGCCTCCTATTACAAAATAAAAAAGACAAGACACCTCGCTGAATTATCTAAAGCTGTAGGTGTCTTTTTCAAGATACATAATTATTTAACAAAATGCTGTAGGTATCTTTTTTATTAGTATATGAACTAGAAAACTATAATAGTACACTGTTATTATGTCTCTACTTATTAATTTCCCTCATTTTTTTAATTAGTCCTTCTGATATATATTCAGACTTTGAAAGGCCCTTCCTAAAATATCTAATTTGTTTATATTTAGTGCCCTCCAATTGAAAGTCAAGAACATCAATTCTATCTCCACTAAATATTATGGGCTCTTTTTGCCCCTTTACGGTAATATGTAATTCCATAAAAAACCTCTTCTCAATTAACTTTTAGTATTTTTGTATTCCTCTATTTTAGTAGCTATTGCTTCTAAATAATCAAAACGTTCATAGCTTAATAGAAGATTTGCTTCAAGTTTAGCTTTATCTTTATTTAAGTCCTGAAGTTTTCCATAGTTTGTAGCATTTTTAACCATATCTTCTTCAACCTTAATTATCTTCTTCTCTATAGTTTCAATTACACCTTGAATCTCATCATATTCTTTGCTTTCACTAAAGGTAAACTTTGGTTTTTGTTCCTTACCCTTTATAGGTGTAGCTTTCTTTTCTTTTTTTTGTTCCTCAATAATATTAGCCTTCTCTATCTCATATGAAATTTGGTAGTCACTATAGTTACCATTATATATCTTTATCTCGCCACCATCTCGATATGAGAACATCTTATTGCAAATTCTATCTAAGAAATATCTATCATGAGATACTACTAAAACCACTCCAACAAAACTATCAAGGAAATCCTCCAGTATAGTTAATGTACTTATATCTAAATCATTGGTTGGCTCATCTAGTAAAAGAACATTTGGAGCCTCCATTAAAATTCTAAGAAGGTGAAGTCTTCTTCTCTCTCCTCCAGATAATTTCTCTATTTTAGTATATTGCATAGTTCCATCAAATAAAAATCTTTCACACATCATAGAAGCCATGATTTTACTTCCATCTGCTACAGGGATATATTCTCCACCCTCTTTTACATAATCAATTACTCTCATCTTATCATCCATATGATTATCATCTTGAGCGAAACATCCTATTTTTACAGTTTCTCCAATTTCGATCTCTCCGCTATCTACTTGAAGCTTACCTCTTAATATATTTATAAGAGTAGTCTTACCTGCTCCATTCTTACCAATAACACCAATTCTATCTTCTTTTGTGAATATGTAATTAAAGTCACGTATAAGAGTTCTCTCATCAAAGGCTTTATTTATATCTACAAGCTCTATTACTTTCTTTCCAAGTCTTGTTCCAATAAAGTTAATATCTATATCAGCTTGTGGTTTTATATATTCAGTATTCACAAGCTCATCAAATCTTTGAATTCTAGCCTTTTGTTTAGTAGTTCTAGCCTTAGCTCCTCGTCTTATCCACTTTAATTCTTTTGTTAAAAGGGATTGTCTCTTAGATTCCTCTGACTCTTCTCTTAGTTGTCTTTCCATCTTCTTTTCTAAGAAACTTGTATAATTACCATCATAAGCATAAAGAGTTCCTCTATCTAATTCTATTACTCTGTTTGATACTCTATCTAAGAAATACCTATCATGGGTAATCATAAGAAGAGCTCCGCTTCTTGAATTTAGATATTCTTCAAGCCATTCAATAGAATCTGCATCTAAATGATTGGTAGGCTCATCTAAAATAAGTAATTCACAAGGTGTTATAAGAGCTGTAGCTAGAGCAACTCTCTTTCTTTGACCGCCAGATAAATTTTTCATAATATCATCATATTCAGTAATTCCTAATTTATTTAATATAGTTTTAGCTTCACTTTCTATATCCCAAAGGTTTTTAGCATCTATTATCTCTTGAAGTTCAGCTAATTTATCATTTAATTCTTCACTATGTTCACTACCCATCCTGCTAACTATCTCTTCATAGTCATGAAGTAACTTAAGACTATTAGTTTCACCTATGAACATTTGTTCTAATACTGTTGCATCTTCTGTTATTTTTGGATTTTGGGACATATACTCTATGTTAATATTTCTTCCTTTTGTTATACTACCTTCGAAAAATTCATCAACTCCAGCAACTATTTTAAGCAAAGTAGATTTACCTGCTCCATTTATTCCTATAACACCAATTCTATCTCCATCATTAATGCTTAGGGTAACATCATTTAATAGCATTTTTTCGCTATAACTTTTCTTTATATTGTCTAATGTAACTAAATTCATTTAATTTCTCCTTTATTATCGTTCTCTTCTTATGTTAACAAAAAGAGCTTGATTCAACAAGCCCTTGGGTGGGAAATTGGAGTTTAATTTACTGGGAATAAAAATGATTGTACTAGAAGCTTACTTTCTAAAATTCATTTGCAAAGATGAATAACGTAAACTCTTTCCGCAAATAATAAAAAATAAAGTAAGGTGGTGATACTAATGGCTAGTTCTCAATACAACAAGAACAGAAATGATAAGAGTAATACTGAAAAAAATAAAGGTAAAAACAACGAAGATAAAGGCAATAACCAAGTAAAATAAAAATAGAAGTTTCATATTGATTTGCACCGTATATCCTTGTACACTTTATGTTCATACCATTAAGGGTATTTAAAACATCATCAGAAATAATAATAAAGAGGAAGTGTTTAAATTATTTTTAAACACTTCCTCTTCATTGTAGTACTATACCCCCCAATAATTTGGATTCTATTCCATTGGAAGATTTTTTTCCTTTTCATTAATAATTTTTCCATTTTCATCAATTACTCTTATTGGCTCACTATCTACTGCTTCTATATTATCATTCCATAAATATTTCTTAGTTTCACTTACAATTACAGGACTTAGTATAAGTAAGGCAACTAGATTTGGAATTACCATTAATGCATTAAATATATCTGCGAGTCCCCAAACCAGAGAAATTGAAAACACTGATCCAATATAAATAAATATGACCCAAAATATTCTATATGGCACAATAGCTTTTTTGCCAAATAAGTATTCAATTGCTTTTTCTCCATAATATGACCAACCAAGTATAGTTGAAAACACAAGTGTAATAAGTCCTATTGTTAACATTATAGGTCCTACAACAGGTATTGCTGAAAATGCTGCTTTAGTAAGTGCAGCACCCTCTAAACCTTTTTGCCAAAAACCTGAATTTACAATGGCTATGCCCGTCAATGCAGCCACAACAACTGTATCCCAAAAGGTGCCTGTTGCTGAAACCAATGCTTGCTTAACTGGGTTTCTTGTTTGTGCTGCTGCTGCGACTATTGGTGCACTACCAAGACCTGATTCATTTGAAAAAAGGCCCCTGGAAATACCAAATCTCATTGCCATCATAACTCCTGCTCCAGCAAATCCACCAGTTGCTGCCTGAGGTGAGAAGGCATCCCTAAATATTAGCGCTATTGTGCTTCCAACAGTTTTATATCCCAGTACAAGAAGTATAAGAAGTCCAATAAAATAGAATATGGCCATGAATGGAACTAGAATTTCACAAACCTTAGCTATTTTCTTTATTCCACCCAATATAACAATTGCTACTAATACAGCTATTACAATTCCTGTAATCCAAGTTGGAACATTAAAGGTTTCATATACCATTGCAGATACGGAGTTAGCTTGTACCATACATCCAATACCAAAAGCTGCAATACTTGTAAATAATGCAAAGGCTACTCCACCCCATTTTGACTTAAGTCCATGCTCTAAAACATACATAGGACCACCAGCCATTGTACCATCCTTTGTTTTAACACGATACTTAACAGATAGTAACGCCTCTGAATATTTTGTAGCTATTCCAAAAAGACCTGTTAACCAGACCCAAAAGACTGCACCGGGGCCACCAATACCAATTGCTGTTGCCACACCAATTATGTTTCCAGTTCCCATAGTACCTGCAAGTGCTGTTGTTAACGCACTAAATTGGCTTACATCCCCCTCATGATGACCATATTCATCTTTTGTTATTGATAACTTTATAGCTTTAAATATGTACCGTTGAATAAATTTAAGTCTATAAGTTAAGAATACATGAGTTCCAAACAATAAAACAATGAGTGGTATACCCCATATCCATCCATCGATTTGATTGACTATATTTGTGAACGACTCCATTCATATTCCTCCTTATATAATTTCATTATAATAACCATAAATGTATAATATCATAAATAGACAAATGTTGATAGTTTTCGCCCATTCTGTCAATGATCATGAACAAATAATGAAGATAAAGGCAATAACCAAGTAAAATAGTTAATGTTTCTTATTTCTTGACTTATAATCCCTTTCTACTTCTTCTTTCCAACTTTTATCAAGTGGCATCTCGGCTCGACAACAGGAAATTGCCACATTCATTGCTTCATAGTTTAACTTTGTTCCTCGTTTATCCGGAACATAGTTGGTTGCAAATTCCTTGCTGATTCCAAACCGTTCTGCTGTAGATATAGCATCAATATTAGCACCTAAAAATAAGAACTCCCAATCATATCTTGTCTTCTGACGATCTATCAGACCTTTCACTTTGTCATATGAATACTCTTTGCTTGAATTCTCGTACCCATCAGTAGTAATAATGAATAACACCTTATTTGCTCTTTCTTCCGACTTAGCATACTTTTGTACATTGCCCATATAGCTAATAGTCTCTCCAATGGCATCTAATAATGCAGTACAACCACGCACATAGTATTCATTCTCCGTCATTTGCTTAATATCCTGTATGGATATACGCTCATGCAATGTTTCTACTTGATCATCAAAAAGAATAGTAGTAACATTTGCTTCCCCATCTTCTTTCTTTTGTTTCGTAATCACGGCATTATAACCTCCCATTGTATCGTCCTCTAATCCAGCCATAGATCCGCTTCTGTCTATAATAAATACAAGTTCTGTTAAATTTTTCTTCATACTAAAAGACCTCCCTAGATGTATTATTCTTTCTAAATATAGAATAATACACCTAGGGAGGTCTTCGGTCGCTTTAGAAGCGACATTGTAATTTACGCACCAAGAAGTGATTGTTCAAAACAAAATAGTGCTTCATTGATTGTGAATATATCATAGTTTTCTGCTTCAATAAAATACTGAATGATTACATCAAACTTATGACTGGATGATAAAGAATATCCTGCCTTCGATAACAAATCCTTTATTTCATCTAAAGAAAGTTCTAATGCAATAGCAAGTGCCAAAATTGTAGTTTTCTTTGGATTATAGTCCTTATTACTACGAATCTTAGAGAATAGCTTACGGTCTATATTTGCCTTTTTATAAACTTCAACATCGCCCTTGCCTTTTTCATCTATAATTCTTAAAAGCATTTCAGAAAAGGTTTCATCCATATGGCTAAGAACCTCTTCAAGACTTCTTTTAGAAATATTTGTTGCGGATTCGTTTATTGGAGTTGGCATTGATATTTTGTTAAGTTCCTCTTCCTTATATTCTTGTAAAAATTCACTCTGAACATCTCGTACATTTTGATACAGCTCAGAGTTTTCAGTATCCTCATAATAGGTATCTATGTAACTGCTGATATCAGAAAACAACTTTTCACTAAGGGATACTACTTTCCGGTCAAGCACTACCAAATATACATCCATATCATTATGTAATAAAAACTCGCTGATGGTTGCTATAGCAATTTGCAGTACTTCTTCTTTTGGATACCCATAAATACCAGAAGAAATCAAAGGAAATGAAATAGACTCCAGATGGTGTTCTTTTGCAATTTCTAAAGATCTACCATAGGCAGCTGCTAAGTATTTCGCTTCTCCCTTATTTCCACCATTCCAAACGGGACCAACTGCATGGATGACATACTTTGCAGCAAGTGCATATCCTTTTGTAATCACAGCATGTCCTACCGGACACTTGCCTTTCTGTTTGCACTCGCTCTGCAATTTTTCTGCTCCAGCTGCTATGAAAATTGTTCCACAAACACCCCCACCCATCTGCAAGGCAGAATTTGCTGCGTTTACGATGGCATCTGTATGCATTTTCGTAATATCATTATGAACGATTTGAAAAGGCATGATAATCCTCCTTATACTACTTTAATTTGTTCACCAATTCTATTCAATATCTCTAATAATCTCTTTTAAACATTTATTAGTTATTTCTTCCGATTCTAAATCAACAGTATAAACCCTAATTTTCTTAGATTTATCATTATCTAAATACCAAGATTCAAGATACTTTTTATCTTCTCTTTCTACTTTTTCATTATGCGGATATAAAAGTATAACTGTTTTAACATTAGGATACCTTGTTAAATAAGCATACATTTGATAAAGATCCTCTCTTTTAACACCATGTCTATTATATCCACTAGTAGTTTATTTTTATATACATGTAAAAATAAATACGGTAAGTAGACCAGGGAATCATTTCCCTGGCCCCTCTCAGAACCGTACGTGCGGATTTCCCGCATACGGCTCCCCATATTATAATTTACAGAATATATGTAATCTCTTTCTTTAATTCAAATATAT
>NZ_PVXQ01000045.1 GCF_002995745.1 Clostridium vincentii | reverse complement strand
TTTACAAGTATCATCCATTCTTCTTTAGATCTTCTTTTTGCCATGCAAATTACCTCCTACTAAGTATAGGAGTATTATCACATTAATTTACTGCCAGTCCTAGGTGATGAGTTATTTGACGCTTACGTTTATTTCTTTGAGTAAAATTTTTGGATAATAATAAAGATATTTAATTTTCTAAATATCTATATAATGTAGATTTACTAATTCCGGTTTCATTTTTAATTTCAGTCAGACTATGGTTCTTACTTTGATACATAACAATAGCACGCTTCACATTTTCATCAGATTTTCTTGGTCGTCCTGTAGTAATTCCTTTTTGTTTTGCTTCATATAATCCTTTTTTTGTGTTTTCGCTTATTACATCACTTTGAAATTTAACAAGGTGTTTTACAATATCAGTAAAATTATATCCATCTGTATTACTTGTATCGATCCCATCAGTAAGAGATTGAAAATAAGCATTCTTACTATCAATTATTTCTAATAGCTCCACTAAATGACGTGTTGAATCAGCTAAGGTGAAAAGTTTTGTAACTACTATTTTATCATCCTTATTAAGGAGACTTATTATATTTTGTAGCTGTGTTCTTTTTTTTGCTGATGAATGTTCCTCTGAAATAATGGTTGTACAATTTTCTTCTTTTAAGTTATCTAGTTGATCCTCACATTTCAAATCTTCTTGATATGGTCTCATATATCCAATTAACATACGTGTTCTCCTAATACCTAAAGCTTTTCTTTTATTATAACATAAGTTTTGTTTGTAAAAATAAGTTTTAAAATGGTTCCTTTTTGGGACGAAATATGCTAAGCTATTTTTAATGAGTTGCAAAGTGGACTTTTATGAGAGTTAAAAGTAAAAAATATAAATATGAGGTGTGTGAAAAAGTGATTGAAAAATTAAAAACAGAATGGTTTTCAAATATTAGAGGGGATATCCTTGCAGGAATTGTTGTAGCACTAGCATTAATTCCAGAAGCAATTGCATTTTCTATTATTGCAGGAGTTGATCCAATGGTTGGATTATATGCATCTTTTTGTATTGCAGTTATTATTTCATTTGTAGGTGGGCGTCCTGGAATGATTTCCGCAGCAACAGGTTCAATGGCATTACTAATGGTTCCTTTAGTGAAGGAGCATGGACTTAATTATTTATTAGCAGCAACAATATTAACAGGTATTATACAATTAATTTTTGGTATATTTAAAATAGCCAAAGTAATGAAATTTATTCCACGAGCTGTTATGATAGGGTTCGTAAATGCGTTAGCAATTTTAATTTTTACGGCTCAGGTACCTCATTTTATTGGAATTTCTAGTATGACGTATGTTTTTGTAGCAATTACATTGTTAATTGTTTATATATTACCTAGATTTATTAAATCTATTCCAGCACCATTGATAGCTATTATTTTGTTAACAGCTGTGGCTATTTTTATGGATTTGGACTTACGAACTGTTGGAGACTTAGGCACTATTACAAAATCATTACCTAGGTTTTTCATACCAGAGGTTCAATTTTCTTTTGAGACATTAAAAATAATATTCCCATATTCTATTGCTTTAGCTATTGTAGGTTTATTAGAGTCTTTATTAACATCAACAATTGTAGATGATATGACTGATACGGTGAGTGATAAACACAGAGAATCAAGAGGACAGGGAATTGCGAATATCATTACAGGTTTCTTTGGTGGTATGGCAGGTTGTGCAATGATTGGTCAATCTATGATTAATGTGAAATCAGGAGGACGTGGTAGATTATCCACTTTTGTGGCAGGAGTATTCCTAATGTTTTTAATTATTGTATTAGGTGATTTAGTTGTACAAATTCCAATGCCTGTTCTTGTAGGTATTATGATTATGGTATGCATTGGTACTTTTGATTGGTCTTCCTTCTCTTATTTAAGAAAAGCACCTAAAAGTGATTCTGCTGTTATGTTAACAACCGTTATTATAGTAGTTGCAACAGATGATTTATCAAAAGGAGTTATTGTCGGTGTTATATTAAGTGCACTATTCTTTGTTGCTAAAATTTCAAAAATACAAGTAATTCAGCAAAAAATAAACGAAGATATTATATTTAATATAGAAGGTCAATTATTTTTTGCATCTGTTGAAGGATTCGTGGAAGCATTTGATCTAAATATAAAAAATACAAATATTATTATTGATTTCTCAAATACACATGTGTGGGATGACTCAGCTGTAGGAGCTATTGATAAAATCGTCATCAAATATCGTAGTAATAATAATGAAGTCATGCTTCAAGGACTAAATTCTTCTAGCAAAAATCTGTTAGATAGACTAGCTGTACATAATAATCCAACTGCAAAGGTATCAGCACATTAATATATCATTAGATATTAGCCGATGTATAATAATATAAGATTAGGGGTGTAAATAATGTATAAAAATATATTACTAGCTGTGGATGGCTCAGAAAATTCACTTCGAGCAGCACAAGAAGCAATAAAAATCGCTTCATTATGCGATAAATGTATGATTGAAGTTGTAGTTGTAGTTGATTTTTCACAAGCAAAAAAGGAAGTTCTTCATTCTCAAGGAAAAGAAGATTTAGAATTAGCAAGACGAAAGAAACTTTTACCTATTGAAGAAAAGTTGAAATTGAATAATTTAGCCTATGAAATAAAAATATTACGTGGCGAACCAGGAGAAGTAATTGTAGACTACGCAAATGAAGGAAAGTTTGAGTTAGTAGTTATAGGTAGTCGTGGTCTTAATGCAGTGCAAGAAATGGTGTTAGGAAGTGTCAGTCATAAAATAGTAAAAAGGGCTAAGTGTCCAGTCTTAATTGTGAAATAAAAAAAGCTGATTTTAAAGAATTAAAAAAAGGATCCTATACTTAGAAAAGTTTATGTATAGGATTCTTTATTATTCGCTTCCGGTGCAGGATATTGAACTTTTGATACGATCATATTTAAAAAAAGTGACGATGTATAATCAGCTAAATAATATTATCGAAATCCCATTCGGGATAAAAAGTACAATCTTATGGTTGCTATTTGTCAAAAAAATAAACCATTCATAATTAAAATTGATTATTTATAAATTATAGTATATAATGAAGTGAATTATAGTATGTAAAGTGAAGTTATTGAGTATTTTAAGATTAGTGAAGTAACTACATATAAATTAACATAAGAGGGGAAAATTTCAACTTTTAAGATTGGAAGTCACTGGAGAATAAAAAGAAGTAATCTTAGTGAACATATAGAAAAGTTCAAACATGAGAAAAGATTGTAAGCAATTAATTTTTAGGTAAGAAGCTTTAGGTAATACAGATAAAAGAAGATGAATGAATATAAATTTAGCGAATTGATTAAAAACAAAGATACTATATTTATTCAAGTTTTTTTATGCACAGTAAACAATAGAAATGAGTTTGTATACTTACCTAATCAAAATGTAAGTTAGCTACTAAAGATTATTTTGTTATACAAATACATAATAGTAAAGAAAAATACGTCGAGTTATATTAATATGTAATTGAGTTTATTATTGGTACAGTAACACTTAATATACAATTACTCTTTTGTTGCACTGAGTAATTGTTATTTGTTTTAGTTATACTGTTAATCGGATTTTAAGTAGAGGGTATTCATATTTAATAAGATGTATATATAAAAGAAATTATGTAAAAATTAAAGTAACAATAAGTATTGTTATTAATTATTATAAGTGAATTGTTTTGTGCTGTCATTAACTAAACAAAATTAAAAATATATTCAAAGAATGTAAGCAAAAATAAAAAAATTAATGGTAAAGAACATTTAGGTAAAATAAGGTTCGTGCCAGATAGGAGATTTAATGGTAATAAAAAATAAAAGCAAAGTAAAAGTAATTCCTCTAGGAGGTCTAGGAGAAATAGGAAAGAATCTTACAGTTATAGAATATGATAATGAAATAGTTATTATTGACTGTGGATTAGCTTTTCCCGGAGCAGAACTGTATGGTGTAGATTTAGTAATAGCGGATATAACATACTTATTAAATAATAAAGATAAAGTGAAGGGTATATTTTTAACTCATGGTCATGAAGATCATATCGGGGGCCTTCCATACTTTTTGAAACAACTTAATGTTCCAGTCTATGGTACAAAATTGACTTTAGGTTTAGTAAAAAGCAAACTTGAGGAACATAGGATGCTTGCTGACTGCACACTTAATGAAATTAAGCTAGGATTGCAAATTAAAACTGAACATTTCAAAGTGGAATTCATAAGAACTTGTCATAGTATAGCAGATGCATGTGCCATAGCTATACATACTCCAGAAGGAATAATAATTCATACAGGAGATTTTAAAATAGACTATACTCCTATAGATGGAGAAGTTATAGATCTTCAACGTTTTGCAAAATTAGGAAATCAGAGAGTACTCCTATTAATGGCAGACAGTACTAATGCTGAACGCCCTGGATATACAGTTTCAGAAAAAATTATAGGAGAAAATTTAACGAGAATTTTTGGAAATGCAAAGGGTAGAGTAATTGTAGCCTCTTTTGCATCAAATATTAATAGAGTTCAACAAATTATTAAATCCTCTTTAGCTTATGGAAGAAAAGTTGCCTTTAGTGGACGAAGTATGGAAAAAATATCTGCTATAGCAATGGAACTAGGTTATATGCATTTACCAGAAGGTCAACTTATAAGTGTAGATGATATTCATAAATATCCTGCTGATAAAATAACTATTATAACTACAGGAAGCCAAGGAGAACCAATGGCTGCTCTTTCAAGAATTGCATCATCAACTCATAGAAAAATTGCAATTGAAAAGGGAGATTCAGTAATTATTTCTGCTTCACCTATTCCTGGAAATGAAAAGTTAATATCAAAGCTTATAGATGCACTCTTACAAAAGGGCGCAGATGTAATTTATAACGCAATTGAAGAAGTCCATGTTTCAGGGCATGCTTGTCAAGAAGAATTAAAATTAATGCATACCTTGATAAAACCTAAGTTCTTTATTCCTGTTCATGGTGAATATAGACATCTTAGACAACATGCATTATTAGCTGAAGGTCTTGGAATGGATCCTAAGAATATATTCATGTTAGAAACAGGACAAATACTTGAGTTAAGTAGAAATGGAGCTAGAAAAGCTGGAATAGTACCTTCAGGTTCTATTATGATTGATGGACTTGGTATAGGTGATGTAGGGAATGTAGTACTTAGAGATAGAAAACATCTATCAGAGGATGGAATTATAACAGTGGTAGTAGCAATAGATAAAGCCTCAGTTAGTGTGCTTTCAGGACCTGATATTGTTACAAGAGGGTTTGTTTATGAAAGAGAATCTAGAGATCTATTAAACGAAGCAAGAGATGTAGTAAAAACAGAGTTAGATAAATGTATGGAAAAGAAAATTACAGATTGGTTTATAATAAAATCCAACATAAAATATGCTCTAGGAGAATTCTTATATAATAAAACAAAAAGAAGACCTATTATTTTACCAGTAATTATTGAAATATAATATAGATAGAATAGTATAAATCATTATTTAACATGATACCTGTAGACTAGACACTTTGAAGGAAGTATCTAGCTATAGGTATTTTTTTATAGAATTTATATGAGTATAAAAAAATAAAAACAGACATGAGATTTTTCTCATACCTGCTTTATTTATAATATATTATAAGTATACGGTTGTTATTTTTAAAATTATCCTAAAGCTACATCCAACACCATCATAATTACAAAGCCTATCATAGCGCCTATAGTTGCAATGTCTGTATTTGAATCCTGTTGTGATTCAGGTATTAATTCTTCAACTACTACAAAAATCATAGCTCCTGCTGCAAAAGATAAAGCATAAGGAAGAATAGGTTTCATAGAGATTACTGCAAAAGCACCTATTACTCCTGCTATTGGTTCTACTATACCTGACATTTGACCGTACATAAAACTTTTAAATCGAGAGAATCCCTCTCGTCTTAATGGAATAGAAACTGCAGCTCCTTCTGGAAAATTTTGAATACCGATTCCTATTGCTAGTGCAACAGCTCCGGCTAAGGAGGCGGATGGTATATCAGCTGCTACGGCACCAAATGCAACTCCAACAGCAAGGCCTTCAGGTATGTTATGCAAAGTTATAGCTAATACCAATAAGATACTTCTTTGCCAACTAGTTTTGATCCCTTCTGCTTTTTCTATTGGTTGACTAAGATGTAGATGTGGTAAAATTCTGTCTACGCTAAAAAGAAAAGCACCACCGGCTAAGAATCCTACCGCTGCAGGTATCCACCCTGGTGTATTTGTTTGTTCGGCCATCTCTATAGCAGGAGCTAATAAGGACCAAAAGCTGGCAGCAATCATAACTCCTGCTGCAAAACCAAGCATGCCATTTAGTACTTTTCTATTTATAGATTTAAATAGAAATACTAAGGATGCACCTAAAGCAGTTAAACCCCAAGTAAATAGTGTTGCAAAAAGAGCTTGAACTACGGGATTAAAATCTTTAAGCCAGTCGATTATCATAAAAAATCCTCCATTATAAGATCTTATTTACTATCATAGTAGCTGATGTTATAGTATCTGTGCTAAAACATAGCTAGATGTTTTTAATTTATGTAAATCTCATACCTTTAGTATAGCAAAGAGACCTTCATTTGCAAAGTTATCACAAGTTTTGATATTAGCAGAACTTGTGATGAATAATTTTATTATACAAAAAAATACCTACAGACTAAACACTTATTAATGGTCTGTGTAGTCTATAGGTATTATTATAGCTAAGTTTTTATTCTTAAACTTTTTATAAAGTCTAGTTTAGATTTAGCTGACTTTATTTTCAGTTTTATCTAATATAACATTTGCTCTTTCAATGGCTCCATCTACTGTGTCACAAAAATTCTTTTCTTCCATTGTTTCCACAAATCCATATTTTTTAAGCATACTTAATGGTTGATCCTGAATTTTTAATATAATCACTTTTGTATGATTACTTCTGCAGAAATCATATAACATTCTTAAAGAATGATATGCTGTAGCATCCATAAAGGGTACTTTGCTCATTTTTACTATTAATATTCTTGGAGGAGACCCCATTTCTTTCATAGCACTTACAAATTTATTTGCTGCTGCGAAGAAGAAAGATCCACTTATTTCATACATTGTAATATGTTCAGACATTTTTATATTTTCAATAAATTCATTTGCATCTTTGTCTTCTTCATCATCTAGTATGTATTTTACTTCTGTAATATCTGACATCTTCTTCATGAATAGGAAAGATGCAAGTACCATACCAACTCCTATTGCGACAACTAAATCTAAGAAAACAGTTAAAATAAATGTAACTAGAAAGACTAGTGCATCACTCTTAGGAGATTTTAATAATGTTTTAAAGGTTTCCCATTCTCCCATATTATATGAAACTACAACTAGTACAGCTGCTAAAGAGGACATTGGAACCAATTTTACATAAGGCATAAACAGTAACATAATAAGTAGTAATCCACATGCATGAACTATACCTGCTACTGGTGTTCTTCCTCCGTTTTTAACATTTGCTGCTGTTCTTGCAATAGCACCCGTTACTGGTATACCACCAAAAGCTCCTGAAAAAACATTTGCAACTCCTTGTGCTACTAATTCCATATTAGATCTATGACTAGATCCAATCATTCCATCAGCAACAACAGCTGATAATAAAGATTCAACTGAACCTAGAACGGCAATTGTTAATGCTGGAAGCATTAGTACATTTACCATATCAAAACTAATTGCTGGAAGAGCAAAACTTGGAAGTGCCGAGGAAAGTTGTCCAAATTGGCTTCCTATAGTAGTAATATTTAAATTAAAAATCATAGTTATTAAAGTTACTATGATTATTGCAATCAAAGTTCCGGGTACTTTTTTACTTATTTTCGGCCAAAATATAATTATTACTAGAGTTAATAACGATATAAATAAACTCTGATAATTAATTGTATGAAAATCCTTAAAAAAAGCTATTAATTTTTCTACAAATTCAGAAGGTACTTCTTCCATTTGCAAGCCAAAAAAATCTTTAACTTGAGTAGATAAAATAACTATGGCTATACCACTTGTAAAACCTGTAGTTATTGAGGATGGAATAAATTTTATTAAACTTCCGAATTTTAAAAATCCCATTATAACAAGAAAAATTCCTGCCATTATTGTTGCTAAAGTTAAGCCGGCAATTCCGAATTCTTGTACAATTCCATATACAATAACCACGAAAGCTCCTGTAGGCCCACCTATTTGAACCCTACTTCCACCAAGGAATGATACTATAAATCCACCAAGGATTGCTGTATATAGACCTTTTTCTGGAGAAACTCCAGATGCGATGGCTAAAGCAATTGCTAGTGGCAATGCAATGATTGCAACTATAATCCCTGAGATAAAATCTTTAATGAATTGTTCTTTACTATAATCTTTTAGACATGTAATTAATTTTGGAATAAACAAGTTTCGACCTCCTATGATAATTAGTTAGTATACGAATGTTGAAACAACAAACTTATTCTAGTGTAACTTATTTTATGGATTAAAACAACATAATTTGATAATATAATATAATATGATATTTGATTTATTGTATAAGATTATGCTAATATTATACATGTTTATTTCTTTAAACAATTACTATTTATGAAAGGATATAATATGGATTTTAGAAACAAGCTATTTGATATTCATGAATTTTATAATTTATCAAGATATCTATTTTTGAATATAGAATGGAGTTATAATGATTTTGTTGAAAAAACAGGTGTTACATTACCACAATTAAGAGTCTTATGGATTATAAAAATATTTCAAGGCATATCCCTTGGGGAGATTGCGAAAATAGGATGTTGGTCACCACCTACGGTAACGAGGATGCTTAAACTGTTAATGGAAAAAGATTTAGTTATAAAAGAAGAGACTGTAAATAAAAAATTATATGCATTAAATTTAACTGAAGAGGGACATAATATTATTAAAATAAACCAGATGAAAAAACAAGATAAATTTGCCCTAATAGAAATTCTATCTATTGTTGATGAGGATGATTTGAATTTTACTATAGACATATTTAAATCAGTAACTATACAGTCAAATAATATGTTTTTATTTGAATATATAGAGAAAGTTAATGAATCAGGATTAGAGATTGATTTTATGGATTTTAATTCTAAATCAAATCGTATACTTAAAAAGCTTATTTGTTTTTATAATCTTCTAAGAGGGTTTATTTTGACTATAGTAAATAATCATAGAAATCTACTTTTGCCTTTCAAACTTACATACCCTCAGTTTAGAGCTTTATGGATTATTGATGCCTTTCCTGGTATTACATCACTTAAGTTAAGTGAAGTTGCTTATTTAGCTCCATCCACTGTTAATATTATAGTGAAGAATCTTTATGAAAAAAATTTA
Source organism: Clostridium vincentii (assembly GCF_002995745.1). GTDB lineage: Bacteria > Bacillota > Clostridia > Clostridiales > Clostridiaceae > Clostridium > Clostridium vincentii. The sequence goes on along the minus strand of NZ_PVXQ01000045.1, from coordinate 12,101 downwards.
ATTTATAAAGAAAAGTCTCTATTGAAAAATTCACTTTTTCTTTATATTTCAGATAGTGGAGAGGAACTACTTGTTAAAGAATTCGATATAAATCAAAAAAGTCTCCTAATTTATAAAGATATTGAATTTCTATCTGTGAATGAATTGTCTAGATTAAATCGATTTATGTTGAAATTAAATTTAGCTTTAGAGAATGATTTTGTTAAAGAATACATTCAAAAAACTTTTGAAGTTATAGAAAAAAGGCTTCTATAAATTTATTTAATTATAAATACATAGTATTAGTATTAGTTTGGGAATATTATAGAGTGTAGATAAACTAGAACACATTAGGAGGAATTTCTCATGAAAACAACTATTATTGCTTTAACTATTGATCCTAGAACTGATCGTGCACCAGAAGTTCAAACTGTATTGACAAAGCATGGGTGTATAATAAAAACAAGAGTTGGTTTACATGAAGTACAAGAAAATTCTTGCTCTGAACGAGGACTAATACTTTTGCATATTAATTCAGATTCAGATGAAGTACAGCAGCTAGAAAATGAACTTAAAGATATCGAAGGAATAAAAATTAAGTGTATGACTTTATAATAATACATATAATGTAAGGGGTTAAGAGGGGAGAAAATGAAATAATCCCAAAGGGAGATACTGTTATCCTGCCGGGTGACTATTTGATTGTTCTAACTAATGAAGATAAGGTAGATAAAATAAATGATGCTTTAGCAATAATGACAGGAAGTTGTGAAATAGCAAATTAGATATTTATTAGTACTAAATAACTAGAAATTTTATTTCTAGTTATTTTTTATGCTTTTTTTAATATATCAGTTTCTACTATTGTTATAGAATAAGCATCATATTCAATAAGTCCGTCTATTCTCATTTTATTTAATTCTCGAGAAAGAGAAGATCTTTGTATTCCAAATTTTTCAGCAAGTTCTTTTTTGGTAAGTTCTAATTTTATTGTTTTGCTGTTCTGAGAGTAACTTTCATATATTAAGAAATCAATTATACATTGCCTTATAGTTTTCATAGATAATGACTTAATTTTATCTGTTAATATTAACGTTTTATCTGACAGGGATTCAAGAAAATTCTTTAAAAAATGAATATTGCTTTGACAGAGTTTGAGGACTAAATCTTTATCAATATGAAGTAAAACAGTATTATTTTTTGAAACAACTGTCATAGGATAAAAACTTTTATTTGAAAAAAGTAAATTTCCACCTAAAATATCGCCTAAAGTAAAATTACTAATAGTTAATACATTACCATTCGAGTCTATTCTTTGAACAGATATAGTTCCTTTTAAAATAATATCAAAACTTGTACATTTTTCATTTTGAAAATATAGTATAGAATTTTTTTTGTACTCTTTAATTTTGCATAAATTTATAGTAAATAAATCAACTATTTCTTCATTAGAGAAGCCTTTGAATAAATCCATATTTTTGAGAAAGTCTATATAAGTTTTCATATATTTTAATTAACTCCTTATAAATTAGTAACCATGGTAACTGATTAATCTATTGATTTAAATTATAATACAAGAAGAGATATTTGGAAAGGAGACATGGTTATGAGAGAAAAAAATATAAATGGTAAAATTTGTGATTTATTTGGAATGAAAGAACCTAATTATAAGCATATTGGAGGTAGATAGCATGGATATATTTACTATGATTCTTTGGGTTATTACTGTAACATGGTTCATTTGGTCAATAATTAAGGATAAAAAGAAGACTTTAAATTCTATTAAGATGTCAAGCGGAATGATGAAAAATATGATGGGTGAGATAATTGGAATACTGTTTCTTATTGGTTTATTGTTAACTTTTATTCCTCCTGATACAATAAATGATTATATGGGAAAATCAAATACTTTTATAGCAACAATTACTTCAGCTTTTGTAGGAAGTATAACTTTAATACCTGCCTTTGTTGCTTTCCCATTAGTAGGATCTCTAGTAAATGCTGGAGCTAACATAGTCCCAGTGGTTGCATTTTTAACAACGCTAACTATGGTAGGAGTAGTTACTTTTCCTCTTGAAAAAAGAGAGTTTGGTACAAAATTTACTGTAATAAGAAATTCTTTAAGTTTTGTATTCGCTATTATAATCGCTTTATTAATGGGGGTGGCAATGTGAGTTTAATTAGAGAAAAAATAAAAAATAACAAATTTTTAACAATAGTATTTATAACATATATACTATTATTAATTATTATGCCAAATAAAGCTGTACAGTCTTTTAATAATACGTTATATTATTTAAAAGAAATGCTTATCATTATGCCGGTTATAATGTTGCTAACGTCCCTTATTGAAGCATGGGTGCCTAAAAAAACAATAGAAAATTCTTTAGGTGAAGGCTCAGGATTTAAGGGGTCAATACTTGCTTTCTTACTTGGAAGCTTTTCAGCAGGCCCTATATATGCAGCTTTTCCAGTATGCAAAATGCTACTTAAAAAAGGAACGAGTGTTTCGAATATTGTAATTATGCTTAGTACATGGGCAGTAATTAAAATACCAATGCTTGCTAATGAAGCAAAATTTTTAGGACCAAAATTTATGGCTGTAAGGTGGGTTTTTACTACTATTTCAATTTTTATTATAGCTTATATTGCATCAAGAATAGTAAAAAAAGAAGATATACCCATGGATGATATTTTGAATAATGAAGAAGATAGTATACTGAGCGTAAATCAACAATACTGTATTGGGTGTGGAGTATGCACTAAAATTTCACCTAATAACTTTGTTATTGAAAATAAAAAAGCAAAGGTTATTAACAAAATACTTAAATCACAAGAAAATGAGAAGCTAAAATTAGCAATTGAGAAGTGCCCAGCTAAAGCAATCCAATATAAAAAAATATAGAATGTAATTCAAATAAAAATCTGATTAAAGACATCAATTAAAATTTTAGTTCCAGCAGGAAGTTATACAATAATACGAATTGGAAATAAATAATATTACTATGATACAAATTAATTGGTAAGGGGAATGAAATGATGAAGAAATTTACGATTAATTCCTATGATAAACAATTTAATCTGAAAGAGTTTAAGCCAGATGACACAGCAGAACTATCAAAACAAGATATAAAAAAAGAATATGATAAGTTGCAAGAGAAGTTTATTGAACTTCAAGAGGTTTTTTATGCATCTAAAAAATATGGGCTACTAATAATACTACAGGGTATGGACTGCAGTGGTAAGGATGGTACGGTTAAAAAAGTATTAACTGGCGTTAGCCCTAATGGGTTTAATGTTGAGAATTTTAAAGCACCTACTCCAGAAGAATTAGGCCGTGACTATCTTTGGAGGACACACAACAAAACTCCAATGAAAGGAGACATAACGGTTTTTAACAGATCATACTATGAAGATGTTCTTGTTACTCGTGTTCATAAAGATATTGATGATGAGACTGCTTTTAGTCGATTCAGAGAAATTAATGAATTTGAGAAATATCTTGTTAACAATAACACAATTGTATTAAAATTCTTTTTGAATATATCAAAGGAGTTTCAACAAAGAAAATTAGAAAATAGATTAGAGTCGCCAGAAAAGAATTGGAAGTTTTCAGAGGCAGATTTAAAAGAGAGAAAGTTTTGGGATAAGTATCAAGAATGCTATTCTGACGTGCTTTCCAATTGCAGTACAAAAGAAGCCCCCTGGTATGTAATTCCTGCAGATCATAGATGGTTTAGGGATTATATTGTATTGAAGACTATAGTGAAAACCATAGAGGAGTTAGATTTGGAGTATCCTCTCATAGAAGGAAACATTCAAGAATTAATACAGGAATTGAAAAAAAACTAATGGAAGGCAGAGACAGGATTTAAGTATATATGAATATAATTATTAATAATCAAAATATTATAACCAATAATCAAATAAATAGAGTTGTAAAACTTACTAAGTTTAAAGATTTAGATAATACTAAATTGCTTGTATTAGAGAAGAAAGCCAATATATTTCAAGTCAATAAGATTATATATTATATTAATTTTCTAGAAACTCATAATTGTGAAGGGCTGTATCATCAAGGGAAAGATTTTGTAATTTTAAAGCTTTATAATTTAGACGGAAATACTGAAGATAAAAGATTATATGGCATGGGGGTGCTATTACATGAGCTTAAACATAGAGATGATTTAATGCTTAATGGAATGACAACAGAAATATCTGCTGATAACTATGCTAAAAAGTTTTTAAATAATAATTCTAATGTAATAAAAGGTATTTTGAAATTAAAAAATGAATGGGAAGTAGAAGAGTTTTAGGACGTGTGATTATGGGAGTCTAACCCTATAATCACACAAAAATTGTTACTCAAGTTCATGAATATTTTTAATAATAATAATATCTTTGTAGTAATCTATAATTTCATCTTCCTTCATCTTAATAAGTTCGCGAGAAAGTGAAGGCCTCTGAACACCTAGTTTATCTGCCCAATCTTTTTTAGTCATTCCTATATTAATCTCAGTTTCTTTTGTTTTATTATATTTCATAAGTAAAAACTCACAAATCTTTTGACGAATTGTTTTAAGTGTGACTTCCTTTAATTTTGAATTTAAGACCATAGTTCTATTTGAAACTGTATTTAGAAATTCAAACATGAACTTTGGATCAAGCTGGCACAATGTGGCTACTGAATCTTTTTTTATTTCTAGAACTATTGTTTCAGTTTTAGAAAAGACTGTCATAGGATATTTTTTTCTATCCCCAAAGATCAAATTTTCACCGAAGGTAGAGCCTAGAGTGAATTCTGCTACTGTTAATAGTTTTCCCATAGCATCTATCTTTTGAATTTCAATGTTGCCTTCCAATATAATCGAAAGACAGGTGCATAGTTCATCCTCATTGTGAACAACTTGTCCCTTTGAGTATTTTACAATTTTGTAATCTATAGAATTAAAAATTTTAATAAAATCCACATCAGCATGGATTCCAAAAAGTTTGGATTTTTCTAATACATTCAAGTAATTTTCTAACTTCATATAAATAGTTCTCCTCTTTTTTTATAACTGTAACTTATGTTACAGAGTATTAGTTGTAATTTAATTATAATGAAACCATGGACTTAAGCAAGTAATAAATTATAAAGTGGAGATGCTAAGGCAGACCTTGCTCAAATGATGAAACAATAAAAAATAAAAATAGTGTGGAGGTACAAGACATGGCAATAAGAAAAATTATTAAAATAGATGAAGAAAAATGTAACGGTTGTGGGTTATGCATACCTAATTGTGCAGAGGGAGCTCTTGCTATAGTAAATGGTAAAGCTAAAATTGTTAAGGATATATTTTGTGATGGACTTGGCGCATGTCTTGGACACTGTCCACAAGATGCTTTAGAAGTAATAGAAAGAGATGCACCTGACTTTAATGAAGAGGCTGCAATAGAATTTGTTAAGTCTCAAGGGGGAGAACTCAAACCTCAAGTTCAGATTAATAAGCCAGAGGGCGGTTGTCCTTCAAGTGCAGTTAAAGTACTGAATAAACCACTAACACTACCTCAAATAGGAGGTTGTCCGGGCAGTAAAATGAAACAAATTTCAAGATCTGAAACGAATGATCCTAATGTAAAGTTAACTTCCAAGCTATCACAGTGGCCAGTTCAACTGATGCTTGTGCCAGTTAATGCACCTTATTTTAAAGGAGCGGATCTTTTAATAACAGCAGATTGTGTACCTCTTGCTTATGCAAATTATCACAATGATTTCTTAAAGGATAAAGCCGTAGTTTTAGGATGCCCAAAGTTAGATGATTCTAATTATTACGCGGAGAAGCTTTCTCAGATAATTAAAGCAAATGATCTTGAAAGCGTAACTGTACTTAGAATGGAAGTTCCTTGTTGTGGCGGAATGGCCTTAGCAGCAAAAACTGCTAGAGATAAATCTGGAATTGATATCCCAATTAAAGTAGTTACCATTAGCATTGAAGGTGAAATCTTAAAAAGAGAATATTTATAAAATTAAGAAGTAAGAGTTAGTTCAATTTGAGCTAACTCTTATTTTTTTCTGTTTATTGCTGTTACATTTAATTATACAATCTAGGTTTGTAAATTTTTTTAACTTTATAGGTTGACAAAAACAGGATAGGAGAATAGTATACGTATATACCCATGCGAGTATATGAATAATGAAATTAACAGATATTAACTAAAGGAAGTGTAGAAATGTACAAAGTTACAAATTTATTTAAGGTACTATCCGATGAAACAAGACTAAGGATTTTGATCTTACTATATAAGAAGGAATTATGTGTTTGCCAGTTGCAAGGGATATTAGAAGAAGAATCTCAACCTAAAATTTCAAAGCACTTAGCGAAACTTAGAGATCTGGGTTTTGTGAAGGATGAGAGAAAAGAAAAATTTATATATTATTACTTAAATGATAATGAGATGCTGAAAGATATTTTAAAAAGTATAATTGATAATTCTAATGAATACGAAGTAATAAAAGATGATTTAGGAAGGTTAAAATATGCTGATGAAATTAAAGAAAGAAAAATGAACCAAGTGAAAAATGAAGAAAAATAATTTTATAAATAAAGCAAAGAAAGGAGTAGTTAGCTATGAAATTTATATCAATAATATTTGGATGGTTAAATGATCAATTATTAAAGATGAATTGGTTATCTGAATTAGCAAGAAAATTAGTTGAAGATGTTTTTGGATTACCAATTAATGAAAGGCTTGGAGGAAGCATTCACTTTTTCTTATATGATACTGTAAAGATATTTATATTATTATCTGTACTTATTTTTATGATATCTTATATACAAAGTTATTTTCCACCAGAGAGGACAAGAAAAATTTTAGGTAATATTAAAGGGGTAAAAGGAAATATAATTGGAGCATTACTTGGAACAATTACTCCGTTTTGTAGTTGCTCTAGTATTCCAATATTCATAGGATTTACTTCAGCTGGATTACCACTTGGAATAACATTTTCCTTTTTAATTTCTTCTCCACTTGTGGATTTAGCATCCTTCCTTTTATTAATGTCTTTCTTTGGAGTAAAAATTGCTGCAGCTTATGTAGTTGTAGGATTAATACTTGCAGTTATAGGAGGAACAATTATTGGTAAATTGAAGCTTGAAAAGTATGTAGAGGGATATGTAACAGAAATTGAAAACGTAGATTCAGAAATAATTATTTTAACTCGAGAAGAAAGAATAGCCTATTCAAAGGATCAAGTAATGGAAATAGTTAAAAAAGTATGGCTATATGTATTAATTGGTGTCGGAATAGGAGCAGCAATACACAATTGGATTCCAGAGTCTATAATTCAAAATACTATTGGCACTGACAATCCATTTTCAGTTCTTATAGCAACAGCAGTTGGAATACCAATGTATGCTGATATATTTGGAACACTTCCAATTGCAGAAGCACTATTTGGAAAAGGCGTAGGAATAGGTACAGTACTTTCATTTATGATGGCAGTAACAGCACTTTCTCTACCATCACTAATAATGCTAAGTAAGGTTGTTAAACCCAAATTATTAGCTGTGTTTGTTGGCATTGTAGCTACAGGAATAATAATAATTGGATATTTATTTAATGCCTTTGGATTTATGTTTACATAAACTCAAATAGCATAATAAAAATAAAAAATAAAGAGGAGTTGTATAAAAATGATAATTAAAATATTAGGAACAGGATGTTCAAATTGTAAAAAACTAGAGGCAAATGCTAAAAAGGCAGTAGAAGAATTAGGGGTAGATGCTACTATTGAAAAAGTTACGGACATTAAGGAAATTATGAAATATGGAGTTATGAAAACCCCAGCAATTGTAGTTGATGAAAAAGTTAAAGCTTTTGGAAGAGTTCCAAAAGTAGAAGAAATTAAAAAATATCTATAGTTAAAAATGGGTTATCTCAAAAGGCTAGAATGTAGCCTTGAGATAGCCCTTTATAGAAAGATTAAATAATGGAAGGAATATTTCAATATGGAAAATAAAAATATAAATAAGAATAGTATCATTTTGTTATTAGGTTTGGCAGGATTTATAGTTATGGCAGATAATTGGGTGGTATCACCTATACTACCTGCTATAGCTGATAATTTAAATGTGGATATAGCCAAAGCAGGTCTGCTCATTAGTGCATACATGATTCCCTTTGGGATATTTCAAATAATATTTGGACCACTGGCAGATAGATACGGTAAAAAGCAAGTTATAACTTTTTCTATAATTATGTTTACAATGGCAACTGGTCTGTGCGCATTAGGATCCTCACTAACTAATTTAGCAATATATAGAGCACTTACAGGAATATTTGCAGCTTCAGTAATGCCAATTTCTCTTGCACTTATAGGTGATATATTTCCTATGGAAGAGAGGCAACAAGCTATTGGAACATTTATGGGGATATCCTTTTTAGGTCAAGGTTTAAGTATGGCCATAGGAGGAACTATAGCATATTTTCTAAATTGGAGAGGTGTATTTATAGCATATGCGATTCTTGCCTTAATACCAACTATACTTTTAATAGCTAATTATAAAAAATTACCATCGAAAAAAAATCCTAATAGTGAAATATTAAAACCATATTTTAGACTTTTATCTAATTCAAAGAGTTTATTTACTTATTTGATAGTTATGTTTGAAGGAATATTTATAATAGGAAGTTTTTCATATATAGGTTCCTATATAGCTAAAACATATAATTATAATTATTTTAGCATAGGTATGATATTAACTGCTTTCGGGATAACATCTGTTATCGGAGGAAGATTAAGTGGAAAACTAGCTAATAAATTTGGTCAGAAAAAAGTTCTGAATTTTGGACTACTATCTGCTTCAATTGCAGATATAATAATATTCTATTTTGGTAGCAATATTTACTTGCTTATTTTAGGAGTAGCACTACTTGGATTAGGATTTATTTTAACACATTCAACCCTACTTACAAGAGCAACAGGATTTGCACAAAAATCAAGAGGAGCAGCAATGTCCTTAGTTGCATTTTGCTTCATGGGCGGCGGTGGCGTTGGAACTGCCATTGGTGGGAAAATCATTGAAGCCTATTCTTTAAATAGTTTATTTATAATATATGGACTTGCTCTACTTGTAACATTTACATTAAGTTTTTTATTGATAAAGGATGTACAAGATTAATTAAATATATGGAGGTATAAAATTATGGACAAAAAATTTGGATGCGCATGTGGTTCTGTTGAGGGCGAAACTAAAAAGGTTGAGATACAAAAGCCAAAGGATAATTGGTATTTACCTTATATGGATAAAAAGAAAAAAGGGATTGAAGTTGAAGAAAAGAAAAGCCCAGTGGTAGTGTTTTATTGTGCAGGAGCTTCCAATGTAGGTCAATCTACTATGCTTTCTTCTGTAAAAGCTGCAAATGAAGTTGGTTATGATAAAACTGCATTGCTATGCCTTGCAAGTATATCAGCTGGTCTTGCAAACATAACTAATGGTGCTAAAAATGCTAAAGGAATTGTTGCTGTAGATGGATGCCCAATGAGTTGTTCAATGAAAACTCTTGAAAAAGCAGGTTTTAATCCGGAGGAGCATATTATTATTTCTAAAGATTTAAATGTTCCAAAGAATTTTGATTTGAATTCTTCAACTGATTTGGAAATGATAAAAGATGCAGTAGTTGAAAAAATTAATAAGGTATATGATAAATAACAAATAATATTAAAGTGCTTACAAATAAATGTAAGCACTTTAATATCATAAAGAGGAGGTTAAAAAAATATGGCAGATAATAATAATGAACATAGTCATACCCATGACGTAAGCAGTGTAAAAGGAATTAATCTTCTTATAACAATGCTTTTGAATTTGACTATAACAGTAGCAGAAGTTATAGGGGGGTTATATTCCGGAAGCTTATCTTTATTGTCTGATGCACTTCATAATTTTAGTGATATGTTGGCTATAGCAGTTAGCTATTTTGCAATTAAAATATCAAAAAAAAGCAATGATAGAAAAAGAACTTTTGGTTACAAACGTTCTACAATAATTGCAGCATTAATTAATTCTACAGTTTTGATTGTTATATCTGTATATCTTTTTAAAGAGGCATATTTTAAATTTATAAATCCAGAAGAAATAAATGGTGTAATAGTTATATGGGTGGCGTTAATAGGTCTTATAGCAAATGCTTTTGGAGCATATTTACTCAGTAAGGGTTCAAAGGAAGATATGAATATGAAATCTACATATCTTCACCTTATAAGTGATGCATTATCTTCAGTAGGAGTAGTCATAGGCGGAATTCTTATCTATTATTTTAGCATCTACTGGGTTGATCCACTTCTTACTATAATAATAGCAATATATATATTGAAAGAAAGTTATGAAATACTAAAACAAGCAATTAATATTTTGATGCAGGGAATTCCAGAAAATATAAATATAAATGAGCTTGTTAAAGAACTTGAGGAAATAGAAAGCATAAAAAATGTTCATCATGTGCATATATGGGGATTAAACGAAAATAATATATTCTTTGAAGGTCATGTTAACTTGAAACAAGATATATTAGTAAGCGAAACCACGGAAATCTATAAGAATATTGAACATGAATTAAAAGAACATTTTGGAATTAGTCATATTACAATTCAGTTTGGAGATAACTGCTGCGAGGATATTGAAGTAGTTAAAAATGAATAAAAGGAGAAGTGGCATGTAATGAGTAATTATATTTTATATGGAATAACAATAATCCTCTTGATTAGTTCATTCTATAAAGATAAGAAAAAAACTAAAATGGCACTTAAAAAGGCTTGGAAGTCATTTGAGAATATTATGCCTGAATTTTTGGGCGTTATAATGCTTGTAGGCGTATTATTAGCTGTATTAAATACAGAGGTAATATCAAAAATTATTGGAACTAATTCTGGATGGTTTGGAGTTATAGCTGCAGCTATAGTTGGAGCTATAACATTAATACCTGGATTTGTAGCCTTTCCAACAGCAGCAATGCTTGTACAAAATGGAGCAGGAATTATGCAAATAGCGGCTTTCATTTCAACTTTAATGATGGTAGGAATTGTTACTATGCCAGTTGAAATAAAATATTTTGGTAAAAAACTAACTATTTTAAGAAATGTATTTGCATTTATATTTTCATTATTATTGGAAAGGTGGTTAGTGGCATATGAAGAATTTAATTAAGAGATATAAATTTTTTATTGTAACAATAGTTATAGTTGGAATTATTACTATTTTCAATAAAGAATTAGGCTTAAAATCTTTAGGTATTGCAGGATTTAGTCTTAAAGAAATGGCTTTAGTTATACCACCAGTTTTTATCCTACTAGGATTACTTGATATTTGGGTTCCAAAAGAAACTATGATTAAGTTTATGGGAGAAGGATCTGGAATTAAAGGTGTTATATTATCTATAATCATAGGTTCAGCAGCTGCAGGTCCACTGTATGGAGCATTTCCAGTTGCTGCGGTTTTTATGAAAAAGGGAGTAAAGTTTACTAATATTCTCATATTTATAGGGGCTTGGTCGACTACTAAAATTCCAATGTTATTATTTGAAATATCAGCACTTGGAAAAACATTTGCATTAACAAGATTAGCAATTGATATACCAGGAATCATAATAATTGCTTATATATTAGCAGCATTTACATCTAAAGATGAAATAAAGAAAATTTATAAGAATGCTGAAAAATTATAATATTAAATTTTGAGGAGTGAGGTATATGTCAAAAAATTGGTATCCAGTAATAAACTATGAGTTGTGTGTAGACTGTGGGAAATGCGTTGCGAAGTGTAATAATGGAGTATATGATAAAAGTAAATATCCATCACCGAAAGTTATTAATAGTGATGGATGTGTGCAAGGGTGTCATGGCTGTGGTAAACTTTGTCCATGTGGAGCTATTGAATATGTTGGAGATGTAGAGGCTCAAAGTGATGGCGGATGTAGTTGTAGTGGAGATGATTCTGGAAATTGTTGCTAATACCGTAAGCGTCAAATAACTCATCACCTAGGACTGGCAGTAAATTAATGTGATAATACTCCTATACTTAGTAGGAGGTAATTTGCATGGCAAAAAGAAGATCTAAAGAAGAATGGATGATACTTGTAAA
>NZ_PVXQ01000044.1 GCF_002995745.1 Clostridium vincentii | reverse complement strand
ATACAAGAATAATCTTGTTATTGGAGCGGGTAGTGGGAATCGGACCCACCTTTTCAGCTTGGAAGGCTGAAGTATTACCGATATACGATACCCGCATATTTTGGAGCGAAAGACGAGACTCGAACTCGCAACATCCACCTTGGCAAGGTGGCACTCTACCATTGAGCCACTTCCGCATTTTTTATTCCAAATTTTGGTCGGGGTGACAGGTCTCGAACCTGCGACCTCATGGTCCCAAACCATGCGCGCTACCATCTGCGCTACACCCCGAAATTGGTGCGTCTTAAGAGATTCGAACTCCCGGCCCATGCCTTAGAAGGGCATTGCTCTATCCAGCTGAGCTAAAGACGCACGATACAAGAATAATCTTGTTATTGGAGCGGGTAGTGGGAATCGGACCCACCTTTTCAGCTTGGAAGGCTGAAGTATTACCGATATACGATACCCGCATATTTTGGAGCGAAAGACGAGACTCGAACTCGCAACATCCACCTTGGCAAGGTGGCACTCTACCATTGAGCCACTTCCGCATTTTTTACTCCAAATTTTGGTGCAGATGAAGGGAATCGAACCCCCATGCCCGAAGGCACTAGATCCTAAGTCTAGCGCGTCTGCCAATTCCGCCACATCTGCATATTTTAAATTGGTGGCTTACCGGGGAATCGAACCCCGGACACCTTGATTAAAAGTCAAGTGCTCTACCAACTGAGCTAGTAAACCTTGTTTTTTTTGGCAGGGATAGCAGGATTTGAACCTACGAATACCACAGTCAAAGTGTGGTGCCTTACCGCTTGGCGATATCCCTACTTATGGGGTGAATGATGGGGCTCGAACCCACGACAACCAGTACCACAAACTGGCGCTCTACCAACTGAACTACATCCACCAAAAATGGTGCGTCTTAAGAGATTCGAACTCCCGGCCCATGCCTTAGAAGGGCATTGCTCTATCCAGCTGAGCTAAAGACGCATATATTAATAACGAGTTTCATTTTATGATATTTCTCGACATTTGTCAAGGTTTTTTCTGCGAAACTACGATTTTAATGGAGCGGGTAGTGGGAATCGGACCCACCTTTTCAGCTTGGAAGGCTGAAGTATTACCGATATACGATACCCGCAAAAAAATGGTCGGGGTGACAGGTCTCGAACCTGCGACCTCATGGTCCCAAACCATGCGCGCTACCATCTGCGCTACACCCCGTTTACTTCATCACCATGTCTCACAGCAACAATGATTATTCTACAGTATGACTACTAATCCGTCAATACATTTTTTCAAGAAAATAAATATTATCAAAATAACCACACAATAATAGCTATCATATACTATTAATAAACTTTGATAATATATGACTTATAGCCTCATTTATATTGCTAAAATGCTTTTACTTCTTTAAGATATATATGCGGTGTTTTTTCTTCTTCTAATTCAATAAAACCTACATATCTCCCTCTTAACCTTGGCAAAGAGATGCTTCCAGGGTTCATAAAAACAATCTCCCCCTCTCTCTTCAAAAGATTTTCATGGGTATGCCCAAATAATACTATATCAGCATTTAATTCGTTTGCTCTATAGTAAATATTATTTAAATTTTCCTTTACTCCATAAATATGTCCATGGGTTAAAAATATTTTTTTTCCCATAATATTTAAGACTTGTTCCATTGGATATGCATTACTATAATCACAATTTCCGCTTACTCCATAAACATCTCCAGTGAAATCTCTAGTTAATTCTTTTATATCTTCTGAATTATCTCCTAAATGAATTAACACATCTGCTTCTTTAATATAATTTCTTCCAAGTTCTATATACCTTTTCATATTATGGGTATCACTAATTACTGCTATAAGCAACATTTTCACCTTCTCTAAAATATTCTATATAAAGTCTTTTATTTGATTTTTCAACCTACTTAAGGCAATCCCTCTGTGGCTTACTTTATTCTTATCTTCTTGATCTAGTTCACTAAAACTCTTCTTTAGAGGTTCATAATAAAATAGAGGATCATATCCAAAGCCACCTTCTTCTGATAATTCTTCTAAAATTATTCCTTTTACCTCTCCTTTAACAGAAAGACACTTTTTATCACTATCCATTAATATTATTTCGCAAATAAATTTGGCTTCTCTATTATCTTTAGTAACGCCCTTAAGCTTTTCTAATAATTTCTCGTTATTTTCCTTGTCATTACCATGTTTCCCTGCATATCTAGCTGAATATATTCCAGGCTCTCCCTTTAGATAGTCTACCTCAAGACCTGAATCATCTGCCATGACAACAAAGTCATTATCACCTCTTTTTTTTAAGAAATCAACTATTTCACTAGCTTTTTTCTTAGCATTTTCTTTAAAGGTTTCTCCATCCTCTATAACATCTATATCTATATCTTCATCCTTTAAAGAGCTTATTTCAATAGAAATCTCTTTTAATAACTGTTTAATTTCATTTATTTTATGTATATTATTACTTGCTAGAATAATTTTTTTCATAATATTATTTATTCCCTCCTGTTCCAATCCACAAAGCATCCATTTTTAAAATATCCTTTTGAGCTTGTATAACTTGTTTTATTCCATTTTCTCCTAATTCTAACAGCTCATTTAATTCATTTCTACTGAATGGGGCCTGTTCACCTGTACCTTGTAATTCTATAAAACTTCCCTCATCAGTCATAACTACATTCATATCCACTTTGGCATTAGAGTCCTCTTCATAACATAAATCCAAAAGTTTTTCCTCATTAACAACCCCTACACTTATAGCTGCTAAATAGTTTCTAATAGGATATACCTTAAAAGGTTTATTCTTGTGCAACTTATTTATAGCATCTACCATAGCTACAAAGGCACCTGATATAGAAGAAGTTCTAGTTCCTCCATCTGCTTGTATTACATCACAATCTACCCAGAGAGTCCTCTCTCCTAAAGCCTTTAAATCCACTACTGACCTTAGAGCTCTGCCAATAAGTCTTTGGATTTCCATAGTCCTTCCATCCATCTTTAACCTTGCTATATCCCTAATTTTTCTATTCCCAGTTGCTCTAGGTAACATATTGTATTCTGCTGTAATCCAGCCTTCCCCTGTTCCCTTTCGAAATGGTGGTATCTTTTCTTCGACAGATACATTGCATAATACTTTAGTATCGCCTACTTCTATATATACTGAGCCTTCTGCATACTTTGTATAATTTCTAGTCATTTTAATATGCCTAATTTGATCTTTTTTTCTACCATCTATTCTCATGAACATCCACCTTCAAAATTTATTTTATGTTAAATAATTCATCTCTCTCTGGTTCTTTCACTTCTAATTCTACTCCATTAGATACCAGAATACCTTTACTTCTTGTAACTTTTCCTATAAGTGTAGCTTTTATCCCATTACTTGTTAAAGCTTTTATCATTTCTTCTCCTTTAGATGTTGTAATTAACATACTTCCAGATGATATTAATCGTAATGAATCTATAGAAAACTCTTTAGCTATTTTCTTTGTACTCTCAAGAAATGGAAGCTTATCTTCATATACTAAAAAACCTTTACTTGAAGCCATGGCTACCTCGAATAGTGCTCCAAGCAATCCGCCTTCAGTTATATCGTGCATTGAATTTGCCCCTATTTCTTTTCCTATACGCCCCTCATCTAAAACGCTTATGTATTTAATTAAATCTTTCGCTTCTTTTAATTCTTGATTATTTAATACTTTCTTAGCCCTTTCTTCATAATCAGTAGCTAATATAGCTGTACCTTCTAAAGCCAAGTTTTTCGTTACTATTATATCATCGTCTTCAAGGGCCCCTGCTGTTTTTATAGATTCCCCTTTCTTATTTTTACCTATAACTGTTATAGATATAATAAGCTTATTTACAGCGGAGGTAACTTCTGTATGCCCACCTATTATTTCCACATTTATTTTAGCAGCTTCCTCACTTATTTCCTTCATTACATAATTTATTTCTTTTAAAGTTGAAGTAACCGGAGCTAAAATAGTAACTAATAACGCTATAGGTTCACCACCTGAGGATGCTATATCATTACAGTTTATATTTACAGCCAATTTACCTATGTTCTCTGTAGCTCCTGTTATAGGATCTGTAGAAAACATAGCCTCATAGCCTTCAAAATCTATTACAGAACAATCTTCCCCTACATCATTTCGTATAAGTACTTCGTCTCTTTTTATCTTTCTACTATTAATAATTATTTCTCTTAACTCATGGAAGTCTAATTTTCCTTCTTTCACTAAAAAAATCTCCCTTAATTTTAATTTTATGCACTATTTATAAATTTCTCTCATATTAATTAATAATAATACTAAAATATGAGGTGAATAATTTGAGATATATAGGTCCATTTTTTAGAATGAATAGCCTTTCCCAAAAAGATATAGAAGGACAGCTATTTTTCTTATCCCGCGAAGCCATAAAAACTATAGTTCTTAGTTCTAAGTGTGGAATACTCTCCTCATTTAGGCCTTCTAAGAAATCTTCTCATTCAAATAATATTAACACATTAAGTAACTTTTCACCACTAATATGCATCTATCGAAAGGCTTCACCAGTGTTCATTCATAATAAAACTTCTCATGGATTTGACGAGTCAACTTTTAAAAAAGATATCCATCCAGCAACAAATGCGTTAATGACCTTAAGTCTTTTAGAACTTAGTAATTACTATTCTCATTATAAAGATAAGGTTAGAAATGTTAACTCTCTTGAAGAATCTTATTCTTATTTAATTAAGGAGCAGTTAGAATTTTATTCTGAGAATCTCAGAAATTCTGAAGGTGTCTTCGTTGAGAAGAAAAATCTTTCAGATAGTAATTCTAAGGGCTATAATCTTGTAGAAAAGGATAAAAAATTCAATTTTTCTGATCAAGCTATTATGATGAGTGCTTATTACTTATATTCTAAAAATAACCCTAATGATTCAGTTAGCATTGAATATAAGAATTTTTCTCTCCAAATTTTAGATATGTTTCTGGATTTTAATGAGGCCATGTATGATGTATCATTTGAAGAGGGCTGCAAGTTACTATTTGCGTTTAATTTATTCTATAGCTACTCTACTGAAGAAAAATGTAAAAGCTTAATTATAGATCTAAGTGATTTTCTAATTAATAAACTTGAAGAAAAAAACTATTATTCTGATTCGTTAGACAATTGTTCTATTCTAGCTTTAACCCTACTAGACTCCTTTAAACATACGGAAATTATATCTTTTAAGGAGAAAAGTGATGAAATATATGATAAGCTTCAAGAACTTTATGACGAGGAAAAAGGAATGTTTTTAAAACCTATTGATAAGAAAGAAATTAAATATTCTTCTTTAGAAATCTCTTTTTATTTTCTAGCATTTCTTATTCATGCTAAAGATAAAGAGGATGCTTCACAATACAAAAACATGCTTCATAGCCTTTATAAAAAGTTCTTTATATCCTCAGGCTTAGTATGTAGTTGGCCAGAGGCCCCAAGCCTGGATGAAGTAGAAAGATATAGAGGTCTTTCTCTGCAGTCTAAGGATATGTTAGATGAAAGTTTTTTTAGAATGCCTAATCTTCCATCTCCAGCTAGTTCAGGTATGGCACCTATATTGGCTAAAAGTCTTCTTTATTCTAAAAAGAAGGATTCTTTTACTCGCAATAGTGACACCTTTGATAGTGGCAAAAATATGTTTGTATATTTTACATTAATACACTTTCTAATGGATGATGTTATTGAAGGTATGGACTTTAACCTAGCTTCAGAAAATCAGGATATTCCATCTGTTGATAACATGATTGAAAATATTCCTTCCACTGAGGATATATCTGATATCCCTAAGTATATTGAATAAAAGAAATCTATTTTAGAGCTCCTTCAAAATATTAATAAATTTATATTTTGAAGGAGCTCTTTAATTTTATTTCTTTATACTAAGAAAATCTATATTCCCATTTCCATCAACAGAAATATTGGATAACTTATCAGATATAGCTATATTTTTATCTATAAACATAACAGGAAGGATTCTATAGGAATAGAAAAGATTTTCTTCTAACTCAGAAGAATCATCATAATCTGATTCCTCCACACTTAGTAACCCTCCCATTTCTTCATATAACTCTTCTCTATTATTTACATCTTGGCTACAATTGATAAGTATCATGTCATATTTATTTTTTAACTCGTTATAATCTTTATCATCTTCCTTAATTAATGAATACTTAAGATTAATATTTTCCTTATCCTTAAACCAAGTTTTTAGAAAGTCACAATAATCTCTGCTTTCTTCATTATCAACAGCTAGTAATGTAATTGTATTTGGTTTCTCCCATATGCCCTCATTATTAAGACTTACTTTTCTAGTTTGAAGTTTACTGAGATCTTCTTTGTCATCTCTGAAATAACTCCCTTGAGCAGATTCTACCTCATTAGAATTTTCTTCTCCGAAAGTTTCTGTAGCATTATATATAATCGTATATATCTCTTTCCTATCCGATAGTGATAATTCATTTTGTCCTGGGCCTATAGATACATAAAATCCGCTATCTGTTGGATATGAATACAGCCTTTTTATCTCATCTAATCTCTCTAATTGACTCCGAGATGGATCCAACAGGATATCTCTTTCTCCTACTTCATATGAGGCCATAGATAATTCTTTGCTATCATCCTTAATTATTTTTATACTATTAACTGCTTTACTTTGTATTTTTGTATTTTTTTCAAGCTGTACCTCTTCATCCTGATAACTTTTTATATAGTAATCTCCTGAATAGCTTATTTCATTATAGGATTTTGACATATCTGACCATAGTTGTATACACTCTCTAACCCTATATTGAGGTTTAGTTAGCTCTGTAAGAAAATTCTCATTTTCATTGTTTAGTCTTATCCTTAATACATTTCCCTCAACATTAATGGCAACGCCCTTCTCAAATGTGCCCTTACCATTTCTAAATTCACTGGCTCCATATACATCCAAGAGACCTTGGATATTTTCATTATCTTCCACCTTAATAACTTCTTTAAAATAACTTCTAATATCTTCAGCAGTTATAGGGTTCCCATCACTCCAAAATATATCATCCCTTATGGTAAACTCATACTCTACGCTTTTCTCTTTTTCAACTATTTCACTTGCTAAGGAATATATAATTTTTCCATCTGACCCCATCTCTATCAAGCCTTTACTAGTAGCACAAATAATATTTTCTTCATCCTTAGACAATCCCGTAACTTTATCTAAACTATTAGGAATACTTGTTGTTGCATAAACTATAGATTTTTCATCAACTGTTATCTCAGAGTTTGTCATATCTACAAAACCTAGTATTAAAGCCACTATAACTATCGTTAATACTATAGCGATAATAAATTTCTTCATTAACACACTCTCCTTTTTCTTTAGGCACATAAAATAACATATCAAAGCTGCAAAATAAGTAATCATACTGGTTTATTATTTTTTTTGATTATGCCTTAGTATTAACAATTATAGCCATTACTTAATTTAGATAATCATAATAATTAATTTATTTTAAAGGTTTTCAGTAATCTTTTTTATGATACAATATTAGTATATTTTTACTAGGGAGGTTTGTTATGTCAATCTTATATGGTGCCACATGTATTGTGGGTATTATTTTCATGTTAACCTTTATGTTTATTGGAATTTGGTTGTTTATTACTGCTTTAAAGGCCTTTCAACAACTTAGATATAAAAATTATATATTAGAAAAAATATATCAAAAACTAGATATCTTAGCAAAAGCCAGTTCAATTACTCCTTGCCAAAAGGAAGAACCTGTTAAAGACTATGAAAATGTATTTGATTTGAATAATGAAGATAAACTGTCAAAAATTTCTCAAGTTAAAGAGTTTGATTCCTTGAACAATATAAAATAAAAAAGCACTGATAATTCAGTGCTTTTTCTATTTCACAATACTAATTGATAACAATAATATAATGCTAATTGATAAACTTAATGTAGAATATATTATTTTCTTATTTCCATGCTCATTTTGCCAAAATCTCATAGTTAAAAACCCCATGGTTATAGCAACACCAAGTTGTATTGGCATATATGAATAGAACATTTGTCCAACATAAAAAAATTGATATGAAGTTAGAAGGGTACATAAAATTAGTATGCTTGCTATGCTTGCTGATATAATTATCATTAAATCTATAAATTTCTTCATAATTACACCCCTATCATTTTTTTAAATTCTTCCTCCGAAATCACTTTAACTCCGAGCTCTAAAGCTTTTGAAAGCTTTGAGCCAGCTTCTTCCCCTGCAAGTACATAATCAGTCTTTTTACTAACACTTCCCGATACCTTTGCACCTAACAGTTCTAGTTTTTCTTTTATACTTCCTCTAGTGTAATTTTGAAGGGATCCTGTAACTACTACAGTTTTTCCTTCAAATAAGTTTTCTATTATTTCCTTCTCTTCATACCTTGGATTAACTCCTAAGCTTAAAAGCTCATCAATAATTATTAACACTTTTTCTTCTTTAAAGAACTCCATAACGCATTTTGCTACTATATCTCCCACATCTTGAACCTCTATAAGTTCCTCAAACAGAGCTTCTTTTATTCCCTTTACAGATTTAAATGTATTCACTAGATCCTTAGCCGTTTTCACTCCTACATTAGGTATTCCTAATGCATATATAAATGCTTCAAGCTTGCAATCTTTGCTTTTTTCTATGGAATCCAGAAGATTTTGTGCTTTCTTCTCCTTAAACTTATCCAATGTTAATAACTCTTCCTTATTGATTTTATATAAGTCTGATATAGATTTTATATCTAATTTTTCAAATAAATGCTCTGCTGTTTTTTTAGAAAAGCCTTCTATATTCATTGCCTCTCTACAGCCATAATGAACTATACTCTTAACCATTTGAGGTTTACAAGATAATGTGTTTTCACAAAAATAATGAGCTCCTACGAATACTAAATGACTATTACAGTAAGGGCAAACAATTGGAGCCAATATTTCCTCTGATCCTTCAAGACTTTCAGCCACAACTCCCATTATTTCAGGTATAACATCATTAGATCTTCTAACAAATACCTCTGCCCCAATTCTTACGCCCTTCCTAGCCACATCATCCATATTGTTTAAAGTTGCCCTCTTAACTGTAACTCCAGCAAGTTCAACAGGCTCAAGGATGGCTGTAGGTGCTACTCTTCCACTTCTACCTACATTCCATTCTACAGAGAGTAATTTTGTAGTAGCTTCTTGAGCTTCGAATTTATAAGCTATTGCCCATTTAGGAAATTTAACTGTGTACCCTAGAAGTTCTCTAGTTCTAATATCATCAATAGCTATAACTAATCCATCTATATCGTATTGCAATCCAAATCTTATATCTTTAATATATTGGATTTCCTTCTCTATTTCATCAATGGTTGTGCAAGTCTTTATATAATCATCTACCGGAAGGCCCTTTTGCTTAATAAAATCCATCATTTCTAAATATGTCTTAAATTCTTTGCCTTCCTTGTATCCTATATCATAAAAAAAGGCTGATAAATTTCTTCTAGCTGTTTCTTTAACATTTAAATTTCTTAAAGCACCAGCTGCACCATTTCTAAGGTTCTTTAAAGGCACCTTGGCAGTTTTATTATAATCTTCAAAGGCATCCATTGTCATAACTGCCTCTCCATGGACTTCAAATACATCACTTGAATCTATTTTCAGTGGAATAGACTTAATAGTTTTAACTTGAGAAGTTACCTCTTCTCCAATATAACCAGTACCTCTAGTTGCTGATGTATTTAATACACCCTCTTCATTATAGGTTAAGTTAATAGTTAGCCCATCAAACTTTTTAGTAAGAATATATTTAAGATCAGGTAATTCTTCTCCATTAGCTCTCATATCAGCTAAAAACTTTAAATTCCTATTATGCCATCCCTTCAACTCTTCTACACTTTGTGCTTTATCTAAGCTCCAAAGCTTTCCTTTATGGGTATATTTCGAAAATCCCCCTAAGACTACGTCTCCGATTCTTAGACTTGGAGAGTAAGGCAGGATATAATCTTCCGATATCTCTAGTTTTTTTAATTCATCATATTTTTCATCATATTCTTTATCGGTAACGGTCTGAGCATCTAAAGTGTAGTACTCATAGGAATATCTATTTAGCTCATCTACAAGTTCTTCTATTCTATTTTTATTATCCATAACCTGGTCTTGCCTCCTAAATTATTATAATAGTTCTAGCTTGGCTAGAGACAATAATAATATTTTGACTCCCTGCTTATCAAAAGCAATAGTTAATTTCTTGTCATTTCCCGATGGTGTTATAGTAACTACGGTCCCTATGCCAAATTTTTCATGACTTACTTTTCTTCCAAGAGATAGTTCACCATCCTTTATAGTGTTGCTGCTATCTTGACTTATACTAGGCATACTTGTTGTTCCAGATTTTGAAGTAGCCCTTTGTCCAAACATATTTCCTCTTAAGCTATGAGGATTTGAATAAGTGTCTTTAGATACACTATCCCTAGACATTCCGCTGTTTGAACTGCCTCTTTCATTTAAAAACTCCTTGAGATCAGATTTTATTTCTCCAATAAAATCTGATTGGCTATAGCTTACAGTCCTACCAAATACCCTTCTAACTTCTGCAGAAGTCAAATACAAACTCTCCTTTGCTCTTGTAATTGCAACATAGCAAAGCCTTCTAGACTCTTCCATTTGGTCTTGTTTATCCATATCTGCAATACTTGGGAATAATCCATTTTCCATTCCTACCATAAATACTACTGGAAATTCTAATCCTTTTGAGCTATGGATAGTCATAAGGACTACCGAGCCTTCTCCACCCTCCTCATCTTCAAGCTTATCAGTATCTTGAACAAGAGAAACTTTCTCTAAATATGCTTCAAGGCTCTTATCCTCACTGTTCTTTTCAAAGTCTACAGCATCAGATACTAGTTCCTTTAAATTTTCAATCCTGCTCTTATCCTCTATCTCCTCTGACTTTGATAATTCCTCAAGATATCCCGTGTCCCTTAAAATACTCTCTACCAACTTAGAAACAGGAACTGTCTCCTTTAGCAACATTAAATTATCCATAAGGCTAGTAAATTTTTCTATGCAAGTAGTATTTCTATTAGTTAAGGCTGGTATACCTCTAGCTTCCATTAATGCATCCCATAAATTTAATCCAAAATTATTTGCAAAGTCCTTCACCTTTAAAACAGTAGCATCACCAATACTTCTCTTCGGAACATTAATAATTCTTCTTAAGCTAATATCATCTTGAGGATTTAAAAGTACTTTTAGATAAGAAATTAAATCTTTAATTTCTCTCCTATCGTAGAATCTAGTACCTCCAACAATTTTATAAGCTATATCCCGTCTTCTTAATGTCTCTTCAAATATACGAGATTGAGCATTTGTTCTGTAAAGTATAGCAAAATCTTCATTTTTTCTACCTTCTTTAAACTTTATATCTGAAATGGTCTTCGATATAAAATCTCCCTCTGCTCTATCGTCAAAGGCCCTGTAAATTTTAATCTTACTTCCTGGTTCTTGGACCGTTCTCAATGCTTTATCTTTTCTATTTTTATTATTTGAAATAACCACATTAGCAGCTTTAAGAATATTTTCCTTAGATCTATAATTTTGCTCAAGCTTAACTACCATTGCCTTTGGATAGTCTTTTTCAAAGTCTAATATGTTGGTTATATCCGCCCCTCTCCATCCATAGATGCTTTGATCATCATCTCCCACAACACATATATTCTTATATTTCTCAGCTAAAAGTCTAACTAATTCATATTGTGCTCCATTAGTATCTTGATACTCATCCACCATTATATATTCAAACTTTCTTTGGTAAAATTCTAATACATCTGGATTTCTCTTAAACAACTCCACAGTTTTAAATATTAAATCATCAAAATCCATTGCATTATTTTCTTTAAGCCTCTTTTGATACATTAGATAAGCATCCGCAATCTTATTTTCTCTAAAATCACTCTCAACTTCTCTCTTATAGTTTTGAGGTCCCTTCATCTTATCCTTTGCTCTACCTATTTTGCCCATTATTTCTCTTTTATTAATATCTTTATCATCTATATTAAGAGCTTTCATACATTCAGTTATCAGAACCTTTTGGTCTGATGTATCATAAATTGTAAAATTCTTCTTATATCCTAAATGCTCTATCTCTCTTCTTAAAATTCTTACACAAGTAGAATGAAAAGTAGATATCCACATATCATTTGCTCTTTCCCCTACAATTGCACGAACCCTATCTCTCATTTCTTTAGATGCCTTATTTGTAAAAGTTATAGCTAAAACTTTATAAGGAGCTATTCCTAAATCTTCTATCATATGAGCCATTCTATAAGTTAATACTCGGGTCTTTCCAGAGCCTGCTCCAGCAAGAATTAACACTTGTCCCTCTACAGTAACAGCACCCTCATATTGTTCTTTATTAAGTAATGATTTTAAATCCAAATCATAACCCCCTCTCTAAATACTAAGATATTATATCACACTCTTATCTCCTATTTTATATACTTGCCTTATTCTTAAATAAAAAATCCGAATATTATTGGAATAAACACCGCTGGCAGTAAATTCGCTACCTTTATCTTTGTCACCCCTAATATATTTAAGCCAATACCTATAATAAGTAGACTTCCAACAGCTGACATATTAGTAATAACAGCTGTACTTAAAACCCCTGATAGAAGTCCTGCACCTAAAGTTATTGCACCTTGATAAATGAATACCGTCACTACAGATAGTAGTACTCCTATCCCTAATGTGGAAGCAAATATTATAGAAGATATACCATCTAGAATAGATTTTGCAAATAAGGTTGTATGATCACCTTGAAGTCCACTTTCTAAGGAACCCACCAAAGCCATAGCCCCTACACAAAATAATAGACTTGCTGTAACAAAACCTTCTGAGATAGACACCTTATTATTTTTTTTCTTAACTTTACTTTCAAAATAATCTCCAAGCCTAATTAAAGCCTTATCAATATCCATTATTTCTCCAATTACTGCTCCTACTGCAATACAAATTATCATCTGTATTGTATCTTTTCCTTCTAAAGCTCCAGATATTCCTATATATATGACACATAACGCCAATCCATTCATTATAGTAGTGCTCATTTTTTCAGGTATCCTGCCCTTTATAATAAGTCCAGAAATACACCCTACAGTAATTGCAACACAGTTCACTATTGTACCTAACATTTTTTCCTCCAAATATTTATATTCTATCTTATTTTAGCACATATTTATTCCTTGCCCAAATTGTGTTAAAATTAAGTAAAAGTCCCTATGCAGAATTTATGATTGGAGATAATTTTATGAGGAAAAAACTTTTTAACTGTCTATTTATTTTAATAATTCTTTCTTTATTTGCTGGATGCTCTAAAGAAATTGAATATTCACAAGTAAGCACTTATGCTGATACTGTAACTACCTCTCTTTTAACTTCTATAAATGAATTAGATTACGATAAATTTTCTTCCAATTTAAATGATGAAATGAAAGATTCCTATGATTTTGCTCTCTTTCAAAAGGAGACAAATGAAATTTCAGCTACTTTAGGCACTTTCCAATCTCTTAGTTTTTATTACGGCGAAAAGCGTGGTGATTACTTTTATTTGATTTATAATACAAATTATTCGAATTCTGATAAAGAAATTAGAGTTTCAATAACCTTTAAAGAAAATGATGAAACCCATAAGGTCTGTGAATTTTATTTCGATTCTGCTGATATAAATGGCTAAATTTAGGATAAATATATTCCTGTGCCAATATTCCCTTTAACTTAAATTTTATTTTTTCATGAAATTGCTATATTTTTACGAGAAATGTTATATAATCAATTAATGATCTGAAGCTTAACTTATAGGAGGAAACATTAATGGAAGAATCTAATATTTATTTAGTATTTTCAAAAACAGGCACCTGGCTTTCTACTAGCATTGGGTTAGTGACCAGCAGCCCCTATACTCATGTTTCTCTAAGCTTAGATACAAACTTTAATAAAATGTATAGTTTTGGAAGAGTTAATCCGGACAACCCCTTTTCAGGTGGTCTTGCTTTGGAAAACCTTTATTCAGGAGTATATAACAACCCTGGTTGTAAATGTATGATTTATTCTGTGCCTGTATCCAAGGATCAGTTAGCACTTTTAAAAGAACAACTTTCAGAATATTATTCTTCAGATATAAATTATAAATATAACTTTTTAGGTCTTTTTGGCGTTTTGTTGGACAAACCTCTAAAAAGAAGTAAACACTATTTTTGCTCACAGTTTGTGTCAAAGTTACTTATCGAAAGTGGTATTTATGAAACTTCAAAACCACCAGAATTAATAAGCCCTACCGATTTAATGACATTTCCAAACAAAGAAATTATCTTTGAAGGGTTACTATATCAATTCACTAAATTAGCCCATTCTCCAGCCCTATTACACTTATAAATTTTAAAAAACTGCTGATATATGATTATATCAGTACTTTTTTTTATAAAAAACCAATAGACACTTTATTTTTTTGCAATATTAGATTAGAATTAAAGGTAAATGCAAATAAATATATTAAGATATTACCTTAAGAAAGGATGAATAATATGGCAAATGAAACTAACTCATCTAATTTTATTAGAAACATAGTCATGGAAGATTTACAAAATGGAACTACAAAAGAGGTCTTAACTCGTTTCCCACCAGAACCAAATGGATATTTACATATAGGACACGCAAAATCAATATGC
This sequence comes from Clostridium vincentii, assembly GCF_002995745.1. Classification (GTDB taxonomy): domain Bacteria; phylum Bacillota; class Clostridia; order Clostridiales; family Clostridiaceae; genus Clostridium; species Clostridium vincentii. The sequence continues at coordinate 8,279 of NZ_PVXQ01000044.1, read as the reverse complement.
TTGAATTTCCAAATTGCTACTGAATTTAACGGGAAGGTTAATTTAAGATTTGATGATACTAATCCTTCAAAGGAGGATACAGAATATGTAGAGTCTATTAAAGAAGATGTAGAATGGTTAGGCTTTAAATGGGATAATCTTTTCTTTGCTTCAAATTACTTTGAAACAATGTATGAAAAGGCAACACTATTAATTACTAAGGGTAAAGCATATGTATGTGACTTAACCTCAGACGAAATGAAAGAATATAGAGGGACCTTAACTGCTCCCGGAAAAGATAGCCCTAATAGAAATAGAAGTGCTGCTGAAAACCTAGAACTTTTTGAGAAAATGAAAAATGGAGAATTTAAGGATGGAGAAAAAGTTCTAAGAGCTAAAATTGATATGTCCTCTCCAAATATAAACATGAGAGATCCTATATTGTATAGAATTGCACATGGATCTCATCATAATACTGGAGATACGTGGTGTATATATCCTATGTATGATTTTGCTCATCCAATAGAGGATGCTATTGAAGGGATAACTCATTCAATATGTACTTTAGAATTTGCAGATCATAGGCCTTTATATGATTGGATTATCCAAGAATGTGAAACTGAAAGTGTTCCAAAGCAATATGAGTTTGCAAGATTAAATATTACTAACACTGTAATGAGTAAAAGAAAGCTTAAATTACTAGTTGATGGTGGTTGTGTTGATGGATGGGATGATCCAAGAATGCCTACAATTGCCGGTTTAAGAAGAAAGGGGTATACTCCTGAAGCTATAAGAAACTTCTGCCAGGCTATTGGAGTTGCAAAGGCTGCTTCTACAGTAGATGAACAAATGCTTGAATATTTCATTAGAGAGGACCTTAATTTAAAGGCTTCACGAGCCATGGCTATTTTAGAACCATTAAAGCTAGTTATTACAAACTACCCAGTGGGTCAGACTGAACTTCTAGAAATAGAGAACAATCCTCAGGATGAATCTGCAGGTACTAGACAAGTTGCCTTCTCAAGAGAACTATATGTTGAAAGAGAAGACTTTATGGAGGTTCCAGCTAGAAAGTACTTCAGGTTATTCCCTGGTAATGAAGTAAGACTCAAGGGTGCATACTTTATTAAGTGTAATGAAGTTATAAAAGATGAAAATGGTAATGTAGTAGAGCTTCATTGTACTTATGATCCAGAAACTAAAAGTGGTAGTGGATTTACCGGAAGAAAGGTGAAGGGAACTATACATTGGGCAGATGTGTCAACTTCTATACCAACTGAATTCAGGTTATACGAACCTTTAATTCTTGATGATGTTGCAGAAAATGAAGGTAAGCATTTCTTGGAGCAAATAAATCCAAAGTCTTTAACAATATTAAATGGATTTGTTGAACCTTCAGTAAAAGATGCTAAAGCTTTTGATAAATATCAATTATTTAGACATGGCTACTTTAGTGTAGATCCTAAATTCACTACTGAAGAAAAATTAGTATTTAATAGAATTGTATCTTTGAAGACTTCTTTTAAAATATAACATAAGAAAAGATGCCTCTAGATGATTTAAAAATCATCTAGAGGCATTTTTTATTTTACTACTTTATATAATTTTCAAATCTTTCTCTTACCTTATCTTCACCCATAATTTGCATTATAGCATAAAGATCAGGCGTATTTGCCCTATGAGTTAGAGCTGCTCTAACTGCCCCTGCAACATCTGATATCATACCTTTAAAATTCTCAGGGTTAGCTTTATATTCTTTTCTATTTGCACAAAAACCTAATTCAATTCCAATTGCTTTTAAGTCATCAAACCAAGCTTCTTGGGTTTCTGCATTGAATTTAAAACTCTTTGCATAAGCTTCAATAACAGCCTTTGAATTTTCTAATGAAAGAGTTTTTGGTAATTCTATTTTGTCCTCTGTTTCTTTGCTAAACAACTCATCAAAGAAATAGAATATTTTCTCCTTAACCTCATCCCATTTAGCAAAGTCCTTTCTTGGTTTTGGGCCTTCTTTGTCTATATTAAATACATCCTTTAGCATAGATTCCTTTAAGCTTACTAATCCATACATTTCTTTATTAAATTCTTCTGCCCAAGTTATGTAATAATCATATACCTTCTCAGCTTTCATTCTACAAATAACTTCTTTGCTCACGTCATTCAACTTAGCCAAATCAAATAACGCTCCGCTCTTACTCATCTTATCTAAAACTACAGGGAATTCATGATAATCTGCTGTAGGATTTTCTGCTCTCCAACCTTCATAGGTTGAATTTATTATATTCAATAGGTATTCAGTTACTGACACCATTGGATATCCAGCTTCTTTATAGTAAGATACAGCCGCCTCAGCATCTTTTCTCTTTGATAATTTTCTCTTTGAACCATTATCATTTTTCATTATAGTTGGTATATGAGCATACTTTGGAGCTTCAAATCCTAATATTTCAAATAATTGAACATGTATTGGAAGTGAGGACAACCACTCTTCTCCTCTTATTACAGTAGTAGTTCTCATTAATGCATCATCAATAGCATGAGCAAAATGATATGTAGGAAGTCCATCAGATTTTATTATTACTATATCTTGATTACTTTCAGGAAAAGATATATTACCCTTTATAAGATCATGAAATTCCACTCTAGTATTTATGTCTCCAGGTGATTTTATTCTTATAATATATCTATCACCCTTTTCTATTCTCTTAATAGCATCCTCGGAATCCATATTTCTACAAATAGCATATTCACTATAATATCCTGGAGTGATTTTCTCAGCCATTTGCTTTTCTCGAGTTGCATTTAAACTATCAGCTGTACAAAAACAAGGGTATGCTAACCCCTTCTTTACTAAATCCTTAGCAAATGTCTTATATATTTCTTTTCTTAAGCTTTGTCTATAGGGACCATAGGCACCTATTTCAGTTTCTTCCCCTGTCATTCCTTCATTAAACTTCATTCCAAAGTTTTTAAGAGTTTGTATAGTATCTACTATTGCCCCTTCAACTTCTCTTTTTTGGTCTGTATCCTCTATCCTTAAAAAGAAGACTCCTTCACTTTGACTAGCTAATCTTTCATTTATTAAAGCAGCAAATACTCCTCCAATATGTTGAAACCCTGTAGGACTTGGAGCATATCTAACGACCTGTGCTCCTTCTTTCATATTCCTCTTTGGATACTTTTCTAAATAATATTCTGGTGTGTTTTCTAAATCAGGGAATAGAACATCTGCCAATCTTTCAAAACTCATATTATCACCTTTCCTTTAAGTAATTTTTGAATATAAAAAAATCCCTCATTCTATATACTAGAACGAAAGAATATCATGTACTCTTATTTGTAAATGTCTCTACCTTGCTATTCTTTACAAATCCTATTTAATTATAACTGTTCATAATAATATTGTAAACAAATTATATTTATATACTAATATCATGTCATGCAGGATTAAATTCATTTTTTTCAATATTTTGTTTATTAGAATTATATTGATTATATTTAGTTAACCATAAGATTCTTTTATTACGTAAAATTATAAAAATAGTATTTTTTTTCATCAATTTTTATAACTTACGAATTGGTAACAATTACATATATCCTATTTTTAACAAAATAAAAAAGCGCAACCCTTGGGGCTAGGTTGCGCTTTAGCAATAAGCAATAAATAAAGGGGGCTATTTATCCTTTTATTTATCCTTGCATAGATATTATATGTTATTACTTTTTAAAATGCAAGATATTTTGGTACAAACCATATATTTATGCTGAAATATGAATTATATTCCTTCATTTTTTTATATCATTCGTTAAATTGATTTTAAAATAGCTAATTCTTCATCTGTAAGTTCTCTATATTCGCCTTCTTCTAATTCTGAATCTAATGTTAATCCACCAAATTCAATTCTTTGCAAATAAGTAACCTGGGTATCAATGGCTTCAAACATCCTTTTCACCTGATGAAACTTCCCTTCTTGAATTGTAAGTTTAATCTCTGACCCGTCTTCAGTCGCTGACATTATCTCAAGCTTTGCTGGTTTACATAAATATCCATCATCTATTGTAATACCTTTTTCAAAGTCTTCCACAGCCGAATCTGGTATCTTTTTATCTATCCTTGCAAAATACACCTTATCAACATGCCATTTAGGTGCTATTAATTTATGATTTAACTCTCCATCATTTGTTAATAATAATAATCCAACAGTATCCTTATCTAATCTGCCAACTGGAAAAGGATCAAATGCTTGATGATCAGGGTGAAGAAGGTCTATTACAGTTTCTTCTCTACTATCACGGGTTGCAGATATTACTCCATCCGGCTTATTCATAATAAGATATATAAATTCTCTGTAAAATATTTGTTCTCCATTTATTTTAATTATGGATTTTTCAGCATCTACAATCTTACCATTATCCTTAACTATAACCCCGTCAATTTTTACATTACCTTTTTTGATTATACCTTTAAGTTCTTTTCTACTTCCATATCCTAAATTAGATAATATTTTATCTAGTCTTTCCATTAATCACAACTCCTATCTCTACAATTCTTTACTATTATAACAATAATAAATTATAAATGTAAAATTCCTAAGGGGATTTTTTTTTAATAAAAAGAAAAAGACTCTCCTTTGGAGAGCCCTAAAAAATATAATTCCAAGAATTCCGCAGGAAAAGTGAAAGTCCAAATCTTTGATTTGGTTCCTTGAACTTTCTCCTTGGAGCTTATCACCTTAATTTTACATTTTTAGTTTTCACTTGTTTCTAAATTCCATTTTCATAATAATTCATAACCTTAGGTACATAATTCTGAGTTTCTCCAGGCATCTTATATAAATCAGAGGTTGATGTTACTCCTCTTCTTTGCATATTGCCTATTCCTCCATTATATGCCATTAAAGCCATCTCAACATTTCCACCATAACTATCTAAATAACCTTTTAATAGTTCAATTCCACCTTTTATATTCTGCTCAACATCCAAAGGATTACTCAATCCTTGCGCCTTGGAATTTGCAGGCATTAACTGCATTAGCCCTTGCGCTCCTGCTGAAGATACTGCATTTGCATTAAAATTAGATTCGGTTTTTATTATAGATAGAACTAATTTTGAATCTACTCCATACTGCTCGGAATACTTATTTACAGCATCATATATTTCACTCATACTTGAATCAGAGCCTGTGTATGTTGAAGTATTAACTCTATTAGTACTACTATTATAAGTTAATCCGTTGCTAAGTAGCTCAGAAAGTTCTTCAATATCTTGATCATTACTGCTATCTGTGCCACTTAATAAACTAGCTAGTTCACTTTGAGATGATTCATTTGTCATAGAGTCTATCATAGCTTGGTATACTATTTCAAATTCCATTCCATCCCCAAGACTATCCTTTAATATTTTTTCCATCATCTGCATTTTTAATAATTCTTGTACCTTTTGTTGCTGCTGTAAATTTTCCGTTTCAATTGTATTCATATACTCTCCACCTTATAGTTTAAATATAAATTCTCCATAATCCTCATAATTAACCTTTTTATAAAAACTTTTAGCAAAGACCATTACCTTATATTCTCCCTTTACAAAGGGTATAAATGTATAATCTTCTTTTCTTCCATAATTTTGAGCTTTCATCCAATTACCTTGCTCCATTACATAAAACTCATAACAAACTTCTTTTCCCCCATTACTTTGCACTGTAAGTGTGACTTCTTTGTTAATCTCAATTTTTTCTTTATTACAAGTAATTGTAGTTCCAGTTACAGGAATTGCTTCTGAAACATAAAGGTTTATTTCCTTCCTACAATCATATTCCTCTTCGCATTTTATATTTTTTGCGTAAATCTCAAAGGTATATTTACCTATACATTTAGGTGTTAGTACTATTTTTTTATTTTTAATAAATCCAGTATCTTCTACCAAATGTCCATTAACCTTTGTTATGTATCTCATTAATACACTTTTTGTATTTTGAGATATAGCCTCTATCTCTATGGGATCCTGAACTAGATGGATATTTTTATGTGGCAATAAAATATAGTCTATTTCTCCTGGCAAATATTCTTTAACCGTAAGGTAATTGAATGTATGGCTATCATATTCCATAGTTGAATACTTGTTTTTTACGCGTATTTCTACTTCATACTCACCTTTTTCTTCCGGAATGAAATTAACCCAGTTAGCTCTTCCATACTTTACTCTTTCCTTTTCCACATTATCTTTATATACTATAAATGAATATTGAATCAACCCCATTTCACCTTCTGCAACAACCTTTAAATTGATAGGCTGTCCAACCAAAACAATTTTTTTACCATCTAAGATAACATCTAATATTTTTGCAGGCCTATCGGCTTTCTTATCAATACTAAAGGCAAAACTTCTCTTGCTTTCATATTCTCCGTCGAAGGAAACATCCTTAACATATAGAGTTATATTATATTCCCCTTCCTGTTTAGTTTCCCATAAGTACTCGTTTTTTCTAATATAACCTGAATCTTCTGAAGTAGGTCCCTCTATTACATATTTATAAACTACTTCTCTTCCACCCTTTACATCTGCTCTTAATAAAGCATTACTTCCATTAACTTGAGGCGAGGTAATATCAGCCGTGAAATTTTTTACTTCTATCTTATTATAAGCCATAACCCTATATAAAATCAAAGCCCTATCATCATATTCTTTGTTGGATAATATATCCTTAACCAAGCAAAGTATCCTGTACTCTCCAGGCTCATCTTCTTGATACGTTACCATTCTTTTAGACGAATAATCTTGAAGACAAATAGCCTTTCCTTCTTTACTTATTTTAATAAACTTATATAATAAACTTCTCTTATCCCCAACATTAACATCTACTTTAAAAGTAAGCTCCTCACCAATTAGTAATCCATCTGTCATACACTTAAAATCATTTATTTCTATTTTTACATGAGGAATAACTTCAAATAATACGGTAGTAAATTCATCTACCTTTTCATTAGAGTTAGCTCTTTTACATTCTATAAGTACTTCTTGTTTTCCTTCTTTACGTGCGGCATATGTTAAAACATTATCCATGGCATAATCCTTAATCAGTTCCCAATCCTGCTTACCTTGAATCCAAAATCTATATAATATATTTTCTTCATTACATACAACATTTATATTGATTTTTTCTCCAAACATAACATTAACATTGTCAAGCTTAACGTCTCTTATTAACTTTTCCTTCACATCAGCACCAATAACAAACTTCTCCTTTACTAAAAAATCGAAAGGTTTTTTTGATTCATTAGTCTTTGCTTGAATCATTACAATATATTTTCCCTCTAGTGAAGGATTCCACAAAAATATTTCTTTTTCAGAAAAATCTTGAACTGTATTCCATATTCCTCCAGAACCTATAATGAATTTGTATCTTAGATCTTTTTCACTAAATTCTGCTTTAATCTTAATCTCATCTTTTATCATACTTGGGCTTTCTTTATCAAACTTTATGCCTTGCTCCACCATATATTATCTCCCCTTTATCTTTATACCCTTTATTTTACCATATTATGTAAACTTATGCTAATATATAGCTACTATTATTATACATTTTTTTGTAAGTATAGTTAATAGTATTCATAAAAAAAACATCAAAATACTATGTTATTTTGACGTTAAAGGTTTTTTTCTATTAATTTTTTTAAATTTTCTACTAGTCTTACTTCATCTTCACCACTTCTTTTTTTAGGATTTGGAGTTTTTCCTCCGCCCCTTCTTATTTTTTGTGATAAATGCCTCTCTTCGAGTAATCTATCTATATTATTATCTGTATAAACATAACCCTTAGGACTAATAACTTTTGCTTTTTTTGGAAGACACATGGCAGCCAACCCATAATCTTGGGTTATTACTATATCATTTTCTTCAGTATTATTAATAACGTACATATCTACATTTTGAAAACCGCTATCTACTATCCTAACTGTAGAATAATCACTATTTATATAATGATTTATATCACAATATATTAAAACTTCTATTTTAGACTCTTTTGCTATTTCTTCTATGATTGATATGCTAGGACACGCATCTCCGTCAATAATTATCTTCATATTATAATCTTTACCCTCCAAATATCCTTAATGGAAACGTACTCTTACTTATTATATCATAATTAAGCTTTATCTTTTTATTATTATATCAATCGATTGAGTCAAGTAAAAGTGGGCAACTATTTTATTATCCATTATTTTACAGTATATATTTATAACTTCCCTTAAGCATTTTTACTCTTAATTGTAACTAATATCTCCAAATCCTTTTAATCCACA
>NZ_PVXQ01000043.1 GCF_002995745.1 Clostridium vincentii | reverse complement strand
GTGGATTAAAAGGATTTGGAGATATTAGTTACAATTAAGAGTAAAAATGCTTAAGGGAAGTTATAAATATATACTGTAAAATAATGGATAATAAAATAGTTGCCCACTTTTACTTGACTCAATCATAAATAATGGAATTATATAAAAAGTAAAGACTATATGATATAATATTAATTAAAAACTGAGTAAATTTAGGGAGTGATTAGATTTGGATTCTAGTTATACGGGAGAAATAATTCTTTTAATTGTTTTAATTATATTATCAGGGTTTTTCTCAATGTCAGAGACTTCATTAATGTCTTTGAGCAAGATTAGAATTAGGCATATGCTAAAAGAGGAAGTGAAAGGTTCTAAATTGCTAGAAAAGCTTTTAAAAGATCCAAATAAACTTCTAGGAGCGATTTTAATTGGTAATAATATTGTTAATATAGGAGCATCAGCTTTAGCGACAACCATAACAGCAAGATTATTTGGTGGTAGTCAAAGTAGTGTTGCAATAGCAACCTTATCCATGACTGTTTTAATTCTTATTTTTGGAGAAATAACACCAAAATCTATAGCAAAGCAAAAATCGGAGCAGGTTTCTTTACTTGTTAGTAAACCAATAAATTTATTAGTATTTGTTTTAAGACCGTTAGTATTTGTTTTTTCGAGCATATCTTCAGTTTTCATTAAACTTTTAGGCGGAAATCCAAAAGTTGGAGAACCATTTATTACTCAAGAAGAATTAAAGACAATGGTTGGAGTAAGTGAGGAAGAGGGCGTACTTGAAGATGTAGAAAAGGAAATGATTTTCAATGTTTTTGACTTTGCAGATATGCAGGTTAAGGATGTCATGGTTCAGAGAGTTGATATTATAGCATTAGATACAGAGACGACTTATGATGAAGTTTTGCAGGAAATAAAAGAAGAGCAATTTTCTAGAATACCAGTATATAATGAAACCATAGATAACATAATAGGTATATTAAACGTTAAAGATCTAATTATAGCAGGGAATCTTAAGGATGGATTTGATATTAAAAATTATGTAAGAGAACCTTTCTATACCTTCGAGTTTAAAAAAATAACTGCAGTTTTTAGTGAAATGAAAAAGACAAGAAATCCTATGGCTGTGGTACTTGATGAATATGGTGGAACAGTAGGTATTGTAACATTGGAAGACATAATTGAAGAAATAGTTGGAGAAATCGAAGATGAATATGATGAAGAAAGTAACATGATTCAAGTTGTAAAAGAGGATGAATACATTGTGAATGGTAGCGCTAAGCTTAATGACATTAGCGAGCTGATTGGAGTGTCTATGGAATCTGATGAATTAGATTCTGTTGGTGGATTAATAATAGAAGAACTTGGACGAATTCCTGAAAATAATGAAGAGGTAATTATAAATAACATTAGATTTGTTGTTGAGGAATTGGATAAGAATCGTATAAAAAAGGTGAGAATATATACTTAAATAAAATGAGTAGCATCATGCTACTCTTTGTTTGTATGTGGGTGGTAATAATGAATTATATGGATTATGCAATAGAAGAAGCAAATAAAGCTTTAGAAAAAGGAGAAATTCCGGTGGGGGCAATTGTTGTAAAAGCTGGCATAATAATTGGGAAAGGATATAATGAGAAGGAAGGTAAAAAAGATCCTACCCAGCATGCGGAAATTATAGCAATTAAGGAAGCTTGCGCGAATATAGGCGATTGGAGGCTTATTGGGTGCGAGATGTATGTGACTCTAGAACCTTGTCCTATGTGTACAGGCGCTATTTTGCAAAGTAGAATAGGTAAATTGTATATAGGAACTTTCAACAAAGATACGGGAGCTTGTGGGTCTGTAGTAAACTTGATAGATAATAGAAACTTAAATAGCTTCGTTAATACTATATGGACTTATGATGAAAGATGTAGTAAACTACTACAAGAATTCTTTAAAAGGCAAAGACAAAAATAATTTATATGGAGAAATGGCTGAGTGGTTGAAAGCGGTAGTCTCGAAAACTATTGTACCTTTAACGGGTATCAGGGGTTCGAATCCCCTTTTCTCCTCCAAAAATACAAAAGATATAGGAGATTGATTATGAATCCAGTAGCGTTTGAAATGTTTAGTGTAGAAATAAGATGGTATGGAATTTTGATATGTCTAGGAGTTTTATCAGCATTACTTTTAGCCAACTATAATTGTAAGAGAAAAAATTTAAACTTTGATTTACTTACAGATGTCTTTTTATGGGCATTTCCAGCTGCAATAGTAGGTGCAAGACTTTACTATGTTGCATTTGAATTTGATCAATATAAAGATAATTTAGTAGATATATTTAAGCTACGTGAAGGCGGATTGGCAATTCATGGAGGTCTAATAGGGGCTTTAATTGCAGTAATAATTTTTGCGAAGATCAGGAAGATTAATCTTCTAGAGTATGCAGATGTAGCCGCACCGGCAATTATACTAGCTCAAGCTATAGGAAGATGGGGAAACTTTATGAATGGAGAGGCTCATGGGGGCGTTGTAACTAGTGAATTCATAGGACACTTTCCTGAGTTTATTCAAAAAGGTATGAATATAGGAGGTAATTATTATCATCCAACATTTCTATATGAATCCATTTGGAATGTTATAGTATGCGGAATTCTACTTTTTATATTATACAAACGAAAGGAATCTCAAAAGGGTATAGTTATATGTAGTTATCTTTCTCTATATTCATTAGGAAGGGTATTTATAGAAGGACTAAGAACTGATAGCTTAATGATGGGTAGCTTAAGGGTAGCCCAGGTGATAAGCTTAGCGGGGATAGTTATAGGTATAATAGGAATAATTATATTTTATAGAAAAAAACAAATTAAGGTAAAGATAGAAAATTAGTATCTTATAGTTTTGGGATTGGATTTTTAAGTAAATGTTTCTATTGAACAACAAGGACATATATGCTAGAATAGAAAAGTATCAAAATTGTATATTTGATTTTAAATAGACTTGAATAAAAAAGTCTATAGTAAGTAGAGCATGGAGAGATGTCCGAGCGGCTTAAGGAGCACGCCTGGAAAGCGTGTATGGGGGCAACTCTATCAGGGGTTCAAATCCCCTTCTCTCCGCCATATGCCGTGCTAGATGGGGAACCAGCGGTGCCTTGTAACCTGCAATCCGCTACAGCAGGATTGAATTCCCCAGAGAGGCTTTAATGAGTATGGTCTGCCTTATGAAAGTGGTGTTGATAGTCGGGTCCCACGCAATGGAATCCATGAATCTCGTCAGGTCCGGAAGGAAGCAGCGATAAGTGGTCACTTTCATGTGCCGTGGATATATCTGACTTGAGCTAACTACATAGGTAACGCATAGGAGTTAAAGACGAACTGGGGTGTACGGTGTTTTATATTTTACCTTTCTTTATAAGGAAGGGCTTTTTTACGAAGTGCTTATATATACAATTGATAAATTTAGGTTACTCTTCAATAGGATTAACATATAGATACAATAGGATAAGAAAAAGAGGGAATCCAACTTTACTTTGGATACCCTCTTTTTCTTTTTTATATTTTTTTATCTAAATCAATAAATTCATACAAGATCCCATCCACAGAATTAGTCTTCTCCTGAGATGAATATGTAATAGCCCAAGTAGTATAATCAATGTCAGGAAAAGACGTATCTCCCTCAAAGGCTTTCTTAACCTTAGTTAGATATATTTTTTTGCAGTAAGGGAACAGTGAATTGTATATTTCCCCTCCTCCAATAATAAAAGCTTCTTCATCTGAATTCTCATATTTAGCTAAAACTTCATCTAAGCTGTGAAATATAGATACTGCATCAGAATCTACAGCATAGTTTAGATCTCTTGTAATAATTACGTGATGTCTATTAGGAAGGATTCTTGGCAAAGATTCAAATGTTTTTCTTCCCATGATGATAACGTGATTTGTGGTTATTTCTTTAAATCTTTTTAAATCCTCAGAGATATGCCAAAGTAATTTGTTATCTCCACCTATAATGTTATTTTCAGCTATTGCAACTATTATTGATAGCATTACACAGTCACCTCCATTTTTATACTTGCATGATGTTTGTAATCCTCTAATTTAATGTCATCTGGAGTAAAAGCATAGAAATCTTTAATTTCAGGATTAATCCAGAAGAGTGGTGCTGGATAAGCTTCATTTTCTCTAGTTAACTGTAATTTAAGCCCTTCAACTTGATTTTCATATACATGGGCATTATTTATAACATGAGTTAATAAGCCTGGCTTTAAACCTGAAATTTGAGCTAACATATGAGTTAACACAGCAAATTGGCAAGTGTTAAATGGAACTCCTAGACCCATATCTCCAGAACGTTGCACTAGCATACAATTTAATTTATTATCAGTTACATCCCACATAGTTAAAAAGCAACATGGCGCAAGATTCATTTCAGGGAGGTCTGCCCAATTCCATAAGTTAAGCATCATTCTCCTATCTTGAGGATTGTTTTTTAAAGCATCTATAAGTTGGTCAATTTGATGGAACTTTTTAACTTGATATCCGTAAGCTTTACCAATAGTACCATCTTCACCTTCCCACTCATTCCATACCTTAACATTCATTTGTCTAAGATCTTCAACCTTATTAGATTGCTTTTGATAAATCCAAAGCATTTCCTTTACTGATGTTTTAAAAGCAACAAATTTAGTAGTTAATATAGGAAATTCCTTTTCTAAATTAAATTGCATAATTTGATGTGGCAATTTATATGTAGCGACTGCAGTTCTATTTTTATCGTAATATCCATTATCTAAAATGTCTTTAATTATAGATAAATATTTTTTGTCATAAATACTCATGTAGTATCCTCCTGTATGGTTTATAAGATGTTATTTAAAAGTAATTTCTCCTGACATAACAGCCTTCTCATTTCCATGGCTATCATTAACAATTAAGTTTCCTTCGTCGGAAAGTCTTAAGCAAGTAACCTCTTCCTCATTATTACAGGTAATAAGCTTTGCCTTTTTCCCGAATAAATTAGAATGATTTCTACATATAGATATAGTCTCACTTATATCTCCATTAGAAACAAATTGGTTGTATAATTCTTCGAAAGTATTTAAAAACGAAGAAATAATCTCAATTCTATTAAATTCTTTATTAAATTCTATCTTTAAAGATGTAGCAATAGTGCTTATATCCTCATCAAAACTTTCAATGTTTACATTTAACCCAATACCAACAACTAAATAATCAACAGTTTCCAAATCACATTTTAGTTCTGTTAGTATGCCACATAACTTTTTGTCGTTTAAAACAATATCATTAGGCCATTTTATATTAACGTTAAGCCCAAACTTCAAAAAACTTTTATAAATGGCTGCAGCAGTAATTTGTGTGACTTTTGTACATTCTGTTGGAACTATATTAGGTCTTAAAATCATAGAAAACCAAATTCCACCTTTAGGAGATGACCAAACTCTTTTAAATCTACCACTAGCTGATTCTTGGATTTCAGAAATTATTATTGTACCATCTGCAGCCCCTTTAGACGCAAGATCCTTTGCTTTCTTATTGGTAGAATCTATTGTGTCAAAATGTATAATATTCCTTCCAAGCTGTGCTGTAGTAAGTAATTCTGAAATTTCATTAGAATTAAGTAAATCTGGAGTTGAAATTAGTTTATATCCTTTATTAGAAATTCCTTCGATTATATATCCCTTTGCTTTTAAATTTTTAATATGTTTCCATATTGCTGACCTTGAAATCATTAAATTTGAACTTAATCCTTCTCCTGATATATAATCTTGGGCATTTTTTAGCTCTTTTAGAATTTTTTCTTCCATAGAATATCTCCTCCTAGAAATTATTATAGCATAAAGAACAGAGAATTCTTATTGTAAACTTATAATTATAATTAGGTTGACAATAGAAGCCGCTTATAATATTATAATCATAGGTTTTATGAATAACATAAATAAATATGGGGGATAAATTATGAAAAAAAGGATAAGTTTAAGAAAACAAATTTTATGCGCAATTTTTGCAGCAGTTATAGCTATTCTCGCCCAAATAACAATTCCACTACCTTTTACTGTGGTTCCAATTACAATGCAGGTTTTTGCAATAATATTAACTGGAATAATATTAGGAGCAAGGTTAGGATCTTTTACAGTTCTAATATATATTTTACTAGGAGCAGTTGGAGCTCCGGTCTTTGTACAATTTAAAGGCGGGTTCCAAACATTAATCGGGCCAACTGGAGGATATTTAATAGCTTATCCAATAACAGCGGCTATCATAGGATATTTTTCTTATAAATATAAAAAGAACTATTTGATGATATTCTTGGGAGGAGTTTTAGGACTAGCAGTATGTTATTCAATAGGAACAACACAACTTATGTTTGTAGCGAACTTGACACCTAGGGCAGCATTAATGGCAGGGGTAATACCATTTGTACCTCTGGATATTTTGAAATTAATATTAGCAATAATAGTTGGTACTAAGATTCAAAGTAAATTAATTAAGACAAATATGTTAAGGGACTAAAATTTAGTCCCTTTTTCTTTTACCTCTAAGCCTAATTCCTTAATCATATTCCTATCATTACATGTACCGCCACTGCCACAGGTTGTTAAAAGACTTCCTGAAATTGTTCCATTTGCTCCAGCCATAAAAGCCTTTTCTCCGTAGTTAGTTAATAGATTTCGTCCAGCAGCTAATCTTATATTTGCTCTTGGATTTATAAATCTAAAAACTGCTATTGTTCTTAAAATTTCCTCTTCCTTTAATAAACTCTCGTTTTCTAGAGGTGTTCCCTTAATAGGCATCAAAGCATTTATAGGTATGGATAGGATATCAAGTTCTCTAAGTTCCATTGCCATATTAATTCTATCTTCTCTACTTTCTCCAAGACCTATAATTCCACCAGAACATACTTCAATACCAACTTCTCTGCAAAGTTTTATTGTATGTATTCTTTCATCATAGGTATGGGTTGTACATATTTTGCTGTAATAATTTTTTGATGTTTCAACATTATGATGATACCTTTTAACTCCAGATTTTTTTAATTTTATTAAAGATGTTTTATTTAATATTCCATGAGAGGCACATAAACTTATATTAGGTAACTCCTTATTAAGAGCACTATAATAATCAGTAACAATTTCTAGATCATCCTTAGATAAGTCCCTTCCAGAGGTAACTATAGAAAATCTATCTATTCCATCCTCCTCATCTTTTTTAGCCTTTTCATATACTTCTTCATATGAGACTAAAGGATATTCCTTTACTCCTGTTTTATAATGTTTCGATTGTGCACAATAGCTGCAGTTTTCAGAGCAACTCCCACTTTTCCCGTTAATAATAGAACATAGATCTACTTTTATTCCAGTAAATTTTTCTCGGAGAATATTTGCGCAAGTGTATAGTTCAGCCTCTGGTTCAGAATATAATTGAAAAGCATCCTCCTTTGTAATGATATATCCCTGTAAAACCTTTTCTTTAATTTCATGTGAAAGTCCCATCAAACAATTCCTCCATTATAAAATTTTTCTAGTTCGTAGTCTTATACTAGTGACCTTTTTGAAGATTGTCAACTTAATATAAACGATGGGTTTACAATATCGTATTTAAAGCATGTTAAATGTCTCTTAATTGGTGTATAATAATAATAGAGTATTTAGGCACAATCAAAGAAATAACAGACAAGTATATTATTTCTTTTCATGTGCCTTATGAAAGTTAGAGGGGTGAAATACCTTGGCGTATACAGCGTTATATAGAGAATGGAGACCAAGAAATTTTGAGGATGTAGTAGGACAAGAACCTATTACTACTACTTTAAAAAACCAAATTTTAAATAATAGAATAACACATGCCTACCTTTTTTGTGGAACTCGAGGTACAGGAAAAACCTCTACAGCTAAGGTTATGGCGAAAGCGTTAAATTGCTTAGATCTTAAAAATGGAGAACCTTGCAATGAATGCAAAATGTGCAAAAAGATTAATGAGGGCTTAGCAATTGATGTAACAGAATTAGATGCTGCATCTAATAATGGTATAGATAGAATTAGAGATATTATAGAGGATGCAAAGTATCCTCCACAAGAAGGCAGATTCAAGGTTTATATAATGGATGAGGTGCATATGTTATCAATGGGAGCCGTAAATGCATTCCTTAAGACCTTAGAGGAGCCTCCAGCAAATGTGGTTTTTATATTAGCGACTACAGATCCACAGAAGTTACCTATAACAATTTTGTCTAGATGTCAAAGGTTCGATTTCAAGAGAATTAGTAACATTAATATATCTGAAAGACTTAGGAAGATAATTTCTGCTAAAGGAGTATTAGCTGATGATAAAAGCTTAGGACTAATTGCAAGGGTATCTGATGGATCAATGCGAGATGCTTTAAGTATTTTAGATCAATCTATTGCAATGGGCGATGGTAAGGTAGAATATGATGGGCTTATCGACATGCTGGGTCTAGTTACAAATGAGCACTTATTTCATATAACCTCATCTGTTATAGAAAGAGATATTCAAAAAGCTATGATAACTATAGAAGATATAGTGCTCGCAGGTAAAGATATGGGATTATTTATGAAGGACCTAGTAGCACATTTTAGAAATCTATTAATGATCAAAGTTACAAATAATCCTGAAGAAGTGTTAGATATGTCCGTAGAAAATATTTCTCTTGTTAAGGAACAGGGCGGAAGAATAAGAGTGGAAGAGATAATGAGGGGTATAAGAATACTTCAAGAGGCAGAAAATAATGCAAAGGCTAGCAAGCAAACTAGATTGTATTTGGAATTAGCCGTGATAAAAATGTGTAAAATAGAGTATGATACCTCAAGTGAAGTTATATTAGCTAGGGTTAATAGGATGGAAGAAGTATTAAAAACAGGAAAAATTCAAGTTACTCAAGTTAATTCTAAGGGGAATATAGCTGCTATGCAGGGAGAAAATAAGGGCAAACAGATACAAAAACCAGTAGCGACTGTATCCAAACAAATGGATGTTAAAGGAAATAGTAATGCTAAAAGTTCACTTGAGGATATACAAAGAGCTTGGAAGGATATATTAGAAGCTTTTAAAGCAAGAAGAGCTATGATAATTTTTGCTTCAATAGTTACGGGGAAACCTGTAGAATGCAAAAATGGAATACTTACAATAGAATATGATGATCAATATGCCTTTGGAAAAGAAAGGCTAGAGAAACCTGAAAATTATAGAGTGGTTAATGAGGTAGTATCAGAGGTAATGAGAGAAGATATTAAGGTTAAATTTACAATAGATGATTCAAAAACTTTAGAAAAAACTCCAGAAGAAGTTCTTTTAAATGCTTTTGGTGAATCTTCTGTAGAATTTATAGATGAATAAATTTTAGCTTTAAATAGAATTGTTATTAAAAATGCTATATAATAAAAAATAGATTGAATATTAAGGAGGAATTATTTATGGCAAAAGGTGGATTTCCAGGCGGCCTTGGTGGCGGCAATATGAACAACTTAATGAAACAAGCACAGATGCTTCAAAAGAAAATGGAAGAAGCTCAAAAAGAAGCTGATATTGTAGAATTTGAAGCTTCAGTTGGTGGTGGCGCTGTTTCAGTACGTGTAAATGGGAAGAAGGAAGTTTTAGCAATTAAAATAAAGCCTGAAGTAGTCGACGAAGATGATGTTGAAATGTTAGAGGACTTAGTTCTTGGTGCAGTTAATGAAGCATTAAGAAAGGCAGAAGAAGAAACTTCAAGCAAAATGAGTAAATTAACAGGTGGAATGAATATGCCAGGTGGTTTATTCTAGTAGTTGTATTTTCATTGCATACAGGATTTATACCTGTATGCTTTGTTTTTTGAAAGAGAGGAATTATTATGGATTTTTATCCAGTAGCAATAGAAAAGTTAATTGAAGAATTTGCAAAGCTTCCTAGTATTGGGAAAAAGACAGCTCAAAGATTAACTCTTCATGTTTTAAATTTACCAGAGGATGAGGTTAGAGAATTTGCAGGGGCGTTAGTTAATGCTAGAGGAACTGTAAAATACTGTTCTGTCTGTGGAAATTTTACGGAATCTGAGACCTGTCCAATTTGCTCAAATCCTAATAGAGACAAGAGTATTATATGTGTAGTAGAACAGCCTAAGGATATAATGATCATAGAGCGGGTTAAAGAATATAATGGAGGATATCATGTTTTACATGGGAATATTTCTCCTATGCAAGGACGCGGACCTCAAGATATCAGAATTAGAGAATTAGTTTCAAGGATGAAGGAAGAAGTAAAGGAAGTAATTATTGCAACTAATCCTAACATTGAAGGGGAAGCGACTGCTATGTATATATCAAAGATTCTAAGACCTTTAGAAGTACGGGTAACTAGAATAGCGGCAGGAATACCAGTAGGTGGAGATTTAGAATATGCAGATGAAGTCACATTATCAAAGGCATTAGAGGGAAGAACAGAAATATAAAAAAGGAGGATCCAGTTTACTGGATCCTCTAATTGATAGATGGGAGTTTTAGAAGTTTTATTTGATAATGAGTGAAAAGCTTCTTATATAAGCAATTTATGTTATATAAGCAATTTATGTTATATAAACGAATGTGTTACTAAAAATTACCATTAATTCTGAATATTGTATTTATAACATGGTAATACTCTAAATAAATGATTTGGAGGATTGCTATGAATAAAAATAAAATTATTGAATATGTTATAGGAAAGATGGGCCAGGATAAAAAGGATAAAGATCTCCTTGAGAAAGAGTTACTTAGGCAAGTCGAATACACACTAATTGAGATAGAAACAGCGAGACGTATGTTTAATTCTGTAGAAGATCCTAAGCTTATTGAAGTAGCTATATACTCAGAAGAAATTGCGAAACAACGATTTGATTATCTGCTATCAATAGCGAGGGAGAGAGGCATCTCTGTAAGCAATGAATATATTGTAGGAAAATTCTTAGAAATAGTTGAATAAAAAAATAGTAAACGGGGTGAAATCATGGAACTTTTACAATCTGCTGACAGTAAATTAGTAATTTATGGAATAGTGGCTGTTATAGTATTATTTATAATACTAAAAATATTTAAATGGCCATTAAAAATATTATTAAACGGTATATTTGGAGTAGTCCTTTTATACATAGTGAATCTAGTTGGAGCAAATTTTGGATTCTCCATAGGAATTAATGTAGTTACAGCTTTAATAGCAGGAATATTAGGGATACCTGGAGTAGCAGCTCTTATAATATTCAAATTATTTATATAAGTAAAAAGCTAGTTGATGAAAGTCAGCTAGCTTTTTTGAATGTTCAGGTAATTTAAGGAAAAATTAAGAAGTTAGAAAGGGAAATAATAAGTATTAGAGATTATAGTTAGTAATATAGAAGTAAGGAGGTACGAGATGAAAGTTTTAGAAATTAGGGGCGTAAAGAAAAAACTGGGAAAAAAGGAGATAATCAAAGGAATAGATTTATCAGTCAGCGAGGGAGAAATTTTTGGATTTCTAGGGCCTAATGGAGCAGGAAAGACTACTACAATAAGAATGTTAGTGGGGCTTATAGCGCCTAATGAGGGTGATATAAGTATCTGTGGATATAATGTTGAAAAGGAAAAAGAAAAGGCTCTTAAAAATGTCGGGGCAGTTGTAGAAAATCCGGAATTATATAATTATTTATCAGGCAGAGAAAACCTTATGCAGATAGCAAGAATAAGAGGGGTATCTAAAGAAGAGATTCAAAATTTAATTGAAATAGTAGGGTTAAAGGATAGGATTAATGATAAGGTCAAAAAATATTCTTTGGGTATGAAACAAAGACTTGGACTCGCGGCTGCTTTAATTGGCGATCCTAAATTATTAATATTGGACGAGCCTACAAATGGACTTGACCCATCTGGAATTATGGATTTTAGAGAAGTTGTTAAAAAATCTGCTAAGGAAAAGGGTATGGCCGTATTTATTTCTTCCCATATATTAAGTGAGGTACAAACTCTTTGTGACAGGGTAGCTTTTATTGATAAAGGTGTAATAAAGTCTGTTGAGGAAATTCATGATAATGTGGTGAAGACGGAATTAGAAAGTTTAACCTTAATGGTTTCAAAGGATAAAAATAAAGCATTAGAAATGTTAAGGTCATTAGAATGGATTCAGAAAGCTGTAATCAATGAAGAGGAAATTCATCTAATAGTTAAAACTGGCAGTACAAATAATATATTAAGGCATTTAATTGAGAAAGATATAGAAGTTGAGGAAATATTTAAGAATAGAAAAGGTCTTGAACAAAGATACATGGAACTTGTGGAAGGAGGGGTAAGATAATGATATTTACTTTAGTAAAAAATGAATTAATTAAAATTTTAAAAAGAAGTAAAACTTGGATAGTATTTGGTCTATTTGCAATAGCTGTAGTTGGAGTAGGGTTTTTAAGCAATTATAATGCAAAGCAAAGAGCAGATTATCAATCTCCTCAAGGACAGATTGATAATTTAAATAGTCAACTTGATATGTATAATCAGCAATTTAAAAATTCAGACTCGAATGGAGAGGCAGGCAACAAGGAAGCAACAGAAGATGCTAATAGTTATATAGAAGAAATAAAGGGACAAATCAAAGTTCAGGAAGAAAGATTAACTAATGCGGAGGATCCAAATGCGTGGAAGACAGATCTTGAGCAGGAGAAAATCACTTTGCAAGCTGAACTAGATGATAAGAGTATCCCTGATGAATATAAGACTTATCAGAAACCAAGAATAGATGAAATAAATATGATTATTAAGGAAGGGGTAAAACCAGTTGAGGAATGGGAGTTTAATGCCTTTAATTATGTAAATGGATTGTTGCAAATTATAGGATTAATAATATTAGTTTCAGGTATCGCTGTATTCATGAGCGATATAGTCTCAGGGGAATCAACTCCACCAACTCTTAAGTTTTTATTGGTACAACCTATTTCTAGAGGAAAGGTTATATTATCAAAATTTATAGCAGTTGTTATTACTGTAGTAGGTATGATAGCAGGGCTTGAATTAGCAGCTTTTGGGATTGTAGGGGCTATAGCTGGATTTAGCGGAGGACAAATGCCTAAGATTATAGGAACACAGTACCAGTGGGACTATAGCAATTTATCCGGGTCAGGAGAGCCTATTCTTAATCGAATAGTAAATAGTGGAGTAATATCCACAAGGGCATCAGCAGTATTCCAAAGCTTTGGGTTAGAAATATTATTTATAATAGCATGTTGTGCTTTAATATTTTTAATATCTTCAATATTTAAAAGCAGTATGATAACCATGGCAATATCAGTAATTTTATCAGTAGCATCTACTATGGTGTGCTTGATGTCATCAACAGTTGGTAAGGTTGCGCACCTAATATTTCTGAATTATGGGGTTACTAATATAGTTATTGATGGAACTGTAGCTCAAACCTTTAATAATCCGAATTTTAGTGTGGGGCTAGGGGTAGTTCTCATGGTTGGAACTATTATAGTCTCATATGTAATTGCCCATATAGTATTTAGTAAGAAAGATTTCCTTATCTAGGCTAAGGATAATGATCATTTAAAACACATAATATACAAGACCAGTTCAGACCTATGAAGTAGATCGAACAAACCTATAGAGGAATTATCACAAATGGAAAAGATTTAAGGCTGGAAGATAGAGAAATCCTATCTTCCAGCCTTAAATTATGATGAATTATAAGTAGTAATAATTAAGGTGCTAAAGATGAAAAAAATGTAGAAATTTAATGAGAAAAAGTTATCCAATTAACTGTAATATTATTAAGTAAAGCATATATATAAAGTGTAAGAGACAATAAGTGAAATGAATCAGTGTACAAGCAATTACGCTAGATATCTAAAGGAGTGATTATTATGAGACAAAGAAAAGTTGTAAAAATAAGAATTGATATGTATGACGATATTAAATTAAAAATAATTGATACAAGGCCTGAAAGGGATCTTATTCAACATATTTGGTCTAGACTTGTAAATTTAGCTGGTAAGGTTAATTTAGAAGGTGATTTATATATGTCAAAAAACATGCCATATACTATTGAAACCTTAGCAATAGAATTTAATAGAGACTGTAGGCAAATTAAGTTAGCTCTAGATACATTTATAGAATTAGAAATGGTTGAACTTGATGAAATCAATGTGTATAGAGTTAAGAATTTTGCAAAACATCAAAATATTAAGGTGCAAGAAATAATAAAGGCTAACGATGAAGAGGTAATAAAGAATAAGGAAATAGTGCTAAAAGAAGATCTGAAGAATGAAATAAATGATACTGAAGATAAAGAATCTGAGAATAAAGTAACTCAGAAGGAAGTGGAAGTTGTTAAAATTGATGACATAGGTAATTTAGAAAGTAATAATATTAGCATTAACAAAATTAATAATGTGATTAAGGACAAGACTAATAATAATTTGCAAGGTAATATTTCTATAGGTTTGGAAACCAAGAAAAGTATGATGATAAATAAAAAGAAGAAAAAAGAGAAGTTCTTTGATTTTACTGAGGAAGAAAAAGTTGAAGATAATGATATAGTTACTTTTAAGGATTATGATAAGGAAAGACCCTTAGGCAAAGGTGAGACAGTGATTTCTTCATGGACTTTTTAATATGCTTTAAATATGTGGTATAACTATAAGTATGAAAAGAGGAGGGATGTCTTATGGCAGCTGGTACTGGAGTGAATTGCGAAGAATGTCCAGAAAAAAGAATTGGTAAATGCAATGGAGATGATTTAAGATGTGTTTGCTATAAATGTCCTAGAAAATTAGCAGAATGTTTATGTGTTAGATATTGTAGAGAAACAGAATCAGTGTTGTATTTTGAGGAAGAACACTTGTAATCGAGAGGAATATAATATAAACTATAAATACAGAGAAAAAAACAAATAGACTTATAGTGTAATAAAAATTGGGGGGATCATTTTATGATAAGAGTATTAACTAACGACGGACTACAAGAGGCGGCAATTAACAGCTTAAAGGATGCTGGAGTAGAAGTTGTAAATAATTATATAGAACAAGATAAGCTTGGGGAAGCACTTAAAGAATTCGATGTACTAGTAGTTAGATCTGCAACAAAGGTTACAGATGCTGTTTTATCAAGTGCTCAGGGTGGAAAATTAAAGTTAGTTATAAGAGCAGGAGTTGGTGTGGATAACATTGATTTAATATCTGCTCATGAAAAAGGAATTATAGTTAAGAATACACCTAATGCAAGCTCAGATTCAGTTGCTGAATTAGCATTAGCTCATATGTTTTCAATAGCTAGATTTGTAAATATTTCAAATGTAACTATGAGAGCTGGAAAATGGAACAAGAAGAACTACGAAGGCGTTGAACTTGGTGGGAAAACTTTGGGAATTATAGGAATGGGTAGAATAGGACAATCTTTAGCAATAAAGGCTACTGCATTAGGTATGAAGGTAGTTTACACTGATTTATTTGGAAAACTAAAAGATTCACCATATGAATTTCTTTCAATGGAAGCATTACTTGGAACTGCTGACTTCCTATCATTACATGTGCCTTTCGATAAGACTAAAGGTTCATTAATAGGAAAAGATGAATTTGCTTTAATGAAAGATGGAGTTTATTTAATTAACTGTGCTAGAGGTAAAGTTGTAGATGAAGACGCATTACTTGAAGCGTTAAATAGTGGAAAGGTTACAGCTGCTGGAGTTGATGTCTTTGAGAAAGAACCTACATTAAATGAAAAGCTAGTTAATCATCCAAGTGTAAGTGTTACTCCTCATATTGGAGCAGCAACTAAGGAAGCTCAAGAGAGAATTGGTCAAGAAGTAGCTTCTACAATTAAAGAATTCTTTAACATTTAATATTTAACATTTAATAGAATTTAGGAGGAAATCAAAATGGCTATAGTTAGAGCTTTTAATGGAATCAGACCGGTTGAAGATTTAGCTTCAAAGATAGCAGCACTTCCTTATGATGTAATGAGCAGTGAGGAAGCAAGAGAAATGGTAGAGGGAGATCCCTATTCATTTCTTCATGTAGATAAAGCTGAAATAGATTTAGACCCTTCTATAGATATTCATGACAATAGAGTTTATGAAAAGGCAAGAGAGAATCTAGATAAGAAGATTTTTGATAAGGAACTTATTCAAGATGAAAAACCTTGCTTATATATTTATAGACAGATTATGAATGGAAGATCTCAAACTGGATTAGTTTTTTGTGCATCTATTGATGATTACATTAATAATAAGATTAAAAAGCATGAATTTACTAGGGCAGATAAAGAGAAAGACAGAATAAATCATGTTGATTATTGTGATGCTAATACAGGCCCTATTTTCTTAACATATAAAGAAGATAATGTTGCATCAGAAGTTATAATGGATTGGACAAAGAAAAAACCTGTATATGATTTTATATCAGCAGATGGAATAGGTCATGTTGTTTGGGTTATAGATAATGAAATAATAGTTAGTGAAATTGCTGAATTATTTAAGGATGTTAAGAACTTCTACATAGCTGATGGACACCATAGGTCAGCATCTGCCGTTAAGGTTGGGTTAAAGAAAAGGGCAGCTAATCCAAACTATACTGGTGATGAAGAGTTTAACTACTTCTTAGCAGTTGCATTTCCAGATAATGATCTAATGGTAATGGACTATAATAGAGTAGTTAAGGATTTAAATGGATTAAGCAAGGTTGAGTTAATGAAGAAGTTAGAAGAAAAATTCATTGTTACTGAGTCAAGTACACAGGTTAAGCCTTCAAAGAGACATACCTTTGGAATGTTTGTTGAAGATAAGTGGTATTTATTAGAGATTAAAGAAGGAATCTACAATCAAAATGATCCTATAGAATCTTTGGATGTGGCAATACTCCAAAATAATATTTTAACTCCTATACTTGGAATTGAGGATGTAAGAACTTCAGATAGAATAGACTTTATCGGAGGAATCAGAGGACTTAGCGAACTTGAGAGAAGAGTTCATAAGGATATGAAGATAGCCTTTTCAATGTATCCAACAGAAATATCTGACATAATGAGTGTTGCAGATATAGGAGAAGTAATGCCACCAAAATCTACTTGGTTTGAGCCAAAGCTAAGAAGTGGACTATTTGTTCATAAGTTAAGTTAAGTAGTAATTTAATATTGTTAAATAAAAGAAGTAATGTAAATGTAAGTTTAAAATCTAAGTAAGGTTTTAAAATTACATGAAGTTACTTCTTTTTTTAGCTTTTTTAGACAAAACATTTAAATTA
The DNA here is from genome assembly GCF_002995745.1 of Clostridium vincentii. GTDB lineage: Bacteria > Bacillota > Clostridia > Clostridiales > Clostridiaceae > Clostridium > Clostridium vincentii. The sequence goes on along the minus strand of NZ_PVXQ01000043.1, from coordinate 7,469 downwards.
GTACTATTGTTTTACAAATTTTCTCCGAGAATAAATTGTGATACTTAAAAATAGATGGGGGACTAAAATCATGAAAATTAAAATCAAGGTGTTTATTTTAACTACTTTAAGTGTGATAATATTAGCTATTGTAACAAGTGTAATATTTTATTTTTCATATTTTGGGTATATAAAGCAGCGTGAAGAGGAAAGTATAAAAAAACAGTTTGAAGTTATAGAATACATCCTTGGGAGCGAGTCGGATAATCTATATAATATTTTAGTGGATTGGGCTAAATGGGATGATACTTATGAATTTATAAATGATTTGAATGAAAAATATATTAAAGCCAACTTAAGTGATGATACATTTATAAATTTGAATTTGAAAGCTATGTATTTTTTAAATGATAATGGAAGCATAATATATAAAAAATCCTATGAAATAGATGAAGATACATCAGAAAGAATACTTGAGAAGTCTATACTTAATAATGCAAGCATAAACCCTTTAGATATGGCTAGAACTGGTCTAGTTATGGAGGATAATAAGCTTTATATTATTAGCAAAACCTCTACAACTTCATCAAATGATAAATCACAAATCAATGGATCTTTAATATTTATTAAAGAAGTTGATACTAAGTTATTATCATATATAGATCAGGTATCAGGGATTACATTAAGGTTTAAATCTATAGAATCAGTAGAAAATAAAAATAGCATAGAGTTAGATGGGAAGATAAAGACCTATAATGAGAAAGAATATTTAGAGGCCAACAAGGTATTAATAGATATACGGGGAGAGAATTCAATAGTCTTTACAGCTTTAATTCAACAGGATAATAGTAGAGCGTACTTTTTTAGAAATTTTGTTATATCATTTGCTATCGTAGTGTTAATAATAGTTTGGGTTGATTTAATCTTTGCTAATAAATATTTCATAAAAAGGCTGTTGAAGTTAAATAAATTTATAGAAAACATTTCAAACACTAAGGATACAACTCTACGTATTAATATGTCTGGAAAGGATGAAATCTATAAATTATCTGAAGCAACTAATAAAATGCTTTCAGAAATTAGTTCAGCTAATAGAGATATGATGGAGATGAGCGAAAGATTTAGGACTATAATAGAATCTACCAATGATGGATATTTAGATATGAATGTTAAGACTCAAGAAATGTATATTAGTCTAGAATGGAAGAATTATATAGGATATAAGGGCTTAGATGAACATGAATTATTTGTAAATTATTTTTCTAAAATTCATCCAGAATGTCTTGAAAGATTAAGACATAAATTCTTTTATGTTATTAATGGTAAAGTCGAATACTTTAGTGAAGAATATAGAATAGTTAAAGAATCAGGTAGTATTACCTGGGTACAACAAAGAGGAAAAGTAGTAGAACAAGATGAAGAGGGTAATTCATTAAGGATAGTAAGCACATTATCCGATATAACAGATAGAAAGAAGTATGAAGAAGAAATTTTATTTCTTAGTTATTCAGATAAGTTAACTGGTTTAAGAAATAGAGCTTTTATGGAGAAAGAATTTCAACAGTTAGATAAGGATAAAGAATCAAATTATAATATTATTATGGGAGATATTAATGGATTGAAAGTAACTAATGCTATTTTAGGCCATAAAGAAGGCAACAGAATACTTACTCGGGTAAGTGAAATAATTAAGAAAATTTGTGAAGATACTGCCATTATATCAAGATGGGGCGGAGATGAATTTGTAATACTAGTTAGAAATAAAAATGAAGATTATATTTCACATTTAATAAACAAAATAAGAGAGTCTTGTGAGACCTCAAAAGATTTATCAATTAGCATAGCTTTTGGTTATGGAAAATGGGATGAAAGGACTACGAATTCTGAAGGGGTTATGAATTTAGCAGAGGAGAGATTGTATAGAAAAAAGCTTTTAGAGAATAAAAGTCAAAGAAGTGCTAGCATAAACTCACTTTTAACAACTTTGTATGAGAAAAATACCGAAACTCAAGAGCATACAATGAGGATTAAATATCTAAGTTCTAAATTAGGAATCAGATTAGGGCTGAGAAAAGATAAATTAGAAGAATTGGCACTTTTATCATTGCTACATGATATAGGGAAAATAGGAATACCAGAGCAGATTTTAATGAAGCCAGGAAAACTTACAGCAGAAGAATGGATCATAATGAAAAATCATTCTAGTATTGGTTATAGAATTGCAAATTCAACTCCTGAATTAGCTCATATTTCTGATGAAATATTAGCTCATCATGAGAGATACGATGGGACAGGTTACCCTAATGAGTTAAAAGGAAAAGAAATACCCTTATTATCAAGAATAATTAATATAGTAGATTCCTTTGATGTAATGACTCATAAAAGGGTATATAAGGAAGCTTTTGATAAAAGTTATGTTTTAGAGGAACTAAAAAGGTGCTCTGGTGGGCAGTTCGATTCAGTTATTGTTGAGGAATTTATTAAGCTTTTAGAAGAAGAAATTGATGGTGAATATAATTAAGAGGTTGAATGTTAGTATTCAACCTCTTTCCAATCTAGTTGTGAAGAGTAATTAGGACAACCTCTGAGCGACTACCTACTCTAATTAATGGCCCCCAGGTGCCAAAGCCAGAGGATACAACAATATTGGTATTCTTAAATTTTCCATAGCCGTAATCTATAGGAAAGAGTGCATTAGTTATTATATTTCCGGGAAAAACTTGGCCTCCATGGGTATGCCCTGAGACTTGAAGATCTATATTGTTTTCTTCAGAGTCCTTAACATTTTCAGGATTATGGTCCATAACAATACTTAGTTTGTTTTTATCAATTGTAGAAACAATATTTTCTAGAGTATCCCTTTCGTTTGAGAATCTCTCAGAGGAAATATCATCTCTGCCTATAATATAGAATTCATCATTTATTAAAATGGAGTTGTCGTGTAAGACCGTAATATTATTCTCAGTAGCCAATTCACTAAGCTTAGAAACTTCATCTGCGAAATAGTCATGGTTACCAGTAGCGAAATAAGTGCCATAGAGGCTTTTTATATTTTTAAATTTAGCAAGCATGTTATCGCTAGCAACAGGATCTAGACTACTATCTATAAGATCTCCTGCAATTAATACAACATCAGCATCTAAAGAATTAACTTCAGCAAGTAGATCGTCTAATCTATCGTTACCTATTAGCTCACCTAAATGAATATCGGAAACCAAGGCTATAGTAAGCTCGCCATTCTTTAATGGTTTATTTACATTTATATCATAATTCTTCACATAAGGAGAAACACCAAAATAGGTCCCTACACAAACGATCAGAGATACTATTACTAAAGAGATTAAATAGAAATCTATTTTCTTGTTTTTAAGTTTTAATGTTTTAGTTAGCGTAAAGGCTAGTGGAAATAAAATTAAAAGATAAAGGAAGAAAGATAAATAATAGGAACTAATAAAAGCTAACATTTTATTAATAAGATGTGGAAGACTTTTATTAAAAAATTGATAAATAAAGAAAGATGAAGATATAAAGGTAAATAAAATCCAATAAGCCTTCTTATTTAAAATTCTAATCTTATTAATAGACTTTAAAAGTCTGTTACCTATTAGAAAATTTAAGAATACATATGTAATAATGACGATAAATAGTAAAAGATAGATCATGAATATCAACTCCTTAGTTAGAATGTCTTTACAATTATACGCTAAAGTAAAATAAAAAACTCTGCCACGCAAAATAGTGACAGAGTTTTAAATTACATATTTAGAAGCATTTCCTTTAAAATTGCAGTCGAATTTTTAACCGCTATTGGGGTGAATTTCTGAAAATCCATATGAGCTCCATTATTAGCGTTATCAGAAATAGATCGTATTACAACAAAGGGAATGTTATTTAGGTAGCAGGTATGAGCGATACTTGCTCCCTCCATTTCACAGGATAAAGCTTTAAATTCCTTCTCAAGCCACTTTATTTTTTCTATATCTGCAACGAATACGTCTCCAGATACAATTCTACCAATAAAAGTATTAAGATCTTTATTATTATCACAAGCTTTTTTGGCTGATTCAACTAATTCTATATCACATTTAAAATCAAAGGTATCCATTCTTGGAATTTGACCAGGGTCATCCCCAAAAGAAGTTGTATCCATATCATGTTCTACTAAATTATCAGCAATAACTATATCTCCAGGATGTATTTCCTTACTGATACCACCGGCCACACCAACATTAATAACTTTATCAACTTGAAATTCAGAAGCTAAGATTTGAGCACAAATGGCAGAATTAACCTTGCCAATTCCACAAACTACTGCAACTACATCATTTCCCCATAACTTACCTTTATTAAAAGTCATATTGGCTTTAACTTTCGTTTCTTCAAGAGACATTTCACTAAGTAGTATTTCTAATTCTTCATTCATAGCAGCTATTATTCCTATAATCATATATAAACCTCCAAAAATTTAACTAACAATAGAGTATGTAAAATAAACATTGTAATTCCATTGTAATAATAATTACAATGATTGTATATATTAAATACTTGTTCTTATCGACAAAATAAAATAAAATAAGATACATATGAAAGAAGGTGCGTTAATTAATGAACAAAATGCAACATACTTTATCTAGAACTGAATTACTAGTAGGTGAAGAAGGCTTAGATAAATTAAGAATGAGCAAGGTAGTAGTTTTTGGGATAGGTGGAGTTGGGAGCTTTACAGTAGAAGCTTTAACTCGCGCTGGTGTTGGAAATCTAATATTAATAGATGATGATACTATTTGTTTAACTAATTTGAACAGACAAATTCACGCGGTATATGAAACTATAGGCAAAGTGAAAGTAGATGTTATGATGGATAGGATCCTTTCTATAAATAAGAAATGCAATGTAATAACCCATGAGGTTTTTGTTACTAAGGAAAATATGGCTGAATTAATACCAGAGGATACAGATTATGTTATCGATGCTATAGATACTATTACAGCCAAAATAGGTCTAGCAGAATATTGTGCTGAAAAGGACATAAGGATAATTAGTTCTATGGGTACAGGAAATAAGATGGACCCTACGCAATTTAAGGTTGCAGATATATATGATACAAAAGTATGCCCTCTAGCAAGGGTTATGAGACGTGAACTTAGAAAAAGAGAAATTAAAGGATTGAAAGTAGTCTATTCAGAAGAATTTCCTATGGAACCAAAAACTGAGGACGTAGTAACTTGCAAAACTGGATGTGTTTGTACAGGCGGAACTAAAAAGTGTGCAATGAAGAGGCAAATTCCTGGTAGCATATCCTTTGTGCCTTCAGTTGCAGGATTGATTATAGGCGGGGAAGTTATAAAAGATATTTTAAAAATATAAAAATAAAGTCATAATGCTTATTTAAGCATTATGATTTTATAGATTAATAGCTTATATTTATAGTTACATCCTCTCCAAGAAGGCTATTTAATAGTTTAGTCATTGATTCTGTAGTGCTTTCACAAGCTTTATTATATAGTTCGGCTTCCTTCATTTTAATAGATATATCCTTTGTAATTTCATTTTCAACTAAACCATATTCCTCTGAGGATAAATTTATTTCTCCAAATCTAAGTAAGCCTGTAGTAGTTTCTTGATATAAAGTCTCATTGTGGTCAATAGAAATCTTATATACTTCAGGGCTAGGTAATTTTAGATTAACTTCCTTTTTAATTTTATCAATAGTTAAATTTGGAGTAGATAGAAGAGATAAATCTACAGCGTAAGAGCAGTTAGCTCTATAAGTGATTTTTTTATATTTCTTAAAAATATCAAAGTCCCCCCAGCTGATATCTATGGTAATAGATTCAGATAACTCAAGTTCTAATGGAATTATTTTTGTGGTCTTTTTAATGTCACTAACTAAGCTTTCCTCAGTAATATACCTAAAACTAGTATCTGATTCATCTGCTATGGTCCACTGCTTAGTGTCATTAGAGGGTGAAAATACTTTATAACCAATAAAAATGCCAATAAAAACAATTAAAATAGTAACTACAATTGAGAATTTTACTTTTAAACCTTTAATAAGAAATCCCCCCTCATATATTTATCTATATAAATATATGAGGGGGGATAAATAATTATGTGAATTAAGATTTCCATCTTTCATCTAAAAAAGTTGAAAGTGCTGGAGTAACATGTAAGGACTCGCATAAAATTTTATATTCTTTTAAAAGTGTTGGGCGTTCCTTTGAAGTTTTTTGTGCTCTTATCATCAGATTTTTAGGAGTTTCAAGGGGAGAAATATATTCAACTATTGAAACATCATAGCCCTTTGATTCAAGCATCATTCCACGCATCCCATCTGTTAAAGCATCAGCAATCCTAGCTTTTAAGATTCCATACTTAGTAATATCTTTAAACGGGTCATAATTATATTGACTTAATAACTCTTTATGGCAGCAAGGAACAGCTATAATAAGATCTGAATTAACCTTTATTCCAAGGGCAAGAGCCATATCTGTTGCAGTATCACAAGCGTGCAAAGACATAACCATGTTGATTTTTTCAGTTGGCTTATAATCCTTAATGTCCTTTGCTATGAATTCCATATTTCTATAGGCAAGTTCTTCAGCTATGACCTTTGAAGAATTGATTACACCTTCAGAAATATCTAATCCTATAAAATTACACTTAATTTTTTTTACTTCTGTTAAGTAGTAGTTTAAAACAAAGGTTAAATAAGATTTACCACAACCACAGTCTAAAATATTTATAGTTGTATCCTTTGGAAGAGAATCTAATTCCTTATCAATTAGTTCAACATAATGATCTATTTGATTATATTTCCTGATTTTGTCATTTAAGATCTTACCATCCTTGCTCATAATACCAATAGCCTTCAATAGGTTATTAGCTTTCCCTACCTTAATCAAGTAATTTCTATTAAGTAATGTGGAGGTATTTTCATGAGAATCTGCAGATTGTTCTGATTTATTATCCTTTGTACTCATTTTAACATTTTTATTATCCCCAGTTATTGTGATTATGCTACCTCTCTCGCTATATGTTAATATTAACGAGTCATATTGCTGTGCATCATCACTAACTTTACTTAAGACTTCCTTAATAGTTAAAACAGAAGTAATTCCATTAAAATTGAAATTAATTTTGTCTTCGAAATATGTACCTACTCCTTTAAATTCCTTTAAGCCTGTAGTATACACAACTTTAATATCCTTAAAAGTAGAATTATCGTCAATAAACCTATTTTCAAGACCTAAAAAGAAAAATTTAATTTTAGATATATTTTGTTTGTTCAAAGTATCACCTATCCTTTAATAAAAATCATCATAAAAATAATATAAGCATTATACAGTTAAATATCAATAGAAATCGTTAGAGTATAATTTTAGTAGGCAAAGGTAGCAAAAAAATAAAGGAGATGTAAAAACATCTCCCCAATACATAAATTATCCATTATAATTTTATTGCTAAGATAAAAAGAATGGAGTTGGATT
>NZ_PVXQ01000042.1 GCF_002995745.1 Clostridium vincentii | reverse complement strand
ATGTGGATTAAAAGGATTTGGAGATATTAGTTACAATTAAGAGTAAAAATGCTTAAGGGAAGTTATAAATATATACTGTAAAATAATGGATAATAAAATAGTTGCCCACTTTTACTTGACTCAATCTCAAGTTACTCTTTAATAGATAATTTGAAATTATTATGTTATAATTGATTTATATTTAGTTAGACAAAGCTGTCTCAAAATGAAAATTTTGAGACAGCTTTTTTGTACATTAAAACAATTATAATGGAGGTTAAGTATAATGGAGAAAGATAAAGAAAAATTAAAAAATGTACCTGATGGTTTTGCTCAAATATATAGTGTAGAACTTTATATAAAAAAGCAACCCATCCTTTTAAAAAATCAACTACTAGAAAATATTAAAAAATATTGTGGTAATGTTGAAATTATGTCTACTCAAGATAAAAGTAGTACATTTGCATTTATGGATTATGTTCTAGAATATAAAAATGCGAGTATTCCTGTTTCAATTACAATTAGTGTAAGTGATGAAGACGTGAAAAGTGAAAAATTAAGTAGATCCTTAGAACAATCATGGAATTATGATAATGATAAAGAATCAATTAAAAATTGTAAAATTAAAATTGGAGTTACAGATTTAATGGCAGTTGGATTAGAATATACTAAAAGAATGGAACTTTTCCAAAAAGCACTTTATTCTATAGTAGAACTAATACCTTGTGAAGCAATTAATTTTCATATTACAGAACAAGTAATAAGCAGAGAAGATTATTTAGAAAATAACCCTTTAAAGGATGAATATGATCCTATGCTTGGAATATTAAATGTAAGATTGTTCAATATTGAAGGTAAGAAAAATGAGTACATAATGGATACATTAGGACTTTGTGCAGTGGGATTATGTGATTTGCAATGTCATTTTAAAGATTTAAATCCCGATGAAGTATCAAATATTTTATATTCTTATGGATACTATATTTTTGATAATCCTGAGGCTTTAGATGATATAGAAGCAATAGAAGGGATTTCAGAAAATGATAAGTGGGAATGCCAACATGAAGGTGCACTTGTAGCTCCAGAACGTGTTGTTTTAGATATTAATCCAGGAAAAGAATTTTCAAGTGAAAGTAGAAGCTGAATAAGTTAGGATTCAGCAGTTAATTATTAGGCACAAGAGATTTCAAAATGTACCCTTATTAAAGACAATTAAGAAAAAAATATGCTATATCTAAGAAGATGATGTCTGTATTGAACAGGAGTCATCTTTTTTAATTCTATTGATATATATAGTTATTATAGTAAACCATATACTTATTAAATTATTTCTAATGGAAAGAAATTGATATATAATATAGGTATATTAAATTTTTATAGTGAAAATATTTTTGTTTTAGAGTGAATATTAGGAGTGTGATTGTATGGTTAAAAGAAGTAATAGTAATTCGAAGAATCAAATAAGAAAAATTTTTGTCTTTAATTTTGTAAAAATATTATTTGGTGAACATAGCTCTAGTCCGAGGCGTAAAGCTTTGAAAATAACTTACATTTATTTTTTAATAGGGAGTCTATGGATACTTTTATCTGAAAAATTAGTTGAGTTTCTAATTAAAGAACAATCAATAATTATTTTAGTAAGTATTGTAAAAGGATGGGTTTATGTATTTATTACTTCTATATTAATATTTTCACTTATATTCACTGAAATGAAGAAGGTTACAGAGTCAAAAGATAAAATAAAAAAAATAAATGATGAATTAAATAGAGAAAAAAAATTTATGGAGGCCATATTTAATAGTATGCCTGGAATAGTGTATCTATACGATGATAAAAGTAATCTTGTAAGATGGAACAAGAAATATAATGAGATGACAGGCTTTTCCACTAAAGAGCTTTCTGGTATGAGTTTGTTGGAGTGGTATCAAGGGGATGAAAAAACCCGAAAATCAGTTTTAGAAGCAATTGAAAGAGCAACGAATACTGGCTTCGGAGACGTTGAAGCTAATTTACAAATAAAAGATGGTACAACAATACCAATGTACTTAACTGCTAGCCCAGTAAAAATTGAGGGGAAATCATATTTTACTGGTATAGGAATTGACATTACCCAGCGAAATATTTTGAATAAAAAGCTAGAAAAATATCAACTTCTTGCTGAAAGAGCTAATGATGCTATGTTATTCCTTGATAAGGAAGGAAATATTCTTGAAGTTAATGATGCTGCCATAAAAATTTATGGTTATACATATAAAGAATTTTTGTCAATTAGTATTTTTGATTTGAGACATGTTGAAAAACCAGATCATATAATTGAACAAATGGAAATTGCCAATAAAGAGGGAACTATATTTGAAACTATTCATTATTTAAAAAATGGTAATTCTATGCCTGTTGAAGTAAGTTCGCAAGGAACCTTTTTAGGGGATAGAAGGATTCTTTTAAGCATTGTGAGAGATATAACTGAACGTAAAAAAGCAGAAGAAGAAATAATTTATTTAAGCTATCACGACCAACTAACAGGCTTATATAATAGAAGATTTTATGAAGAAGAATTAAAAAGATTAGATACAGAGAGAAATATGCCAATAACCGTAGTGATGGCAGATGTAAATGGATTAAAGCTAACTAATGATGCCTTTGGTCATAAAGCTGGAGATATGCTTTTAGAAAAAATTTCAAATATATTAAAAAGGGAATGTGGAGCTAATGAAAGTATAAGTAGAATTGGTGGGGATGAATTCGTTATTTTATTACCAAGAACAGATAAAAAAGAAGCAATAGAAATTGTTCGAAGAATAAATGTAGCTATTGCAAATGAGAAAATGGAGAATGTTATTGTATCCATTTCCATAGGATTTGGTGTAAAACAAGATATTTCCGAAGATATTAATGAAGTTTTCAAGAAAGCAGAAGCTAATATGTATAGAAATAAGCTATCTGAAAGTTCAATTATGAGGAGTAAGACTGTAGAGCTAATTATGAAGTCACTCTACGAAAAAAGCAACACAGAGTTAGTGCATTCCAAAAGGACAAGTGAAATTTGTAAAGCTATTGCAATCAAGTTGAATTTTGAAGAAGATGATATCAATAATATTAGAATAGCTGGACTTATGCATGATATAGGTAAAATAGGAATAAATGAAAATATACTTAATAAAGTGGAGAAATTGAATAGTGATGAATGGCATGATATTATGAGACACTCTGAAGTAGGTTATCAAATATTACGCTCAGTAAATGAATTCTCAAAAATTGCGGATTATGTTCTAGAGCATCATGAAAGTTGGAATGGAAAGGGATATCCACAAGGTCTTAAAGGTGAAGAAATACATATTGAAGCAAGGATTATTGCAGTTGCAGATTCCTATGATACTATGATATCAGATCGAACTTATAGGAGAGCATTAAGTGAGGAAGAAGCTATAAAAGAAATTAAAAGATGTTCAGGTACTCAGTTTGACCCAGATATTGCAAAGGTGTTTGTTGAGAAGGTTTTGGGTAAAGGTTGGTAGCTATTTTAGTTTTAATGGATAAATCAGGTTTAGCAGGGGTGGCAGCAACTTAGACAAGACAAAAATAGAAAGGAGGATAAAAATGTATACAGATTTAGTAGGAGATAAGGTGAACTTTGATGATTTTTCAAAAACATTTGGGAAGAACTTAATTCCAATAGATGAATCCAATGGATTTAAAATTCGTCCTGGATTCTACCTTGAGAATGGGTCAGTGGTTATTCCAGGAGGGGTTAGTTTTACTGTTCATTCTCAAAATGCAACTTCCTTTAAATTAGTTCTATTTAAGCGGGAACAAAGTGAGCCTTATGCTATTATTCCGTTTCCAGAGAATTATCGAATCGGGAATGTGTATTCAATGATTGTGTTTGGATTAGATATTGAGGAATTTGAATATGCTTACAGCGTAGATGGACCATATAAACCAGAAAAGGGTTTAATTTTTGACAATACAAAATATATACTTGATCCTTATGCAAAGGCAGTTGCAGGTCAGAGTAGATGGGGACTTAAATCAAAATCTGGATCTGAATATAGGTCAAGAGTAGTTGCAAATGATTTCGATTGGGGAAATAGTAAACAGCCCCTAATTCCAATGGAAGAACTACTTATTTATGAGCTACATGTACGGGGGTTTACTAAACATTCATCCTCTCAGGTCAATAAACCCGGTACCTTTGCAGGATTATCTGAAAAAATACCATATTTAAAGGAGCTTGGGATTAATGCTGTTGAGCTTATGCCAATCTTCGAGTTTGATGAGATGCAAGATGAACGAACAGTTAATGGTAAAAGATTATTGAACTATTGGGGATATAACACTGTAAGTTTCTTCGCACCGAATACAAGCTATACTGCAGGAAGCGAGTACAACAGAGAAGGTGATGAGCTAAAGTCATTGATTAAAAAATTCCATGAAAATGACATAGAGGTGATTCTTGACGTTGTTTTTAATCATACAGCAGAAGGAAATGAAAATGGTCCATATATCTCTTTTAAAGGTTTTGACAATAGTGTTTATTATATGCTTACACCAGACGCGAAGTACTATAATTTTAGTGGGTGTGGAAACACTATTAACTGTAATCATCCAATTGTGCAAAGAATGATATTGGATTGTCTTAGATTTTGGGTAACTGAATATAGGGTTGATGGTTTCAGATTTGATCTTGCCTCAATCCTTGGACGTAATGAGGATGGATCGCCAATGAACAAGCCTCCATTGTTGCAGAATCTAGCCTTTGACCCTATTCTTGCGAATGTTAAACTTATTGCTGAAGCTTGGGATGCGGGTGGATTATATCAGGTGGGTAGCTTTCCATCATGGAATAGATGGTCTGAATGGAATGGTAAGTATCGTGATGATATACGAAGGTTTTTAAAAGGGGATGCAGGCCTAGCATCTGTAGTAGCTGATCGAATTGCAGGTTCTCGTGATTTATACAATCCAGCTAGCCGTGGAGATAGTGCCTCTGTGAACTTTATTACCTGTCATGATGGATTCACTTTGTATGACTTATATGCTTACAACAATAAGCATAATGAAGGTAATAGCTGGAACAATACAGATGGTGAAAATAACAACAATAGTTGGAACTGTGGTGTTGAAGGTGACACCGATAATGAGAGCATCTTGAAACTACGAAGACAGATGATGAAAAATGCATGTGCTGTTCTGCTTATAAGTCAGGGTATACCAATGCTTTTAGCTGGAGATGAGTTTAGTAATACACAGTTTGGAAACAACAATCCATATTGTCAAGATAATGATATATCATGGATTAATTGGAATTACCTAGATAAGAATAAAGAAATATTTAATTTCTTTAAGAATATGATAAAGTTTCGGAAAAGTCATTCTGTGCTAAGGAACAATAAAATCAAACCAGCAAAATGTGGATTACCACAGGTTAGTAGACATGGTAATAATCCATGGAATCTAGATCAATCAGAGGAAAAAAGGATGCTTGGAATGATGTTTGCGGGTTGGGATAAAGAAAAAGACATAGATGATATTGTATATATTGCTATAAACTCCAACTGGGAGAAGCAATATGTGAAACTGCCTGATTTACCTAAAGATATAAAGTGGCATATTGCAGTAAATACTGCAATGCCTGAAGGAAAGGATTTTGTTGAGTCAGTGGATGAAATGCTTCAAATTGGAACACAGGTTGAATTAGAGCCAAGGTCTGTGATAATTATACTGGGGGTTCAGATAAGAAATTAATAGTTGACACCCTTTATGCATGCATCTTGAATAAAATAAAAGTTAAGGCAGGATAATTCTGCCTTAACTTTTTTTAGTTAGTAGTTTTATTTGAAGTTAAAAGCACCTTTAATTTTCCGTTTTCGTCTAAAGTAATATCATGAGTATTGTCACTCATAGTAGTAGCCATAGCAGCATTTGAGACACTACTCGCAAGAATATTAGGTTCATATTCATTATCTAAGTGTCCTTTTGAAGCGGAACCACTAGTACTGCAAGGTATACCTGCACTTGAAGCACTAGTAGTATCATTAAGGATATCAGTGCTTGAATCACTATTAGAAAAATTGCTTGAAGCGCTTTCATTATCTGATTGTTTTTTTGTTTTTGAAGTAGGACCATTATCATTATTAATCATACCAGCAATGGAGTAATGGCCTGCCCCTCTATTAATTGCTGATTCTTCATTTGTTTTTTTTGGTTGCTCTAAATTTTTTTTATGCATGAGTATTCTCCCTTCAGATATAAAAAATAAAATATAGATACATCATATTATATAGTTTGACCATTTTTGAAAAAATATATGATGAAAATAAAAAGGGAAAATGAAGTTTAAGAAGAATATTATAGTTATAGAATATATAAAGGTTATTTAAGGAGTGAATAGATATGTCTGGGAATATATTAAAAATTCTTATATGCGATGATTCAATGTTAATGAGAAAGAAATTGAAAGACAGTTTAAATTTATGTGGTTCATTTGATATTTTAGAAGCAACTGATGGGCAAAAGGCTGTAGATACTTACAAAGCAAACAATCCAAATTTAGTATTTATGGATATAGTAATGCCAGTAAAGGACGGTATACAAGCGGTTTCAGAAATAAAAGATTTTGATGAAAATGCTAAAATTATTATGGCTTCTTCTTCTGGAACAAAGGGAAATTTGAAGAAAGCTATTGAGGCAGGAGCCTTTGAATTTATTCAAAAGCCTTGGGAGCAAGAACAAATTGCTAAGATAATTAATAATTTTCTTAAAGAGGGGGAATAGTTGGTGTTTACTCAATATTTTGGTCAATATTTATTGAATAAAGGATATCTTACCCTAGAAAAGTTACATGATGGATTAGAATGTCAGAAAGATACAAGATTAAAACTAGGGGTTCTAGCTGTAAATGCAGGATATATGACAGCAGATGATGCGGATAAAATAAATACAGCACAAAAGAGGTCAGATAAAAGATTTGGTGAATTAGCAGTAGAAATGCTGTACTTAAAGGAAGAACAAGTAGAAGAATTATTATCTTCACAAAAATTTGGACATCTTCTATTAGGTCAGGCGCTTGTAGATAAGGGGTATATGACTCTACAAGAATTCGAAAAGGCAATAAATGAATATAAAAAAGACTACAGCATTTCAGATAAGGAATTTGAAGCAATACAAAAAGATGATGTAGACGAGATAGTAAATACATTTATAAAATTTAAAGAATCTAAAAATGAAAAAGCACTTAAAAACTATTTAGCTTTATTCACAAGGAATTTAATTAGATTTATAGATACAGAAGCAATTATAAAAGATGTAGTTAAATTAGAAGAATATGAAGGTAAATGGACTGCTAGACAAGATATAAAAGGGAAAATAAATTTATCTACTTTTATTGAAGCAGAAGAGAATTCTTTTATAAAATTCGCATCCAAATATGCACAAGAGGAATTAAACACTGTGGATGAAATGGTAGAAGCCTCTGTTGGAGAATTTTTAAATCTACATAATGGAATTTTCTTGGTTAATATGTCCAATGAAGGCTTAGAATTAGAAATGACTCCGCAGGAAGTTTATTCTAATATAAGGGTAGATAATGTATATAAAGTATCCATAGAACTATCCTTTGGAAAAATTAATATTTTAATTAAAGAAGAGTAGTATATTAATTAAAGAAGAGTAGTATATTAATAACTAAAGGTAAACACAAAAAAGAGAAGATTGTCCCTATATAAGGGATAATCTTCTTTTAGTTTTCAAGAATTAAAGAATAGAGAATTTAGGCAAGTATATATTCTAACCAGGGGTCATTTCCTATGATAAAATTTTCTACAGATACCTCTAGATTAATATCAGGCACAAAGGATAAAAGCTTATCATTTTGTATAGTCTTATAATATTTTGTGGAGTGACAAATTGTAATTGCCGAATTCTTTAATTTGAATCTCTCCACTTCGCCATAACAATTAGGTTTTCCCCCTGTTGGTTCGCCAATGAAAATTGCTTTTGTTTTTGCTTTTAAGCTGTATAGATTTAAAAGTGCTGAAGAAAAAGTTTCTCTACCTGTAATGACATATAAATTACCTTTTCTATTTATCTTCTCACAATGTTGAATATCTTTTATAAATTCATCAAGCAATTGAGAATTTCCACCCAAATTATTTCTAAGATCAATTACAAGTTTATTTACAGTATTCTCATTTATAAAAGAAATTAATTCTCTGCCAAAGGTTGGCATGTCTTTTTCTATCATATTCCTGCAAGCATTATATTTAAAGTAAACTGTTTTAAACTCTGGAAGATACTCAAACCAATAGTATTTTTCAGGGCTTTTTCTGTATAGCGGCAAATTAGTTTCTTCCACAAGGTCATTAGAATTGTTTATATCTTTTAAGTCCTTAAAGGATAAGGCCTCAATATTAACTGTTTTAGACTTTTTAGACTCATCTTCTAAAGTCAATTCTATACTGTCAACACTACGGGTAAGTTTTAGACCATATAATAATTCTATTGCTGGAAAATATTTTGGTAGTTGGGCTTTAAGAAAACTTTTGTTTTCATAGGAAATAATCTTACTTAAAGCATTTATAAACTTATTGATTTCCAGCCCATCTACATGTGTTATTCTCAGATTTTCTAATTTTCTATACGTATCTATAGCAGAAACTATATAAATTCCTTCCTTAAACCAATAGACTTCTATAGGTAATAACAGATTTACAGGAAGTAGTGCAGAGGTATGTGCATCCCTAAAAGCTGCAACAATCTTTGATATTTCAACGCAGATTTCATAGCTAGATATCTTTGGAACTTTATTATTTAAAGCTTGAATTTCACTAAAAAAATTCTCTTCTTTGCAACTGAAAAAAAGATTTACATGTTTTATAGGGAGCTGAGATGCTAAAAAATCTATATCTTCAAGCCACTTATTGTTCCTGTCAGTATTATCTGTGGTACTTTTATTTTCATTTTTCATAAATTTCTCCTTTGTTAAAGTAATTGATTTTATTATATCTCATGTTAGGTAAATAAAGCTGACAAATGCATATTTTTAGTAGTATAATTTTAAAAAATTAATTCCGAAAGGTCATTGGTTAGTCTTTTAAAAAAATATATTACTTACAAATACTTAAAAGTATTGATTTATAACTTATAAGTGCTTATAATAGTTATAGAGGGTGGTTATAATGATTGAAGAAAACAGCTGTAAAAATTTCAACGACAATAATATAGATTCATATAAAGAAAGATTAAATTTAAATATTGATGAGAAAAAGAAAATAGTTGAAAAAGCTATGATTTTTATTCATGATAATGGAACATATTTTTTTGATGTTTCTACTAATGTTCAACTTCTTTCAGAAGCTTTCAATAAAAAAGCTACTATATTTACTCATTCACTAGATAATTTTAATATACTTTATGAAAAACAAGATGTAGTAGTAAATTTAATAGCTGGAGAATTTAATAACAAAAATCGTTTCTTCTATAAAACAGACTATAAAGAATGTTTTGAAGGAATAGAGTTTGATGCAGCATTTTTTGGCGCAGGCGCTATAAGAAAAGATGGTATTTATTATGAGAATGAAGAAGATGCTTTTATCAAAAATGAAGTTGTTAAAAAATCTAAAAAAGTAATTTTACTTGCAGAACATCAAAAGTATGAAAAACACACTGGTTATAAGGGAATAGATTTAGATAAAATAAATATCATTATTGTTGACCCCATATCAGTTTCCTTATTTGAAGATATTATCGTTTCACAAAATATTAAAATTAATCCTAATAGCTTAATTATTATGTAGAGAAAACTATATAAGTTGCAAAGAATTCTCATGTGCCTAAATTTAAGAAACAAGGTGATTTAATGTATCAAGAAGAAAGACTTTTAAAGGTACTAGAGTATTTAAATGAACACAACTATATGTCTAGTCACGATATTTGCGAAATGTTTAATGTATCAAGAGATACTGCACGTCGGGATATTTTAAAACTTATAGATCAAGGAATAGCAATTCGTACTCATGGAGGCGTTAGCTTACCAGTTTTAAAAAATACTATTAAAGAATATAGAGAAAGAATTGAAGCTTATTCTGAAGAAAAAAGAAGCATTGCAAAAAAAGCTTTAGAATTTATTGAGAGAGATAAACACTATTTTTTTGATGTTTCTACAATAGTAAATTTCTTAGCACAAGAAATAACTCAATCAATTTGGGTACTTACACATTCCCTGGATAATATTGAAATCCTTTCTGAAAAAGAAAATATTTCTGTACATTCGCTTGGAGGATGTCTTAATAAAAAGAATAGATTCTTTTATAAAGCAGATTGGGTGAATTATATTGAGGGAATAAGATTTGACACAGCAATACTAGGAGCGGCATCTATAACAGAAGATGGTATTTATTATGTGGATGAAGAAGATGCTTTGATTAAACAGGCAGCTGTTAAAAAAGCTCATACAGTAATTATTCTTGCTGAATATGAGAAATTCAAATCCTTAAGTTATTATAAGGGTGTAAATTGGGAACAAATAGATGTTATTATTACTGATAAAATACCACCTTCTGTTTTTAGAAATATTATAGAATCATATGATATTAAATTAATTATTACTTAGTATATTAAATAATTTAGGGGGATTGTCTTATGAATAATATTAAAATGATATGTCTAGATATTGATGGAACTTTATTAAATTCAAGTCACAAAATTTCAGAAAAAGTGAAAAATGTAATTAATATAGTTGCAAATGGAAAGAATATACCTGTAATATTGGTTTCAGCTAGAATGCCTAAAGGAATAAGATTCTTACAAAAAGAGCTTGGAATAGATCAACCAATTATTTGTTATAGCGGAGCCTTAGTTTTAGATAAGGATGATAAAATGTTATCTAAGGAATTTATAGATGTTTTTAATGTTGAAGAAATATATAAATTAGTTAAAGATAACAATATACACATTAGCATATATAAAGATAATGAATGGTATATAGAAGAAATGGAGTATTGGTCTAATCAAGAAAGTGAAATAACAAATATTATTCCTAAGATTGCAGATTTTAATGAGTTAATAGAATTATGGAAAAAGGAAGGTACAGGACCAAATAAGATTTTATGTATGTCGACTCCAGATAAAATAAATTTCTTAAAAGATAATCTTAAAGCTAGTGATTTAAATATATATCCATCAAAACCAGCATACTTAGAAATTATGCCAACTAAGGCATCTAAAACATCTGCAATTAACTGTTTGCAAAAGAAATTTAATGTAGATAAATCAGAGATAATAGCCATGGGGAATGCTCCTGATGATGTTAAGAAGTATGCAAATGATGTAACCCTAACAAATGATGAAGATGGAGTGGCAGAAGCACTAGAAAAATATATTATTCTATGAAGAAATTACTAATCCAAGCACCAGAGATTTTCTCTGGTGTTTTTTTGAGGCTTTTAATAATATCAATATATTAGAATACAGTGTAATTTTTAATATATTGGAGATGGAGGGAATAGATATAATTATAGTTATGTGTGAAAGTAACTATTAAACGTGAAATTCGGGTGATATAATATTAGATAACAAGTTACAGAATAAGGAGATGACCATATATGTTTAATACCAAATTAAGCCAACAAATAAAACTTTTATTAATTGAATTCAATAAGGACAATATTAGTGGAATTGAAAACATTGAACAACGTAATCAAAATAATGTCGCTTTAAAATTCACTGCAAGTATTGCTCGATCTATAAAAAAGATGTCTCCAAAGATATCTTTAATAATAAATAACATACTAGCTGTTGCAACTAAGTTAAGTGTATTCATAGTACAGTTGACACACTTCTCAGAGGAGTTACTGAATTCATCTAATGTACTAAAGAACACCACAGAATCACTGGTAGCATCAGCAGAGGAAACCAGTGCGAGTATGGATGAAATAACTAATACTATTAATTCTAATGCCCAATCAATACAGACATTAGCTGATAAATCTGAAAATACAATCAACCTATCTAATAATAGTAGTAATATTTTAAAAGACATAATAAATATAAATAAGGAAGTACTTCTAAAGTCTAGGGATGTGAATGAAAACATAGTAGATCTTTCTTCACTAATTAACAGTATGGAAAACATTGTTTCAGGTATCGACGGCATAGCGCAGCAAACAAATTTACTTGCATTGAATGCAAGTATAGAAGCGGCAAGAGCTGGAGAACAAGGCAGAGGATTCGCAGTGGTAGCCGATGAGGTAAGGAAACTTTCAGAAAACACTTCCGTGCAACTAGAAGAACTAAAAGAGTTTATGGAAAAAATGAAGGTATCATCAAATAAATCGAAAGAAAATGTAGATTACACTATAGAATCAATTGCAACTATGAATGATTATGCAAATTCAATGCAAACTTCCTTCAAGGAAAGTAAAGACTCTATGGAGTATGTAATGTGTGAGATCCAGACTGTATCTGCAAGTATAGAGGAAATCAGTGCTTCAAGTCAGGAAATAAATTCTGCTATGCAGGTTATGACTAAAAATGTAGAACAAATAAGCTTTGAGGCAGCCAATATTAATAAGAAATCAGAAGACCTAAAGACCCTGGGAAGTGGTATTGAAAAGATTGACAACGAAATATCAGAAATTGCAGCAATAGGCGGGCAAACTTCCAGTATTGAGTATTTCAAGCTAGATAATGAAGACTTTATTAAATCTCTTGAAAGTGCAATAACTGCACACAAAGTATGGGTAGAGAATTTAATAGCTATGGCAGAAGAAATGAAAAGCAAACCAATGCAGTTCAATGGAGAAAAATGCGGCTTCGGTCACTTTTACTACTCAATTAATCCTATAAATGAAAAAATCAAATCTATTTGGGATACTGTAGGGAAAATTCATTTAGACTTACACAAACTTGGGACAGAGGTTGAAAAAAATATAAAAGATAATAAAAAAGACCTAGCAGTGTCAAATAGCTTAAAAGGGAAGAAGAAATCAGAAGAAGTACTTTTAAGACTAACTGAGATGAAAGAGATTTCCCGTGAGTTAACTAAGAAGCAAGAATTTATTTTCTAACTGATCATATAAGATCTCAACTATGAGGAGTAAGACAGTAGCTCAAATATAAAGTCACTATACGAAAAAAGAAGCCCCCACTTTTAGAGTGGGAGCATTCAATAATTCTAAACATTACATTTTATTGCGTTGCACCTCAAAACGGAAGTAGTCGCTATATAGACACATCCGTTTAATCATCATAAAAAGTACTACTTAATTGGGATATATATATCAAATTCCCCATTCCTCATAAATCTCTCATCATATAATTCTAGTTGAGGTCTACAATCTATCTCGTGCTCTGAAGCTGGAACCAATTTGGTGAATATATTATTATAAAATTCACCTAAATCTTTTAGAGGGCCACAATAAGTATACATAAGGTACTTGCCCTCAGGTACAATCTTTGTTTCCATGCCTTCTGGTAAATCCTCAAAGCTATCTACCTCTGCACAAGCAGTATAGTGAAATCTGCCTTCTGAATCCATTACCTCATCACATATACCATAAAACAACATGGATTTGCTCTTTTGTTTTATGTCTGTGTAACGTTTATTAAAGGCCTCCCAAAGTCTAGGAATTTCTCCATTACTATTGTTTCCAAAGTAAGTTATACCAACAGCCTTGAATCCTTTAATACCTACTATTTTATCTTCCATAAATATTATCTCCCTTCATTTACTTTATATGATGATTATATCAAGTAATCCTTGCCAACAGTGTGTCAGAGATTATCTGAAATTATATAAACTTAAAATTTTATTGGCTTTTGTGAATATATAATTTTTAAGTTCTAAAGGTTCCAAAATTTCTAATCTATCACTAAAAGAAAAGAGTACATTGCAGGCTGTTTCAAAACTTAACATATCTATATCATAAATGAACCTATTTTCCACTTGGATCATGGAATGTACATGAAAGCCTTCAAGAAATTTCTTCTTTTCCTCATGAAATTTAATTTTCACAAGATATGAATTAGGCTCTAGCTTAAGGGATGATTCCCTCACAAATTCCTGTTTACTCTTTCCCCAAAACTCTTCTAGATGAAAGTTTTCAGGCATGATAAAACTTTCATTCAAAACTTCAATATGTTCAATTCTGCTGCATTTAAAAACCCTAATCTCGTTTTTTACTTCACAAAAAGCTATTACATACCATTCAGAATTTTTTACCACTGCGCCATAGGGCCTTATAATTCTTTCAGAGCCTTCACCAGCATATTTTTTATAGTGTACTTTTAGTTTTTTAAAGTTAAGTACTGATTTTTTTACTATATCTAAATATTCATTCTCTATTTTTTTGCCCCACCAAGGATCTGAATCAATAAAAAATCTCTCTTTAGCCTTAACAATTTCTTCTCTATGTTCTGCTGATACACTATTTTCAAGCTTAATAACGGCATTTTTAAGTTGTTGTGCCATTTCGGTGTTCTTTTCTGCTCTGATACCCATGCTTGAAAGTAAAAGAGTTACAACATCTCCACCTTGCAATACATTTGAATTGACTTTATAGTTTTCCATAAAAGAATATCCACCATTAGGGCCTGGAATTGACACAATAGGAATACCAGATTCACATAATATATCAATATCTCTGTATATAGTTCTTTCTGAGGATTCAAGAATTTTAGCTAAATTTCCTGCTTTCATTATTCCACGTGAATCAAGTAACATAACAATTCCTAAAAGTCTGTGAAGTCTCATGTAATCACACTCCTAATTGAATTAAAAATATTTGGATTATAAATAGAATTATACCATTTGTTTGGATGGATTTACAAAAGAAGGGCCTGAAGTTTGACAGTATAGAAATCGAAGCATATAATTGTGAGCAAGTTAAATATAGAAAATTAGGGGGACAAAAAAATGAGTAGTTATAGTGTATTTTTACCAAGTTATAGTATAGGGGATGATGCTTACAAAGAAATTCCTAAGATTTGTGGAATTTATGGAAAGAAAGCAGTAGTAGTTGGTGGCAAAATAGCAATGGAAAAAGCTAAGAAAGCACTTTTAGAAGCTGTTAAAGGTTCAAATATAGAAATAGTGGATTTTGTATGGTTTGGTGGAGACTCATCATTTGAGAATGTAGAGATGCTTAAGAAAAATCCAATAGTCACAAATGCTGATATGATATTCGCAGTTGGTGGTGGAAGAAGTGTTGATACAAGCAAAACAATGTGTGATCAAACAGGACAACCAATATTCGTATTTCCAACAATAGCTTCAAATTGTGCAGCAATAACAGCAACAACAGTAATTTATGATGCTAATCAAGTATTTAAGGAGTTATATTTTCCTAAAAAACCAGCAACACATTGCTTTATGAATACTAAAATAATAGTAGAAGCACCAAGCAATTTCATCTGGGCAGGTATAGGTGATGCATTATCAAAAGAATATGAATGTACATTTTCTTCAAGAGGTGATGAACTTGACCATACTAATCTTTTAGGTGTTGATATAAGCCGTAATTGTGTTGAACCGCTTTTAAAGTATGGTAAAACAGCTTATGAAGATGCTAAAGTTCACAAAGTATCAAAGGAACTAGAACAAGTAATTCTTAACATAATAATTACTACAGGACTTGTATCAGTTCTTGTAATAAATGATTACAATAGTTGTCTTGCACATTCAGTATATTATGGATGTACTACACTCGAAAACATAGAAAAGAATCATTTACATGGTGAAGTAGTTTCTTATGGTGTTTTGGTTATGCTTACATGTGACAAGAAATTTAAAGAACGTGATAGAGTTTATAGTTTCAATAAGAGCCTTGGACTTCCAACCTGTTTAGCAGATATTGAGGTAGAAGAAAAAGATCTTGATAAAGTGCTTGATAAGGCAATGGAAACAGGGGATATAAAGCATGTACCTTATGAAATAACAAGAGAAATGATTTATAATGCAATAATGGATTTAGAAAAGGTTACACTTTAGCATGGCAAATATAAAAGATGTGGCCGAAAGGTCAGGAGTTACAGTTACTACAGTCTCAAGAGTATTAAATAATAGGGGATATATCAGTGATATGACAAGGCAGAAAGTAAATAAGGCTATTGAAGAACTTAATTACCAGCCTAATGAAATAGCTAGGTCACTTCTAAAAAGGAAGTCTAATTTGATTGGACTAATAATTCCTAATGTATCCCATCCTTTTTTTGCGGAACTTACAAATTATATTGAATATTATGCACATAAAAATGGATACAAGATATTATTATGCAACGCTTATCAGGATAGTAAAAAAGAAAAAGAGTATATTGATATGTTAAAGAGGAATCAAGTGGATGGAATAGTTATGGGAAGTCATGCGCTTGAAACTACTGAATATTTAAACTTGAGTTTGCCTATAGTTGCAATAGATAGATTTTTATCAGAAGATATACCTTTTATTGCTTCAGATAATTATAATGGAGGAACATTAGCTACAAATCTTCTTATAGAAAAGGGCTGTAGAAAAATTGCACATATAAGTGGGCCGTTAATGTTGAACACTCCTGCAAATCAAAGATATAAGGCTTTTCAGGATGTTGCAAATAAAAATAACATACCTTATGTAGTAACTGAAACTAAGTTGAATAGTTTTGATATGGAAGAATATGAGAGAATGATTTATAAGTTATTTAAAGATCATTCTGACATCGATGGTATATTTGCAAGTAGTGATTTAATAGCTGCTTGTATAATTAAAGTTTCAAATATCTTAG
Organism: Clostridium vincentii; assembly: GCF_002995745.1. Taxonomy (GTDB): domain Bacteria; phylum Bacillota; class Clostridia; order Clostridiales; family Clostridiaceae; genus Clostridium; species Clostridium vincentii. Next base: position 8,139 of record NZ_PVXQ01000042.1, on the reverse strand, counting down.
AGAAATCCATACCTGAAAATTTAAAGATAGTTGGTTATGATGATATTAGTATTGCATCATTAATTGTGCCGCCGCTTACTACAATTAGGCAGCCTATTAAAAAAATAGCACAACTAGCTATTGATATTATAATAGATCAAGTTAATGGCAAAGAAGTTAATTCTGAAAACATACTTCCTGTAGAACTTATTGAGCGTAAGACTACTTAAATATAAATAATAACCTTCTTTCTTGGAATTTAAGACTTATTATTCAAGAAAGAAGGTTTATTTTAAAGTGTATGTCAAACGGTTGACATAGTATTTTGTTGAGCTATAATATAGGTATAGGAAAGTAAAAATAATTTTGTGACTTATAAAATAGGTAGGGGGATTATTATGTTTAGGTTTGAGGATAAAATAGAGTTTCAAAACAAAAAAAATGATATTTTAACTATAGGTGAAATGCTGATTGATATGATATCAGCAGATTATGGTGATGATTTTGAATGTAATACTTATAATAAGTTTTTTGGAGGATCACCTTCTAATATTGCTATGAATGTAAAAAAATTAGGCATTAATTGCATTGTTGCGTCAGCTGTTGGAGAAGATGGATTAGGAAAGTTTTTAATCAATCATTTGCATAATGCTAAGATGGGTACTAGCTGTATTCAGCAAGTAGATTATTCAACAAGTATGGTAGTAGTTACAAGGAGTAAGAAGAGCCCTGTACCAATATTTTATAGAGAGGCAGACTATCATCTAGAATATACTCCAATGCTTGAAGAAGCTGTGAAAAATTCAAAGATAGTTCACTTTTCTTGCTGGCCTATATCTAAGATGCCAGCTCGTGACACTATTGAAAGAGTTATTGAAGAGGCAAGAAAAAATCATACGCTAGTATGTTTTGATCCAAACTATCATCCTATGATATGGCAAAGGGGAGAAAATGGATTAGATTATATTAAAGCAATAATAAGCAAGGTTGACATTGTAAAGCCGTCAGAAGATGATGCAGAAAGACTATTTGGAAAAGATACTTATGAAAATCAGATAGAAAAGTTTTTGAAACTTGGTGCTAAGCTTGTAATAATGACATTAGGTAAAGATGGTGCAATTGTTTCAAATGGAGAAGACACATTTAAGTTTAATACTTTAGCAACAGAAGTTGTAGATACTACAGGGGCAGGAGATGCTTTCTGGTCAGGATTTTATGCTGCAATAGTTAAAGGATATACCATTAAAGAAGCTTTAGGCCTAGGGTTTGCAGTAAGCGCATATAAATTAAAATTCATTGGTGCAGTAGTGGACTTGCCGAGCCTTGAGAAAATAAAACAAATATATAGTTTGTAGAAAAATTTATAAAGAAAAAAGGGGAGATTGTATTATGGCAGTAAAAAATCAAGTACAGCTTATCACTTATCCAGACTCACTTGGAGGAGATCTAAAAACTCTTAACAAGGTTCTTTTAAAACATTTTTCTGATATTTTCAAAGGGGGAGTTCACATTCTTCCACCATTCCCATCTTCAGGAGACAGAGGTTTCGCTCCATTAACATATTTGGAAATAGAGCCTAAATTCGGCACATGGGATGATATCAGAGCTATAGGCGAGAATTTTGATGTATTGGTTGATTTAATGGTTAATCATATATCTAGACAATCATTATATTTTCAAGATTTTCTGAAAAAAGGACCAGAATCAGAATATGCTGATTTCTTTATTACATTAGATAAAATTTGGAAAGATGGAGAACCTGTACAAGAAGATATTGACAAGATGTTCCTTCGTAGACCATTACCATATTCTACATTTAAAATAGAAGCAACCGGTGAAGAAGAAAAAGTATGGACAACATTTGGTAAAGCAGATCAATCTGAACAGATTGATTTGGACATAAAATCAGATAAAGTTAAACAACTTCTTACTGACTTCTTTATGAATTTTAGCAAGCAAAATGTAAAGATAGTAAGATTGGATGCAGTGGGATATGTTATAAAAAAACTTGGAACAAGTTGCTTCTTTGTGGAACCAGAAATATATGATTTCCTTGATTGGATAATAGAGCTTGCAAATTCTTTAGGAATTGAATTGCTTCCCGAAGTTCATGCTCCCTATGAAATTCAAAACAAACTGGCAGACCACGGATGCTGGATATATGATTTTATTTTGCCATATAGTATTCTTGATACACTTATAAATAAATCTAGTGAGAAGCTTTGTAATTATCTTAAGGTTCGTCCTAAGAAACAATTTACAATGCTTGATTGCCATGATGGGATTCCTGTTAAGCCAGATATGGATGATCTTATAGATACTAAAGAAGCTAGGAAATTAGTAGATGAATGTATAGAAAGAGGGTCAAACTTGAGCCTTATTTTATCAGAGGATTATAAGGCAGAAGATGGATTTGATGTTCATCAGATTAGATGTTCATACTATTCTGTTCTTAACTGTGAGGATGATGCATATTTGGCAGCTAGAGCTATTCAATTTTTTGCTCCTGGAATACCTCAGGTATACTATGTAGGATTACTAGCAGGAAAAAATGATGTTGAAAATGTAAATAAGACTGGCGAAGGTCGTGAAATTAACCGTCACAATTTTAGTCTTGAAGAAATTGATCAGTCTCTTGAAAAAGAAGTAGTACAAAGACTGTTAAAACTTATTAGATTTAGAAATGAATATTCTGCTTTTAATGGTGACTTTAAGGTTTTGGATTGTGCTAAGGATGAAATTCGTCTTTGTTGGCAAAAAGATAATAAGTATTGTACATTGTTTATAGATCTAAAAACTAATGAGTCTATAATAGGCTATATTGATGAGAATGGAAAAGTAGCTCAATATTCAGTATAGCAAACAGAGCTTTTTAGTATTAAAAAGTACAGGAACAAAAGCAAGTATAAATTTGCTTATAGGTAAGTTAACAATGTTAGAGTCATAATAATTTTATGGCTCTTTTTTTGGATTGATGAATTAGCTGGTTATAGGCGAATATTGTAAAAAATAATAAAAAAATAATGAATTAAAGAGGAATATAGAAATTAATATAATGAATATTAAGGAAAAATAATATGGAGGTAATAATTATGAATATAAATTATTTGTTTGAAAGCATGATGAAGAATGTTAGCGATTCCATAATAATAACTGATGCTAATGGATATATAGAAGAATTTAATACTTCCACTGAAAAAATTTGGCACTACTCTTGCGATGAATTTAAACATTTACATATTAACAATTTATTTAGCCTAGAGGATGAGTTACAAGAGGATTTAAATGCAAGAATATACAAAGACATAGTTTCACTAAACCAATGGAGTGATGAACTTTGTGCTATAGATAAAAATAAAAATACATTTAATTTGATTATATCTATTTATCCGGTTTTAGATTATAATTCCCAAATTATAAACTATGTTGTAGTTTCAGAAGATATTAGAGAAAAGAAATCTTTAGTACAGGAGTTAAGCTTGAAAAATCAAGAACTTAAAGAGGCACTTAAAAATCTAAAAACTACACAAGTAAGTATGGTGCAAGAGGATAAACTTGCAAGTTTAGGTCAGCTTTCAGCAGGTATAGCTCATGAAATCAACAATCCTCTAGGATTTATAATAAGCAATTTTGGAACTTTAAAAAAATATACTGAGAAGTTATATTCCATGGTATCTTTGTATAAAAGCTCAATAAATAATAATGAAGGTTATAGCTCAGACGAGGATAGGATGAATTTACTAAAGACAGAAAAGAAATATAATTTAGATTTTATAATGGAAGATCTAGAGGAATTACTCAAAGATACTGAAGATGGTATTGAAAGAGTAAGAAAAACAGTAGGTGCTATGAGAAACTTTGCTCATTCAACAATAGAAGGAGAGTTTGAGCAATATGACTTGAACGATGGGATAAATAACACCTTGGTTATAGCAAAAAATGAACTTAAATATAACTCCAATATAGAGACAGCATTAGGTGAATTACCATATATAGAAGCTCAATCTAATGAGATAAATCAAGTTATTTTAAATATTATTATTAATTCCTCCTTTGCTATAAAAGAAAAACATGAAAATGAAGATTTAGAGTATTTTGGATTATTGAAAATAGCTACTTACAGTGACAGAAATTTTATTTATTGTTCCATAGAGGATAATGGGACAGGTATATCTAAGAAAAATTTAGATAAAATTTTTGAACCCTTTTTCACCACAAAACCAGTTGGAAAGGGTACAGGTCTTGGACTAAGTATTGCATATGATACTATAAAAAATAAACATAAAGGGGAATTAATAGTTGAGAGTACTTTAGGAATAGGGACTAAAATTGTAATAAAACTTCCTATAAAAAAAGAGATGACAATGGAGGAAGAGCTAAATGGATAAAACTATTCTATTTGTAGATGATGAAAAGGCTATTTTAAATTCAATAAGAAGAGAATTTTTTGATAGTCCTTACAGAGTTTATTTTGCTACAAGTGGAATAGAAGCTTTAAGTATAATATCTGAGAATAAGATTGATTTAATAATAACTGATATGAGAATGCCTAAAATGGATGGGTATGAATTGCTAAATAAGGTTAAAGAGTTATCACCCACAACAATTAGACTTATATTAAGTGGGTATACAGATGAAAAAATAATTTTTAAATCAATATATAATAATTTAGCTAAATTATTTATAACTAAACCATGGGAGAAGGATGATTTTAGAAAAGCTATAGATGATGTGTTTAAAACCGAAGACTTGCTGAGTAATAACATTTCATTAGTGCAGATAAAAGAGATTGGTAAACTTCCAACTATTCCTTCATTGTTAAAAAAGATAAATGAATTTATAGAAAGAGATGATTTAGATATAAATGATATTATAAAGCTAATAGAATCGGATATAACTATAAGTTCTCAGGTGTTGAAAATTGTGAATTCAGCTTTTTATGGCAGAAAAACAGCTTCCATAAAAATGGCAGTATTAAGTTTAGGGTTAGTTAACGTAAAAACAATTATAGCTAGTGCTGAAGTATTTGCTTTTGGAAAGGACTTTTTAAATAAGCAAGAATTATGGGATCATTCCAACTTAACTAATAAAATACTTATTGAATTATATAGTTGTTTATTAAATAAAAAAATTCCGGAATACTATTCCACAGCCGGACTTCTTCACGATATAGGGAAAGTGGTTTTCTTTAAAATATACAATGATGAGTATGATGAGATATATAGATTAGTAGATAAAGAACCTTTAATAGATATAACTAGGTTAGAAAAAGAAAAATTTAATATTAGCCATGAAGAATTAGGTGGGTACCTACTTCAATGGTGGGATATACCGTATGCTATAGTGGAAGCTACCTTATATCACCATAATCCTATGTTAAGTACTGATGCAAATAGAGAATTGGTATCAATGCTTCATTTGGCAGATTATTACTCTTGGCAAGTGATGAAATCTAAATATAGACCTAAACTTCATAAAGAAGTTTTTGAGTATTATAAAATATCAGAAGAAGAATGTGAGTCAATTATAGCAGAATTCATTGACAAGGAGGATAAAAATGAATAATAATAAGGTGCTTTTTGTGGATGATGAAGTTAACATATTAAATTCTATAAGAAGAGTAACTATAGGTGAGGAATTCGAAACAATAATTGCAACAAATGGAGAAAGAGCTTTAGAAATATTTAGTGAAAATGAAATATCTGTAATAGTTACAGATATGAGAATGCCAAAAATGAATGGATTAGAACTTCTAGAAAAGGTTAAAGAAATATCTCCTAATACCATAAGAATGGTACTATCAGGATATGCACAAATACCACAAGTAATAGCTACTGTAAACAAAGTAGGAGTTTTTAAATATATAACAAAACCATGGAATAACGAAGAAGAATTTCTTCCAGCTATAGCTGAAGCGCTGCACTATTACAATCTACAAAGAGAAAATGATTTATTTAAATCTCAATTAGAAGAAAGGAATAAATTATATAAAAAAATGCTTGAGTATAATAATGCTATAGTAAAAAATAGTCAAAGTGATGTTGATTCCATAAAAATAATTACAAAAAAATATGTTACTTTAAAAAATAATTGTTTTAAAAGTCTTCAGTTTGAACATAAAAACAATGAGCTATCAACATACATTAATGATGTAATAGACAAACTCTATTTCCAATATCTAGAGACCATTCCAAGTATTAAAGAATCTTTCAACTTAAGTGTATTTGATGAAAAATTTAAAGTATTAGAAGAAAAAGGAATCACTTTAATATTTGAAAATGATAGTATAAAAAAGATTAACTATTTGGGAAATAAAAGAATTATTGTATTAGTATTAGACAATATGCTTAATGTTATTACAAGCAATTGTGATAGTGGAGATATAATATTAAACTTTTCCAATAGTAAGACTTTAAATATAAACTTTTTGATAAGAAATAAAACCAGTCTAGAAAATATGAGTAATAATATTGAATTTAAACTAGTATTAAATATATTAGATGATATGTGTAAAACCTTTGGTGGAAAATTAAGTTTCAATCCTGAAAAGTTTCAAATAAGCATTGATACCAACTTACAAATACAGAATTAGGGGTGTTAGTATGAATATACTTATTGTTGATGATAGTAAATTTAATTTAATAAGTGCCCAAGATGTAATAAAGAGCTATGAAATTAATTGTGTTACAACTCTAGCCTATTCTGGAGAAGAGGCTATTAAAATAATAAATTCACAAAAAATAGATATTGTTTTGCTAGATATAGTAATGCCTAATTTATCTGGAATTGAAACATTAGAGATTATAAGAAGAGATAACAAAAATATAATTATTTTAATGTTTACTTCTCTTACAGATAAAAAATATTTAGAAAAAAGTTTTGAATTAGGTGCAAATGATTATATAAATAAACCTATTGAACCTATTGAATTTATATCTAGATTAAAATCTGGTATAAAAATGAAGGAATATCAAAATGCTCTAATAGAATCATATAACAGCTTAAAAAGTATGAATTCTGAACTAAAAGCATCTAATGCTAAACTTCAAGAGGTTCAAATTGAATTGATAAATAAAGAAAAATTATCTACCATTGGGAGATTTTCTGCTGGAATAGCACATGAAATTAATACTCCATTAGGATATATTACATCTAATTTTTATACAATAAATAAATATAGTAATATCTTAAAAGAAAATTTGGAGAAATCCACAATGTTTATTAAAAATCATGAAGAAATTATATCAGACAAGACAGGTCTGGAGAAGGTATATAATGATAGAAATAAATTAGATTTTATATTTAATGACTTTGATTCAATTATGTTAGAGACCAATGAAGGACTCGCAAAAATAAGCAAAATAATAAAGGATCTCATAAGGTTTTCCAATGAATATCCTTATTCAGATTTACAATTAAATAAATTTAGTGAAATTGTTCAAAAGGCTATAAGTGTTTTAAATAGTGAACTCAAGGGTAAAAAACTTGAAGATTTAGTGAATTTAAATATTAAGTTTGAAGAAGAGGAGTATGTTAAGTGTAATGGCTTTGAAATAGTACAGGTTATATTAAATATCCTTATGAATGCCATATATTTTATAAGTAAAAAGAATAAAAAAGGAAATATATATATTAAAACTTACATTCTAAATGGATACTTTTGTTGTGACATCGAAGATACTGGTATTGGAATTAAACCGGATATTATAAATAAAATATTTGAGCCGTTTTTCACTACGAAGGAACCTGGCGAAGGTATGGGGTTAGGATTAACTATATGCTACAACATTATTGTAGACAAACATAAAGGCCTTATATCAGCTAAAAGTACCTATGGAGATGGGTCTGTTTTTTCAATTAAATTACCTATATAAAAGAAGAGTCAGGTTTATGATATATAACCTGACTCTTCTATGAATAATTAATTATTCTATTATTATAGTTGTAAGCGTCAAATAACTCATCACCTAGGACTGGCAGTAAATTAATGTGATAATACTCCTATACTTAGTAGGAGGTAATTTGCATGGCAAAAAGAAGATCTAAAGAAGAATGGATGATACTTGTAAAAGAATATAAAGTAAGTGGAGTTAACCAAACAGCCTGGTGCAGAGAAAAAGGAATTAACAAAGGGACCTTTATCGCCTATAAAAAAAAATC
>NZ_PVXQ01000041.1 GCF_002995745.1 Clostridium vincentii | reverse complement strand
TCGTTAGCCTAACAAGCAAATATCAAAAGATACATTAATTTCTAATGAACCGCCGTGTACCGAACGGTATGCACGGTGGTGTGAGAGGACGCTAAATAAAATAATTATTTAGCTCCTACTCGATTAATAAATTATTAGTAGGAATCGGGAGGGGTAAGAATGGATTTTACAGAAATGATTATTGAAACAAAGGAAGTATATAAAGGAGATTTTTTAGTCATAGAAAATCTTAAGGTTAAGCTACCAGATGGAAATGTGGGGAGGCGAGATGTAGTTCGTCATCCAGGTGCAGTAGCTATATTAGCCTTTATAGATAAAGAGACAATATTATTAGTTGAACAGTTTAGAATAGCTTTAAATAAGACCATGCTAGAAATTCCAGCAGGAAAATTAGAAAAAGGAGAAATTCCATTAGAGTGCGCACATAGAGAATTGGAGGAAGAGACAGGGTATAAAGCAGGGAAAATAGAGTATCTTGGAACTATAGCTACTGGAGCAGGATTTACAGATGAAATAATACATATATACAAAGCATCTGAATTGTTCAAAGGAATAAAGGGCGGAGATGAGGATGAATTTATAGAAGTTACTAAATATAAAATTCAAGAAGTAGAAGCTATGATAAAATCAGGAGAAATAATTGATGCGAAGACAATATCATCACTAATGTATATTTAACATAGTATAGTATTTTGGAAGCTTAAGGAAAAATTTACTTAGAGCTTCCTTTTTTATCATTTCACATATTTTAGCTTAAGTGATATGCATAAAATAAAGTTAGTAATCATATTATTATTTAGAGTAACAGTAGGAGGAGAAAGAGATGAAAAATTTTATTCGCAAAATAAATGAAACCTTCAGAGAAAATAAGCTTTATTATATAATTGTATTACTACTATTTTGTGTGGGGATTGTTATAGGTGCCTATACGGTAAAGTATATGAATTTAGGGGATAAACAAGACTTAGCTAACTATTTTACTACATTTGTTAATGGAGTAGAAGATAGACCAGTTGACTATGGAGTATTATTGTTTGATGTGGTAAAGAAAATTCTTTTTTTAATTATTCCAATTATACTTCTAAGCTTTACTTTTTTTGGATCACCTATAATATTGATAATTGATCTGATAAAGGGATTTAGTTTAGGATATACATTTGCTTTTTTATTAACAACCTTCGAAGGGAAAGGCATTGGGCTAGCTTTAGCATCAACAGTTCCTCAAAATATAATTTATATACCGTGTTTTATAGTTTTGAGTATGTTTTCACTAAAAATATGTAATTCAAGGTTTAAGTTTAAATTTGCTAGAAAAAATGTTCCGAAAACTGGATTTTATTCAAAAGCAATCGGGAATGAACTTATTATAATAGCTGCTCTGTTTATTGTTGGTATAATAGTGGAAACATATATATGTCCAAGTTTAATTAAGTTTATAGTAACTAATGTTTATATGTGAAATTATGAAATTACTTTATGAAGAGTAAATAGAAGGAATGAAGCCGATTATGTCGAATAATATAATTATAATAATGGTGTAGGAGAAGGTAATGATAGAAATTATAAATGATTATAAGAGCTATTTGCTCCAAAATGATAAGAGTGATAATACAGTTTATGCCTATGTTACTGACGTGAATTTATATACTAAATTCTTAGATAAAAAAGAAATGAATTTGTATAGTTCAGATAATGTAGCAGTAATGGCTTATATCCAACATCTTTTAACTCTAGGAAAATCAGAGAGATCAATAAATAGAATAGTTATTAGTGTAAGAAGTTTTTACGGATTCTTAAAGGGGAAATCGTTAGTAACTGATATACCTAAAATTACTTATAAAAGTAGTGGAACTGCAAAGAAATTGCCTCAAATTTTAACTATACAAGAAGTAGATATACTTATTAGGTCTATAAATAAAGATGGACCTAAGGGTATTAGGGATAATGCACTACTTGAACTTATGTATGCAACCGGAATGAAGGTAACAGAGCTAATAGGTGTTAATGTTGAAGATGTTAATCTTGAATTATCATTTGTTAAATGTTCGGATAATAAACATTTTGAAAGGTTGATACCTATAGGAAGAAGTGCTTGCCATGCTATTGAAGATTATTTATGTATAAGAGATCAAGTTGCAGAGATGGGAGTTCCAAATCTTTTTGTTAACTTAAACGGGCATAAACTAACACGACAAGGGATTTGGAGAATAGTTAAAGAATATGCTCAGCGAGCCGGAATAAATAAGGATGTTAATTTAAATACATTTAGACATTCATTTGCTGTGCATATGCTACAAAATGGAGCTAATGTTAGGGCCGTACAAAAATTACTAGGGAATCAAGTGCTAACCTATATGGATACCTATTATGAGATTATGAACAGTGATAAGATAAGTGTAATTTATAAAAAGTCACATCCAAGGGCGTAAATATAGAAAATTTTACACAAAAGAGAAGGAGCTGAGACTTATGAAAAGAGTAATACTTATTGTTTTAGATAGTTTAGGTGTAGGAGAATTGCCAGATGCAGAAAGGTTTGGAGATAGGGGTAGTCATACTTTAGATAATATTTGGACCAGTGTAGGTGGTTTAATGATACCAAAACTTAAGTTATTGGGACTTGGGAATATAGAGGGGATAAATAAAGTTGGAAAAGAAAATAATGTAATAGGAGCCTATGGAAGGGCTGTAGAGAAATCCATTGGTAAGGATACTGTTACAGGTCATTGGGAAATAGGGGGAGTTATATTAGAAAAACCTTTGAATACTTATCCTAATGGGTTTTCGGATGAGATAATTGAAGAGTTTAAGGAAAAGTGCGGAATTTCTGGCATACTTGGTAATAAGGTAGCGTCAGGTACTGAAATACTTGATGAGCTTGGAGAAGAACATGTAAAAACTGGATTTCCTATAATATATACTTCAGCAGATAGTGTATTTCAAATAGCTGCTCATGAGGACGTAATTAATCTGGATAGACTATATAAAATGTGCCAGGTTGCAAGAGAGATGTTAGTTGGGGAAAGATGTGTTGGACGAGTAATCGCGAGACCTTTTGTAGGGAAAGCTCCCAATTTTAAAAGAACAACTAATAGGCATGATTATGCATTAGACCCCTTTGAAAAAACTATGCTGGAGTATATAAAAGAGGCCGGCAAAAATGTAGCTGGAGTTGGGAAAATAAAAGATATTTACAATGGAAAAGGAATAACTCATTCTACATCTACGAAGGGAAACATGGATGGAGTAGACAAAACTTTAGATTATATGGATAATATCCATGAAGGCCTAATATTCACAAATTTAGTTGACTTTGATATGCTTTATGGACATAGGAATGATCCTAAGGGTTATGGAGAAGCAATAGAAGCTTTTGATAATAGATTAGGGGAAATATATAGCAAGATTAAAGAGGATGACCTGTTAATTTTGACAGCTGATCACGGATGTGATCCTACTACAGTTAGCACAGATCACTCAAGAGAGTACATACCCATATTGGTATATGGCGCTAAGATTAAGAATGGAGCAGAAATAGGTACAAGAAATTCATTTGCTGATATAGGAAAGAGTATATTAGATTACTTGGAGATTGAAAATAAATTAACAGGTGAATCCTTTAAGAATATTATTCTTTAGGATAGGAGGAAGAAAAATATGAGAATGTATGATATCATCTTGAAAAAGAGAAGAGGGGAAGAACTTAAGACAGCAGAAATTAATTTTTTTGTGGAAGGGTACACTAAGGGGGGAATCCAAGATTATCAAGCTTCAGCTTTATTAATGGCTATATTTTTTCAAAAGATGAATAAAAGAGAAACTTCAGATTTAACCATGGCCATGGTGAGGTCAGGAGATCAATTAAATCTAAATAAAATAAATGGTGTTAAAGTTGATAAACATTCCACTGGAGGAGTTGGTGACTCGGTTTCATTAGTTCTGGCTCCAATGGTAGCAGCTTGTGGCGTTCCTGTGGCTAAAATGTCTGGTAGAGGGCTTGGTCATACTGGAGGCACTATTGATAAACTAGAAGCCTTTAAAGGCTTCTCAGTAGATCTTTCAGAGAAACAATTTATTAAAAATGTTAATGAAATAGGAATAGCTTTAGCTGCCCAAACAGGCAAGTTAGTTCCTGCTGATAAAAAATTGTATGCATTAAGGGATGTTACAGCTACAGTTGATAATATGTCTTTAATTGCTTCAAGTATTATGAGTAAAAAGATTGCATCAGGAGCAGATGCCATAGTTTTAGATGTTAAGGTTGGAGATGGAGCTTTTATGAAGACCTTTGAAGATGCGAAGGCTTTAGCTGAGGAAATGGTGAGTATAGGGAAAAATGTAGGTAGAGATACTGTTGCTGTAATTTCAGATATGGATCAGCCATTAGGTTTTGCTATTGGTAATTCATTAGAAGTAATTGAAGCTATAAATACATTAAAGGGAAATGGACCAAAAGATTTAATGGAATTAGTTTTAACACTTGGAAGCAATATGCTTATACTTGGTAAGAAAGTTGAAAATGAAGAAGAGGGTAGAAAGTTATTACTTCAAGTAATAAAGGACGGAAGTGCTCTAGAGAAACTAAGGTCTTTTGTTAAAGCTCAAGGTGGAGATGTAAGTTATATAGATAATACAGAGCTTTTTCCTAAGGCTAAATATAAAATTGAAGTTAAAGCTAAAAAGGCTGGTGTTATTTCAAAGATACATGCAGAGGCAGTTGGAATAATTGCTATGCAACTTGGAGCAGGTAGAGAAACTCAGGAAAGTTCTATTGACTTATGTGTTGGAATAATTTTTAACAGAAAAAGAGGAGATAAAGTTAATAAAGAAGAAATCTTGGCTATTGTTTATGCAAATAATGAAGAGAAAGGAAATTTGGCAGCAGAAAATCTTCTTAATGAAATTATTATTTCGAATTCCTATGAAGAAAAGATTCCTATAATATATGGTGTTATAAAGTAATCAAAGGTTAAGTCTTATAGTAGCTATTATTTGTGATAGCTACTTTTTATTTCGTGAAAAAACGACAAAATGTGATATTTTTTTTCTAAATGGAGATAATAGTTAAAGGAAGTCATACTTACATAAGTTCTTAAATAAATAAAGGAACTAAATTGGGAGACTTAACTATTATTAAAAGGAGGAAAATAAATGAATAAAAAATATATTAAAATTTTATCCTTAAGCTTACTGCTGATCTTATCATTCTTAATGCTTCCGTTTCAAACTATTGCACTAGCCGTAGAAGATGATACAAAACAAGATCAAAATGAAAAGTCAGAAGAGAAGGCAACCGAAGAAGAGGATGATGAAGAACAAGAAACTAAAGCCGAGGTGTCAGAGGAAAAAGGTAGTATGAGCAATATTGAAGCAAAATCTGCTTTGCTTATGGAGCCTATTTCAGGTAAAATTATTTATGAAAAAAACATTGATGAAAAATTTGCACCAGCTTCAGTTACAAAAATAATGACCATGTTAATAGCAATGGAGGCTGTAGATAGCGGTAAAATCAGTTTAGAAGATAAGGTAACTTGTAGTGAGAATGCAAAAAATATGGGTGGAAGTACTATGCTACTTGATACTGGAGAAATAAGAACCTTAGAGGAGCTAATAAAGGGTGTTGCAATTGCATCAGGTAATGATGCTGCAGTTGCAATCGCAGAATATATAGGGGGTACTGAAGATGATTTTGCTGTACTTATGAATAAGAGAGCAGAAGAACTTGGAATGAAAAATACTAATTTCATAAATTGTAATGGACTTCCTGCAGAAGGACATTTATCAACGGCTCGGGATATAGCAATTATGTCTCAAGAACTTTTGAAACATCCAATAATTTTAAAATATTCTGCAATTTATATGGAAACTATTTCAGAAGGTAGAAAGTCACCAATTGAATTAGTTAATCATAATAAGCTTGTAAGATTCTTTGCAGGTTGTGATGGATTAAAGACTGGATTTACTAATGATGCAAAATATTGTATTTCTGCTACCGCAAAGAGAGATGGAGTAAGGATGCTAACTGTAATTATGGGAGCACCAACATATAAGACTAGAAATAGAGATGCAGGTATTCTTATGAATCATGGTTTTTCAAAATTTCAAGGTAAGAAGTTACTTTCAAAAGATGAGGCTGTAGAAGAAGTATATATGGGAGAAAAAACAGATAGATTTTTTGTAGCAAAAGCTCTTGAAGATTTAGAAGTAGTAATACCTAAAGGTAGTGATGGAGAATTTGTTAAAAAGATTGTAATAAATGAAGATAAATCAGAGTATAAAGAGGCAGAAATAGTTGGTAAGTGTGAAATATATTTAAATGATGAAATAGTTGGAGAAGTTCAAATTTATTCTGACAGAGATATAGAGAAGGGCGGAATATTGGAGAACATCAAATATAGTATAAAAAGTTTATTTCAATAATTAAGAAAAGCGCAATAAATGAGTATTCTCATTTGTTGTGTTTTTTAACGTTAAAAATTATAGTATAAAGTATATATAATTTGTATTATAATATAAGGTATATATTATAAATTATTTGTATAAAGGGGGATGAATTATGAAATTACCGAATATTAAAATTGATAATTTCGAAGGACCCTTTGATTTATTATTACATTTAATAAAGAAAAATAAAATGGATATATACAATGTAGAAATACTCAAAGTTACTAGTCAATATTTAAATTATTTAGATCAGATGAAGGAAATGGACTTAGATATTACAGCAGAATTTATTGTGGTTGCGGCTACACTTATAGAAATAAAATCAAAGAGTCTACTCCCAAAAGAAAAAGAAGTAAAAATTGATGAAGAGGATATTGAAAGAAAACTTCTAGAAAAGCTGGTAATTTATAAAGAAATTAAAGAGTCTACTGGATTTTTTAGAGAAAGATATGTTGAAGGTGGAAATATATTTACGAAGAAACCAGAAATAATAGAAGAAATTAAATCTATGGCAGATAATGATGATATATTGAAAAATGTTACTCTTTTAGATTTGTTCCAAATATATAATGATATATTAGAAATTCACAAAAACAAACAAAATAAAACAAATGTAATTCAAAAAAAAATTTATCTGGATAGATATAAAGTTGAGGATAAATTTAAATATTTAACTGAAAGACTAAAGAAGGACAAGGTTACTCAATTTGATGAACTTATTTTAGAGTGTGAATGTAAAATGGAGTGTGTTGTTACCTTTTTAGCTTTATTAGAAATGATTAAGCAAAGAATTATTAAGGTGTATCAAAGTTCAAACTTTGGTAATATAATTATTGAGAGATTGGGTGAAGAAGATGAATGTGTTTAAAGAAGGAGACTTTAAGGTTAAAGAGGTATCAAAAGATAGTACACAAAAAGGCATAATTGAAGCACTACTATTTGTTAGTGGAGAACCTTTAAGTTTGAAAGCCTTAGCTCTTTATGTAGATGATAGTCCAAAGCACTTAGAAAAAGTATTAGACAGACTTATAGAAGATTACCAAGATAAAGATAGAGGCATAAAACTAATTAGAATTAATGGAGAGTATCAATTAGTTACTAAGAATGAATATAGCGATTATATACAAAAACTTTTAAAGAAAAATAAAAGACAATCATTATCTCAAGCTTCATTAGAAAGCTTAGCCATAGTTGCATATAAACAACCTATAACTAGGATAGATATAGATGAAATAAGAGGAGTTAAATCAGATAGTGCAATATCTAGGCTTATGGATAAAGAACTCATTAAAGAAGTTGGAAGACTAGATGTGCCAGGAAGACCTATACTGTATAGTACTACCGAAGAATTCTTAAGACAATTTGGAGTACATGATTTAAAAGAATTACCTTCCTTAGATCTTTTTGCTGTTGAAGAAGAACTAAACGAGAAAGTAGAAATTGAATTTCATGAAGAATAATTAAATTAAAAAAGGAGCCACTTAAAATAATTTTAAGTGGCTCCTTTAGGGACAATCAAAAAGATAACAAATCAATATGCTCGCATTTTTGGTCTGTTATTTTTTTTATTTGATTTATTATAATTTTATAGTAACGCAGTTACTATAAAATTCACTAGAAATAGAAGAGTAACTATATACATTATAGGATGAACTTCATTAGCTTTGCCTTTGAATACCTTTGTAACACAGTAGAAAAAGAATCCAACTGCTATACCATTAGAAATTCCATAAGACAAAGGCATTAAAGCAACAATAAAGAAAGAAGGAACAGCTATTTCTAGGTCTGACCAATTAATCTTTCCAATTGATTCCATCATAAGTATCCCAACAATTATCAATGCAGGAGCTGTAGCTGCTGCGGGAACTATACCTATAAATGGAGCTATAAATATTGAAAGTAAAAACAAGACTCCAACAGTAACTGAAGTTAGTCCAGTTCTACCACCTGCACTAATACCAGTTGCACTTTCTACATATGTTGTAGTATTACTTGTACCAAGTAATGCACCAATAGATGTAGCAGTAGCATCAGCAAATAATGCTCTCTCTAATTTAGAATCAAAGTATATTCCATCTTCGAATTTTTCTTCATCTTTCTTATCGAATATTCCTGACTTTCTACCTGTTCCTAGGAAAGTTCCTATTGTATCAAAGGTATCAGCTAAAGAAAAAGCGAATATGGTAGCAACTACGATAAGGATTTTAGATGGATCTGTAAATAATCCTATCAAGTCTAATTTAAATAAAGTTGGTTCTAAGCTTGGAATTGCAAAAGACATGGTACTAAAATCAGGCAATGAAGTAACACCAAAAGGTAAAGCTACTAAAGTAGTTACTACAATTCCAATAAGGATTGCTCCATTAACTTTTCTTACAAGTAATATAATAGTAACAATTAATCCAATAAGAGCAACTAAAGTAATAGGATTTTTGAAGTTTGTTAATGCAGGTATAACATCACTAAAGATAGTTGAAGCTCCAGCAGCAATCCCATTTTCTCCAGTAAAGCTTAAGAAATGGCCTTGCTTTAATCCAATATAAGCAATAAATAAACCTATTCCAGCAGAAATTGCATATTGAAGAGATTCAGGTATTGCTTTAATTATCATTTGTCTAATTTTTGTCACAGTAATAAGAATATTAATAATACCGCAAATAAATACCATAGCAAGGGCTTGATTCCAAGTGAATCCTAAACCAAGTACTACAGTAAATGTGAAAAATGCATTTAAGCCCATTCCAGGTGCTTGTGCAAAAGGTACATTAGCTACAAAACCCATTATAAATGTTCCAATGGCTGCGGCTAAAATAGTGGCAATAAATACTGCACCCTTATCCATACCAGCTTGAGCTAGAATTATTGGGTTAACGAAAAGTATATATGCCATGGTTAAGAAAGTGGTTAATCCTGCAAATAATTCTGTTTTTACAGTTGTACCATTTTCTTTAAGTTTAAAAAATTTTTCCATAAAAAATGTTCCTCCTTACTTATGTATAGTAAGATTATAATTCAATATTACTTGGATGTAAAACTTTTTCAGTTAAATATAATTAATAAAACAGCAGAAATTAAATTATTTCTGCTGTTATTAAACTAAATGTCATTTAAATTGGAAGAAAAAGTAGTGGAATCAAATTTTCCCTTGGTACTTTTTTCATCAGATTTTTTAAATATATCTTTTATCATGTCAATAACTTGAGGTACTGTATCTACAATTCTATCATAGGTATTATCCTGATCAAGAGGAAGTAGCCGTACAACATTTTCACGAACAACTAGAAAAGCAACAGGTTTTACAGATACACCTGCACCTGAGCCGCCTCCAAATGGATATTTAGATAAAGAATCTTCTGTTTTAGTCTTGTTAAAAAATTCGCTTCCGCCTGATGCAAAACCAAAGCAGACTTTTGAAATAGGAATTATGTAACTTCCATCTTTAGTCTCTATGGCATTACCAACAACAGTATTTACATCCACCATGTCTTTCAAATTTTCCATTGTACTTCTCATTAAATTTTCAACTGGATGTTCATTCATATATCCGCTCTTTCGAGCTTCGCCTCCTTTAAAATAGTGATAGTTTTAATTAATAAAATAATCATATAAGTAATTTGTGCTAAAGATAACATTATTATACTAGTAATCTTTGTTTCAGCTATAAATTCATCTTTAAACACAGGATTTATGGGAAGGTTAAACTTTTTAGTCTTGAAGATGACATTTAGAGCAAATAATAATAAAGGGAAATAAGTAGATAGCACTCCATAAAAAATTGCTGTATTAGCTGCATCCCCTAAGGAGTAAGAAAAATATCCATTCAGCCTTAGTGTTGGTTTAAATTTACTGTTATTAAATAATTTAATTATTTTTATAACAGTTTTTACTGATAAACCTTTAATTAAGGAAGGCTTTTCATTTGTTTTAATTTTAGGGGGCTTTTTAATTTCTATATTTGAATTAGTTCTATTTTTATTTTTTTGCTTTTTTGAAATATAAAATCTATAAAGTTTTAAATAATAATTCTCCCTAGAAATAAAAAAACTAAGTTTAATAGGAATAGGAACAAAAATAATAAAGAAGAGTATAACAAGAAATAATTTCATATAATACCTCCTACAAGATAATATACTTAGTATTGCCTTTTATCCCTAAAATAAACTAAAAATCTTTAAAGGATAAAGAATTAATTAATAGAAGAAAAGACAAACTAAGCTTACAGTAAATTTTTAGAGGTGAATTAAATGAAAAATATCATTAAAAAAATAGTTGTTTATATTATTACTATAATGATGTTATTAAATTTTAGCATTATAGAAATATCTGCAAGAGAAAAGGTCTTCAAGGTAAATGCTCATAATGCACTTGCTTTAGATAGGTCAACTAAGGAGGTGCTATTTGAGCAGAATGGATATGATATTGTACCAATGGCTAGTACAACTAAAATATTGACAGCCCTTATAACTATTGAAAGAGGGGACCTTGATAAAACTTTTACCATAGGTAAAAATGCTTCTTCCGTTAGAGGTTCTAAGGTAGGATATAAGGCAGGAGAAGAAATTGCAATAAAAGAACTACTATACGGTCTTCTATATAAATCTGGAAATGATGCAGCTATCGCTTTAGCAGAAGGTATAGGAGGTTCTGTTGAGGGATTTGCAGGAATAATGAATCATTATGCAAGAAGCTTAGGCCTATTAGATTCACATTTTGAATCTCCTCATGGATTAGATTCTTCACAGCATTATTCATCCGCATATGATTTAGCGTTATTAACAGCTAAAGGTATGGAGTATGATCAGTTTAGAGAAGTAGTTGGTACAAAGGAGATAAAAAAAGAAGTATATAAATTCACTAGAGATTATAACAATATAAATAAAATACTTTGGAAGATAGAGGGAGCTAATGGTGTAAAGACAGGATATACAGGCCAGGCTGGAAAATGTTTAGTTTCATCTATAAATCGTAATGGAAAAGATATAATAATAGTAGTTTTAGATTGTCCTGGTAGATGGGATGAAACTGAAAAAATATATAAACATATAGAAGATATTATGACGTTCAATACAATTAAAAGAGAACCTATAAACCTAGTGGAAGAGGATGATAGCTTTTGTAAGGATGAGGAACAATTTGAAGTGAAAATATAGTCTAAATATCATGGTTTGCTTTATGTAGAAAAATTTGGTACTCTGATTTTAAGAAAACTTAAAGGAGAGTACAAATGGATAAAAAGAAAATATTAAATACAGTAGACCATACTTTACTTAGTCAAACCTGCACTTTCGAGGAAATAAAAGGTTTGTGTGATGATGGAATTAAATTTAAAACAGCTTCAGTGTGTATTCCACCTTCATATGTAGAAAGAGCTAAGGAATATGTAGGTGATAGGTTAACTTTATGCACAGTTATAGGGTTCCCTAACGGATATATAACTAAATCTACAAAGATTTTTGAAACCCAGGATGCTATTAAAAATGGCGCAGATGAAATAGATATGGTAATCAACTTAGGATATGTTAAGGAAAATAGATTTGATTTAGTTGAAGATGAAATTAGAGATATTAGAAAAGTTTGCGGTTCTAAAATTTTAAAGGTTATAATTGAAACTTGTTTTTTATCAGAAGAAGAAAAAATTAAGATGTGTGAAGTTGTGACCCGTGCTGGAGCTGATTACATTAAAACTTCAACTGGTTTTGGAACTGGAGGAGCTACAAAGGAAGACCTTGAATTAATGAAAAAACATGTTGGACCTAATGTAAAAATAAAAGCAGCTGGTGGAGTTCGTGATTTAGAAACAGCTGAATTATTTATTAACATAGGAGCATCTAGACTTGGAACTAGTTCTGTTGTTAAGATTATTAAAAATGAGAAAGTAATGGGATACTAAAGAAGTTTTTTTAAAATATTTAAAGATAGAAAAGTATATAAAAATAGATGAGGACAAAGTATATTGTCCCCATCTATTTTGGGTTAGTTAGTTAAAATTTCAGTCCCTGTTTCAGTAACAAGGATTGTATATTCCCATTGTGCAGAGGCTGATCCATCATCAGTAAGTGCAGTCCAATCATTTGCTTCATCAACAAATAAATCAGGTTTACCCATATTAATCATTGGCTCAATTGTAAAAATCATACCAGGAACTAAAATCATATCAGTTCCTTTTTTGCCAACATGAGCTACAAAAGGATCTTCATGGAATTGTAACCCTACCCCATGTCCTCCGAAGTCACGTACAACAGAATATCCATTAGATTCTGCATGCGTTTGAACAGCCTCACCTATGTCACCTAAAAAGCCCCAAGGCTTAACAGCTTCAAGACCTAAATCTAGACATTCTTTAGATACTCTAACAAGTTTCTTTAAATCTTCATGGACGTCACCAATCATAAACATTCTTGAGGCATCTGAAAAATAGCCTTTGTGAATTGTAGATACATCCACATTTATGATATCTCCATCTTTAATGATGACATTTTTATCAGGAATACCATGACATATTTCATCATTAATTGATGTACAACAACTCTTTGGAAAACCTTCAAAGTTAAGAGGTGCAGGTATAGCACCTTGAGATACAGTAAAGTCGTGTACTAAAACGTCTATTTCTTCTGTTGACATACCAGCTTTAATATTTTTAGCTACTAAATCTAGAACAGCAGTATTAATTCTAGCACTTTCTCTAATTCCCTCTATTTGTTCAGCATTTTTAATAATGTCCCTTGATGGAACAATACAACCTTTTTTCTTATAAGACATTATTTTTTCATCAAACTCTAAGTGGCATTTTTTATATTTCTTTTCACTTCCACACCAACAAAGTTCATTTCTGTTAAGATTCATTCGTATCTCTCCTTTATTAACTAGCTATATATAGTATATAACTTTTACTCAAGAATAGGAAATCCTATTAATTTATAATTTGTAACAATTTAAGATTATAAAAATACCTTGATTATGAGGAATAAATTCTTTATAAGGAGTGCTTAATGGTTAAAGAAAAAGCGGACTGTATAGATTCTGGAACAGAATATTGCCCTTGTAAGCTAGCTGAATCAGGGGAATGTATATTATGTTCACAACTTCAGGGTAAATGTTTTTGTGATTGCGTAAATTGGAATGGGGTGTGCATATATCAAGAGTTCCACGATAATGGTATGAAGGCTAAGCCAGGCAGAAAGGCAACAACTTGCAAGGTAATATCATCAGAACTTATAGAAGAGAATCTAATAATGATAAAATTTAATATCCCTCATAAGTTAGCCTTAGATTTAGTTAAACCGGGTAGTTATATATTCATAAGAACTGACAAAAATCATTTTTTTGACGTTCCAATTTCAATAATGAATTCTGATATTGAAAATAATATAATTACTTTAGTTATAGAAGTTAGAGGAGTTAAGACAAAAAAGCTAAAGGATATAAAAGCAGGAGGGGTAATTGTTATTAGAGGTCCGTATTGGAATGGAATATTTGGACGTGATAATATTTTAAATCAAAAGGAAGGGAATTGTTTGGTTTTAGCAAATGGTATTGGTTTGGCACCAATGATGCCTGTTATAAGAAAGCTTGTATCAAATAAAAATGAAGTAGATTTATATATTGATACAAGCCCATTTAAAAATAATTTTGCTAAAGAATATGTAGAAGAGTTTGGAATAATCCCAAGACAAACCCATCTTATTGAGAAAGGAAAATTATCAGATGAGGGAAGGCTTATAATTAAAAATTTAATAAAGGATAAAAATATAAAGTTAATACATTTAGCTGGTGCAGATATTTTAACTTATAGTGTTATTGAATATTTAGATGAGCTAGATAGAGGCGATATATTGTTATCCTGTTGTAATAATTTCAAAATGTGTTGTGGCGAAGGAGTATGCGGAACTTGTACTGCTAGATTCTCAGGTCATAGAGTGAAGAGATTTTGCAAATTACAAGGAGAACCAAGAAGCATTTTTGAAGGGAGAAGATTAATATGAAGGTTATTATTGTTGGTGGTGGATGGTCAGGAGTTGCTGCAGCTGTTAGTGCAAAAAAAGCAGGAGCAGAGGTTCATTTATATGAAAAAACTGATTTGTTATTAGGGCTTGGTAATGTTGGTGGTATTATGAGAAATAATGGAAGATACACTGCATCTGAAGAACTAATGGTTCTTGGGGCAGGGGATCTGATTAAAATTACAGATAGGGTGTCAACTCATAGAGATATAAGTTTCCCTGGGCATAAAAATGCATGATTTATGGTATTGCGATAATCCCCCAATAATATCAACCTTAGTTTTTTTTAATACCCCAAATATCAATAGAAACCTCATTAGTCACTCCGTCATAAGTAATTTTATTAACAATTCTATCAATTAAAGTTCTAAGAGCAATTCTAATATTTTCATCGTCAATAGATTCAAGATTTTTAATGGATGTACAAAGTTTTATAAAATTAGAGAAAGAGTCTATAACAATTTTAATGTTCTCCAAATTAATTGAAGATTCTCTTTTGTTATTATAGATATCAGCATGTTGTAGTTTTAGTGCATCAATCTCATTACTAATAACATCAATTTTACCTAATAGTAAATTTTGGGTAGTGGAATTAGAAGTTTTAGATAATTGAGAGATTAGGTTATCAGCCTTGATTTTAAGATTACTTATAGTGTTGTCCATATTTTCAATACTATTTTCTATAGAAATATCTTTATATGATGCAGCTTGTTCTTTGAACTTCTTAAGAAGAATTTCTTCATTATAGTTCATAAGGGCAGCTATAACATCATTATCCATAATGGTGCCGTTAGCATTGGGATTATTACACCTTGAACCGCAACTATGTGCTTTCATATTACAAATGTAATAATGATTTTTAGTTCCATCAGGTTTGACTCTACCATAACTAACCCGCATAGGAGATCCACATTTAGCACATTTCAACACCCCAGTTAAAAGAGCTCTTTTTGATGTTCCTTGCCGTGGGTTTGTTTTTTTTGAGTTCTTGTCAAGATTTTCTTGTACTTTAATCCAATCTGAAGAGGAAATAACCCCTTCATGTTTTCCAACTGATCCAATCCACTCTGAAATATCCCTATACTTATTTTTAGAAGATCTTTTGTTATACAGCATTATTCCATTTCCATTAGGTTGTCCACAAAATGTAATTCCTTTAGTAACATAGAATTCTTTAATTATTTCATCAGATTGAACATACACAGGATTTCTTAAAATATCATCAACAGACATAGATGCAAATTCCCCTCCGTTTTTACCTTTTGCACTTGTTGATAGAAGCTCTTTTAAGACCATATGGATAGATCCCTTAGATAAATACTTTGAAAAAATGAAATTAACAATTTTCAGTTCCGAATCAATTGGGATGAGTTTACTCAGACTTCTTTCTTTAAACTCTTCATCTATATAGACAATTCTTTCACTATCAAATCCTAAGGGGGTTTGTCCACCGAGCCATCGTCCTGTTTTAGATAGCTCTAGCATATTATCTCTTATTCTCTCAGCGATTGTTTCACGCTCAAGTTGAGCAAATACTGATGAGACATATACCATGGCACGCCCAATTGGTGTTGAAGTATCAAATTGTTCTCGTATAGATATAAATGAAACGTTGTGATTTTGGAGTAACTCTAAGGTTTTTGAGAAATCAGCTACATTTCTAGATATTCTATCAAGCCTATAACAAATTAAAGAATTGAATTTATTTGAAACAATATCCTTAAGCAATTCCTGAAACTTCGGCCTATTGATGTTTCCACCAGAAAAACCTTCATCTTCATAAATTACAAATTCATCCTCTGTCCCATACATTTTACAGTAGTAATCTTTACACATCTCAATTTGGTTTTCAATGCTTTCACCTTTTCCAGTAAAAACTGATTTTCTGCTGTATATGGCAACTTTAAGTTTTTCTTCTATTGATTTCATAACATCACCTCTAAAGATAGTTACCATTATTATATATTAATAGAATAAAAAGTCAAAACAGCATAACAAATATATATATATAAAGAAGAAGCATATAATATTATATCACTATATCAGGAGGGGTCATGGAGGCTGGTAAATCTAGGTATAAAGTTACGATACTACCTATGTCTTTAGACGAGGAGAAAAATTTAAATAATCTCATTGTAGATGAAGTTATAAAGTTTCTATTGGATATTTTATCTAATGAATCAATTAGGGGACTAGAGAAAGAAGTTAGCAAAAAACTATTAAGTGATAGGAGATAAAGAATGGAGAAAATAAAGGAGTGGAGTACTTTAGATTTAATTTGGAATTTTATACCCTGCTATTTTGTGATATAGCAGGGTATAAAACTATATTTAATCACAATAATTTATAAATCTAAAACCATATCATACCATTCAGCACCACCATGTACTGATTTAGATATACCTTTATTTACAAAGCCAAACTTTGTATAATAGTGAATAAGTTTGTCTTTACAAGTAAGGATAACACCTTTGCGACCTGATAATTTTGATGCTTCTATCATATAATTCATTAACTGGGCTGCAATCCCTTGATTACGATAATCGGATATTACATCAAGGCCAAAAATAGTTTGGTAATATCCATCTGGAATATGTAGCCTGCAATCTTTATAGAGTTCATCATAGATAACAGTTCCATTGATACTACAACCATTAATAAATCCAATGATTTTTCCATCTGTTTCTGCTAAGAAAAAGCTTCTTGAAAATGTGTTGATACGTTGTTCCAATGATTCTCTCGTAGCTGCTTCTGCAATTGGAAAACAGACTGATTCTACTTTTGTTATTGAATCTAAATCATCTATAGAGACTTGTCTAATTGAAATCTCCATTATAACCTTCCTTTCGCAAAAAAATATAAATCTTCGTAATAATTATTATAAGTGTAAGAACTCTTATAAAAATGAGTATATCACACAATTATAAAGCAATTACAGGTTGCTTTTAGAAATTCTGAGTTGGTTTATCTCTTAATTACAGAATGCTACAATTAAACCATAAAGTCGAGGGGGAAAATAAAAATAAAAGTATATGTAGTTTTATTTTAAATTATATATTGTCAGAATATTAGAAACAATAGTATTTAATGAATAATAATAGTATAATATACCTATACAACACGAAAATGGCAAATTTATAATTGGTATAATTAGTAATTTATATAAAATTGAGGGCTGTATAATGATAGAAACAATACTCATAGCTATGATAGTAGCAAAAATAAAAGGGTACAAGCTAAAACCACTGTTTAAATATTGGGGGATATATCCTGTATTAGTATTTATATCTTTATATCTATTCTTAAATATAGAAGCATTCTTTGGGAATTATTATCTCATAAAGTATACTGGTATATTAGAATCCGCTTATATTTGTTCGTTTTTTATTGTAATTATTAAATATAAACAATATTTAAGTGCAATTATCGGATCCACAGCAATTATTTTTGGAACATTATTAAATATGATAGCGATTTCAGCTAACAATGGTAAAATGCCTGTTTTCCCAACCTTGTCATACTTAACTGGTTATTTAAAGCCTGATACATTTACAAAAATTAATGATATACATATCTTAGGAAGTGGAGCAACTAAGTTGAAATTTCTAACTGATATTATTGATATAGGATATAGTATTTTAAGTGTTGGGGATGTGTTTATAAGAATTTTTACTTTTGTAATTATTTTCAATACAATTAAAAGCATTAATAAAATTAAAGGTTAAGTTTCTGAGGATACAATTTATAGTGGTTTGAAAAATTAAATTTTACTAAGGAGAAGAGAAATATATGTTAGAAATATCATTATTGGAGATTATACTAAGAGGAATTCCTGAGGGCTTAATATTTTTTATGGCAGCTCATGCAATTACAAAAAATAAAATTAAAGTTAAAAGATATTTGTTATCCACTTTACTATTTTCTGTTATTCTATATCTGCTTAGATTACTGCCAATTAATAATGGGTCAGTGTTTATATTAAATCTAATTATATTTATCGCATTATCTGTAATCATAAATAAATTTGATATCGTTCAATCCATTAAAGCAGGTATTATGATAATGCTTATTGAGTTTATTTCTGAAGGAGTAAATGTTTTTTTAATTCAGTTTATACTGAAAAAAGATTTGAATTATATTTTAAGTGATCCTATTAGCAAATTAATATATTTCATGCCATCATTGTTCCTAGTTGGATGTATTGTAGTACCTTATTATATGATATTACTGAAAAGAAAAGAGTTGAAGTAAATTTATATGGAGAAATTAACTAATAATATTGCTGGTGAAATTGCAGCAGAATTAAATCTTGATAATGATAATAAAGAGGTAATAGCTTATGGATTATTCGCTATAATTAATATATTCCTATCTATAATTCTAATTATAATTTTTGGTATGATCTTTCATGTCATAATAGAAGCACTTATAGTCTGTTTTACGGGAAGTTTACTAAGAAAATATTCTGGTGGTATTCATGCAACTTCGCCAGGGAGATGTACAACCATAGGAACTATTATTTGTATAGGACAAGCTATTCTGTTTTTATTTCTAATTGGTCCTGTAATTACTCCTAGTTTATTATTATTCTTTGGAATAGGAATTTTTACATTGGCTTATTATTTCATTTATAAACTAGTTCCGGTAGACAGCCCAGCAAAACCAATAAGAACAAAAGAAAAAAAGATAAGGATGAAAAAAGGAGCTATTTTTGTTTTAAGTGGTTACATGGTAATTATTATAATTAATATTTTTATCTATATCTCTCTAGGAGATGAAAGATTTATGGTTTATTCTCTTTGTATATATGGAGGCGTAGCTTGGCAAATTTTCACTTTAACTACGCTAGGTCATAATACAATGAATAAAATAGATGTGTTTTTAACTGAGGTCTTAAAAATTAAAAAGGGAGGGAAATAAAAATGAAAAAAAGACTATTAGCCTTGATTGCTACTGTTGCAACTGCATTAGCTGCTATGGTGGCTTCATCAGCATGTGCTATCTTCTTTTATCAACCAGAAGAACCAAAATGTTTAAGGGAAGAATAAAATAAGACTAAGGGAGGGGAGGTTTTATAGGCCCCTCTACTTTTAGATCAATATAAGGTTGTGAAAGTATGAATGTAGTTTATGATAAACGAAAACAAACAAATGATATTGTATCAGTAGTAAAATTAATGTCTCTGTTATTCTCAGGTATGATATTTTTTAACTTTATTGCTGATTTTTATAAACTTACTGTGGATAATTCGAATTATATAATAATAATGAATGTATTTATAGTTCCAGTATTTGTTCTAGCATTGATTTATGCTTTATGGGCATTTTCAACAACTAAGAAAGTACCTGAAAAATATATTGCACTAATTCAGTTAGCTGAAAACTTTTTGTTTATTTTAATATTCTTCGGTATTGTACTTATTACTGAGGCTGAAAAGAGTGACTATAAATTTTTATTTTTATTTATTATAATAACAGCCACCATTCAATCAGGTATGAAGCAAGGAATGAATATTGCTTTTTTTTCTTCTGCTATTATATTAACAATAGCTTTAGTGTACGGGCCTAGTTCGGGTGAGAATTTATATTTTGAAAAAGATTTGATATTGGCTGGTGTTTTTATACTTACAGCATGGACCATTGGGTTTTATGTAAAAACTGAGGATGAACATATCAGGAAGCTCGAAAGCATGGTAAATCAAGATGGTCTTACTGAGGTGTATAACCATAGATTTTTTTATGACGTCCTAAGAGAGAAATTAATATCATATGAAAAGGATAACAAATCTATTTCTTTGGTTTTTATAGATATAGATCACTTCAAAAATTATAATGATTTGTATGGACATCAAAAGGGGGATGAGGTACTAAAAATTATAGGATCGCTTTTAAAGAACAATGTAAGGGAAGGTGATGTTGTAGCTAGATATGGTGGAGATGAATTCACTATTATATTGCCTGATACATCAGAACAAAATGCGATTCGAATAGCAGAAAACATAAGAATTAAAATTGAAGATACATATTTTGATGGTGAAGAGAATCAGCCTAAAAAAAAGCTAACTGCTTCAATAGGAATATCTGTTTTTCCTGATAAGGCTAAGAATGAGGTTGAACTTATAAAGTGTGCAGATGATGCTCTTTATAGAGCTAAATTCTTTAATAAAAATAGAGTTGAAGCTTATTATTCTATACTTGATGATTTGAAAGAAGACATAGAAGATGAACATATAGACCGTATCACTTCTATAAAAACTTTGATAAGTGTTATTAATGCTAAAGATAGATATACATATGGGCATGTTGAAAGAGTAGTTGTTTACAGCAAATTACTTACAGATAAGCTTAAACTTAGTGAAAAAGATAAGAAAAAACTAATATATGGAGCTTATATGCATGATATTGGAAAAATGAATATTCCGGAAGAAATATTGAATAAAAAAATGCCATTAACTAAGGAAGAATGGGAGATATTAAAACAACATCCTGCATATGGGGTTGAAATTATAAAGCCAGTTGAATCATTGATAGAGCTTTCCCCTTTAATATTACATCATCATGAAAGATATGATGGAAAGGGGTATCCTGGTGACCTAAAAGGAGAGAATATACCTTATCTTGCCAGAGTTCTTACAGTTGTGGATAGTTTTGATGCTATGACATCTAACAGGCCATATTCAAATAGAAAAACTCATGAGGAAGCAATTGAAGAGTTAAGGAAATGTAGTGGTACTCAATTTGATCCTTTTATTGCTAAAGCTTTTATCGAAGTTATTGAAGAAAATAAAAATAACATTAAATATTAGATTAAACTGAGAATTGCACTGGACTATGTTTAAGTATAGCTGATTTGGAATGAAGGGTCCGTACTCTTTATCTCCTACATGAAATCCGCGACACAATATTGTGTCGTGGATTTTTATGTATATCGAGTGAAAATTGATTCAGATGTTGTATAATATAATTACATAAAAGTTTATCTAAAATAAAAGGGAGGAATCATATATGTTGGCAGATTATCATATGCATACTAGTTTCAGTGATGATTCTACTTATGCAATGGAAGATGAAATTAAAAAAGCAATATCCTTAGGAATTGATGAGATATGTTTTACTGAGCATGTGGATCATGGAGTAAAGACGGATTTAAATTGTGATTATATAGCTTATATAAAAGAGTTTAAAAGATGTAAGGAAATATATAAGAGTCAAATTACTTTGAAACTTGGAATTGAATTTGGTATACAAGTGCATACAATTGATGAATTTCAAAAAGATTTTAATCAATATGAGTTTGATTTTGTTATTTTTTCTTGCCATCAAGTAGATAATAAAGAATTTTGGACACAAGATTTCCAAAAAGGGAAAACGCAACAGGAATATAACGAAAAATATTATGAAGAAATATTAAAAGGTATTAAAAAATATGATGATTATAGCGTATTGGGGCATTTGGATATGATTATAAGATATGATAAAGCAGGAAATTATCCGTTTGAGAAGATAAAAAATATTGTGACTGAAATTTTAACCCACGTGATTGCACATGGAAAAGGAATTGAAATTAATACATCCAGCTTTAGGTATGGGTTAAAAGATTTAACCCCTTCAAAAGAAATATTAAAGTTATATCAAGAATTAGGTGGAACTATTATTACCATAGGATCTGATGCTCATAAAGAAGAATATGTTGGGCATAATATTTCCTATGTAAAAGAAGAACTTAAAAAATTAGGCTACAAACAATTGTGTACATTTGAAAAAATGAAACCAATTTTTCATGATTTATAGTAGTTACTACTAATGAAAATTTAATCCGGATTTTCTAACATGGACTCCAAAGCTAAGAGGTGAATATGACACAAAGAATTATTCAATTAAAGAAGAGAAAAAAAGAACGAATAAAAATTAGTAACATAGATGAGTTTAAGGATGAATTAAAAAGAGAAGGATATAAGATAACTGAATTTGATGAAGAAAATTTTAAAGAAGATATATCAAGGATTTTTGAAGTGGATAGAAGTGTAACAGACCAGTTGTATATAGTTATCAAGGATGCTGAAATTACTTATAGGGCAAATGATATTAGAGATTTTATAGACTATATAGAAAAAATGATATTATTTGAAAATGAACATAACAAGTTATGTAAAGAAATATGCAAAGTGAAAAAACTAATTATAGATAGAATTGAATATGAACGAGAGCCAAAATTTCAAGATAATGTTTACCATATCATAAAAGCTATAGAAAAAATAAAAAGCCGTATAGCTAGAACGATAAATGAAGAAGAAGAAGTGAAATTGGAAAATTTAGAAAAAGAATTAGATAAGGACTATCTTTATGGAAAGGATATTGAATTATTAAAAAAAATGGTTGTTATTAGAAAAGAAGGCGTAAAAGAGAAATATAATACCAAAACTAGGATTAAAACAATATCTATTGAAATACCTGAAGAGCTAAATTATCAATATATTCCAGCGAAGAAGGGTACTGTAGAGTATCATGAACATCTAAGCAATAACACACCAAGAATGCAACGTTTAATAAAGAATATAGATAAATATATGATAGTTGACGAAAAAGAAAAAACAACATTTAAAATAGATCAAAGCAAAGCATTACAGGACTCTATAAATATAGCAGTAGGCATATATGATAATAAGGAGTTTAAAGCAATAAGTGGTAGTAATAATATAGAAAATTATTGTATAGCCCCACCCCCAGACGAGGTAAGTTTTAAAAGTAGTAAAGTTAATAAGTTGGGTAAATTAGGTATAGGATATGATAGAGTTAACGATAGTGAAAAAAAGATATTTGAAGAAATACATAAACAAATAGAATCAAAAATATTGAAGAATGAAGGAAATCTTATTTTGTATAGTAAATGGGAACCATGCCCAAGTTGCTACTTTGTAATTAGTCAGTTTTGTGAAAAATATCCCAATATAAAAGTACAGGTGAAATATAGTAAAAAATATGGTGAATAAATATCATTCTAAGGGTTCTCATATGTCGCAATACAGCAAAGGGCGCAAATGCCACTTTGTATAATGTTAATAAAATTGAAAGCGAAGTTAAAGAGTTTGTAGAGTCTTTAGGGATAAACGTTCACATGGAAAGTAGGATACGTGATGTTGAATTTGGCGCGCATAAAATTAAGGGCATATACTTAGCAGATGATACTTATATTGAAGGAGATGTATTTATAGAAACTACAGGAACCACAGGGCCAATGGGAAATTGTCTTAGGTATGGCAAGGGTTGCGCTATGTGCATTTTAAGATGCCCATCATTCGGACCAAGAATAAGTATAAGTGAAAGATGTGGAGTCTCAGATACTCAAGGCGAAGGCGCAGAGGATGTATTAGGTGCAATGTCTGGTTCTTGTAAGCTAGCAAAGGAGAGTTTATCTGATGGAATTTTAAAGGAATTGGAAGAGAAGGGTGTAGTTATTCTTAAAGTCCCTCGAGAGGATGTTAATTACGATAAACTTGGAACTAAGGTTTGTCAACAATATGCCCTTAAGGAATTCGCAGAAAATCTTATACTTTTAGATACAGGTAATGTAAAATTAATGACAACCTATTATCCATTAAATAAGCTTAGAAAAATTAAAGGCCTAGAGCATGCCAAATATATTGATCCCTATGCAGGAAGTAAAGGTAATTCTATAAGATATCTTTCAGTTGCCCCTAGAACTAATGATATGAAAGTTATAGGAGTAGATAATCTTTTCTGCGCTGGGGAAAAGAGTGGTTTATTTGTTGGGCATACAGAAGCAATAGGTACTGGAGCACTTGCTGGACATAATGCAGTAAGACTTGCCATGGGAATGCCACTTCTTATATTACCTAATTCAATTACTGTTGGTGATATAATTTCCTATGAAAATGAAAAGTCTAAGACAAGAGAGGGAAGAAGGAATAGATATACCTTCGCAGGTGCTGGATATTTTAAGAGAATGCAGGAACTTGGACTTTATACAATGGACATAAAAGAAATTGAAAACAGGATTAGTAAGCTTAATTTAAATGGAATATTTGATCAGAAACTTTGTTAGTATATAGAAAAAAGGTGTTCATTACGGACATCTTTTTTTATGCTTGCCCTACATCTCAATTATATATATTATTTTATAAATTGGTTCGTTTTACCCATAACATAGGCAAGTTTTATAATATCAGATTCCTCTGGAGACATTTGTCTATTATACATTTTTTCAAATTGATTAATTAAAGAAACTAAATCAATTTCTTCTTTAGGTTGAGTAATTCTTTTAGAACGGGGAGGCATGTATATAGTAGGTATCATAGTATCGTCATAAATTTTCTTAAAAACTTCAGAAGTATAATAAGCATCATTTAATGCATCGTGGAATTCGCCATTGGTTGATATATTTAAAAGTTCTATTGCATTCTTTAATCCAATCTTAGTACCTTTTGGTACTTTAAAATATTTTGAAGCATACTTTTGAATATCAATATAGTATTTAGGTATTGATGAAGTGGCTAAATCGTAAAACTTTAGATTTCTATGAAGCTCCTTAATATCAACGGTTCCCCAAACACATAGTACCGGTTCGTCCTTTCCAATAAAGTTTGAAAAATCTTCATAAACTGAGACAAAGTTTTTACAAGAGCTAACTTTATCTTTATTTATTTTAGTCAAACTTTCTACATAAGGATGGATAGTAGTATAGACGGTAGGCTTAATTAGAGAATTAAAGGTAGAAGTTATTTGAAGTTTTTCAGTAAGTTTTAATGCTCCAATTTGAAGAATCTCAAAGGGCAAGCTAGAAGTATCCTGAGATTCAATTTCTTTAGTAGGTAATTTTTGATTAAATTCTAAATCATATAATTCATATTTTGTTTTTCTCCTTACAATGTAAGAGGTGTTCAAAATTTTGAACACCTCTTATTGCTAGTGCGCCCAGCATGGGCGTGCACTAATCGGTGAAAGTCCGTAATGGAGGCTGATAGTGCCAACCATTTAGCTTAAGACAAGGGTGTCCATTGTGAGGTGGAATCTGAAGGAAGTCGGCGGCA
>NZ_PVXQ01000040.1 GCF_002995745.1 Clostridium vincentii | reverse complement strand
CTCCTGTTATCATATTCTTAACATAATCAGCATGTCCTGGACAATCAACGTGTGCATAATGTCTGTTTTCTGTTTCATATTCAACGTGAGCTGTATTAATTGTAATACCTCTCGCCTTTTCTTCTGGTGCCTTATCTATTGCTGCATAGTCAAATGCCTTTGCAAATCCTTTTTTTGATAACACTGTTGTAATTGCTGCCGTAAGTGTTGTCTTGCCGTGATCTACGTGACCTATTGTTCCGATATTTACATGTGGTTTAACTCTTTGAAATTTTTCCTTTGCCATTTTGTAAATTCCTCCTTCATTCATCAATAAACTTTGCCTAGTGTTTTATTTCTTATGGTTTTGGAGCTCACGATCGGGATTGAACCGACGACCTCCGCCTTACCAAGGCGACGCTCTACCGACTGAGCTACGTGAGCACTTGTATATTGATTATTTTCTCAATATACCAATTACAAATTATACTGTTTTTTTTCTAGTTTGTCAATAACAAGTTACTTATAGCTTAATTTAAATCTAAACATTTTTCAAGTTTTCTTTTAACCCTCTGTAGGGCATTATCTATAGATTTCGCATGTCTATCCAAATCGTATGCAATCTCTTGATAGGATTTTCCATCTAAATAAGACGTAAGGACTTCAAGTTCTAATTCAGATAGTGCTTTAGCTATTTCATCTTCTATGTAGCTCATTTGTTCTTGACTAATAACTAACGCCTCTGGGTCAGTTATCTTGATTCCTGAGAGTACATCTAGTAAAGTTCTATCAGAATCCTCTTCATAAATTGGTTTATTTAACGACACATAAGTATTAAGCGGGATATGTTTTTGTCTTGTAGCTGTTTTAATAGCCGTTATTATTTGCCTAGTTACACATAGTTCAGCAAAAGCTTTAAATGATGCTAGCTTATCAGGATTAAAATCTCTTATTGCCTTATAGAGACCTATCATACCTTCTTGGTAAATATCTTCTCTATCTGCGCCAATTAGGAAGTAAGACTTGGCCTTTGCCTTAACAAAATTTTCATATTTGTTAATAAGGTATTCTTGAGCTCTTGCATTTCCAATTTTGGCTTCCATTACAACTTCTTCATCTAATTTTTCTTCGAATTCTAAATAATCGCCCTTCGAATACTTTTTATTATACAATTCTCCCCCTCCGAACTATGCTATTACACAATAAATTATACCTCAATAAAAACTGTCAAGTCAATTAATTTCAATCACTCCTACGAATTTCCTCTAATTTTTTTAAAACGTCAAAGTCCACGTTATCTTGCAAATGATTTCTCAACATATTTTTATTCTTTTCTGTTTTATTTCTTATACTATTCTCTATCTCAGAAACTTCATTATAAAATTCTATTGACGACATTCTAACAGCACCTCTTTGAAAAATAGTTTGCTGTTCTAGCCAATCCGAAGTTACAACACATATGTCACATCGTCTACCAAATCTATGTACCTCTCTCTCTATATAACTATCTGCAGTTTCTCCACCTTTTGTAAATACGATAGAAAGATTTTTATTCTTATTCTCTGTATTCTCAAGATTTCCATTTACCTTGTAACCATCAAAAACCAAAATAATTTTAGAATCACTATACGACCCATAATTATGCATTATATCTATCAACTTATTTCTAGCACCATCAAAACTAGAAATTTTATTTTCTTTTAAGTTAGGCCAACTGTTTAGAACATTATACCCATCTACAAATACTATTCTCATATAGCCCCCTTATTTCTCCAACCTACCTTTGAGAACCTCATACATCATTATACCACCTGCAACAGATGCATTTAAAGAGTTTATTTTTCCAATCATTGGTATTTTAACAAGTTTGTCACACTTTTTTAAGGTTAATTTTGAAATCCCTCTTCCTTCACTGCCAATAACTATAGCGCAGGCCCCTCTAAAATCCACTTCATAGCTATATTCTTCTCCAGCTATATCTGCTCCATATATCCATACTCCAGCTTCCTTTAAATCCTCTAATACTGTGTTTATATTAGTTACCTTAGAAACTTTCATATGTTCAATCGCACCTACTGAGGCTTTATATACAGTTGTAGTTATTCCAACATTTCTTCTCTTAGGTATTATTATCCCATGAACTCCGCATAGTTCTGCAGTTCTTATTATTGATCCAAGATTATGAGGATCTTCTATTTCATCCAAAACTACTATGAATGGAGCTTCTCCTTTTTCTTTGGCATAACCTAAAATATCTGATACTTCGCAATAAACAAAAGGCGTAATTTTAGCTATTACACCTTGGTGCACTGCATTTCCACACATTGAATCTAATTTCTTCCTATCCACTTCCTTGACAACTATGCCCCTATCTTTTGCAAGTTTAAGAATTACGTTGATAGAACCCTCAGTCTGTCCTTTAGCCACATATAACGCTTCTATAGTCTTAGTCCCCTTAAGCGCTTCCATAACAGCATTTCTTCCAACAACTAAATCTTCTCTTTCTTCGTTATTAACATATTCTTTTTTTAAATTTTTTTCTTCTAAATTTTCCACCATTGCTCCTCCTAACTTGTTTTTTTAATTATTTCAATACTTGCATTTAATATGTAATGTAATCTTTCCTTATTACCTACCAAGTATAGGTATCCTATCAATGCCTCAAGTCCTGTGGCCATTCTATAGTCTCTGACATCCGCATTCTTGGGTACAGTCGCTGACTTTGCATTTCTTCCTCTTTTATATATGTATTCCTCTTCTTCTGTTAATTTTTGTTCAAGAACATGCATTATTATGGATTGACTTTTAGCCTTTACAAATCCTATTGCTGCAACATGCATTTTATGAGCTGATAAATTTATATTACATGATAGCACATAATTTCTAATAAACATTTCATATACTCCATCTCCAATTAAAGCTAGTTGAAGTGGGTTTAACATTTTTACTTCATCTATGGTAAATTCTCTTATTCTTAAATCCTCTAACATATTTATTCTCCCTTCTTCTTTATCCTTTAAATAAGGGCTGCAAATTCTGCAGCCCTTTAAAATTAATTTTTTTTCCATCTCACGCCTTGTGCAGTGTCCTCTAACATAATTCCTCGTGCTTTTAAGTCATCTCTTATTTTATCTGACATGGCAAAATTCTTATTTTTTCTAGCATTTTGCCGTGCTTCTATCAAGGCTTCTATTTCATCTTCTAAGCTTATTTTTGTAGTTTTTTGAAGGATACCCAAGGGTTCCCCAAGTTCTCTAACTAATTCTAATGCTTTCTTAACTAACTCTTTAGATGAATAAATATCTATATTAGTATTAACATCCTTGGATAATTCAAATAATACAGAAATAGCATCTGCTGTATTAAAATCGTCATCCATCTTTTCTATATACTTATCTCTATATTTATCTAAAGAGTTTAAATAGTTTTCTTCCTCATTATCTAAATTCTGCTTAGTTATCTCATCTAAAAGATTTTCTAGATTGCTAACAGTATTATATAACCTCTCCATAGATGACTTTGCTGAATCTAACAACTCTTTACTAAAATTCAGCTGAATTCTATAATGGGCTGATAACATTAAGAATCTCACTACATCTGCATCATATTCTTTTAATATGTCTCTTGCTGTAAAAAAATTATTTAACGATTTAGACATTTTTTGATTATTAATATTTACAAAAGCCGAATGCAACCAATAATTTGCAAAAGGCTTCCCTGTTAATGATTCACTTTGTGCAATTTCATTCTCATGATGTGGAAATGATAAATCCATACCCCCTGCATGAATATCTATTGTATCCCCTAGCAGCTTCTTAACCATACACGAGCATTCAATATGCCATCCAGGTCTTCCCATGCCCCAAGGGCTTTTCCATGCCGGTTCCCCAGGCTTTTGTGTTTTCCAAATAGCAAAATCCATTGGATCTTTCTTACGTTCATCCACATTTATTCTAGCTCCAGCCTGTAAATTCTCTAAATTCTGTCCTGAAAGTTTTCCATAAGAATCAAACTTTTTTGTACTAAAATATACATCACCATCTATTTCATAAGCAAATCTTTTTTCAATTAATGTTTTTACAAAATCAATAATATCTTCGATATATTCTGTAGCCCTAGGATTAACTGTTGCTCTTTTAATATTCAAAGCATCTGCATCCTTATAATATTCACTGATATATTTATCTCCAATTTCCTTTACTGTAGTATTTTCATCTTTAGCTTTATTAATCATTTTATCATCAATATCCGTAAAATTTTGAATAAATTCTACTTCATACCCCCTATACTGAAAATATCTTCTAATAGTATCAAATACAATAAAAGTTCTTCCATTTCCAATATGAAAATAATTGTATACTGTAGGACCACATACATACATTTTAACTTTTTTAGGAGTTATCGGCTTGAACTCATCTTTTTTTCTAGTTAAAGTATTATATAGCTTCATTATTTAACCTCCTATACTACTTTATTTTTAGGTTATTTATCTCAAATTCTTCCTTTACCCTATCACAAACCTCTTCAATCTTAATTAACTCATTATCCGATTCTGATCTTAGCTTAAACTCAACTGACCCTTCATTAATCTTTTTACCAACAGTAATTCTCATTGGAATACCCATAAGCTCGGAATCCTTAAACTTAACTCCAGCTCTCTCATTTCTATTATCCATTAGTACTTGCACTCCCAATTTTTTTAGGGAAGTATATATAGCTTCTGCAATTCTCATTTGTTCTTCATCTTTTATATTTACCGGAACAACTACTACATGATATGGAGCTACTGACAACGGCCAAATAATCCCGTTTTCATCATTATGTTGCTCTATGATCGACGCCATTGTTCTTGTAATACCTATACCATAACATCCCATAACAAATGGTTTTTGCTTACCATTCTCATCTATAAAAGTTGCTTTCATAGATTCTGAATACTTAGTTCCCAGCTTAAATATGTGCCCTACCTCAGTTCCTCTAGCAATAGTTATCTCACCACCACACTCTGGGCACTTTTCTCCAACTGCTACATTCCTAAAATCTCCAACCTTACCTTGAAAATCCCGTCCATAATTAACATTTTCCAAATGATATCCTGTTTCATTGGCTCCTACTATAAAGTTATGAGTTTTACTTACTTCTGCATCTACTAACAATTCATCTACCTTAATTCCTATTGGTCCTGCAAATCCAACAGCAGCGGAAGTGGCAAGTACAACTTCTTGTGGTGATGCCATGTTAAAGTCATCAACTCCACCTAAGAAATTAGCTACCTTAACCTCATTTACTTCTCTATCTCCTCTAACCATTACTGCTATTATCTTATTATCAGCTTTAAATAATAGAGTTTTTATAAATTTCTTTTTCGACACATTGAATAATTTAACTAAATCTTCTATCGTTTTTGTATTTGGTGTTTCAATTTTATTAACATCTTTTAAGTCTTCCTTCTCACTTTTTTCTGGTATTGCTGATGCCTTTTCCATATTAGCGGCATAATTGCAATCATTGCAAAAGACTACATCATCTTCTCCAACATCTGATTTAACCATAAATTCTGCTGAATTTGAGCCACCAATAGCGCCAGAGTCAGCCTCTACACATTTAGCATCAAGCCCACATCTGTTAAATATCCTTACATAAGCTTCATTCATTTTATTAAAGCATAAATCCAAGCCTTCTTGATCCTTATCAAAACTATAAGCATCCTTCATAACAAATTCCCTACTTCTCATAACGCCGAATCTTGGTCTTCTTTCATCTCTATACTTTGTTTGAATTTGATAAAGATTAACTGGTAACTGCTTATAAGATTTTATTTCATTTCTTGCAATATCTGTAAACACCTCTTCATGGGTAGGTCCTAAACAAAAATCTCTTTGATTTCTATCTTTAAGCCTAAACATTTCATCTCCGTAAGCATCCCATCTACCAGATTCTTGCCAAAGCTCTGCTGGCAGCATAGCTGAAGCTAAAAATTCTTGGGCTCCTTCTTCGTTCATTTCTTCTCTAACTATATCTTCTATTTTATTTAAAACTTTTAACCCTAAAGGCATATAATTATATACTCCTGAGGCCATCTTTCTCATCATTCCAGATCTTAGCATAAGTTTATGACTTACTATCTCCGCTTCTGTTGGAACTTCTCTTAATGTTAATACTAACATATTTGACATTCTCATCTTAAAACTTCCCCTCTTCACTTTAATACATATTATATTTAAAATTAAAAAGAATCCGCCCTTTCCTTAGGGCGAATTCTAATCGCGGTACCGCCTAATATTATTCTCCAATAATGATAACGGTGTTAAACCGATAGTTTTACCTATGGCTAGCTAAATACTCCGCAATAAGTAAATCTTCTTGAGTCGTAACTTTAATATTGTTGTACTCACCTTCATATAAATAAACCTTATGCCCATACATTTCTATGACCATAGTATCATCAGTAACTACAATTTTGTCTCTTTTTATTTTCTCATGGCATTCCATTATTGTACTCCATTTGAAAACTTGTGGTGTTTGCACTGCTACTAAATTTTCTCTGTTGGGAGTTTGTATTGAGAACCCTTCTGAATTTTTTATTTTAATTGTATCCTTCGGCGTTACCCCTGGTGCAGCAGCACCATACTTCGATGCATACCTTATTCCATTTCTTATTATATTCTCTGACACAAAGGGTCTTGCTCCATCATGTATTAGTACAATACTAGAATCTGAACATGCTTTTAGTCCATTATAAACTGATTCTTGACGTTCTTTCCCACCTTCAATAATTTTATTTACCTTCAATGAATATTTTTCTAATATTTCTTTTACGCAATATTGTATTTCATCCTTTGGAAGTACTAATACTATATCCTCTATATCTTTACATTTCAAAAATTTACTCAAGGTATAATATAAAATAGGTTTGCCATTAACAGTAATAAATTGTTTGCTTATATCCGATCCCATTCTTTTACCTTTTCCACCCGCTAAAATTATAGCAGAAATCATTATCTTCTCTTCTCCTCTATTTAATTTTCTTTAGGTTTTGCAAAAATCATTCTTCCGGCAGCGGTTTGAAGCACCGATGTCACTAATACATCTATTCTTTCTCCAATAAACCTCTTTCCATTTTCTACCACAATCATAGTGCCATCATCTAAAAAGGCAACTCCTTGGCTAGCTTCCTTTCCATCTTTAACCACATCTACTACCATTTCCTCACCAGGTATAACCACTGGCTTAATAGCATTTGATAATTCATTTATGTTTAAAACAGATACTCCCTGAACCTCTGCAACTTTATTTAAATTATAATCATTAGTTACAACCTTACCATTTAAGTGTTGAGCAAGCTTAACTAATTTACTATCAACCTCAGCTATTTTAGGAAAATCACCTTCCCAAATTTGCGTTTCAATATTTAATTCCTTTTGAATTCTATTTAATACATCTAACCCTCTTCTACCTCTAACTCTTTTTAAAGAATCGGAAGAATCAGAAATATGTCTTAGTTCATCTAATACAAAATTAGGAATTACTAAAGGGCCTTCAACAAATCCAGTTTCACATATATCAAATATTCTACCATCTATAATTACTGATGTATCTAACACCTTAGGTATAGACCTTGAAATTGATTTACCTTTTTT
Organism: Clostridium vincentii; assembly: GCF_002995745.1. GTDB lineage: Bacteria > Bacillota > Clostridia > Clostridiales > Clostridiaceae > Clostridium > Clostridium vincentii. The sequence continues at coordinate 19,522 of NZ_PVXQ01000040.1, read as the reverse complement.
ATCTTTAGTTGAACCGTTTTTTTTAATATTTACCAATATATTAGTAATATCATCCTTCTTTTTTATCATTATGTCCATACCTATAATAGCCGCTATTACATTTAATAGCACAACAATAAGAGGGCCTAAAATTTCATGAAAATCCAACAACGGTTTCGCTAATATGCTTGTAATTATAAGAGCTATAAGAGCCCCTACTGCACCATATACTATCTCACCAATACTTAACTTTTGTATGTTTTTTTCTACATATTCAATTACTTCCGTTATGGCTTTATATATTTTTGGAGATACCAAATATAGAATGATACCAAATATTAAACAAATAAAAATCATAAATAATACCGTTCTGTAGTATTCAGACAATAAACCTAATTCCTTTACAGCAGGAATATTAATTAGAAAATCTCCAATTACATACCCTAAAATTACTCCACCTAAACCGAATATTCCTTGGGCTATTTTTTTTACCATAACCTCACCTCCTAATTATAATTATCGACATTTTATAATTATTGACATTTTCTCAATATTAAATCCATAAAATACAGATATTTTAATTTATTTAATTATAACACACTAATTATAACTCTAAGATAAATAATTTCTATCTTAACATTCTTTTAATTTTTACCCCCTATTAATTCTAGTCTTTATTGTTTATCATAAGTATATTAACAAGAGTTGTACATCCCTTATATTTTTAGAACAAACTATTAATAACGTAATGTAATTAAAATAATACCTTTCAAAATACAAAGGAGTTGGGACCTATGAAGGATATAATTTATGATACTTTTCAAAATTCAGTAAATGATTCTCTGCTTAGGCACAAGAGTATTCTTGATATAATGACAAAATATACAGAATCTAGTGCTAGGGTAAATAGAGCTATTGCTAAAGCTGTTACTAATTGTGGTTGCATTGAAATTAGTGCGAAAAAGCAAAACTTACCAGAGGATAATTCATTAGATAAGATGTGTGATTGTTTGGAATCTCATATACAAGGACAACTATGTGAAAATTGTCGTGAAGTCATTGAAAGAGAAATGGGTAACAATTTATTCTACCTTACATCCCTCTGCAATGATTTAGAAGTCAACTTATATGATGTGCTTCTAAAAGAAAATGATAAAATTAATACTTTAGGTAAATATACTTTTAGATAAAGTATATTGTAATTATTTATAACTAAGTTAAAGGGATACTAAGAATTAGTATCCCTTTAATAATTATAATTGCTTATTTAAGTATACTTGTTCATTAATTCTTTTTAATCCTGACCTTATTGCCCTTGCTCTAGTTTCTCCAATTCCTTCAACCTTATCTAAATCTTCTATTTCAGCTTCTATTATGCTTGCTAAATCTTTAAATTGAGTAATTACATTTTCTATTACAGTTGATGGTAATCTTGGCACTTTGCTAAGCAATCTATATCCCTTCGGTGATATAAGTGTCTCGATTAAAGAAGTGCCTCCATACCCCATAGCACCTGAAATAGTTTCTAAATCTAATAATTCTGACTGAGATAGCTTTTGAACTCCTTTATATACATCATTTACTTCTTCTCCATCTTGTATATAATCTCTAATCAATAAAATTCCATCTTTTTCTATATGTCTAACTAGCTCATTTAGCTGCATTGAAATTAATCTTCCCTCATTACCTAATTCTAATATGTAAATCTTTATTTCTTCAACTATTCTCATGACCATTTCAGTCCTTTGTGCAGCTGTGACTACGTCAAATAAAGTTGTTGAATCCTGAAATTCTAATATATTCAAATTATTTATAACCTTTTCTAATACAACTACATATTTATTCAATGCCTGAATTGCTTGATTTGCTTTTTCTAATATTACACTACTCTCTCTTAGTACATACTTTATATCACCCTTGTAAACAGTTATCATATTTCTTCTTTGAGAAATAGCAATAACTATATTGCCAGTTTGCTTTGCTACTCTATGTGCAGTCCTATGTCTTGTTCCAGTCTCAAATGTAGGTATATATGACTCAGGTAGTAACTGTATATTAGCCGAGATTATTTTTTTTAAATCCTTACTTAAAATAATTGCTCCATCCATTTTTGCAAGTTCGTATATATAAGTTGCTGTATATTCAGCATTAATTATAAAACCGCCATCAGCCATTTTCATAATTTCTTCGCTATCACTCAATACAATTAACCCACCTGTTTTGGCTCTTAAAATATTTTCTAATCCCTCTCTTAAGGCTGTCCCTGGGCATAAAACTTTCAATATTTTTTGTATTTCCATATCCTTTTCTAGCCTCATCATTCCACTTCTCTCCTTATAATACTTTGCCTATTGCTTCACTTAAATTACTTACTCCAATTATCTTTATTCCCTTATTAAAAACCTTTTCTCTATTTCTGTTAGGAATAACAACACTTTCAAACCCCATCTTCTCTGCTTCATTTACTAATCTATCTGCTGAATTTATAGGGCGTATTTCCCCGGTGAGGCCTACTTCACCTATAATCATTATCTTTGGTAGAACTAGTCCTTTATTTTTAACACTTGATAGCAGCGCTAATGCCAATCCTAAATCAGCCGTAGTTCCCTCTATATTTAATCCACCCACAACATTAACATATACGTCATGATTGTAAAATGGAACTTTTAATTTTTTCTCTAGAACTGCAAGAATTAAACTTAACCTTCGATTATCTATCCCAACTGCTGTTCTTCTTGGCATAGGTGAATTTGTTTTAGTTACTAAAGCTTGGATCTCTACTAATATAGGTCTAGTCCCCTCCATAATCCCAACTACAACCGAACCTTCTTGGTTAAAAGTTGTATCTTCTAAAAACATTTTTGATGGATCATATACTTCAATAAGACCCTCTTGTCTCATTTCAAACACTCCAATTTCACTAGTTGTTCCAAAACGATTTTTCATAGTCCTAAGTATTCTAAATTCTTCTGTTCTTTCACCTTCAAAATATAAAACTGTATCAACCATATGTTCTAAAACTTTAGGTCCTGCAAGAGCTCCTTGCTTAGTTACATGAGCAACAATAAATAATGGTATATTACTCTTTTTACCTATTCTCATCAGTTGGTTTGAGCATTCCCTTACCTGTGAAACGCTACCTGGGGCTGATGTAACTTCTTCTTTATACATTGTTTGAATAGAATCAATTACTACAAATACAGGTTGTATTTTTTCTATATAGGCTTCTATTGTATCTAAATTTGTCTCTGATACTATAAATAGATTATTAGCAGCTGCCCCTAAACGATCCCCCCTAATTTTAATTTGCTCTTCCGACTCTTCTCCAGAAATATATAATACCTTTCCATAATACGAAGCAATATTATTTGCTGTTTGAAGTAGCAATGTAGATTTCCCTATCCCCGGATCTCCTGATATTAATGTTAAAGATCCTTTAACTATTCCACCACCTAAGACTCTATCTAATTCCTTTAAATTCGTTTTAAATCTTTCATTTTCCCCTGATTTAATCTCACTAATATTTTTCGGCATATTTTCAGGTAAAATGCTTTTAATTATTTTATTTTTAATAACAGTAGAATCATCTTTTACTTCCTCAACAAATGAATTCCAAGCCGCACAAGAAGGACATTTACCAAGCAATCCTACTGATTCATATCCACATTGTTGACATGTAAATACAGATTTTATTTTAGCCATTTTTCTCCTCTTTTCTACTTTTATTTTATTAATTAACATTCAACTAATATTCTTCCATATAATAATATCATATTATATAAATTTATTATTATTATTATTATTAATAAAGCTTTTATTTTTATATAATCTTTAGAATAACAAAAAGAAGTATCACTTGTATTAGTATATACTTCTTTTTATTATTGCCTTATTTTGTTTTTTATAACAAACTTACTGCATCTTCATCAGCTATTAAGATAACATCGTTATGCATCTGAAGCATAGTTGAAGGATTAGATGTATTAATTTTGCCACTCATCAAACCTTTTATAGCTTCTGCCTTATCTATTCCACTAGCTATTAATAGAATCTTTTTAGCTTTCATTATTTGTCCAAGTCCCATAGTAACGGCAGTCTTAGGTACTTCCTCTATAGAATTGAAGAATCTTGCATTAGCCTTTATTGTGCTTTCTGTAAGTTTCGTCATATGCGTTCCTGCGATTAATTTTTCATCTGGTTCATTAAATGCTATATGCCCATTTTTACCTATCCCTAATAATTGTATATCTGTGCCTCCTAATGAATCTATCATATTATCATAAGTTTTACCTTCTTCATCTACATTCTTAGCTAGTCCATTAGGTAGAAATGTATTCTTTTTATCTATATTAATATGATCAAACAAGTTTTCATCCATAAAAAATCTATAACTTTGTGGATGTTGTGGAGATAGCCCTATATACTCGTCTAAATTTATTGTAGTAACCTTAGAAAAGTCTAAAGTTCCTTGTTTATTCATTTTAATTAATTCCTTATACATTTCAAAAGGTGTTGAACCAGTTGCTAAACCTACCACTGCATCAGGCTTATTATTAATTATTTTAGCAATTTCCTCAGCTGCTCTTACGCTCATAGTTTCATAATCTTTTGTTACAATTAATTTCATTTTAAAAACCCCTCTCTTCTAGAAATATTTACTTCCAACATATATTTGTCTGACCTATAAGTAGCTTCTTCTACAAAAATCACCTTACCATTTCTATTTATTATTTTACTTAACGTTTGCAGTAAAGGTGACTCTTCAGTTACTCCAAAGATACCTTTATAACGTTTATCCATTATAACTGCTTTTATAGTAGATTTTGAATGATCAATTGAATATCCAAATTCATTTAATATTTCAAATAAAGATCCTGTAAGTTTCTCTTCATTAATAAACCCACAGTAATCAACAGGAATAAAAACAATTTCATTAGCAATACATTCATTATCTACAATTCTATTTCTATTTATTTTATAGACTTTTTCAAAGGGAAATATATCTATTAATTCCTGAGGTGTATCTATTATTTTAAATTCTAATACCTTATTTTCTAAAGTTCTTCCACTTTTATTTATTATCTCAGAGAAACTCATCATATCCTTTTGTTTTACCTTAGGATCACAAACAAAGGTACCTTTACCTTTTTGCCTAATTAATACACCCTCTTGAACTAATTCTCCTAAAGCTTGCCTGATAGTCATTCTACTAACTTCATAGGTTTGTGAAAGCTCTCTTTCACTGTCAATACACTGGCCTACTTCCCACACACCTTTTGTAATTTTTCTTTGAATATCCTCTTTCAATTGGAAATATACAGGTATTGGACTCTTTTTATCAATCATAGACTCACCTCTTAATATAGTATATCAAAAAAAGTTCAACTTGTATAGACCACTATACAAGTTAAGACTTAGTATACTTTTTTTTTATATGCACATACTAAAAGAAAATGTTAGGAGATGGTATAGTGCTTGATAAAATTACATTAAATTCTCTAAATATTGAAGGTAAAAATACAATCAAGGATTTTTCAGGCTATAAGGCAAGTGAGACTCTTTTTAATAATATGCCTTCTAATGAAATTTCTAATTTTATAATTAATTCTAATTTAGAGAATGGAGATATTATAAAATAATATCTCCATAATAAATTTCTTTTGCATATAATATATTGAAAATATTTTTTAAAAGTTATATTATAATATAACAGATAATTATTATTACTTCGAAAATGGAGGTGTAAAAGTGATTAAAGTATATACTACAAGTACTTGTCTTTGGTGCGTAAAAGCTAAGAATTATTTAAAATCAAAAAATGTTTCCTTTCAGGAAGTTAATGTAGGTAACGATATGTTAGCTAGAGAAGAAATGCTAAAAAAATCTAAGCAAATAGGAGTTCCAGTTTTAGATATAAACGGAACAGTTATTATTGGTTTTGATAAACCTGCAATAGATATAGCATTAACAAAATAGATTTAAAAGAGCCCTTAATAATCTAACAGATTATTAAGGGCTCTTTTGCTATAATCTCATATTTGTTCCAATATATTAATTCTTAATTTGTTTTATATATTTCTCCACCTCTAATGCTGCTATAGTCCCATCCGATACTGCTGTTGTTATCTGTCTATATGCCTTATCTCTAACATCCCCTGCCGCAAATACTCCTGGTATATTAGTTCTCATTCTTTCATCTGCTATAATATACCCCTCTGATGTCAAATTAATATATTTCTTAAAGTTATTCGTTTTAGGTTCTGTTCCTATATATCCAAATAAAGCACTCATCTTCATAGCTTTTTTTTCCCCGGAAATTGTATTTTTTAAAACAACCTCCTCTACAAATTCTTTCCCCTTTACGGAAACAAGATCTTGATTATATAAAATTTCTATTTTACTATTATTAGTTACCTCATCAAGTGTAGATCTTTCTCCATTAAAATAGTCATGTCGCCTTATTATATAAACCTTATCCGCAAATTTGGATAGAAATACGGCCTCTTCTAACGCAGCATTTCCTCCACCAACAACTCCAATTACTTTACCTTCATACATCACTCCATCACAAACAGCACAATAATGAATTCCTTTTCCAGCAAATTCTGCTTCATTTGGAAGTGGTAATTTTTTAGGAGTTGCTCCCGTTGAAATAATAATAGCTTTGGGTCTATATATATATAGTTCTGTTTCTATACTATTATTATTTTCTTCTAGGTTTACATTGATTACTGGGTCAAACTCATCTATTATAGCTCCAACCGATTCTGCTTGTTCTTGCATTTTATCAGCTAATTCTATTCCTTCTATAGTTCTAAATCCCGGATAATTTTCAATTGTAAAACTATTTCTAACTTGCCCTCCTAAGATGGCATTTTCTAATAAAATCATATCTAATTTTGCCCTACATGCATATATTGCTGATGTTAATCCTGCAGGACCTCCCCCTAATATAACTAGATCTAAATTTTTTACTTCTTTACTCATATTTATTTCCTCCTTTGCTTACGACGAATCTACTACTGTACATGTTCAATCTCTTTTATTTTATTAAAAATCAATTTATCCTCTCCTACTGATACCAATAAATTATCTCCTTTACTAACATTTCCACTTAAGATTTCCTCACTTAACCTATCTTCTACTTCCTTTGTTATCACTCTTCTTAAAGGTCTTGCCCCATATTCTAAATTAATTCCCTTATCTAATAAAAACTTCTTACAAGCTTCATTAAATTGTAAACTAATAGAATTATCTTTAAGTCTATTCATAATAGTCTCTAACATTAGATCTACTATTAAAATCATATCTTCCTTGCTAAGTTTATGAAATACTATAGTATCATCAATTCTATTTAAAAATTCTGGTCTAAAATTTTTCTTAAGTTCCTCCATTATAGTATCTTTCATCTTCTCATATTCAGTATCATTGTTAGTATCAATGGCAAATCCCATGGTTTTTTGTTTTTTTATAGAATTCGCTCCTACATTTGATGTCATTATAATTATAGTATTTTTAAAATTTACTACCTTACCTTTTCCATCTGTAAGTCTTCCATCCTCCATAATTTGAAGCAAAATATTGAAAACATCTGGATGGGCTTTCTCTATTTCATCAAGTAATATTACTGAATATGGTTTCCGTCTTACGGCTTCAGTTAATTGTCCCCCATCATTATGGCCTACATATCCCGGTGGAGCTCCAATTAATCTAGAAACAGAATGCTTTTCCATGTACTCGGACATATCAACTCTTATGATATTTTTTTCATCTGAGAACATAGCTTCTGCTAGAGACTTGCAAAGTTCTGTCTTTCCTATTCCTGTTGGCCCCAGAAATATAAAACTTCCAATAGGTCTCTTAGGATCTCTTAGTCCCACTCTAGCTCTTCTTACAGCTTGTGACACTGCCTTCACAGCTTCTTCTTGACCTATTACTCTCTTATGAAGTATTTCTTCTAATTTCAAGAGTTTGTCACTTTCTCTCTCTGTTAATCTCTCTACAGGAATCCTAGTCCACCCTGATACTACACTAGCAATATTTTCACTATTTACAGTTAGTACTTGTATTGAACTTTGAGTACTCCAATCTCTTTTTAATCCATTTAACCTAGCCTTAAGATCCTTCTCGTTATCTCTTAATATTGCAGCCTTTTCAAAATCTTGTATTCTAATAGACTCCTCTTTTTTCTTAACTACCTCATGTATATCTCCTTCAATTTCCTTCAGATCTGGAGGAGATACCAAATTCTCAATACGAATTTTAGACGATGCCTCATCCATTAAGTCTATTGCCTTATCTGGCATAAATCTATCCGTTATATATTTATCGGATAACTCAACAGCTGCCTCTAATGCTTCATCAGTTATCTTTACTCTATGATGATCCTCATATTTACTTCTTAATCCTTTTAATATAGCTAGAGTTTCATCCTTACTAGGCTCTTCAACCACAATAGGTTGAAATCTTCTTTCTAAAGCTGAGTCTTTTTCAATATATCTTCTATACTCATCTGTTGTAGTTGCTCCTATACACTGAATTTCTCCTCTTGCCAAGCCAGGTTTTAGAATATTTGAAGCATCAATTGCTCCTTCTGCCCCACCTGCTCCTATTATAGTATGGATTTCATCAATAAAAGCAATAATCTCTTTATTGTTTTTTATTTCTTCTATTACCTTCTTTAATCTTTCCTCAAATTCTCCTCTATATTTAGCTCCTGCTACCATAGCACTTAAATCTAAACTAACCACTCTCTTATTTCTTAAAATTTCTGGTATATTTCCATCTACTATTCTTTGTGCTAGACCCTCCACTACTGCTGTTTTCCCTACCCCTGGTTCTCCAATTAAGCATGGATTATTCTTTATCCTCCTACATAATATCTCAAGAACTCTTTGATTTTCCGCATTTCTTCCTATTACAGGATCTAACTTGCCTTGCCTCGCAAGTTCAGTTAAATCTCTACTATACTTATTTAACATAGGTGTTTTAGACTCTTTACTATCTTTTTGTTTACCCTCAATTACTTGCTCTATATCTTTATCTGATAGAAGGGATATCACTTCTTTTCTTAACCCTTTAAAATCTAAATTTAACTGATTTAAAATTGTATATGCTACTCCTTCTTGTTCTTTAATTAAGGCCAATAATAAATGTTCAGGACTTACATAATTATGCTTTAGATTCTCAGCTTCGATAAAACTCGCATCAAATAACCTTTTTGTCCTTGGAGTAAGCAATAACTCTCCTTTAGGCATTAAAGATTCTCCAAATCCCAAATAATCCTCTATTAAATTCAAGACTAATTTTGTGTTTATACCATATTTAATTAATAGTTCCTTAGCATCCCCGCTTTCCTTCAATATTCCTAGAAGAATATGCTCCGTACCTATATATCCATGTTTGAATTTTTGAGATTCTTTTTGAGCTTCTAATATTACAACTTGTGCTCTTTCTGTAAATTTTCCATATGGCATTAATACCACCTCCGATTCTATTTAACTTAATAAGTCTTTCACTATATTTGCTCTTTCTAAATTCTGCTCGACACTACTTGATTCAGATTTCAAGTTTTTCATTACTAATGAAGTACGACTCTTTATCAAAATATTGTTTAATGTTTTTTTATCAATATCAAGTAATCCAAGCTCTGCTCCAAATCTTATATATGATAATAACTCTAAAGTTTCTTTTGACTTTAACATCTTAGCATTTTTCAAAATTCCATATGATCTAAATATCTTATCCTCTACTTCATGTTTATGTTCTGCTAAAAAAATTTCTCTATATTTTTTTTCCTCACTTGCAATATTAAAAACTACACCTTTTAAATTCTCTATTATCTCATCTTCCTTTACTCCTAAAGTAATTTGATTAGATATGTGATACATATTTCCATCAGACTTTAATTTTTCTCCATACATTCCATTTATAGTCATTCCAACCCTATTTAGCCCGTTAAGTATGTTAGGAATTTCTTGACTAATTGTAAGCGCCGGTAAATGCATTGCTACTGTTGCTTTCATACCCGTTCCAACGTTTGATGGACTTGCGCTTAAATACCCATAGTCTCCATGAAAAGCATAAGCTATATCCTCTTCAATATAGTCGTCAAATTTATTTATATATTTATATATACCGTGTAAATTCAACCCGTCTACTGTACATTGTATTCTTACATTATCTTCTTCATTTATCATTATTGATAATGTTTCATTTTTATTTACTATAAATGCACCTCTATCTTTCCTCTTTAATAATTCTTCACTAATTATATGTTTATCCCTATAAGTTTCAGAGCATTTATTTTCTTCTTCCCATAACTTAATTAATTTAAATTCTTCATCCTGTGATTTATCACATAATATTTTAAATATCATATCTACATTTTCTTTAGCTTCATCACATTTCATTTTATCTGTAAACCTATTTTTTTTAAAATTTCTACATAGACTTATTGAACTACTTATTATTATATCCTGTGGAGATACCTGGCTATCTATCCAATTCTTCATTCTTAGATCTTACCTCCTTACAGTTCTCTAATATTTTGATTTCATCTCTTATAATAGCTGCATTTTCATACTCTTCAACACTAATACATTTTTGAAGCTCTTCCTTTAATTTTTTTATTCTTTTTATTTCGATAAATTCATTCCCTGATTTATTAGGGATTTTTCCAATATGCTCTAAGTCCCCATGAATTCTTTTTATCATAGGTCTTAGAAATTCTGAAAAACTATCATAGCAACTTCCGCACCCTAATTGACCACTGCTTGTAAACTGAGAATATGTTAAGCCACAATTTTTACAAATTATTTCTATCTTTTCTTTTTTATTATTATTTAATACTTGAAAATATCCATTCAAAATATTTTGAAAAGAAGCTCCCTCAATTGGTGCCAAAGAAGAAATCAAAGAAATTTCTGATATCTCTTTAGCGCAAGTTTCACATAGCCAAGTTTCTGTCCTCTCTCTATTTATTAATTTTATTAAATGAATTTTAGCTTCATTTTTTTTACACTTTTCACATAGCATATATAATCCCTCCCACTCTAAGATAATATAATCATAAGCATAGCTTTTAAAATATCTGCCCTTATTTTATTCTTATTTTCAGCAGAAACTAAAGTCCTATCATTAATAATTATCTTCATTAAATCTGATTCTCTCTCAACAACCAATCCTGACTCATATAATCCTTCTATTATAGATAGTGAATTATGATTTGTAATAGACTCTCCTATAACATCTTTTATAAGAGTATTTCTCTGTTCAGCCTTATCTTTAGTAACTTGTTTAAGTATTATATATCCACCTCCACCTCGTCTACTCTCTATTACATAACCTTTATCATAGGTGAATCTCGTTGTTAATACATAATTAATTTGTGATGGTGCGCATCTAAATTGACCCGCCAACTCATTTCTTTGAATTTGTACTTGTTGCCCCCCATTTTCACTAAGGACAGTCTTTATAAAATTTTCGATTATATCAGAAAGTCTTGCCATAATATCTCCTTACTAAACTTCTGTTTTTGACTTACTTTGACTTTTGTTATATCTATACTAATATTAATTATTATTAATTGCAAGTTTTATTATTCATAAAAATAGTTTTTTAGGGAAAACATATTTATATATACTCTTAGGAGGTTTTCTATGTTAATTAAATGGTTTGGAGAATGTACATTTTTATTACAAGACTCACTACAACATAAAATATTAACGGATCCCTGTAATCTATACTCAATGAATATGCTATTAGAATACAAACCTGAAATAATTACCATAAGTCATCCTAATTTTAATGTTAAGGAATGTTCCTCTGAAACTGACATGCCAATTATAATAACCAAATGTGGCAATTATAATCTTAACTTTGTTAATTTAATGGGACTTTCTTCTTTTCATGATAATAATTTTGGAATTAAGAGAGGTAAAAATATCATTTATACTTATACTTTTGATAATATGAAAATATGTCATTTAGGTCACCTTGGACATATATTTGATAAAGAAATCCTTAAGTCTTTAGGTGACATAGATATTCTATTCATTCCTATAGGAGGCCACTTTACATTGGATTCTAATATGGCTATTAGTCTAGTTAGACTAATTAATCCTAAAATTATAATTCCAATGTATTATAAAACATATACTTCTTCATATTATTTAGATTGCTGTACGGATTTTATTACTTCAATGGATTCAATTGTTAATTTAAATAATGATTTATTAGATACTAACAACTTAGATACCACTATTCCCGTTACAATTTTAATGAAAGAAACTAATCTTACAAACAAAGAAAAGAAGACCGTCTAAAAGACGGTCTTCTTCGCAAATCAAAATTATTGTTGTTCTGGAGCTCCTACTGGACAAACTCCTGCACAACTTCCGCAATCAATACAAGTATCTTCATTTATAACGTATTGAGCATCTCCTTGACTTATAGCGTCAACTGGACATTCTGGTGCACACGCACCGCAGCTTATACATGAATCATTAATAGCATATGCCATTTAAAACACCTCCTAATAATTACGTTTATTACACAAATCTTATTTTAACATGTTTTTTATTTTTTTTAAAGTATTTTAAAAAATTTAACTATTAGTTAAATCAATGTTATATACTAAATCTTCAACAGAATCTATCATTTCATTTAGATCTACGCTACTCTCATTATATATAATTTGTATTTCTTTTTTATCTAAAGATATTTCACAAGCTGTAACTCCTTCATTCATTGAAATAGCATTTTAAATCTTATTCACATCTTTTGACTTAATTATATTATAAAGACTAATTACAGATTTCATAAAATTTTCGCCTCTCTATTTTTCATTAATTAGATGCTTAATTAATTTCTTATCTTCTTCTAATTCTACTACTAATTTTATATCTTTTTCATCAATTGTATCTTCATATGAACCAGAAATCAACTTAATAGTCTCTATTTTAAAATCTTGAAGAATTTCTTCTTCTCCAATTTTTATCTTTACTCTAACTGATTCCTTAACTGTGCTATTTGAAATAACTTCTCCTGTACCATCTTCAGTCTCTACTATGGATCCAACTCTAGGTAATCTTTTTCTTATATTCTCATATGTACTTTGCTCATAATTTAAACAACACATCAATCTCCCACATATTCCTGAAATTTTAGTCGGATTTAATGATAAATTTTGTTCCTTTGCCATTTTTATAGATACAGATGCAAAATCTCCTAAGAATGATGAACAGCACATAGACCTACCACATGGTCCTAATCCACCTATCATCTTAGCCTCATCTCTGACCCCTATTTGTCTAAGCTCTATCCTTGTTTTGAAAATAGTTGCTAAATCTTTAACCAATTCTCTAAAATCTACTCTTCCATCTGCTGTGAAATAGAATATTACCTTATTATTGTCAAAGGTGTATTCAACATCAATAAGCTTCATTTGAAGTGCATGTTCTTCGATTTTCTTAAAACAAATTGTTAGAGCTTCTGCTTCCTTGCCTTTATTCTCCTTATGTTTGTTAATATCGCTTTTATCTGCAATTCTTAACACACTTTTTAGAGGTGCTACAATATCTGTCTCATCTATAGTTTTAACATCTATTACACATTCTCCAAACTCTATTCCTCTAGCTGTTTCTACAATAACATAATCACCTTTTTTTATATTTAAATAGCAAGGATTAAAATAATATACCTTTCCTGCTTTTTTAAATCTTACTCCTACAACTTTTATCATTAATTAACCCTCCAAAAAGCCTATAAGCATTACACTTATAGTCATTGAATAACTTATATTATTCTCAAAATTAGTTTTTCCTTCTTCCACATGTCCTAGCATGGCATTTAGCTTATTATAAGATAAGAATTTAGACAATTCGCTTATTTTATTTACCTTATCGACATTAATAATTCTATCCTTATCCCTTAACTCTTTATACACTATGATATCTCTTATAAAGGAGGATATTACTCTTAATACTTCTTCCTTTTCATTCTTGTATTTTAGGAATTTTTTATCATAATTTATTACAGTATTAGAACTCTTTTTATTCATCTCATCAAATAATTCTATAATGAGGTTTCTAAGTACATGAAGCTCCTCATCCTTTAACATTCTCTTTGCACGGCCTGGAATTCCTTCTCCGTACGATAATGCTACTAATATTTTTTCCTTATCCTTTTCTCCAAGAGCTTTAATATATTTTATCATATCTTCTTTATTTAATGGGGTAAGCTTGTAAATTTGACATCTAGACTTTATAGTATCTAGTAGCAATTCTACACTTTCACTTAATAATATTATGTATACCCCTAAAGGAGGTTCTTCTATAGTTTTTAGTAAGGCATTTTGTGCTTGAACTGTAAGCTTACTTCCTTGGTGAATAATAATTACCTTTTTATCCTCTTCATAAGGTCGTTTAGCGACTTCTTGGATTATCTTTCTAACTTCATCAACACCAAAGGAAGCTTTCTCTGGTCTATAATGAATTATATCTACATAATTATAATCCGCATCTTTCCCTAAAATTTTCAAAGCAAAAATTCTTGCCATTATACTTTTTCCAATACCTTCAGGTCCTATTATAAGATGTGCATGTGAAAGAATATTGTTATCCACTCTTTTCTTAAAACTGCTAATTATATTGCTAAATCCGATAAACTCCTTCACATCCCCACCTCTTTCTTTATATTCTTACAAACTGATCAACATCTATAACAAATACGGTTGCTCCACCTACCTGGACTTCAACGGGGTATTGCATATACATCTCTGTACTTGCCGAAAAAGGAACTGGTGATGCTACTACCTCATTCCTCTTCTTACAAGTACTTTCTATAACCTTAATTACTTCTTGAGTTCTGTTAGCTTCTACACCCATTAAAAGCGTAGTATTACCAGACTTCAAAAAACCTCCCGTAGTTGCGAGTTTAGTTACTCTAAAGTTTTTTTCTGTTAATACATCAACTAAATCTAAGGCATCATCATCTTGAACTATCGCTATAACCATTTTCATAAATATTCCCTCCACTTATTAATAATATATATATGTATAGTTTATCATAAACGTCTAACTATTATGAATAAAATTGCATTTTCAGTCTATGTGTAACATTATAATCTTTTTTACCTCTTCATAAACCTGTTCTATTGTTTTAGATGCGTCAATCTTAATCATTTTTCCCTTACTTGTCTCAAACACCTCATTATATCCTTCTCTTACCTTATTGTGAAAATCAATTTTTTCTAAATCTATTCTATTTACTTCTCTACTTTTATTTTTATTTATTCTATCTAAACCAATTTTCGGATCTATTTCAAATAGTATAGATATATTAGGCATATATTTGCCAATTGCAAACTCATTTATCTTGTATATTTCTTTAATTCCGATCCCCCTCGCAAATCCTTGATAGGCTAAAGAGGAATCTATAAATCTATCACATAATACAATTTTGTCTTCCTTTAAAGCGGGAATAACCTTTTGCACTAAATGTTGTCTTCTAGCTGCTGCGTATAATAGTGCTTCAGTTCTTCCATCCATTTCTGTATTTGAAGGATCTAATATTACCTCTCTTATTTGCTCCGAAATTTTTATTCCACCAGGTTCCCTTGTTATAATACATGGTTTTTTTTCTTCAAGCATCCAATTATATATTTTCTGTAATATCGTACTTTTTCCTGAGCCTTCTCCACCCTCAAATACAATAAAATATCCATTCTTCATATTATTACCTCTTTCTTTAATTAAACACATTTCTATTGATATTATATCATCAATTATCATCACAAAATAAGTTTTATATTAATTTATAAATATTTTTCTTAATAAATGTTAAAAATAATAATAATAATTCTATTTTAGGAGGGCTATTAATGAAACAAGAAATGATATCATTCTTATCAAGTATTGAAAATGAAGTGAAGGATCTTTGTGAATTTCTGTATTCTAACCCAGAAGAAAGTTATAATGAAATTAAAAGTTCGCAGTATATTTGTAATTTACTTCAAAAATATAATTTTGAAGTAACAACTAATTATTTAGATATTCCTAATTCATTCTATGCTATTAAAGGCTCTGGGTACCCAAAAATATGTTTTCTTTGTGAATATGATGCAGTTATGGATGAAGGTCATATTACGGGTCATAATGCTCTTACCACTATCTCTTTAGCAGGTGCCCTTGCATTAGGCAATGAAGTTTCTAAAACAGGTGGCTCTATGATCCTTATTGGATGTCCTGGAGAATACCTAGGAGGAACAAAAGCTACGATGGTTAAACAAGGAATATTTGATGATATTGATGTAGTACTCGAATGTCATCCTGATATTATAACCTCTGAGAGCGGTAGTTCTTCTGCCATTATTCCTTTGAGCATAAAATTTATTGGAAATAGTGGCCTTAGTTTTTTAAATAAAGGAAACTATACTTCCTTAGATGCTATTCTCTTAACTTTTAATATACTTAATTCCCTCACTAAAGGATTCCCTAAAGATTTAGAAATTAATTCTATTCTTTCTAAAGGTGGTTTCACACCTTTATTAATTCCTACTGAGGCAGAGGCAAAATTTTATATTCGTGCTATAGATACATCACTTTCAGAATTTGCAGCGGATAAATTAAGAGCTATCGCAAACTATGTTTCAAGTCTAACTAATATTCCAAATTCTATTTCCCTTTATGAACCACCAAATGAACCATTAATTACAAATAGAACATTAAATAGATTATTTAGTCATAACCTTAAAGAGAACGGTATTATTTGTATTGAGGGGCCTAAAAATGTATATTCTGGACTTAGTCTTGGAGTAGTTAGCAGAAGAGTTCCTTGTATTCATCCATACATCGCTCTTGTAGATGATGAATCTGTTAAATATGGGACTGAAGCTTTTGCAAATGCGACTATATCAAAGTTTTCACTTTGCCAAATAACAAAAGCTGCCCTCGCTTTAGCTTTTACAGGATTAGATTTAATTGAAAAAGAATCCCTATTGCTGGAGATAAAAAGTGAATTTTATAATAAAAAATAGAGCAAGAGTTTCTCTTGCTCTATTTTTTATTTTACAAAGCCTCAGAAAATAGTATAATTAGATATAATGTACTACATTAGGAGGTTCCTCTATGATTCAAATATATAAAAGTATAAGCGAAACTGACCCAACCTTAAAATTATTAGATACTATAGAAAATGGATGCTGGATAAATGTTGTTGCACCTTCTGATGAAGAGTTAATACTTATATCAAAAAGAACTTCTGTTCCGTTAGAATTCTTAAAAGCTCCACTAGATGATGAAGAAACTTCTCGTATAGATTTTGAAGATGACAGCACTATTGTTATTGTAGATATTCCCTTTACTGAAATGGAGGATAATTCTCTAACATATGATACTTATCCATTAGCTATTATTAATTCAGATAATTTATTAATAACTGTTTGTCTTAAAAATAGTAAAGTACTAACAGATTTTATTAATAGTAAAATTAAATCTTTTTATACATTTAAGAAATCCAGATTCATATTACAGGTACTAAATAGAGTATCTACTTACTACCTCCTATATTTGAGACAAATTGATAAAAAAAGTTTAATGATAGAAAAAAGACTTCATAAGTCCATGAAAAACAGAGAATTAATTCAACTACATTCTCTTGAAAAATCCTTAGTTTATTTCTCTACTTCCTTAAAAGCTAACGAAATTACATTGGAAAAAATGCTTAAACTAGAACTAATGCAAAAATATGAAGAAGATAAGGATATCTTAGAGGATGTAATTATAGAAAATAAACAGGCCATTGAAATGACTGAAATATATAGTAACATATTAGCAAGTACGATGGATTTCTTTGCTTCTGTTATTTCTAACAACTTGAATATAGTTATGAAAGTTCTAGCTTCCGTTACTATTTTAATGTCTATCCCTACTATTATTGGAGGAATATTTGGAATGAATATAATTCTTCCAATAAGTGAGACTAATCCTTATGCTTTTCCAATTGTTATGTTATTGACTTTTGGAATATGTGGTATTGTAGCTTTCGTCCTATATAAAAAGGATATGTTCAACTAATCTAGATTTGTTCATTTAGACTATATTATTTCAATTCATCTAAATTTTTCAATTAGTCCAGATATAATTAATTAACAAAGTTATTATTTTTTTCATATTATATACTAATATGAAAGAGAGCTTATATCTCTTTTGGGAGGTTTTTTTATGTTAAAAGGTAAAGCTTTGGTTAAGGGTTGTACTATTGGGATAATCGCCCCCTCCTCCCCAGAAAATAAAGATATTATAAATGAAAAAATCAATCAATTTTCCTCACTAGGATTTAATATCAAGCTTGGAAAACATATTTATAATAGTCATGGCTACCTAGCTGGGTATGATCAGGAAAGAGCAATAGATATTACTGATATGTTCTTAGATCCCTCTATAGATGGTATTGTCTGTTTTCGAGGTGGTTATGGTTCCATTAGGACTTTACCTTATATAGATCCTAAAGTCATAAAGAGAAATCCAAAGTTTTTCTGTGGTTATAGTGACATAACTATAATGTTAAATTACTTTACAAAATTAGGACTAATAACATTCCACGGTCCTATGATTAATTCAGATTTTAGCAATGAGGAAACGCTAGAATCTTTTCTATCAGTTTCTTCCAACTGTTCTAATATTACTTATGATCTAAATGAATATAATGATATTTCTTATATAAATCCTAACTCCTTCTGTGGCAAAATTGTAGGAGGTAACCTTTCTGTAATTTGTTCTTCCATAGGAACTTGTTTTGAAATAAACACTAAAAATTCTATTCTTCTCATAGAAGAAGTTAATGAGTCTCCCTATGCCATAGATAGGATGCTTACTCAATTACTTTATGGTGGAAAGCTAACTAGCTGCAGAGGAATAATTATGGGTAGTTTTACCGGATGTGATTTACCGGATTATAGTAGAAGTTTGACTTTAAAAGAAATTATTCTAGATAGGCTAGAAATTTTAGATATTCCTATTATTACTGGATTTCCTTTTGGACATAGCTATCCTAACATAACTATTCCTATTGGATGCAATGCACATTTTTCATATGAATATAAAAAGCTAAAAATATTAGGCACCTGTTTAACATAGTTATCCACAACATTTAGATATAATCCACAAGAAATAATTATTTCTTGTGGATTATTTGTACAATTTTTATTTTAAATACAAAAAAACACCTTAGAATAAAAATTCTAAGGTGTTTTTTTGGAGGCACCACCCAGATTTGAACTGGGGATGAAGGTTTTGCAGACCTCTGCCTTACCACTTGGCTACGGCGCCTTACCTTGGTGGCTCGACCAGGAATCGAACCAGGGACACGAGGATTTTCAGTCCTCTGCTCTACCGACTGAGCTATCGAGCCATTTTACCTGGCAACGTCCTACTCTCCCACACAGTTGCCCATGCAGTACCATTGGCGCAATAGAGCTTAACTTTCCTGTTCGGAATGGAAAGGAGTGTTTCCTCTACGCCATCATCACCAGATTTATTTA
>NZ_PVXQ01000039.1 GCF_002995745.1 Clostridium vincentii | reverse complement strand
TACAAGTATCATCCATTCTTCTTTAGATCTTCTTTCTGCCATGCAAATTACCTCCTACTAAGTATAGGAGTATTATCACATTAATTTACTGCCAGTCCTAGGTGATGAGTTATTTGACGCTTACCTTACTTGACTCAGAAGCAAGGTACTAAATTTACTATTATTAAGTTTTAAAACTAATAGAAGAGTATACATTATATAAACTGGTACCTATAGACTGGACACGTGAAAAAAAGTGTTTAGACTATAGGTATTTTTTTGTATAATTAAATTAACATCAGGAGGTAGCTACATGAGTAAGAATATATTCACGAAAGAACAAGTTGAAAAACTAGAAAATAATAATAATAATATACTAAAAGTTAGTGAACGCTCGATTACGTATACACATGAATTTAAAATTCTTTTCATCAATGAATATATTGCTGGTAAATTACCAAAAGATATTTTCCATGAGAATGGATTAGATATTGAGGTCTTAGGAGAAACAAGAATAAAGCAAGCTGCATGCCGTTGGAAACGAGCATACAAGAAGGATGGAATTATAGGGTTATATGATACTCGAAAAACCGCAAGCGGACGCCCACTAGCTAGAGAATTAACTAAAGAAGAAATAATAAATAGGCAAGAAGCTAAAATATTATTACTTGAATCGCAGGTCGAACTATTAAAAAAATTAGACTTGGCAGAAAGGTTGCTGATAAATAAGAATATAAAATTAAGAAGTTCTGAAATCTTCAAATTAATAAATGAAACTATAAACACAAATAAATTCAAGAACTTAACTAGATATTTTTGTGGCATTTTAGACGTTTCACGTTCGGGATACTACAATTATATAAACTCAGAAGATAGTAGAATTAACAAAGAAGAAATGGACTTGAATGCTCGAGATATTATATTAAAAGCCTTTAACCATCGTGGTTTTAAGAAAGGTTCCAGATCAATAAAAATGATTTTAGAAAATGAATCTGATGTAATTTTTAGCCTTAAAAAAATAAGAAGAATAATGAATAAATATAATATAGTATGTCCTCATAGAAAGGCTAATCCCTACAAGAGAATGGCTAAGGCAACTAAGGAACATAGAGTGGTTCCTAATATATTAAATAGAAATTTCAAACAAGGAGTGCCTGGAACTATACTGTTAACTGATATTACTTACCTACAGTATAACGGAAGCGATATGGCTTATTTATCGACCATTTTAGACGCATCAAGTGGTGAAATATTAGCCCACAATGTTTCTAAAAGAATTACTCTAGATATAGCTACAGATACGATCTTGAAATTAAAACAATAAAGAAAAGTTAAGTTATCCAAAGATGCATTTATACACTCAGATCAGGGAGCTCATTATACAAGTCCAATTTTTCAAAAATTACTTAAAGACAAGGGGCTAGGACAATCAATGTCACGACGTGGAAACTGTTGGGATAATGCTCCGCAAGAATCATTTTTTGGTCATCTAAAAGATGATGTTGATAATAAATCATTCAAAGCCTATGAAGACCTTAAGACCCAAATTGATAAATATATAAAATATTATAACAATTACAGATATAAATGGGGATCAAAAAAGATGACTCCTGTTCAATACAGAAATCATCTTTTATGTGCTTAGCACTCTTTTTTAAGTTGTCCTTGACATGGGTACCAGATTAATATAGGGATACTCTTCTTATTTTATATTATTAACAGCTTAATTTTCGAGGTGCAAAAATGTAATTCACCTCTGGAATATCATAAATATTCACATAATATATTACACAAATAAAATTACTGCAATATTATCTATCAAACCGAATAAATTTTCAACAAAAAGATAACCTATTACTATGCATTTAATTTAAAGATAGCAATATGGAGGATGATAATATAATGCAGCACATAATGTTAAAAGGTCCTGTTAATGATCCAGCAACTACTGCTAGAAGTAAATATTGTATTCAGGCACTTAATGAATCAGAAATAAAAACTCAAGATCTTTCATCTATCTTTTGTAATTGGGATAAAACATGCGCAAGAGATGCTATCTCTTCACTTTTTTTACGATATAGTGATAAACTTGAGTTAATAATCGCCAGTAATGACGAAATGGCAATAGGTGCTATTGAAGCACTTCAAACGTATGGATATAACAAGGGTGATAACTCAAAACATATCCCAGTTGTTGGTATTGGAGGCTTACCTAAGGCAAAAGAATTAATTAAACAAGGTGCTATGGCAGGAACTATTATACAAGATCCTCGTGATTATGCAAATGCAGTTTATACTATAGGAATGAACCTCGTCTCTGGTACTGATCCTCTCAATGGAACAAATTATAAATTTGATGATACAGGAAATACAATTAGAATACCTTACTATCCATATACTAACTTACAATAAAACCGACTATGTGAAAACATAGTCGGTTTTAATTGTTAATATTAATGTTATTTTATATTTCGCACCTTAAAATGAACCCATTAAGAAAATCTCTAGTGTTGTTCATATTTACTAGGATAACCCTAATCCTAACTGCTCCTGTTCTATTTTTCTGAATTCCACCTCTTGAGCTACAACCTGACTTCTTACTTCCATTACTACAGTCTGTTGCTTATTACCAATAAGTTTTTGCCCAAGGATGTAGTTCACGTCAAACCTGCTAGAAATAGCTGGAGTCGCTCCACGAACTGGCACAATTAGCTGAACATTATTAGTTTTCAAGAACTCAAATATAGGCTCCCAAATGTATATGTCCTTAGCTGATCCAAAGGGATTATCTATAAATATAGTTTTCCTTAATTTATTATTATCAGAATTAAAGGAATTTATATTTTTAATATAATTGATTATAGATATTAAAAATTGAATATATATTCCTTGTGACTGACCTGTACTACCAACAGCTTCCTCATATTCTAGTGTTTTGCTTTGTTCTGATATCTGCTCTCTTTTATAAAGCTTCAAGACTATTTTATTCATATCTGAAACAATGACAGAAAAAAGTCGCTTAAGTGCCAACTGATTTTTAATATATTTGACCTTTTCTAAAGTATCTTCCATCTTATCAACATTTTTTATTGTTTCCTCAATATACTGAGACATGTGGAACTTTTGCTGTTCTTCCTTCACATAAGGTAGCTGCAGATTAACCATTTGTATTATCTCATTATTCAAATTTAATCTTGATAACCGTGGTAGTCTATCAAGTTCTGTTTTCACATCTCTGCAGCGTTGGAGGCATTGATTTTGAAAATTATCTTTAATTTGCTCCATATCCTTAATATCATTTTCTATTTTTCCCTTTTGAAGATATATAAGCTCTTTGATATTTTCTAGGTTCTCTATAAGTTCTCTGCATTTTTCACTCATAGAAGGAACATTAATGCTTCGTGAGAATTCTTCAGCTAAATCAATAGCCCCTATCTCTTTAAGTGTTTTTATATTCTTTTCTTTACCAATTTCAAAAGTCAGCTTACTATCTTTTTCTTTTTTACAAACTTTATCATAATCTTTTTCTAAAATTACATAATAACTTTTAATATCTTCTTGATTTTCAAGGATGGCCTTTGTCTTATCTTTAGAAATATTGCTAGACCTTAGAATTACCTCTATATCAGCAATAATAACTTTTAAAGCTTCAATTCCTCGATCGATACTAATTTGTAACTTTAAAAGCTCTTTTATTCTCAAAGCAAGCTTTTCTCTTTTCATAATATTGTCTTCTTCAAAATGCTTGAATTTAAACACTTCAATTTCAAGTGCCACATAATCACCAAACTTATCTGTGAAATCACTTACCATTCTTTCAATATTTCCCTCAAGCTTACTTTTTATTAATCTAGAATTTATAACAGCTTTATCAAAATCTTCAACTTGACTTTTTAAGGTTTTAAATTCTTCTTTTAATTTCCTTAATTCTTCTTCAGCAGTAACTGAAATCTCATTTTTGTTTTTAAGTTCGTAAAGTTGCTCTATAGAATATCCTCTACTGCGAGTTTCCTTTTTATTATTATCCATATTGCTTTGATAATTTTTCAAAAGTTGATCTTTGTCTTTTACATCTGAATTTTTTTCTTCTAAGGCTTTTTTGCTACCTCTGAATTTTGATTCTAAATCCTCATCAGTTATATCTAATTTTTCATACTTATCTTCCTTATAATATGTTTTATAAATATCGTCCCATTCCATTTTTATTAGATCTATTTTTTCCTCTAAGGCTGTCTTTATCTCAAGTTCACTTTTTTCTTGACCTTTTAGAGCAATCATTAAATTTTCAATTTCCATATGTTTTGAATTCAAGGATTTTAACTTTTCTAAAAAGTCCTGAAGTCTCTTTTCTTCTTCATTTAAGTTATCAAAATTAACCTTTAATTCTCGAGTAGTCTTTAAATCCTGCTCTAAAGTAGTTAACTTATCTTCTAGACTTGTATTTTTCAGTTTAATATTTTCCATCTGTAAGTCAAGTCCATCTATAGTCTTTATGCAAATTATCCTTTCAGTTTCTAAGGATTCTTTTTTATCTTTTGATTTAACATAATCCTCTTTAATCTGCTCTATTTTATTATCATAAGAAAACTTGAATTCTTTAATATATGTATTATCTATTTTTAAAGTTTCTTCATTTCTTTTAAGGAGTTCCAGGTTATTTCTTATTTCTAATATCGCTCTTTCAACCTTATTTTTTTCTTCTTTTATTTTTTCTGAATTTATAAATTTAGACTTATCTTTTACTGCAAAGGTTAAACCATTAATGTTAAAATCAAGTTTATCTTTAATAACCTCTAAACTGATAATTGGAATAGCATAGTTCCCAAAATCACATTCCTTAAACTTTTCATCCTTAAGAAGTTTATTAAAGTTGTAGGTTACAATAACAGAATATGGTAGGAAAGGTATTTCACTTAATAGAGCTTCCTTTTCTTCTACGGAACGCCCTTGAAGATATTCTATACCTAATATACCGTCCTCATTATAGTTCCTATTAATATATTCTTTTACCTTTAGTATTTCTTTTGTTGAAGGTATTGGTTTGTCTTCACCTAGCTGTGTACAATACTCTACCGATTGTTGCAGCTCTTGCTCTTGTCCTAATATTATTCCTAAAAGTTCTTTATATTTGCTATCTAGACTATTACTTAAAGATAAAACATCATCTGATTGATAAACTTCTAATAATTTAGTAGCCTTAATTTTATCTAGCTGATACTGCTTAATTAACTCATCATAATCCTTGATTTTGCCTTCTATTGAAGTTACTTTTTCTTCATGTTTAGCAATATCAATTTTAGAATTGTTGTTTTGATCTTTCAAAGATTCAAATAAAGACTTATTCTTGTCTATTTTCTCTACGCTATCATCTCTATTCTTCTCTAAATTAGTAATATCACTATCTATCTCATCTAGAAGCATAATGTTTAGCTGATCTCTAAGAGAGTTAACTTTTTCCTTCAAGACTTTTAGACTATCTTCTGACTGTGTTATATTACTTTCACAGACAGCAGTTTTTTTATCAATATCTCTTTCTTCTTTTTTAGATTCTTCTACCTTATTTGATAGTTCCTCTACTTTACTTAAAGATTCACTAAACTTATTATTTAGATCCTTAAGCTTCATTTCGTCTCTAATTTTTTTATTGTAGGCTAATAAGTTTAAGTCCCTTGTCAAAGTTTCATTGGCTTTAAAAATATTATCAAGCAGATGCTTAGTTTCATCAAATTGCTTTTTGTTATTTAGATAATCCATGAAATAATTCTTTACTTCTCTAAGTTTAATTTCATTATCTAGTGTATTAAATTGATAATCTGCACTTTGAAATTTACTTTCTATATTCTGAAGTTCTTCTTCTGACTTACTTAGCTTATGATTCATACTCTGCAGCTTTATAGTTGCTATGTTTTTCTCTATTTGTTCTTCTTCTTTATTTATACTATGTAGTGCTTCCTCTAGAGAATTCTGTTCTTCATATTTAATCCTTATGCCTCTTTCCAAAGTATTGTAGGTTTTTACAATATCCGCTTCTACTTTATCCTTTTCCTCATAAACATTAACAAGTGTATTTGTCCTGTTAACAAAGTCCTTAACCACATCTGCCTGTCTATCAAACTTTGAAATTTCGCTTTTCTTTTTAGATAACTCTATGATTTTATCCTTTATATCCAAAAGGGTTTTTGCCATATCTTCTTCGTCATCTAATCTATTAGTTTTAGCCATAAATGCCTTTTGGATAATTTTTTCTATAAGTAAGTCCTCTACTACCTTTCTTGAGGTTCTATAATTTTGCTCAAAGTAGCTTCTCACATGCCCTTCAGTCTTATTTATTCCCCTAATAATTTCCCATTCACTTTCGTATAACCCATGTTGACTAATAAACCTTTGATATTCTCCCTTTTTATTCTCAAAGATATCGGAAGCGACAACAAAAGAGTTGTCACTTTGCAGTGATCTTAATTGTTTTTTTAGGCCATTATAGGTTACTTTTTCTTTATTATCTTGCAATGCTAAATTATTTATATCATTTTCATTATATGTATTATAGAATATGCAGTAATTAAAATAATCAAAGGCTGCAGTATCCTTTTTATTCTCACTCTTTCCAAAAGTCTCTGTACCTTTTCTAGCACAAAATCCTGTTGTCATATACTTAAAACCAGACTTATCTCCATCATCTAATCGCCATTCAATAAGTGAGTGAATTACATTGCTGGATTCCTTACCCCTAAAAAGTTTTTCTATAGGCTGCTTTTCATCTAGATGACAATTTGGTATAAGGTTTTGTAAAAGCAATAACATTAGAAGACTTTTACCCCCACCGTTTGCAAGGTCATACAAAGTATTGCTACAGGAAAATTCCATTTTGAAATCATCATATGTTTGAGTACCATTATTATATTTAACATTATTTACTCTTACCCTATTTATTTGTGGCATTAATTAAGCACTCCTTCCGACATTATCTCGTAGAGCCTACCCCTGAAATCCTCAAAGTAGTTTTCTATCAAAGCTTTAAATCTATCATTAGCATAATATCGTTCCTCTACCTCAATAAAAAGATTCTGCTCCTTTAGAAAATTAAAGGCAATCTTTATATATCCTAACTTAGAACTTTTATATGCTCTAGTATTTACTGCTAAATCAGTACTGTGAGTTAAGGGAAGTTCCTCCCACAAAAGAGCTATGGCATTAAAACTATTCTCTTCAAGTTCATTTTTTACTATTACATCTAATTTGCTAACAATGCTTGAAAGTGAGCCATCTACGCTTTTTAGCACATCCTCACTTTTTATATATTCTTGAAAGGTATAACTTGAGGAATCTTTATAAAATAGTGTAATTATATTATAAATAATAAAATAGCACATATATAATTCCTTATTAACCTTCAGGCCTAGCATCTTTCTTAATTCCTCATTAGTATAGCCAAAAACCTTATTCTGTTCTCCAGCTGTAATATATAAAGCATCCTTATATTGATATAAAGTTAAATTTAACTTGTCCATCATGCTACCAAATATATTATACATTTCCATATTCGAATTATATTCTTCGTATAGGTCTTCATTCTCTTTATTACTTACATTTTCGCCTGTAATAAGTTTTGAAAACAGCTCAAGAGCTTTCTCCATATTCCAATTATCCAAGTTATTCAACCCTTTCAAATTTTATATTGGTAATCTTAAATAAAGATGATATTTCTATTTCATCCTCTGGTATTGGTGTTACTTTAAATTTCAAGCCTATAAACTCATTCTGGTTTTTAGTCGTTAATATATTAATAATTATTTTATCAAAGATAGTTTTTTCATCCTCTTGAAGTTTAGATATATCATAATAACTTTTTTGTGCAATATGAAGTACAAAGGAATAATAGTCTCCATTTTTTAAAATATCTCCTTTAAACTTTTCTACTAAATACTGATTAAACTCTCTTAAGGAGAATTCTCCCTTATCTAGAAGACACTTCATTAATAGCTCCATAAATATTATGAAGTTATGGGATATTCTTTCATCCTCGATATCATCAAGGGAGGTATATTCTATTTCCTCATCAAGGATAACTTCCTCTATTTCTTCTTCATTATTTGGTCTATAGGTTAAGAGTTCATCTTGACTTTTTAAATTAAAAGTCTTGTTAAACTTTATTTTTAATAAGGGATTCATAAGGTACTTAAGTAATTCAACATTATCTAAAAGCAGAGTTTTTTCATAGACAGTTTTAAAGTCAAAAGACATTTTAAGTTTATTTAAAGTAACCTTTTTAATAATTTCATCTGATTTTATCTTAAGGTCAGTAGAAGAATTTAAAAGCTCACTATGCTTTGAAATAGCCCGTTTAATCTCAGTTTCTAGATTATAAATAAATTCTCTATTTTTTAAAAAGTCCTCTTCATTATCAAGGTTAGCATTTTCCTCTATCCTTTCAAGGGCTAGTTCTATAAGTCTCTTATTTTTATCAAAAAGGCCTTGTTCCTCATCAAACCATTTCATACTAGTGTTAAAAAGTTCTTCTGAGGCCCTTATTCCTTCAAAAACGTTATAGCTTAAAATGTTCAAAATCTCATTTTTTCTATACATAAGTTTACTAACTTCATTATTAATTCTTTTTACAACTTCAATACCGCCCTTAAAATTCTTTGACTCAATCATTTTAGACAGCAGTATCTGTTGAATACTTATTTTACTCTCATCTTTTATTTCCTTTGTATCAAGGTAAAATTCAATGGCTTCTGATGTTATGTAATAACGGATGGTATTATCCTGTATTTTAGATTCAATTAGCTTTATTCTAGAGGACATCTTCTTCTTTTCCTTAGGGTCAAAGTAATTATAAGCAAAAGGCTTTCCATCATTTATAATTTTGTCAAAAATATAATTTATAAGTTGCATGTTTTCTTTTTCATCTAAGTACAAATCATAATCTCGTTTTAAAATCTCTGTGGTAAACAAAGAGAACTGTTCAAAGGAAACTCCCATGTCGTTAAAATTATTTTCTTCTATAAATAACCTTAACGTTGCTATCACTATGTATCCCATATCAATGAATTGATATTTGCCTTCCTTAAATAAATCTAAAGATATCTCCCTAATCTTAAAAAAAGGATAATACCTTTTTAGATTTTGCATTCTTTCATTATGTTCACTTATTATCTCATCAATATAATTGAATTCTTTATTCAAAATTTATCAGCTCCTGATCTATATCTATTAAGGCAATTGCTTCCTGGGGTATATACTTCTTGCTGTTTAATATCTCAATAAGCTTATTTGAGTAACAAGTTTCAAATTCCGAATTAACTACTTCTATAGCACAACTTAATACTTTAGGTTCTGTGAAGCAGTATTTCCCAAGATTGCTACTTTTCATATTTAGTATATCCTCACCTTGTACATATTGGGCCTCAAACCCTTCATCCAATAAAAAGTTCCTAAGTCTTGGTAAGACATTAATATCAAAACTATCTAAAAGTATTGAATATAAAGGTCTACAAATCTTTATATTATACCTGAAAAACTTCTCTTTAAATAGTTTATATATTAGAAACCCTTCACTATCTATATCCCCAAAGTATTTAATGTTATCATTCAAATTTATATGATAGTCATTTGCTAATTCAAAGGAACTTATAATCTTTTTTCCTTCACCATAAATAATCATATCAAAGCCTTCGCATAGCTTTTTAATTTTTAATGTGGTATAAGTATCCTTGTTTTCAATAATTAGAATTTCTCTACTCTCTTTTTGAAAAAAGCTTTCTTTTATATAGTAGAAAAATGGCTCCTGTGTTCTATAACAGTTAAAATCCTCATATTTTATTTTTAGATTCAGCATAATTTCTAATCCTAAATTCTTCTTAGTTTTAGGATTTTCAAAAAATTTTTCATCGTTAAAGAGCTTAAAAGATAATTCATTTGATGTAAGATAAGGTTTTGATGGCAGAATATAATAGTCATTAAGCTTTAGTAAATACTTCTTATGATTTTTATATTCTTCCTGATTCTTAAAATAATAATCAAGATTTTTCAGATTTAGCTTACTTATCTCAAGGATTATTTTATTATCTTTTTCCTTATTATTAACATTATCAATTACATTAAATTTAGAGTGAATTCTATGACCTTTTGCTACTTTCCCACGAGACTTCAATTTACCATCTCTACATAACTTAACAATAATATCTTCAAATAAATTATAGTGAATTGCCCTAATAAAATTTACCCGGTTATCATTATCATGGGAAAAGGCAAGTAACGTTTCTATATCAATAGTTTTATTTTTATAACCTTTAAGATTTTTTACAATATTCTTATATATCTCTTCAAACATGAGTTTCCCCCTTTCTTTTCATCATATATATCTTATATCTCTATTATAGTCGTTTATTTACAATTTAAACACAGCCTGCTTCAAGGTTTAATCATATAATTTCTAAATTGTGTTGTTACTTAAAGAAAAAAGCATTTCATTAGATTTTACTCTAATAAAATGCTTTTATAATTGTTATATCATTTTACTTATTAATGGAACTAAAGTGTTTGATTACAACATTTTGAAAAATGGATTTACCGCCAATAGAAAAAAGGGTTATTCCTTTATCATTTAAATCAGGAAATACTTCACTTGAGTAAGTAATCTTACCATCATCAACAAATACTTCTATACTTGTTTTATCAACGAGAATCTTTACATGAACCATCTTCTTACTTGTATCAAATGGCGCGCTGCTTTCAACATATTTTCGACTTTTGTCGGGTTGTTCTGTAAAATCTCTATTAACATAAGAGTATTGGCCTTCAATGGAAATTCCTACGTCAATATGACGTTTTTTATCTGCTGATTCTCGAAGCATAAATCCTACATTCTTAGCATCAGACCAACTTATATCCGCATCAAGTTGGTACGCTTCACCCTGAACTTCCAGTGTCTTTGATCCACTCACTTGAATTTCATCAAAATTGTCAGTTGACGTTGTCAAGCTATCCAAGCTTTCGACTGGCTGTGAGATCAGACTATATGTAGTGTCCACTTGTTTCTTCAAACTTATCTGGCGCACAATCGAATCTGTTCCATTGAAGCCATCCTGCATTGTTGGGGTATTGTTTTGATAATCCCAATTATTCATCCAGGCTAAAGCATAACGTTTCGTGAATTTATCACTGTTGTTGCCGTCCTCAAACGTCACGCTTGCATACCAGTCAAAGCCATAATCCAGCCATTGCGGTTCACTTTTATCAGTGGCAAATTCTTTTCCATTATAATTTCCGATCCAATACGCATAAGTATTGGGTTCACCTTCAGATTTACCATTGGCGCTGGCACCTAGAACCCACTTGTACGTCCCATCATTTGCCCTCATCATAAAGAGATCTGGACATTCTACAATACCTATATTTTCTGTAGAGAAGCCAGATGTATAGTTCCAATCTTTCAAATTATCAGATTCATAGAAGCCAATCTTCGTCCCTTCCGCCAAGAGCATTACCCATTTCTCTGTCTGCGGATCCCAGATGATTTTCGGATCTCTAAAATCTTTTGAGCCCAAATTTGACAAAATGGGTTTGTCGCCATAAGATTTAAACGTTCCGCCTTTGTCCGTACTGTACCAAAGAAATTGTTCCTGCTGACCGCCATTTGCAGAGGGCTGTGTTACGATGGCCACAATAGCGTCTGTTCCAAAACCTGCCGTATTTTTGGTGTCAACAACGACGGATCCCGACCATATATCCCCATTTTCATTTGTATATTTAGGAATAGCTACCCTCTCATCTTTCCAGTTTACCAAATCCTCTGATGTCGCCTGCCGCCATTCCGTACCATTACCATTTGGATAATCACTATTATAGAGATAATAGTAGTGATACTTTCCATCAATAAATATAGGTTTTTGTGGATCATTTTTCCATTCATCAGGCGTTGTGAAGTGATATGTTGCCCGATAAGTTGAATCTTGATTATTGGAAAGTAAGAATATAATTAATAATACCCCCAAACAGATTGTTAATATAGCTAATAGTTTATATACTTTCTTATTAATTTTTCTTTTTTCCAAATAAGCACCTCCACTTTTCTCGTTCATTTTCTGCCTGCTGCGATAATTATACATGTTTGTTATAGATTTATCTGCAAAAAAATGCCGATATTCAATCGGCATTTTTAGTTATTTACTATTACTTATTATTCGTAAGTTGTCCTTGCTCAAGGATGCTATCTGGTACAATGGATGTTTTTGATCCTTTAATGTTCATTAAATAGCTTGGAGCAAAGGTTGATTTTTGGTCTTCAAAGGCCCCTCTGTTCGTCATATAACTTGTAATAACCACATTATTACTATCTGCTTGAGGTATAGCAAAGTGAGAGTAAGTAAACGTTGGATCCATAGGGTCTTGATCCATGTTTATTACAAGGCCTGTTTTATTTAATGGTTTGTATTCTCCAGTTAATGAATCGGCAACAAATCCTAACATGTATACATCTTCATCGCCTAATCCATCAATAGTCATTTTTGCTCCTCTAGAGTCTGTAAACAAATACCATTTATCATTCATTTTAAATATGTTGGGACGTTCGATTTCATCTGTTATTGTATTAGCTGTAATCAATGGTTTCATTACTTTTTTCAAAGAATAATCATCGTTTAATTCAATGATACCTAGTGCACCATTTGCTAAAGATGCAAGTTCTTTTTTAGGACTTTCTAACAATTTATTTTTTTCTGTTTGGAATAAATTTTCACTTTTTCCATAGTAAGCCTTGTTGTATAGAGATTCATCGCCTTGATAACCAACTTCTGTTCCTGTATTGGCTTCAAAGACAAGATATTTACGACCGTTATCTTCAACATAGTGAGGATCTCTTAATGTATGATTATCATTTTGTGTTGCGATACCTTGTTGAACATTTTGATAAATTGTACCGTCTCCACCATCAAAGATAGATTTATAATCTTCTACTCCATCAATCTTAAGTGTATTAGCATCAGGCTCAGATATATTGATTTGAGCCGTTGTTAAGGTTTGTTTACCATAATGTCCGGTATCCAGTGTCCAAGCTTCTCTATTTGTATAAAACAATCGAACTTGTCCATCAGATGTTAAGGTTGCAGAACCTGACCACTCTTCAGATTGGTTTTTTAGCAAAGCATCATTTGGAACGTCTTTATCAGTAGGCTTAAATACTCTACCTGTACTTTTCCAACTATCAACGGAGGTGTCACCTATTTTTTGATAAAACATGTGAACAAATGTATCTCCTCCTTTTTCAGGATCTCCTGCTAAAGCAAAATTAATATTGTATCCATTATAATTTGCAACTGTTCCATCAGCGTTTTGAAGTGGCCAGCTATCCCAAACATCTAAATCAACAGGGTTACCCGCAGTATCTGTACCTTTTGCTGAATCGATGTTTTTTATTGTTGACATATCAAATTGAGGAACTTTAAATTCTGGATTCTTTTGTTGTTCTGGTATTTTCAGCATATCAGAACGAGTCATATGAGAAATGTCATAAGTTTCATTGTAATCAGCACTAACGTTTTTCGCAAAAGTCACCGTTTCACTTCCTACAAGTAATGCTCCAGTAAGAGAAGCACTCAAAACAAATTTTC
Organism: Clostridium vincentii; assembly: GCF_002995745.1. GTDB lineage: Bacteria > Bacillota > Clostridia > Clostridiales > Clostridiaceae > Clostridium > Clostridium vincentii. The sequence goes on along the minus strand of NZ_PVXQ01000039.1, from coordinate 18,559 downwards.
CAATTTTCGAATTAATCATTAATTAACCACCTTAATATTTATTTTTTTCTATTCTGCCATAAAAGTGTAACTTTGCAACATTATCTAATTATACAACCCCTAAAGTTTTCCGTTACCGGTCCCACATAAAGTTCATTTCAATGCTGAAAGTATAATTTTACATATGAATCACTTTTTCACTTTAATAAGGCTTTAAATTTCATAACATTTTGTGACACAATACGACACGACATGTCTAAAGCCAAATTACCATAGATAACGAATTCTCGTCAAATATTCCAAATCAGATTAGTTCCTTTACATCGACAATCAACTAACAAATCCGGCTAATTCATCATAATTACACGATTTCCCTAAATGGCAAGATAGTTGTCGTAGGGATAAAAGGATGATATTCTCGAAAAAATTATTTAGGATAGAAGAATTAAATTTAATATTTATAACGTAAAACGGTATATAATTTTATTAATATAATAAATTAAAAGGAAGAGGCACCAAAATTTTGAGTGCCTCTTCCTTATTTAAAGTTATTATGTTTATTAGTGTTCACTTTAATTTTTATCCCGAGTATGATACTCAAAATGTTGAGTTTTCTTATAATAACTTATTAATGCAATAAATATAATCGCTAAAATCTTTTAAATGACTTTCAATAATAACTTGTACAATCCTCAAATTTAACGCTTTATAATCATGAACTGCAATATTTCTAAACCCTACCATAGATTTCATCTTTTTGTTCAACTCATCATCTATTATATTATTAGAGTTAAGTACTTCAAAAGAATCTCTGCTATTCTGCGGTATACCTAAATTTTTTTCTGATATAATATGCATTGCTAAATCTATAGCAGCTTCGCATGATCTTTGTATATTTAAAATTATAGAATCCTGCTTTGTATAGTCATTTAAATTATCTAGATTATTATCATAGACTGCTTTAATTCTGTTTATACATCTTTCAATAGTTTCAATTTTATTGAAAATAACATCATTTCCCATATACAGTACCTCTCTCTTTAATTTTATTTAAAATAACTTCACGTTCTTCATTTAACATTGCATAGGCCTTAAACGCTCGCATTTCAAAATACATGCGCTTAGTGTCATCATTACAATATATTATTTTACCAGTACCAATTACTTGAGCAATAAACACAGTAGATGATTTAGTTAAATTTATTAGATCTACTTCTCTATTAAAGATATCAGCCAATTCTTGTGCTTTCATAAAACATTCATAAGGATCCACATCCTTATCAGTTAAAAACGCAATATCAATATCACTATCATCTCTAAGTTTATTTTTAGCACCTGAACCAAATAAATATATTACTATAGGGTTGAATTTTTCTTTTAAAATTTCAATAGCTTGATTTAATTGAATCTCCAAAATTCCCCTCCTAAACAAATTTAATACTTTCTACAGGTAATTCCCACACTACTGTATTTGCTTTCGTTAATCATACCTTTATTTTATCAGAAGTTAATATAGTCTACAAATAATCATTTATTAATTTAATATTTCTTGTAATTTATTAAAATACATTAGTAATCCAAATTCTAATTTATTAACCCTTATATAATTCAAACCTATATTTCTGATTTGTAATATTATCTTCTCTATTTATATCTATTTCTTCTGAAAACATTTGTATTGGTCTAACATACATTTTATATGGTGGATATAAAGCTTGATACGACACTAATTCTTCTCTAGTTTCTGTATGTATCACAATATTATGCACATAGTATAAGTTACCTTTAAAATGTCTATAAGGTCTCATTTCTTCTATTTTATTCATTGTATCACCCCTTCTTTATTTTACTCAAAATAAAATAAATCTTCAAATTTTTTATCCAATGCAACACATAGAACAAGTGCAAGTTTTGCTGTTGGGCAAAACTGACCTGTTTCTATGGAACTAATAGTCTGTCGCGATACTCCAACCATCTCCGCAAGGGCACCCTGAGATAATTCTTTTTCTGCTCTTGCCACTTTTAAACGATTTTTTAAAACTAATTCTACTCTCATTCCATCACCCTTTTATAATAAACAATATAAAAGCTGCTATTGCCACAAAGCCACTTACAATACCAGTTATAAGTAAAGTCTTATTACCTTTTAACCTTTTATATTGATAGAAATTTGTTGCTGATTGTGAAGCGAATACAATGGTAACAAATTCATTATAGCTTTGACCTCTTATCCCATTTATAGTCGCAAATATAAAACACAAAACTAATGCGATAATATTGCCAAAGCCAAATGAAGTTAACCATACACTCTGCTCTCTTTCATCTAATCCTACATTTTTACTTTTTATTAAAATTTCATCTTTATTCATTTTTAAAACTCTCCTCTTTGTCTCTTTGTTTCTTTGTTTCCAATATAACACAGTTTCAGATTAAGTGTCAAGTACGCTTATCATTATAATAATATAACTTTACATTATTATAAGTATACTTGATTAAATATTGACAACACTAAAAATGTATACTATCATAAAGTATACCAATTAGGTGTACTTTAAGGGGTCGAATATATGAATATTAATCAAGAATCAGATTATGCATTTAGAATAGTACTTATGTTATGTAAAGAAGGTTTAGGCAATAGATTAGATGCCAAGTATTTATCAGAAAAAGGAAGTATCCCTCTTAGATTCTTATTAAAGTTAACTAGAAAACTTACCCAATCAGGTATAGTTAAATCCTTCAGAGGGGTTAATGGTGGCTATGCTATAACAAAGGAACCTAAGGATATAACCTTAAAGAATGTAGTTGAAGCTATCCAAGGTCCAATTATAATAACTAGATGTATTTATGATGAGAAAGCATGTAGCGCTAATAAAACAGGAAACTGTTCTATTCATAGAGCCTTGAGTGGTATTCAAAATACATTAGTAGACGAGTTAGAAAAAGTAAACTTTGAAGAACTAAAAAATGACCCTTGGTGATTTTTAGTTATGATAAGGAATATTAAGGGCGAAAGCCTTTTATATTTGTTTAAAAGTATACCAAAAAAGTATACTTTTAAATAAGCTTTTAATATATAAAATTTAAATGTAAGGAGACGATTAATATGTCAATGTGTAAATCAGCAGATTGTAAATTATGTGACTTTTTAGCAACAAAAGAAGATGTGGAAACGTCTTTTAATAGAGTTGAAAGTCAAAAATCAAAATGTAAATTCGGGAAACAAGGAGTATGTTGTAAACTCTGTTCAAATGGGCCTTGTAAAATAACTCCTAAATCCCCAAGAGGAGTTTGTGGTGCAGATGCCGACACTATAGTTTCAAGAAACTTTTTAAGAGCTATAGCCGCAGGTTCCGCATGTTATCTTCATGTAGTAGAAACTACAGCAAGAAACTTAAAGAGTATTGGTGAAGGATACGGCAATGTTAAAATAAAGAGCCCAGAAACATTAGATAAACTTGCAAAACTTTTTGATATTGTAGAAACAGATGTAAATCAAAAATCAATCAAGGTTGCAGATGCAGTTTTAAAAGATCTGTACAAGCCTAGATTTGAAAAAATGGAATTAGTAAAAAAGCTAGCTTATCCTCCAAGATATAAAAAGTGGGAAGAGTTAAACATATTACCAGGAGGTGCTAAATCAGAAGTTTTTGATGCTATAGTAAAAACATCAACGAATTTAAATAGTGATCCTATAGATATGTTATTTAATGCCTTAAGTCTTGGGGTTACTACAGGAATATATGGCTTAATGCTCACTAATCTTTTAAATGATGTTATTCTTGGTGCTCCCAAAATCAGACAAGCAAAAGTAGGTTTTAGGGTTATAGATGAGGATTATATAAACATAATGATAACAGGGCATCAACATTCAGATATTGCCCATCTTCAAGATAAATTAATAGATGAGGATGTTAAGAAAAAAGCAATAGAACTTGGAGCCAAAGGCTTTAGATTAGTCGGATGTACATGCGTAGGACAAGATTTGCAATTAAGAGGCGAACATTACAAAGAAGTGTTCTCAGGTCATGCTGGAAATAACTATACAAGTGAAGCAGTTATTGCAACAGGTGGTATAGATTTAATTGTATCAGAATTTAATTGTACAATACCAGGTCTTGAGATAGTCGCTGAACAGTTTAAGGTGAAAACTATTTGTATAGATGATGTTGCTAAGAAAAAAGATGCTGAATATATAAAGTTTGATATGGCTAATGCAGAATCCGTAAGTGATAAAATTATAGATGCAGCATTAGAAAGTTATGCAAACAGAAGAAATGTTATTACAATAGATATTCCTAAAGATCATGGTCATGATGATGTAGTAACAGGAGTTAGCGAAGGTTCATTAAAAGAATTTTTAGGTGGTGATTGGAAACCCCTTGTAGATCTAATCGCGCAAGGTAAAATTAAAGGAATTGCAGGCGTTGTTGGATGCTCTAGTTTAACAGGAAAAGGTCATGACATGTTTACTGTAGAACTTACTAAAGAACTTATAAAGAGAAATATCTTAGTACTTTCAGCAGGTTGTTCGTCAGGAGGACTTGAAAATGTAGGTCTTATGTCACCTGGTGCAGCTGACCTTGCAGGGGATAGCTTAAAGGAAGTATGTAAATCGCTTGGCATTCCACCAGTATTAAACTTTGGTCCATGCCTTGCAATTGGAAGATTAGAAATGGTAGCAACTGAACTTGCAGAATATTTAGGTATAGATATACCTGATCTTCCACTTGTATTATCAGCACCACAATGGCTTGAAGAACAAGCATTAGCTGATGCCGCATTTGGATTATCACTAGGATTACCAGTACACGTTGCTATTTCACCATTCATAGATGGAAGTGAATTTGTAACTAAAGTTTTACAAGAAGATCTAGTAAATATAACAGGTGGTAAACTTATAGTTGAAGATGATGTAGTTAAAGCAGCTGATATATTAGAAAAAATTATTGAAGATAGAAGAATTGGATTGCACATTTAGCTCAGACTTAAGTTCCTAAATTCTCTATTCTTTAATTCTTGAAAACTAAGCGAAGCTTATCCCTTATATAGGGACAAGTTTCGCTTTTTTATGTTTAATTTTAATTAGTAATGCTTTTAACAATATATAAGAATTGTTAATTGCTGAAACCATTTTTGTTTCTATGCACTGAACCCATCATCCAAATCAGTTTCATTCTTGATTTGATATTTTTCTTGGCTCACATGCATTATTCTCATTACATTTCTTGCAATAGGCTGTACAATAAGCAGTTCCAAAAATATAACTATACAAAAGTTACGTGGCCAGGAAATTGAGAACTCTTTAATGACTTCCAGACTGAACCCACTTGCTAAAATCCCTCCTATAATTGTCATAATAATGGACATACCAATAACGGTAAAAAATGTCCTAAACAGAATATGAGCATTAACACTATCTGTTGGTGAACTAAAAACACTAACTAGTTTATCTGCTACCTTCCCTACAATAAGCCCTTCAAGTATCATTGCAATTATAAAAACTACTGGAATTGCTTTTACTATTGTAACTAGAGCTGCTCTTGACATTCCACCCATATTAATACTAATATTCATAGTTGCCATGAAACTGCAAGTCAATGCACATATAATACCCCCATAAATAATTCCTTCTTTTTGATTTCTAGGCATAGATTGTTCCATAATTTCCTCCTTCATTTTATTTAAACAAAAAAAAATGCGCTGCACCGACGACAATTGATCTGACCGTCGGTACAACTCATTTACTTTGATAGTATATCATAATATTTTTATTCATGTAATACCCTAATTTTATAAATATATTATTCCAAAACAAATAAATACAATTGAATTAACATATAAAAAGGTTGGCATGATTATAGATATTGCGGATAATATAATTAAAATACCTGCAAAAGTAATCATGATAATTAATATAAGTTTATCACTTCTTTTCTTTTCCTTCCCCATATGTTCCTACTTGCTAAAACAAGGAAGTATACAGGAATAAAGCAAATTATCATTATTCCAATACTTTTAGCAAAAAGCAGTGAAAAAATTTCATCTGTCTTAAACCCTAAATAAGTATTCATATTATTGGCTATTTGAAATCCTATTAAAAAGGTTATAATATCAACCCACAATTTATTTTTTTTATTATTTTCCATATCATCCCCCCAATTATATTAAATACAAATACTCAACTAAGGATTTGTATACTTCCTTGCCTTCATCAAAAATAGAGAATAATTAACTTTTTGACCTTCTACAATTTTTTCATCATAAAAAAAGGTATTTGATTCTATATGTTTAAATCCAGCCATACTTAAAATATTCTTTAATTCCTCCTGATTAAAACCATTATGTCCATCAAAGTCCGAATAATCTTTATGAAAACTACCGTCTTCTTCATCCAAATCCACAATGCATAAATAACCGTCTTCATTAAGTAATTCATAAAAGTTCTTTATTGTTGATGAAGTATTCTGAATATGATGTAATACCATAGAATTATAAATAACATCAAACTTTACATCTAATGAATTTCCATCAGATATATCTAAATGATTTATAACCATGTTATTTACTTTATATTTATTAATTTTAGAGTTGAGTATATCTATCATCCCTTTTGATGAATCAATAAGTGTAATTTCTTTGAATTTATTATAAAGATTGAAACTTACAAGACCAGTTCCACAGCCAAACTCCATAGCAGAATAATCCTTATTAATATCAATTGAATTGCTTATTTTATCTGCTATTATTTTTGCTCTATTAATTCTTTTGTCAGTATCCCAAGTTTTAGCATAGTCATCAAAACTCATTATTAAATCTCCTCCCTAAATTCACCTATTCTGATTTTGTTCACTAAGTAAATCAACATATTCTCTCCTTCATTTATTCTAAACTCTCTGCTTCAATAACATACTTACTAAAAGTCACAGTTGTCTACTAAATTAGAAAGAACAACTATAATTATTAATACAGCACCTGCATATTTCCATGATTTATTATGCTTCTTAATCCCATATATAACGAAACTTATACTAAGTGCTACCATAATTATTAATGGTATAAACTTCATATTAACGCACCCCTTTTACTTTATTTCACTTTTTAATTTTCAACATATGCATTAATAGCAAAACTTTTATAATTTATTTTTTTGAAATCAAAAGGTTTAAATCCACCTTTTATTAAAATCTCTTTAATTTCTTTTCCAGATTAATCATCCTCTTAATTACAACGCTTCTTTTTTATTTTTTTTAATATCACCTTAGGTATTAATTTTATTATTGAAGGCGGTATTAATCCTAAGTCCTGATCATCTATCCCTTTTGTTAGAGCTAATATATAAACATAAATGAATCCACCTAAAATGATTGTTAAAAAAGTTGAAAGTGCATTTGATAAATATGTATTACCAAATAACTCAAAAAGTTTAAGCAGCAAATATTGAGAAGGATAAATCATAATACCCATAATCAATGCTGAAATAAGTGGCTTGAGTGAAATTCTAAACAGTGATAATTTTATTTTTAATGTCCTACGTAAAAGCATATGATTAAGTATTAATGGAATTATAAAGTATGTTATATTTCCCAATAATGCACCATAAATATTAATATTATGAATTGAGACTACATTATAATTTATAAATACTTTGAATATTATACCCACTAAAATATACATTGTGGCTTTATACAATTTCCCAATACCTTGTAGTATTGTTGTTTGAATTAAAACTATTGACCATAAAACTACAATAATTGAACCAAACACCATGAACTTATAACCTTCTGCCATTTTTGGAAAAAGCATGTCATATATCGGTTTACCTAAAATAGCCAATCTAATGGCAGAAGGTATAGCAATAATTAAACAGATCCTAAAAGAGTATATAATTTTCCTTTGTATCTCCTTTCCTTCCCCCAATATATTTGAAGCTGATATCGACGGTAATAGTGCCATTGAAAGTGCTGAAATAATTGTAATAGGTACACTTATCAATGTATTAAATTGACTTATTACCCCAAATAAAGTACTTGCAATACTTTCACTAAACCCTCCAACTAACAATCTATCTTTTACGTTAGCCATATCTATAAGGCTACCTGCATTCTGCATACCAAGACATATTGTTATAGGAATTGCATATTTAAGAATCTTTTTCATAAGGATTTTTGCACTAAAGCTTCTATTAGTAAATTGCAATTCTTCTTCATTGCTAATAGTAATTTTATTTTTTTTATAAATACACATCATATATATAATTGATACAAAGGCTCCAAAAGAAGTACCGACTGTTGCCCCTGCACAACCATACTCAATTCCATATTTCATTAACAAACCTGCAAATAGCATACTACTTGCTACATTTATTAATTGCTCTATTATTTGAGATACAGCTGTAGGTATCATATTGCCACTTCCTTGAAAATACCCACGATAAACAGAAAGTATAGATGTAAAGAAAATTGCAGGAGATAGAGTTTTAATTGCTATAGCTGCCTTAGGAAACTTTACCAATATAGATAATGGTACTGCAAAAAAATACATCATTATAGACATGATAAGTCCCGCTAGAGCCATAAATAGAAGTATTAATTTAAAACTTCTTTCGGTATCCTTATACCGTCTTTTTGCAATTAGTTCAGATAATACTTTTGCCGTAGCAACGGATATACCCGAATTAGTAACAACATATATAAATGTAAAAATTACATAGACAGCCGAGTATACTCCATAACCCTCCTTTTCTAAAACAAGAGTTATTAGTATTACGTATAGTAAAGATATTATTTTAACTATCATTGAACCTACCGTTAATATTGCAAATCCATTTGATACTGATTGTTTTTTCATATTATACTCCTCATTAAATCCATTTCTACTACCGTCTCGAATTCTCACAAATATATCCTTATTGTATTATATTTGGGAAATACATCTTCTTTAATTCTTGAAACTTAAGAAAAGCTTATCCACTCTATTTGGACAAGCTTCTCTTTTCATATTATTAGGTTTAATTATTAAATCTCCTATAAGTGTTCCAAGTAATTAAATGACTCAATCTAAAATTTATAAGTCCTTACTTTATTTTTCCTTTCTCGATTTAAGTCCACCGACAACTATCAAAATAATTGCCACTACAAGTAGCGGTATTGCAAGCCAATTGGGCATTGGCGTAAAGAATCTATCCATTATCGAATGCGTCGCAACTATGAGAAGTCCTATTACCAACAGGGGAGAAATTGTCTTTTTCATTTTTGTTCACCTCTTCACAAAATATAAATTTTCCTTACTTTGTATTTCCCAACACGTCAATTCATTTTATTAAAGCGTAAATACAAGAATCAAAAATTACACCATTTTTATATACACTCTTTTTCAAAACTCCCTCTAATTCAAACCCTGCCTTTTCAAGCACTTTTCTAGATCCAAGATTTCTTGCATAAGGTTCTGAGAAAATCCTTACAACATCATATTTTTGAAATACCAAGTCACATATTTGCTTTATTGCTTCACTAACAATTCCTTTATTCCAAAAAGGTTCACCCAACCAATATCCTATTTCCCCACTTTTGCAATATACATCATCTTTAATAAAAATCCCTATACTTCCAACAGCTTCCCCATTAACAACAATAGCTCTTGTACATTGGCAAGTCTCATCATTGCTTGCACAACTATTTACATACCACTTTGCATCTTCAATAGTGTATGGATGTGGAAATATATTTCTCAAATTATTTGCTATATTAATATTATTTGCATATTTAGCAACATTTTCAGCATCACTATTTCTCCATTCCCTTAATTCGAACTCCATGTATTTTTTCTCCCTCTAATTATATAGTCTTTAATTTATTTTACAGTTGTGTTAACTCAAATCACAAACCATTAAATATTCTTCTTCAAGTTTTGCCACTATTTCAAAACCAACATTCTTATACATATTAACAGCGTAATTTTCTTGTTGTACAGCCAAAGAGGTCTTCTTATACCCACGAGCCTTTAAGTTCTGTAACATCTGTTTCATTAGAGCAGTTCCAATACCTTGATTTCTATATTCCTTGTATAAGGAAATTGCAAATTCAGGGGTCTGATCATCTATATTTCCAAACCCTTTTACTTCTCCAGCCAAAATCCTTGTCCATACTGCACCAACTATTTTGCCATCACTCTCTGCAACAAGGCATAAATCATCAGATTGTCCCCAATTATTAATAAAAACACTTAATTCTGGTTGCTGAATAACTTCTCGCGGCAAGAGATTTGTTTCATCTGGCTGAAAAATAGCTTCGTATAGCATATCTTTAAGAATACTTATTTCATCTGGGTCCATTTCTCTAATCAAATAATTGCTCATTTTTCTTCCCAAACTATCATAGCCGAATGTTGTTGAGTTGTTGCAATAAACCAGCCAGTAGAAGTTGTACTATACTGTATATCATGAATTTCTGTGTTATTGTTTTTTATAAAATCATTTACTTCTTCTGCTAAATCAAACATACTTCCATTTGTAAATATCCTTATTTGTTTCAAAGTTATTCCCCCTTTTTATTTTTCAACATATGCATTAATAGCAAAACTTCTATAATTTATTCTTTTGAAATCAAAAGGCTTAAATCCACATTTTATTAAAAGCTCTTTAATTTCTTTTTTAGAGTATATTTTATAATCTCCATTATTGCTAATCTTGCAGAATAAATTCATTGCTTGTCTTAAAATTAATGGTGCAGTAGGATCTCCAATAACTACTTTACCGTTTTCTTTTAATAATCTTTTCATTTCCAATAATACCTTTTCTGGATTGGGATAATGGTGAAATGATGCATTACATATAATCACTTCAAAACTATTCTCTTGCCAAGGCATGAATTCTGCATCGCCAACTTTTAATTCTGCTCTACCATTAAGTTTATTTTCAGCTGTTTCAATCATTTTTTCTGAAAGATCTAATCCATATAATTTTATATTTTTATTTCCACATAACTTTAATAATATGTTTCCTGTACCACATCCAACATCTAATAAAGATTTTGGATTAATATCATTTACTCTTCTAATTATCTCATCGTACATTACTTTTACAAATTTACCATCAAATCCTTCATCGTAATGTTCAGCTTGTTTATCAAAATTAGTTTTTGAATTTTCTTTGAAAATATTTTTGCTGTTTGTCATCTACTTCTCCTTATCTTAATCTAGTGCTAATATCTTTCCAGATTGTCTTTTCATATTGCACTCCTAATTAAATCCATTTCTACTACCGTCTCGAATTCTCACAAACATATCCTTATTGTAGCATATTTTAAAAATACTTCTTCTTTAATCCTTGAAACTTAAGAGAATCTTATTTCTTAGCTTCTCTACTCTTAACCGCTTATATCTAGCCCCTATTAATCTTTTCTCTTCTTATCATTAAAGAAGATCTATAGTTATCAGTAACAAAAAAAAGCATCCCATTAGATTTTACTGTAATGATATGCTTGTACTTGATACTTTAGCTGACTGTATATTGTAGCAACTCTAAAAACCTCTCATAAGAACTACAATTTAGTATAGATTGTTTCAAGTCATCCCTATTAATTATTTTGAGAAATACATCATAAATTTTATCCATTTCAAAATAATCATCTTTATTAATGGCAAGCATGAAAACTAAATTCACAGTAGTATCCTTGTTCCATAAAATAGGATCATCTAAAATAGCAACACATATTTTAGTTGAAATTGCACTTAAATCCATTGGATGAGGAATAGCTAAAAAATCATCTATATTAGTTGAAGAAAGAGTTTCCCTATAAAAAACAGATTCTTTAAAGGATGGTAATATTATATTATTTTCATTTAAAGTGTCACACATTAAGGTTAATAACTCTTCCTTTTTGCTTATTTTAGGATTCTTTAAAAATAGATTAACATCAAAATACTCACTTAATACTTTGTTAGATATAATAACTTCATCAGTTAAAGCTTTAGAAATTCCTTCAATATCTTTATTTAGTAAAGCGAAATCAACTGATATCACAGGACATTGTTTACTTTCAAGGGGAATAGTTGATATTATTAAGTCAATATCACTTAAATCTTTTATAAGATATTTATTATATGATAGACACTCCACTATATCTAACTTGTTCCTAAATACTTTATTAAGTCTTGTCTCTAATAATCTACTTGTCCCATAACCAGAACCACATACTATTACGACTTTTTTGCAAGTAATATTTTCATCAAAATATCTTTCTATTGCTGCACCGATATGTAGAGAAACATAACCTATTTCATCTTCAGTAAAAGTATAAATAGATTATTTAAAAACATTTTCTACAGCTGTTAAAGTTATTTCAAAAGCAAGGGGATAATTACTTTTTATAGTGTTTATAAGTGGATTTATCTTATTTAAGTTATAATATTTTGAATTTAAAATTGATTTAAAATGCAGTAGCAAATTATTAAGTAGAATATTATCATTTCTTAGATCAAAATTATAATGAGTATATATATATCCTAGTAAGTCTTCAGTATAATTCACTATTTTTTCATCAGTATTATCTTTAACTGTTAATTTAGGAGTACTTTTTGATTTAAAGTGATTATATATATATATCTTTTCATTTAAGAGAATATTAACATTGAAGTAAGTTTGAACTTCTTCAAAAATAAGTTTTATAGCACTTCTAATAGTAGCATCTTCAGTTAATATTTCTAATTCATCTTCTAATGTATAGCCCTTCTTAAGTCTACTAATAACAATAGCTAGATGGATTATAAAATTTTTCAAACTAAAATCAGAGAATTCTATATTGTATTCATGAACATTTCTTAAGACTATTTCTTGAAGCTTTTTTAAATCAATGTCTTTAAATACTTCTATTTCTTCATCAGTTATCCCTAAAATATAATTCTCAAAATCTCTATTTATTATATTCTCAGAAATACACTTTCTTATATTTAGTTCATTCCCCTGAATTTTAATTCCATAATAAGGTTTTGATATAAGGTTAAGATTGTATTTAGATAGAATAGATTTTATCTTTTTTATGTCATTTAATATAGTTGTCTTACTAACAAATAATTTATCTGCTAAATCTTCAAGTTTCAGATAGTCATTATTATATAAAAGGTATCGTAAAATATATTTATTCCGTTCAATTGGGGAATTTGGTATTTCATTATCCTCCATAATTTCCTGAGTATTCTCTGCTAAATATTGCTGATAGCTATTTAAATCTAAAATATCAATGTAATACCCTTCATTTCTTTTTATTTTTATTGTAGCTCCATGGCTTTTAAGAATGGAATTTAGTGACGTGATATCTCCTCTTATTGTTCTCTCACTTACACTTGTCATCTTACTTAAAGTTTTACAAGAAATTCTAGATTCATCTTTGTTCAAAAGTTCAAATAAAATAAGAAGTCTTTTTTGAATAAACAATTAATTTCCTCCCCTTGTTGTGAAAAATTTAATATGTATAACATATATTCTTTACAAAATATTTTGTAAATGAAAATAATGTTGAAAATTGACTACATTATATAATATACTAAGTCAAATATTAGATAGTGTAAAGCTATACTTTAGCGTAACAACTTCCACTTTAAAGTGGAAATATTATATGTTTAGGTTTTAATGTAAATGATTTATATTAAGAGTGTAATCAATTTCAACGAGAGGAGATATGAATTTGTAATGTTAAATGAAAAAAATGTATTTCTAAATGTAGAAATAGAGACGAAAGTGGACTTATTCAAATTTCTAGCAAAAAAAGCTGTAGAAAACGGAGTTGCTACAGATGAAGGAGGACTACTTAAGGATCTTCTAGCAAGAGAATCAGAGGACTCCACTGGGATAGAGGATGGATTTGCAATTCCACATGCTAAAAGCGCTAATGTTATTAAGCCTTCAATATTTTACATTAAGACAAAAAAGGAATTAGAATGGGAAACTTTTGATGGAAGCAATGTAAGGTATATATTTAGTCTTATGGTACCAGAAGAAAATGAGAATAATATACATTTAATGATGTTGTCCAAACTTGCTACTTGTTTAATGGAAGATGATTTTAAACAAGAAATAATATCTTCAGATGACAAAAGCAGTTTAATAAAATATATATCAGCAAAAATGAAGGAGGAATAAAAATGAAAATTGTAGCAATTACCGCATGCCCAGCAGGACTCGCTCATACACCCATGGCAGCAAAAGCTTTAAGCCAAGCTGGAAAAAGATTAGGTTATGAAATCAAAGTTGAACAACAAGGAATTATGGAGAGAATAAATGGAATAACTCCAGAGGAAGTACAAGAAGCAGATTTTGTATTAGTTGCCTCAGATCAACATATTGATGGCATGGAAAGATTTGAAGGCAAAAAGGTCATAACAGTTAAGATAGGAGTTGCACTTAAACAACCTGATACAGTTTTAACAAAATGCGTCGAAGCTCTTGAAAAACAAAAATAGTCTCATTCCTGCAAGAATGAGACCACACAATATACTTACTAAAAAATAAGTATATCTATGAAATATTTCATTATTATTATAGCATTTATAAGATATAATAAACAGTTTATAAATCAAAAATTAAATCTAGGAGGTTCTATCATGAAAAAAAGTAATTCATTTCTTAAAGAATTAAAGGGTCATTTAATGACTGGTATTTCATATATGTTGCCACTAATTATAGGAGCATCACTAGTAGTTGCAGTACCTAAACTTATAGGATTAACTGTTGGCATAACTGATTTCGGACAATATAAAGATGCAACTGGTATATATCATATATTGTATTTAGTAGAGCAATCCGGCTGGGTAGGAGTTGGTATGCTTAATACTATATTAGGAGGGTTTATAGCTTACTCCATTGGTGATAAACCAGCTTTAGCAGCAGGTTTTATTGGAGGACAAATTGCAACCAATACAAAGGCAGGTTTCCTAGGTGCAGTTATAGCAGGTTTTGTAGCAGGTTATGTTGCTAAATTTATAAAAGAAAAAGTGCAAATTCCTGGGGCTGCGGCTTCTATGGTTCCTCTTATTATTTTACCGCTTATTACTGTTGGAACAATTGCACTTTTAATGGGCGTAATATTATCAGGTCCTTTATCAATGATTAATATATCCCTTATTGAATGGATTAAATCAATGTGCGCAAATGGAACAAATGTTATTCTATTAGCTGTGATTTTAGGCGCAATGATTGGATTTGACTTAGGTGGACCTGTAAATAAATCAGCATGGATGGCTGGAAATGTATTACTTACAGAAGGGGTTTACTTACCAGCAATTTTAATTAACTGTGCAATAGTTATACCACCATTAGGATATGGTATTGCTACATTAATTAGAAAATCAAGATTTTCAGAATCTTTTAGAGAAGCAGGCAAAGGTAATTTAATTATGGGCTTTATAGGTATTACAGAAGGAGCAATTCCATATACACTCTTTAATCCATTGAAATTAATTCCTGTTAATATGATAGGTTGTGCGTTAGGCGCTGGTCTTACAGCATTATTAGGAGCTCACGCTATAATGCCTCCAATTGGTGGATTATATGGATTTATTTCAGTAGGTTCCGGTTGGGCATATTTGATTGGTGCCATTGTAGGATCATTCACAATAGCAATTTTATCCACCATCTTCGTTGATTTCAATGATGACGAAGAAGGAGCAAAGAGTAAAGAAGATGATGAGGAAATAATTTTAGAAATGTCATAAGAAAACTAAAGGCTATCTCAAATTTAACTCTAAAACAAGCAAATTAATTAGAGCTTTGAGATAGCCTTATTTAGAAGGAAGAAATTATGAAGAATATAGTTCATGTTGTACCACACAGCCATTGGGATAGAGAATGGTATTTTACAACTTCAAGATCAAAGATATACTTAATGAAGGATTTTAAAGATGTTTTAGATACATTAGAAAGTAATGATGAATTTAAATACTTTATGATTGATGCTCAAGCATCACTTCTTGATGATTATTTAAAATGGATGCCAAATGATGAAGAAAGAATAAAGTCATTAGTTCAAAAAGGTAAATTAATAATTGGGCCTTGGTATACTCAAACAGATCAACTTGTTATATCTGGTGAGTCAATTGTAAGAAACTTATATTATGGAATTGAAAGATGTAAAGAGTTTGGTAATTATATGAAGGTTGGATATGTTCCAGATTCTTTTGGACAATCAGCTCAAATGCCACAGATTTATAGCGGCTTCGGAATAAAGGATTCTTTATTTTGGAGAGGGGTTTCAGATGATATGGTTGATTCAACAGAGTTTAACTGGAAGGGTTCTGATGGGACTGTAGCTTTTGCAGTGCAAATTCCTTTTGGATATTATTATGGTGGTAATATTCCTGAAGATGAAAAAGAATTAAAAGTTTACTTAAAGGAACAAATAGGCAAACTTAAGGAAAAGGCAAGTACAAATAATATCTACTTCCCAAATGGTTTTGACCAAGCACCTATAAGAGTTAATCTTCCAGAGATATTAAAAAAGGCAAATGATATAGATGATGAAAATGAATATATTATGAGTACTATAGAAAATTATATTAGTAGTGTTAAGTCTGAGCGAAGTGATTTTAAAGAACTTGAAGGAGAATTTGTTAATGGGAAACATATGAGAATCCATAAATCTATTTTTTCATCAAGATCAGATTTAAAGATGATGAATAATCATTTGGAAAACTATATAGTAAATGTTGTTGAACCTATTTTAACCATGAGTTATTCTTTAGGCAATGACTACCCCCATACAACTATGAGAGATATATGGAAGTTAATGTTTGAAAATGCTGCTCATGATAGTATTGGATCATGTAATAGTGATACTACTAATGAAGATGTTTATATGAGATATAAGCAAGCTAGGGATTTATCAATAAATCTATTGGATCTTCATATGAGATTAGTATCAACAAAGATTAAAAATAATAATGAAGAAATTACATTAACATTATTTAACGCCTCACCTAAAAATAGAACTGAAGTAATTGAATTTGAAGCTTTTGTTCCTGAAGAAGATTTTATAATTAAGACTATAGACGGAAAAGAACTTAAATATGTAATAAAGTCAAAAGAAGATATAAGTGATTATGTTTTAGCTCAAACTATAAGATTAAATCCAAGCAAGAAAATCTATGTACCAAGCAAGGTATATAAAGCTAAGATAGTACTTAAAGCAGAAGATGTTCCTTCTGTAGGATATTGCCAAGTTGTATTTGAATTAAACAAAAAAAATAAGCTTTCAGTTAAAGAAAATAAAGAAACTGAAATAGAAAATAAATATTATAAGATCTCAGCAAATGAAAATGGTTCAATTAACGTTATGGATAAGATCTCTAATAGACTTTATTCCACTCAAGCTATACTTGAGGAAAATGGGGACGATGGAGATTCATACAACTACTCTCCCCCAAGAAAAGACTTAATAATATCTTCTTTAGATTTCAAATCAGAAGTTACTGCTTTAAAATCTGAAATACAAGAAGAGTTAATATTAAAATATTCTATGAAATTACCAGCATCTTTAGATGAACGATCTATTGGAAATGTTTCTGTAGACATGCGAGTAGAAATGAAAATCTCATTAGATGATGACAAGAATATAATACTATTTCATATAGATGTTGACAATAAAGCATTATCTCATAGAGTTAGAGTTTTATTCAATACTGAAATTGCATCAAAATTGTCTATTGCAGATCAACAATTCGGTGTAATAAGTAGACAAACTGTACTAAGGGAAGAAATAAAACTTTGGAAAGCAAATGAGGCCCTATGGCAAGAAAAGCCAATAACTATAGAACCAATGCAAAGTTTTGTTACATTAGAAGATGGAGAAAGAGGACTAGCACTATTCACTGAAGGGGTTCGTGAATATCAAATAGTTGGAGAAAAATTTGATACTATAGCATTAACTCTATTTAGAAGTTTTAGCCACATGGGGAAAGAAAATTTACTATACAGACCAGGTAGGTCCTCAGGCGAAAAAATAGTAGAAACCCCAAATTCACAACTACTAGGAAAGCTAAATTTCACTTTTGGAATTCATATTTACAATAATGAATTCGATAAAGCTAATATTGCTAATTTAGCAAAAAGATATTTAACTCCAATTCAAGTTTATGAATATGCTGACTTCTTAAATGGCAGAATGATATTTGCATTAAGAGATGAAGAAAAGGTATATGAAAATAAATATAGCTTACTTGAATTTGAAAATGAGAATTTTGCTTTAAGTTCATTAAAGAAGCAAGAAAAAGGTACTGGTTTAGCAATTAGAATATTTAACCCAATGAAAACAGAAGAAACAAAAGGTAAGATTATATTTAATAAAGAATATAAGAACGCCTATAATACAATGCTTGATGAAAGTTATTTAAAAGAAAATGAAATTCTAATAGTGAATAATTGTATAGTACCCAATACATTAACTCATTGTAAAGTACAAACTATAAGTAAGCGGTTAATAACTCGTCACGTTGACAGTCATTAACCGCTTATTTTCAATCCTTTTTATTTAAATAGCATTCAGCAGGAAGATTACTCCATGGAAATAGTGATTTAAATAAATCTGGATCA